>NZ_RPSJ01000009.1:0-278494 GCF_003946765.1 Bacillus sp. 2D03 | reverse complement strand
ATATATAGATTATTATAATACGAAACGGATTAAGGCAAAATTAAAAATGAGCCCGGTACAATACCGGACTCACTTTTATCAAGCTGCCTAATGAAATAACCGTGTCTAACTTTTAGGGGTCACTTCAAAACTCGCTCTTTTTTTGTTATGTACAATAATTCATTACTATTCTAATTCAATTGAAACATTTTTTTGTGGTACAAATGTAGAAATTGCATGTTTATAAATAAGCTGTTGCTTACCTTCTGTTTCCAGCAGGACTGTAAAATTATCAAATCCTTTAATTAGTCCACGAAGCTGGAAACCATTTAATAAGTACAGCGTAACAAACGTATTTTCTTTACGGAGTTGATTTAAAAACTGATCTTGAATATTGATTGATTGCTTCATGTCGAATCCTCCTCTTTTTCTCTACTTACTATTATTCGACTTTACTTGTAACTTTCCTTCTATGTATCGTAAAATTTCTGACGTTTTTTCACCGTTTGTAACATCAAACCACGTGACATCCATTTTATTACGGAACCACGTTAATTGACGCTTTGCATAACGACGCGAATTCGTCTTTAATTGTGATACCGCATCTTCTAAAGAGACTCGATTCTCAAAATAATCATAGATTTCTTTATATCCAATCGCTTGAATAGATTGACAATCTCGTATCCCTCTATTATACAGCCCTTCTACTTCCTCTAATAGGCCTTGTTCCATCATCAAATCCACTCGTAAGTTAATGCGATCGTATAGCATTTCTCGATCCATTGTCAAGCCAATTAATGAAACATCATAGAGTAACTCTTTTTCTTGTTTCTCAATTTGGTCACTCATTTTTTCACCCGTTGTGTGGAAAATTTCTAACGCCCGAATGACACGTCGTACATTATTTGCATGAATACGCTCCGCACTTTCTGGATCTACTTCTTGCAATTTTTTATGTACATATTCCACACCGCGTTCTAAAGCTAACTTTTCCATTTGCTCTCGGTATATCACATCACCAGCATCATCTGTAAACTGATAATCGAATAAAACAGATTGTATATAAAGACCGGTCCCACCAACTATAATTGGTAATTTACCACGTTCTGTAATTTCTCGAATATGCTTGCGAACACGTTCTTGAAATTCCGCGACAGAAAATGAATCTTCCGGATTTTTTATATCGACCATATAATGTGGAATTCCGTCCATCTCTGCTTTTGTTACCTTTGCAGTTCCAATATCCATCGCTCGATAGATCTGCATGGAATCACCACTAATAATTTCACCGTTCAACGCTTTGGCAAGATCGATACTTAACTTCGTCTTTCCAACAGCAGTTGGTCCAATGATGACAGCAACTTTTTCGCGTTGCACTTCTACCATATCATTCAACTCTCTTTATGTAATATACTCCATCTATTGATTATACCCAATCTTACCAATTTTAACGGCATGATTGCAAGTTCTTTCATTTCGGTACATGAAATTATATAGAAAAAAGAACATAGTTTGTCCAATTCTGCATATACATGATAAAAATAGTTTCGAGAGGATGAGTTAACTATGAAACAATCCACCATCAATTTTTCATCTTTGACAAAAGACCTCATTTTGGCTACTTCTACAAAAGAACAAAATTGTTCACAAGAGGAATTATACTTCGCCCTAAATTGTTTACTACGGGCTTTTCATTCTACTCTCCATGAAACAACATTGCATCCAGAAAATAAAAATACAGAATATATACAAACGCAATTTTGCAGTGCATATAAAATTATTACAGGTAAAACTATTTATCCATTTCAATAATCCATAAAAAGCGGCTGCTTACATAAATTCAAGCAACCGCTTTTTATATTAATATCGATAACCTATTGTATAACTTTCACTTTTACAGATTTGCGCCCCCAGCTATTAGCACTACCATCTGAACCGACTAATACATCAATACGGTTTCCTTTAATCGCACCACCAGTGTCTCCAGCAATCGCTTCTCCATATCCTTCTACCCATACTTTTGATCCAAGCGGAATTACTTTCGGATCAACAGCAATTACTTTCATATTTGGATTTGCTGTTAAATCATGCCCCATCGCAGTTAATACACGACCACCATACGAACCATTCTCACTCGGATCTGCTGTATATGCCGTCGCTTCTACTGTAATTTCACGACCACCAGTAGGCGCACTTGTTTCAGTAGATTTTGCAACTGGTTTTGCAGCCGGTTTTTCTTTTACCACAGGTTTACTTGATTCTACATTCTTAATAGAATCGTTACTCTTAACAGACTCTTTATTCTTAACTACTGTATTATTTTTAACCGGCGTATTGGTTCTAGCTGGCGCTTCTTCTTGAGCTACAACCTCTTTCTTTTCGATTACAGGTGCCGTTCCTGTTAAATATGGCACGTGAACATATCCGACTTTTCCATTGTAGTCGAATTGTAACCATTCATTTTGAACTTGATTCGTCGTTTCAATCACATCATCTTTATTAAGTTTACCTAAAATTTCAGAATCAGTATTCGCTCCAGCACGAATATTTAATACGCCCGCCGTTACATAATATGTGCTCTTTGTAAACTCGGCACTTACAAACGCTTCCTTGCCGTTCAACTTAATTTTTGTCCATCCATTTTCTGTATTTATAACATCTAGTGTATTCCCACTTAACACTTTACCTACAAGCTTTGACTCTACATTTGGGTTTTCTCTAACATTTAATACGTCTGTTGTTACAATTGTTTCCGCTTTAGCAGAACCCACAAAAATCCCAAGACCAAAAACTGCTGCTGTTGCTATACCTAATAATTTTTTCATGAATAGCCTCCATTTGCTTTGTTTTCGTATTTTCATTATAGCAACAGATTTTTAGAAATTTTAGAAATCACACAATTACAAAGCATTCGTAATATACGATTAACGAGTTGTAACATAAATTTCCATATTAATAAAATGTATTTCTAATACAATCTCCAATGGTGTTCATATATTTTTCATATACGAGCACAAGAACTTTTTTCCAGAAAAAATTACAGTGTTACTTTTTTGTTACAAAAAATTCAGGTTTTATTACATCTTTTACCAAAAAACATTAATATTTAATTGTTAACCTATTTTTTTGTAATAAAAAGAGAGCAGCTACTAAAGCTGCTCTCTTTTCACTTGTTATTGAACTTTCTTTTTCCAAACACCTAGCATAATAGCCGAGACAATCGTTCCAATTAATATAGAGAAAATATATAGTAACGGTTTATTTACTAACGCTATTACAAATAATCCACCATGCGGTGCTGGTAATGTAATTTGGAATAACATAGATAACGCACCTGCAATACTTGAACCAACAACACAACTTACGATTACTCGAACCGGATCTGCAGCTGCAAACGGAATCGCACCTTCTGTAATGAACGATGCTCCCATAATATAATTTGTTAAACCAGATTTACGTTCCGCTTCTGTAAACTTTGATTTAAAGAATGTAGTTGCAAATGCAATCGCAAGTGGCGGTACCATACCACCAGCCATAACTGCTGAGTGCACTCCAAAATTCTGTGCTTCTATTGCAGCAATACCAAACGTAAATGCCGCTTTATTAATTGGACCACCCATATCAATTGCCATCATACCACCTAAAATAAGACCTAGTAATATAGCATTCGTACCGTTTAAACCATTTAACCACCCTGTCAACATTTCATTTAATGCTACTACAGGCGGAATCACTGCTTTTTGCATTACAACTCCTGTAATCAATAATCCAAAGACTGGATATAACAAAACAGGTTTAATTCCTTCTAATTGTACTGGTAGTCCTGAAAATAATCTTTTCAACCCTAAAACAACATATCCAGCTAAGAAACCAGCAATTAATCCACCTAAAAAGCCAGCATTCGCATTCGCCGCTAAAAATCCACCTACAACACCAGGCATAAAACCAGGACGATCAGCAATAGAACTTGCAATAAATCCAGCTAAAATTGGTACAAGGAATAAAAACGCACCTGTTTTTCCCCCACCAATTGACATAAACAATTCAGCTAAAGGACCTTCCGCCTTTATACCACCAAACGAAAACGCTAGCGCTATTAAAATCCCGCCGCCAACAACGAATGGAAGCATATTACTTACGCCATTCATTAAATGCTTATAAATTCCTAATCCTTTTTCTTTTTCCGTACTTTCTGCCTTTCCATCTTCTTTTACACCTTTAAAGATTGGTGCATCTTGCTTTACAGCTCGATTAAGAAGTGTTTCCGTTTTTCTAATCCCATCAGCGACTGGTACTTGAATGACATGCTTCCCAGCAAAACGGTTCATTTCTACTTGTTTATCTGCTGCTACGATAATAGCTGTTGCTCGTTCAATGTCTTCTTTTGTTAAACCGTTTTTTATACCTGTTGATCCGTTCGTTTCAACTTTAATTGCGATTCCTAGCTCTGCTGCTTTTGCTTTCAAGCTATCTGCGGCCATATACGTGTGAGCGATTCCAGTTGGGCAAGCCGTAACTGCCAATACGTACGGTTCATTTCCTTCTGGTTTGGCGACTTCAATCTCTTCTTCTTTTTCATTCTCTTTTTCATCAAATAGTTGAAGAAGCTCACTTTCATCCTTCGCTTCTAATAGTTGCTTGCGAAACCCTTCATCCATTAATAATGTCGATAAACGAGACAACGTTTCTAAATGAGTATTATTCGCTCCTTCACTTGCAGCAATCATAAAGAATAAGTGTGCAGGCTGTCCGTCGAGCGACTCATAATTGATACCGCTTACACTTCTACCAAAACAAATCGATGGTTGTTTAACAGCCTTTGTCTTCGCATGAGGTATTGCAATACCTTCCCCTATTCCAGTCGTACTTTGGGACTCCCGCTTTAAAATAGCTTCTTTAAATCCCATTTTACTATTTAAACGATTTGCCCCATTTAATTTCTCAACTAATTCATCTATGACAGCTTCTTTATTTGAAGCTGTCAAATCCATAATGACTGTATCCCTTTTTAATAGTTCTGTAATTTTCATATGTTGCTTCCCCCTATCGCTTAGCTACAATTACTTGCGACAATAATTCTTCTACTTTTTCCTTCTTACATAAATCAGCTGAAAATGCTGTTGCACTCCCTGTTGCAACGCCGTATTGAAATGCCTTTTCAATATCTTTTGTCTGTTCATATTTGCCTACAAACCCTGCAACAAGAGAATCTCCGGCCCCAACTGAATTAATTACAACACCTTTTGGAACAGTCGCTTCATATATACCTTCTGCCGTAAATAATAAAGCTCCCTCTCCAGCCATCGATACGATAACGTGTTTTATACCTTGTTCAATTAATTTTCTCCCATAAGGTAAAACGTCCTCTACTGTTGAAAGCTCCACTCCAAACAACTCACCAAGTTCATGATGGTTTGGCTTAATTAAAAATGGCTTATTTTTAATTACATGCTGCAGTGCACTTCCGCTTGCATCGACTACTACTCGAATACCTTTTTCAGCTCCGAGCGCTGCGATTGATTCATAAAAGGTAGTTGGGATAGATGCAGGTACACTTCCAGCTAGCACAACGCAATCTCCCTGCTTCATACTTTCGATTTGTTTCATTAATTGTTCAAATTGCTCATTTGTCACATTAGGACCTTGCCCATTTAATTCTGTCTCTTCTTGCCCTTTTATTTTCACATTAATTCGGGAATCTCCGTCTACTTGGATGAAGTTTGTCATTACGCCTTCCGCCTGTAATACACCTTTAATAAATTGACCGGTGAATCCACCAGTAAATCCAAGTGCTACATTTTCCACACCTAAACGATGGAGAACGCGAGAAACATTAATCCCTTTTCCTCCAGGAAACTTCATATCTTTCTCTGCTCGATTGACTGCGCCTAAATCAAAGGAATTAACTTGTACTACATAATCAATAGATGGGTTTAAAGTAACTGTATAGATCATTGTTTATCAGCCTCAATTACATTGGTTTGTCTTTTATATTTTTCTAAATCAATTTCTAAATGGTTTGTAATAATATTTGCTTCTTCAACATTTGCAATTTTCGCAAATGCAACTTCTGAAAACTTACTTTCATCAATTAAGAAATATCCTTCGTTTGCTAATGTTAATGCCATTTGTTTTAAGAGCGCTTCTTCTGGATCTGGCGTTGTAAAGCCAAGCTGTTCATGTACACCATTTGCACCTAAAAAACATTTATCAAAACGATACTTCTGCATACTTTCCTGTGCCATAGCACCGATTAAAGCTTTCGTCCTACTCTTCATCATTCCACCTAGTAAATACGCACGAATATTATTTTCAACTAAAGCTTCAATATGCATAAGTCCATTCGTAACGACAGTCACATCTTTATTTATTAAAAATGGAATCATTTCAAATGTTGTACTTCCTGCATCTAAATAAATACAATCACCTTGTTCAATAACGCTAGCCGCATAATTAGCAATTTGTTGTTTTATTTGAATGTTTTTGGATGATTTTTCAACCATCGTTGGTTCTTGCCCTTTTCCTGTTAAAACAGCGGCACCACCATGAACTCTTTTTAATAACCTTTGCTTTTCCAATTGTGCTAAATCACGGCGAATTGTCGACTCAGAGCTTTCTGTTCTTTCAACTAATTGCTGTAATTTTACAACTTTCTGTTCTTTTACAAGTTGCAATATCATTTGATGACGTTCAGGAGTTAACATTTTATTCACCTCTTCTTTGATTACAGTATAATGAAAACGGTCACAAAAATCAACCATAAACAATCAAAAAAAATTAAAAACAATCAAAAACAACCATAAACATTTATAAACAGCAAAAAGAAACCTATTCGATTAAACAATCAAATAGGTTTCTTTTCTAAATTCACTTATAAAGAAGCTTTATATATACTTAAAACATCGTCTTTATTTAATTTTTTAAAGTTACCAAATTCACCATAAGCCATTGCTTTATCCGCCATTAAATCAATTTCATTTTCTCCAATAGCATAATCAGATAATGTTACTGGTGCCTCAATTGAAGTCCAAAATTGACGTAACGCCTGAATTCCTTCTAACGCAATTTCTCGCTCAGTCTTTCCATCTGTTTCTACATTGAATACGCGAATAGCAAACTGTTTAAAACGACTTACATTTTCATCTACGACATGCTTCATCCAGTTAGGGAATAGAATTGCTAAGCCGCCTCCATGCGGTATATCATGAACAGCAGAAACTGCATGCTCAATATTATGAGTTGCCCAGTCCCCTTTAACTCCCATCGCTAAAATGCCGTTTAACGCCATAGTACCACAATATAAAATAGTTTCTCTATGCTCATAATTTTCTAAATCACTTAAAAGCTTAGGAGCTGTCTCAATTACTGTTTTTAAAACAGATTCACAATAACGATCTTGTAGTTCTGTATTCGTTCCGTTGTGGAAATATTGCTCTAATACGTGCGACATAATATCTACCATACCGTAAATTGTTTGATCCCTCGGCACAGACGCAGTATGAACTGGATCTAAAATTGAAAACTGCGGGAAAGTAACCGGGCTACCCCATCCATACTTTTCATTCGTTTCCCAGTTTGTAATTACCGAGCCTGCATTCATTTCAGATCCTGTTGCTGCAAGAGTAAGTACAGTACCAAATGGTAATGCCTCACTAGCAAAAGCTTTTTTCGTTACAATATCCCATACATCTCCATCGTACTTACTACCAGCAGCAATTGCCTTCGTACAGTCGATTACACTTCCTCCGCCAACTGCTAAAATAAATTCAACACCATTCTCTTTACAAATCTGAATCCCTTTCTTTACAGTCGATACACGAGGATTCGGTTCAACGCCTGTCAATTCAAATACTTCTGCATTTATATCTTTTAAAATAGAAATTACATTATCATAAATACCGTTTCTTTTAATACTGCCTCCTCCGTATACGAGAAGAACTTTTTTACCGAACTGTGGAATTTCAGTTTTCAACTGTTCTAATTGCCCTTTACCGAAAATAAGTTTCGTTGGATTACGAAATACAAAATTTTGCATATTCCTTTACCATCCCTTCTATATGAAAAGTAACTATACTTTTGTATACCATATTTTTTTCATTTCACAAAAATATTTGCCTAACAAAAAAATCCCAGCCTACAGGCTGAGATTTTTTATTGATAATAAGGTGAGATCATTAAGTAAACTATAACACCAGATAAACTTACATATAACCAAATCGGCATCGTCCAACGTACAATTTTACGATGACGTGTTAATTGATTTGTAAAACCAAATACAAGTGCAAACAATGCAAGCGGTACAATAATTGCTGCCAGGATAATATGTGTAATTAAAATGATGAAATACACATATTTAATGAATCCTTCTCCGCCAAAATGTGTTGCTGGCGCTAAGTAATGATACGATAAATAAGAAACACAAAATAGCAACGTCGTTGTAAATGCTGCCAGGATGAAACCACGGTGCATTTTCACATTCTTCTTAATAATAGAGTATAGAGCTGCTAATAAGAATACGAACGTAAAGCTATTAAAAATTGCATTTAACATTGGTAAAATTGTTACATCAAAATGTAATTCTCCTTCATAGCCAACAGGTCCAAAGAACAAAAATAAAATAATCGCATTTACAATTACAGAAAGCGTTATCACAATAGGAGCATAGCTTTTCTGATTTGTTGATTGATCCACCAAAATGGTCACTCCCTCTTCCTTCAAATATGTATACGTAACCTCACTATTTTAACATACTATTCACAGTGTAAATGTGACAATAGTTTGACACAGCAAGATAAGACAAAGAAAAAAATCCTTCTTAATAAAACTTCTTAAGAAGGATTTTATCGCTTTATTATTCAAATAGCAACGAGATTAGTTTTTGTTAAAAAATGTATCGCTATATGCTTGAAAAATTTCAGACACTTGATATCCCATTAAAGAAATTGCTGTTAATGAAAAGAAACCAATCATAAGAAATCGAAACCACATATAAATCTCCTCCTTGTATTTAGCTTAAAAAACATTCGCTATATTACAAGTTGAGTGGCACTCTTCATCGTCACTTTCCTTTTTCCTTACAATTGCTGTAATAAATCGAATCATAAAGAAAATAACAAAAGGAATTTGTTCGTAATTCACATTGGCATAGTTTAGCAACGGCTCGCGCTGCATATCGAACGGGGATGAGAAGGAATAGAACATACCTTGCTCTTCCATATATACAATTACAATTTTCATGCAAAATACGATTCCTAGAAACGAAACAATATCTTGCCATTCTGTCGTATATAACAGGTTATACAGCTCTAATACGTACTCTTCCATCATCATCCCCCCTTCCTTTTTTACCATTTTGCTCGCCTTCGTATAAAAAGTCAAGAAAAAAGTTTATATTCACTATGACAATAGTAATTACTTTTTTCTATGATTATATATGATTCTTTTATAGTAATGATTGGTGTAACTCTCTCCGAAAATAAGAAAATTAGAATCGAACGGATTCCTCATTCTTACTTTTAGGCTTCAAAATTGTGCTATTTTTATTTCTATTAAAAATAAAATAAGAAAGTATGATAAGAACAGTAACAAACATTGTTAAAAGTGCTTGTGAACGTAAAGTATCAATTGCGAACATCGCAACTAAAACTGCTATGATAGCAGCAATTGTAACATACGTTACATACGGAAAAAGCCACATTTTCACTTTCAAATTTTGTTGTTCTACTTTTCCCATTTTTTTACGCATCTTTAAATGCGAAACTGCAATAACGAGATAAACTAGTAACGCAATCCCGCCAGATGCATTCACTAAAAACAAAAAGACTTTATCTGGAGAAATATAACTAAAAACAACGCCAATATAAGCGAAGAACGTTCCGAATAAAACGGCCCGAACTGGAACACCACTACTGTTCAATTTCAAAAACGCCTTTGGAGCATCTCCTCTTTCTGCCATCGAAAAAAGCATTCTTGAGTTTGTATATAAACCCGAATTTAAACAAGAGAGTACAGCTGTTAAAACGATAAAATTCATAATTTGTGCCGCAGCTGGTATTCCTATATGTTCCAGTACAGCTACAAATGGACTTTTTAATATGTTTGCTGAATTCCATGGCAGTAGCGTAACAACTACCGCTATAGACCCAATAAAAAATACAAGAATACGCCAAATCACACTGTTTGTTGCTGTTTTTACTGCTTTTACAGGTTCTGCAGATTCACCTGCGGCTACTGCTACAATCTCTGATCCCATAAATGAAAATATAACGACAGTAATTCCAAGCAGTACCGAACTTATACCGTTTGGCATAAATCCACCTTGTCCAATTAAATTCGAAGTGCCGGGTGCTTCTGTTCCTGGAACAAATCCTAAAATAACAGCAAGACCTAGACAAAGGAACAAAACAATACTTATTACTTTAATAAAAGAAAACCAATATTCAAACTCTCCAAATGATTTCACCGAAAAAACGTTCGTCAGCGTTAATAAAATTGTTAATATTAAACTTAATAACCAAAGCGGTATTTGTGGAATCCAATATTGGATAATACCAGCACCTGCTGTGGCTTCTATTGCAATAACAATTACCCAAAAAAACCAGTATAACCAGCCTATTGTATAACCCGCCCAAGGACCAATCGCTTCTCTTGCATACGTTGCAAATGAACCACTTGTCGGATTAACAGCTGCCATTTCTCCTAGCATTCTCATGACGAAAATGACTAGAAGTCCTGCTAATGCATATGAAACGATAGAACCTGGTCCTGCCGAATGTACAACTGCACCACTTCCAACAAACAAACCAGCCCCTATTACGCCGCCAATTGAAATCATTGTAATGTGGCGTATTTTGAGGTCTTTCTTTAGATTTTTATCCAAATCTTGTACATCCCCTTCCAAACTAAATTTTGAAATTTATGTAAGAGTACTGTGCGAAAGATTTTGTCCTATACTTTAAAATATATCAAAATATTCTGAATTTAACAATTATAATTCAACCTCCTTCAAAAATTATTACATTAGGTTTAATACTTTCCCATACACAATTGTTGAGAAAATTATATTCTCCTTACAAAAGAAAGAATTTTCAGATATCATTGAATAAACAAGATTATACATCTAGACAACTTTTTGTATAGGAGTGTTGATATGTTAAACAAGTTCAAATTTTTTTGTTGTATTTTAGTAATGTTCTTACTTCTATCGCTATCCCCTTTCCAAGCACAAGCAGCAAACAATTTAGGTTCAAAATTACTCGTTGGATACTGGCATAACTTTGATAACGGTACTGGCATTATTAAATTAAAAGACGTTTCACCAAAATGGGATGTAATCAATGTATCTTTTGGTGAAACTGGTGATGATCGTTCCACTGTTGAATTTTCTCCTGTGTATGGTACAGATGCAGAATTCAAATCAGATATTTCTTATTTAAAAAGTAAAGGAAAGAAAGTAGTTCTTTCAATAGGTGGACAAAATGGGGTCGTTTTACTTCCTGACAATGCCGCTAAGGATCGTTTTATTAATTCCATACAATCTCTGATCGATAAATACGGTTTTGACGGAATAGATATTGACCTTGAATCAGGTATTTACTTAAACGGAAATGACACTAACTTCAAAAACCCAACTACCCCTCAAATCGTAAATCTTATTTCAGCTATTCGAACAATCTCAGATCATTATGGTCCAGATTTTCTATTAAGCATGGCCCCTGAAACAGCTTATGTTCAAGGCGGATATAGCGCATATGGAAGCATATGGGGTGCATATTTACCAATTATTTACGGAGTGAAAGATAAACTAACATACATTCACGTTCAACACTACAACGCTGGTAGCGGGATTGGAATGGACGGTAATAACTACAATCAAGGTACTGCAGACTACGAGGTCGCTATGGCAGATATGCTCTTACATGGTTTTCCTGTAGGTGGTAATGCAAATAACATTTTCCCAGCTCTTCGTTCAGATCAAGTCATGATTGGGCTTCCAGCAGCACCAGCGGCAGCTCCAAGTGGTGGATACATTTCGCCAACTGAAATGAAAAAAGCTTTAAATTATATCATTAAAGGAGTTCCGTTCGGAGGAAAGTATAAACTTTCTAATCAGAGTGGCTATCCTGCATTCCGCGGCCTAATGTCTTGGTCTATTAATTGGGATGCAAAAAACAACTTCGAATTCTCAAATAACTATAGAACATATTTTGATGGTCTTTCCTTGCAAAAATAACAAAGTAAAACTATAATTAGCCCTCATCAACGAACATTTATGGGCAATCCATATAGGATAAAAACAGCAATAGGTTCCTTTATAGGTCCTATTGTTGTTTTTTATTTATGAAAATTACTTTGTCACATCTAAAGTTTTAAGAAACTGTTTTCCATCGACCAACATCGCACGTTCCTCCGAATCATATTGTTAAATATTCTAGTCACTCTTTTGCTTCAACACAAAAACTGAAAGTTCAGGTACACTACAAAATCTAACAGGCATCCTAGTAGTCCCAATACCACGATTTACATATAAATATAACTGCTTACTCTTCCCCTCTACTTCATACATACCTTCAACATAGCTCTCAGCTAGTTTGGTAGTAATTAACGGACCTACAAAAGGGATTTGGACTTGTCCTCCGTGACTATGTCCTGACAGTTGAAGATCAACTGGGTAACGATTTATTTTGGTTACAACATCCGGCTCATGTACTAATAACATGTTGAAATCATTTTGTTTCAAGTTTTTTAAAGTTAAATCTATTTTCGGCTTCCCTAATAGAAAATCATCCAAACCTGATATTGTAATATATTTGCCGTTTTCCACTTTAATTTTCTGCACTTCATTTACTAATACAGAAAAACCAGCTTCCTCCATATATTTTTTGTAAAATAGACTACCGCCCCCGCCCCTATCATGATTCCCAAACACAGCATATTTCCCTAAGGGAGCGTGAATTTTCTGCAAAATAGCCTTCGCTTCTTCTCTTTCCGCACTATAAGACCCAAATTTATCTATTAAATCTCCGGTAAAAACTACTATATCTGGATGTAATTCATTCATCTTCTCCACTAAATGTTCAAGTTGCTTCAGTGTAAACTCTGGCCCTAAATGTACATCTGAAAACTGTAATATTTTTTTATTATTAAATTCTTTAGGAATTGCAGAAGCTTCTATTTCATTCCACGTAACTGTTACTAATTTTCTTTCTATTTCTGTCGCATAATAATACAAACTTACTGGTATCATTAATATACTTATAAAACTAATAATACATATCTTTATGATTGATTTTTTTCGTTCTTTTTTTACATGATTCGTATTCATGTTTTCACCTCTAGAAACACTTTAAATCCTTATTGTTACATTCATGTGACAACATGAACAATGTTATCAATATGTAATTCCCTCTCTATTCACTTTGACAATTTTATACAGAAGTCATAACATATTTTTATAATACATAGATTTTCGAAATTTTTTCTATTCATTCCATCATTTTATTACGGAGGGGTTATTCATGTCTGTATTTACACCAGAAGAAATTACGGAACTTGCTGCGAATTCAGGAAGGAAAAAAGCTCATTTATCATTGCTCCCTATGCTAATTCTTGGTTTTTTTGGTGGTGCTTTTATCGCATTAGGGTATTTACTCGATATTCATGTTATTGGGACAATGCCAAAATATTGGGGATCATTTTCTAGTTTTCTAGGCGCTGCTGTATTTCCTATTGGTCTTATTCTCGTTATTCTTGCAGGCGGTGAACTAGTAACCGGTAACATGATGACAGTTTCTATGGCCTGGCTCCAAAAGAAAATTACTTTATTTTATTTCATACGAAATTTAGTTATTGTTACATTTAGCAATTTCATAGGGGCTGTATTTGTAGCCTACTTTTTCGGTCATATCGTTGGCTTAACTGAGGGAGCTTTTTTAGCGAAAACTATTTCTATCGCTCAAGCGAAACTACAAGATACGCCATTGCAAGCATTTATTTCTGCAATCGGATGTAATTGGCTCGTTTGTTTAGCTGTTTGGCTCAGTATGGGAAGTAAAGAATTTATCGGAAAGATTATCGGTATTTGGTTCCCGGTTATGACTTTTGTTGCGATTGGATTTCAACACGTTGTAGCCAATATGTTTGTCATCCCAGCCGCGATTTTTGCCGGTCATTTCACTTGGGCTGAATATTTTCCAAACTTTATTTTTGTTTTCTTTGGAAATTTAGTAGGAGGTATGTTATTTGTAGCACTACCTTACTTCATATCTTATAATAAGAAACTACCTGCTCATCAAGAGAAGACTGAAATGAAGAACAAATCTCTGTCCGCTTAAATGGAATGTCTATAAAGTGCCCTAAAAAATATTACAAATTTCATTTTTTTTGCGAATATATGTACGTACACTTGTTCTCGAATGTTTTATACGTTATAATAACAACTTAAATAGCATTATTTACATATGAGGTGAAAAACATGAACAAAACAGAATTAATTAAAAACGTAGCACAAAATGCTGAGATTTCTCAAAAAGAAGCTACTGTAGTTGTACAAACTGTAGTAGAATCAATCACTAACACTTTAGCTGCTGGTGAAAAAGTACAACTTATCGGATTCGGTACATTCGAAGTTCGCGAAAGAGCTGCTCGTACAGGCCGTAACCCACAAACTGGTGAAGAAATGCAAATCGCAGCTTCTAAAGTACCTGCTTTCAAAGCTGGTAAAGAACTAAAAGAAGCTGTAAAATAATGAAAAATATCCTTCTCATTTATGAGAAGGATATTTTTTTCATAACATAATTAATAAAAATCTGACCATTATGTTGTTTCTTTTGTTCTTTTATGCAAATAAAATCTTTACTTTCAAAAAAAGGTTTTGCGGTAATGCTCGCCTCTGTATATATCTCCCTATGTCCCAAATTCACTGCTTCTTTTTCTAACTTCTGTAGTATGTATGAAGCGACTCTTTTCCCTTGATAATCTTTATGCGTAAATAAACAATCTACGTAACGATCATCGTTATAATCCCCAAACCCGACTATCACACCTTTATGATCCGCTACATAGCTAATATTCTTTTCTAAAGACTGTAACCAATTTTCTCTATCTAGTCGCTCCGGTGCCCACGCCTGTACCTGTAACTCATTATAATCTTTTGCATTAACCGTATGAACTGTTTCATAGAACAATTGTAATACTTGATCTAAATCTTCTTTCTGGAATGTTCTAATTATAATATCTTTTAACATATATAAGTCTCCTTACGAAACTACCTCTTAACTTTTCTACTACATACGATTCTATATTTCTGCTTTATTATATCGTTTTAATTTCTATACGAACAAAAAAACAATACTTATTCAAGTATTGTTTTTTAATTCTATTCAATTACTTAATGTAGCTTTTTAAGGTTTTAATTTAACTCTTTGTAATCGTAATGCATTTAATACAACGGATACAGAACTAAATGCCATCGCTGCTCCAGCAACCCAAGGGGCTAAAAAACCTAATGCCGCAATTGGAATTCCTAACGCGTTATAAGCTAATGCCCAGAATAAATTTTGTTTAATATTTCTTATCGTCATTTTACTCATAAAGATCGCATCAGCAATACTATTTAAGTCACCGCGGATTAACGTTATATCCGCTGCTTCCATCGCTACATCCGTTCCCGTTCCAATTGCCATACCAATGTTCGCTGTAGCAAGAGCAGGAGCATCATTTATCCCGTCTCCAACCATCGCTACTTTCTTACCATTTGCTTGCAGTTTTTTCACTTCTTCTGCTTTTCCTTCTGGCAATACTTCTGCAATTACGTGATCAATACCAACTTGCTTTGCAATTGCCTGAGCAGTTTGTGTATTATCTCCTGTAATCATCACAACGTCTAGACCCATTTTTTTCAGTCTTGCGATAGCTGCTTTTGAAGTATCTTTCACAGTATCTGCAACGGCAAATATACCAGCATATTCTTTATCGATTGCAATAAGCATTGCTGTTTTTCCTTCTCGTTCTAGCGCTTCCATTGATTTAGAAACTTCTTCAATATCAATATTGAATTTCTTCATTAATCGACGTGTACCAATTAATAAGTGTTTTCCTTCTACAACTGATTCGATACCAAATCCCGGAATCGCTTCAAACGTTTCTGAACTTGGGATATCAATTTTCTTTTCTTTAATTCCTTCTACAATCGCTTCTGCAAGTGGATGTTCAGAATTTCTTTCTGCTGCCCCTACTAATCTAAGCAGTTCATTTTCATTGAATCCATCTGCTACAATTACATCTGTTAACACCGGCTTCCCATTTGTCACTGTACCCGTTTTATCTAAAATAACCGTATCTAATCTGTGCGTTGCTTCTAAATGCTCTCCACCTTTAAATAAAATACCATACTCTGCTGATCTTCCTGATCCTGCCATAATAGATGTAGGCGTTGCAAGACCTAATGCACATGGACAAGCGATAACAAGTACTGCTATCATTTTCTCAAGTGCTCCGCCAAAATCACCAGGTGTAACAAATATCATCCATACTGCAAATGTGATAATCGCAATCACAACTACAACCGGTACGAAAATACCTGAAATTTGATCTGCTACCCTTTGAATAGGAGCTTTTGAACCCTGTGCCTCTTCTACTACTTTAATAATTTGAGCTAATGCAGTATCTCTTCCTACCTTAGTTGCTTTCACTTTTAAAAATCCATTTTTATTTATTGTAGAACCTATTACTACATCCCCAATTGACTTATCAACAGGAATACTTTCACCCGTTAACATCGATTCATCAATCGCTGACTTTCCTTCGACAATCTCACCATCTACTGGTATTTTTTCACCAGGCTTTACATAGACGATATCACCAGCTACTACTTCTTCAATCAAAATTTTTATTTCTGTTCCACCTCGCACAACTGTAGCTGTCTTCGCTTGTAAACCCATCAATTTTTTAATTGCTTCTGATGAGCGCCCTTTTGCTTTCGCTTCAAATAATTTACCTAAAATAATTAATGTAATAAGTACCGCACTCGTTTCAAAATATAAATCTGTCATATGTTCCGAAGAACCAATAGATTGAATACTTAAATATACACTATAAAAATAAGCGGCCGACGTTCCAAGCGCCACGAGAACATCCATATTCGCACTTTTATTACGTAACGCTTTATAAGCCCCAACATAAAACTGCCCACCAATGATAAATTGAACAGGAGTTGCAAGTGCTAGTTGCACCCAAGGGTTCATTAACATATCTGGTAAATAAATAAACGACGTAAATGAGAAATGACTAACCATTGCCCACAATAATGGGAAAGATAAAATAAACGAAATAATAAACTTCTTCTTTTGTCTTTCAATTTCTTGTAATCGATGATCAGTTGATGCATCTTGATCATCTGGTTTCACTTCTAATTTATATCCTAGCTTCGTAATCGCGCTCTTCATTTCATTTACATTAACTTCATCATGATTAAAGTCTACTGTAGCTGATTCTAAAGCAAAATTTACTGTCGCTTTGTTCACACCATCTAACTTATTTAAACGCTTTTCAACTCTATTTGCACATGCTGCACATGTCATTCCTGAAACAGTAAATTCAGCTTTATCACTTACAATTCCATATCCTAACGATTCAACTTTTTCTTTAAATTGTTGCAGATTTGTTTTAGTTGGATCGTACATTATTTTTGTTTTTTCAAGCGCAAAATTTACATTTGCCTCATGAACACCTTCTACTTTTTTTAGACCTTTTTCAATTCTATTTGCACATGCCGCACATGTCATTCCTGATATTTGAAGATTGGCCTCTTTTTGTTCATTCATGTCTCTCACCTCTATATACCCTTATGAGGTATAATTATTAGCAAAATAAATCGTACTTCGTTTAAAGTACGATTTATTTCCATATCTAAAAATAATTACTGAACATCGTATCCTTGGTCTTCGATTACAGCAACGATATCTTTTAATGTTACGGCAGACGAGTCGATAGTAACTTCAACAGTTCCTTCTGCTAATTGAACCTTCACTTGTTCAACACCGTTTAGCTCTTTCACACTGCTTTCGATAGCATTTACACAATGTCCACAAGACATACCTTCAACTTGTAATGTTAACTGTTCCATTTAAAATCCTCCTCTTGTTTCTTCATTATTTGTTAATCACAATTACATCTTACCATACCCCCCTAAGGTAATCAATGGTTTTGTATCATGATTTTTCAATTATTTTCTAAAAGTTTATTTTACACACACTTTTTCACATCAATACCCCGAAATCTTATTATGAAGGTAAACAAAAAAAACAAGCCAGTGACATACTAGCTTGTTTTTACGCTTTTGAAAAACGTTCAAATACAGTCATTAATTCTTCAATTGCTTCGTCACCATTGCCATCTTTAATAGCACCTGAAACACAATGACTTGTATGGTTTTTTAATACACCCATTCCTACTTTTTTCATCGCTGCATTAATCGCTGAAATTTGCACTAAAATATCCACACAATAGCGATCATTTTCAATCATATTTTGAATACCGCGGACCTGTCCTTCAATCCTCTTTAATCTATTTATAATTTGTTCTTTTTCTTTTTCTGATCTATGTGTTACCGCTTCATGCTCTTTATGACCCATATTATCACCTTCTTAAAGTTTCTCTTCATCCAATAAAACAATTGCTTTTACGAGTATACCAATTATAGCATTAATTATCTATGTATGATACCCCATATGAGTATATTTCCGCTTTATGATTATTCTTAACAACTCATTAGCTTCTTAATCTCAATTTTCAGTATACCCTTTCTTTTTGTCAAAAAAATCATTATATCTCTCATCAAAGTTCAATAAAAAGAAACAAGAATAAGCGGGGATTACCCGCCCCCGCTTATTCTTTGTCTATAATATTAAAAACTTAATTTTCAGCTATTTAATCCAAGAATTTTTTCTTTCCATATATGATTATTGCTGATCGCATACTTTTGTATCATTCACTACTGAAGTTCCTTCAACGGTTACCGTATGAAAACAGTCATTTACTCGAACTGTTACAACATTATCTTGCCGATCAATGATATGATATTCATTAAAATTTTTATTCAGAGCACTGCGAATTTGTTCTCCTTCATAAATTGGGATGCCATGCGATAAAACCCAAATAAGTCCAGCGATAGCAAGAATAGTTTTCATACGATCTACCTCCTTGGGAATATAGTGAACTTTTAATCCATACTTTTTCAGCTCTACAAATCATGATCGGAATAAACCAAGCCTTTTTGGAAATAAGTTCATTTCGTCTATTTTATGTTTATGCTAATTGTGACCGTTTTGTGACAACTTTTTGTCTCTTTAGACGAAAAGTTGAAACAAAACTTTCAAAAAGGACAATTCTACATATCAAAAAAGGTTATGGAATGTTTCATCCATAACCTTTTTTCCTATACGTAACTAATAAATCTCAATCCTTTACTTAAAGAAGTCGGCACAACAGATGCATGATTCTCCCCTTCAGCTTCATAAAACTTAAATTTAAGTTTATCATGGTTTACTTGGAGAAGGCGCTCTGATAATTCATTTGCGCCTACAACCATATGCTCTCGTTCTAGTGACCCAACTGTAAGGAACACTCCTGTTTCAAACTTAGCATTGTTTAATTCATGTATAAGGTTCTCTTCTTTTTCAAGTACGGATTGGTTATTCCACCATATAGATGGACTACTAATAAAATAATTTTGAAAAGCATTTAAGTTTGTAAATAGTATATAAAGAGCAAATAGTCCACCTAAAGAATGTCCAAATAACGTTTGCTTACTTTTATCGATCTCAAAATTCTTTTCAATTTGTGGTTTCAGTTCTTCTTCAATAAAAGTAAAGAAATTATGTGCTCCTCCTGTTTTAGGCCACGGTTTACCGTCTGGTTTTAAAGGGGCATCTTTTGAAATTACGCTAGGCGTAAAATCATAACATCTTTCTTCCCCTGAAAATGCGCCTTCAATTGGATAACCCAATCCTACTATAACAGCTGGTGAAACACCGGTTTTTTCCGCTCTTACTGATTGTATTTTAACTGCTTCATGAAATGTTTGAAAAAAGGCATTGCCATCTAATACATAAATGACAGGATATCCTGAATCCGGTGCTGGTTGCCTCGGCTTTGAAATATGAATTTGATATTCCTTACCTTCTAATTTTGAATACATTTTCCACTGTTCTGTATTAGATGTTATAATCTGCTGTTTTTCAACTGTAGTATTCACCCTATCCCCCCCTTTTTAACTTGTTACATATATTTCGATTTTTTCTTCTTGAGATACAACGCTATCATAACCGAAACAAACAGGAGCCCCGTTATACGGATCTATCATGACACGTGCATCAATATGAAATACTTCTTTTAACACTTCATTTGTAATGATTTCTTCTGGGCTACCAGTTGTAACAATTTCTCCTTCCTTCATTGCAATAATTTCATCTGAAAACCTTGCTGCATGGTTAATATCATGTAATACCATAACAACCGTACAATTATGTTCTTTATTTAACTTCTCCACAATTTGTAATACATCTAATTGATGAGACATATCAAGGTATGTAGTTGGCTCATCTAATAGCAACACTTCTGTCTCTTGTGCTAATGCCATCGCTAGCCATACCTTTTGTCTTTGACCACCTGATAAATTTGCAATTTGTCTCGTTCGAAATTCAGAAGTTTTCGTTATATTTAATGCCCAATCAATCATTTCTTTATCTTTTGTCGTTAACTTATTTACGTTATTTCGATGTGGATAGCGTCCATAAGAAATTAATTCTTCCACTTTAAGTTCACCTGGTGCAATTGGAGTTTGCGGGAGTAAAGCTAACTGCTTCGCAATTTCTTTCGTTGAAATTGTATGTAAATCTTGCCCTTGTAAATATACTTTTCCGCTTTTTTGTTTTAAAATTCTTCCCATTGTTTTTAACAATGTTGATTTACCGCAACCGTTCGGACCTATAATTGTCGTTACTTTTCCTTCTTGTATTTCCACATTTAAATCGCGAAACACTGTAAGCTTTTCATAACTTGTTTCTAAATTTTTTGCACTTAAAATACTCACTTTTATTCCTCCTCTTACGCTTTCGCCTTATAAAGTAAATATAAGAAATACGGTACACCGACAATAGAAATAACGATTCCAACTGGTAACTCTACAGGTGTGAAAACTGTTTTTGCAATAAAGTCTGAGGCAACTACAAGAAACATTCCGATTACGCCGCACGTGGGAATTATATACTTATGTTGAATACCGACAAGTCTTTTCGCTATATGCGGTGCCATTAAGCCAATAAAACCGATACTCCCTGAAACAGCAACACATGCACTCACAAGCCCGATACTGCTTAATAATAAAATCGATTTCTCTCTTTCTACTGAAACACCTAAACTTGTAATACTCGTTTCTTCCAATTGAAATAAATCTAGTAAATATGCTTTCTTTTGTATAAGTGGAATTAAAATAATAAGCCATGGTAACATAGCCACAATATACTTCCAGTTCGCACTATATATGCTTCCAGAAACCCACACTGCAGCCATCTCGAAATCAGTTGACTTCATTTTGAGTGATAAGTACATAGAAAAGGCCCCAAATCCTGATCCAATTGCAATCCCTGTTAATAAAAGTCGCTGCGAATCTAACTTACCGTTTTTCCAAGAAAAAAGATAGATGATAATAGCAGCACCTAATCCGCCGACTAAACCAAACATTGGCATCATCATAATAGAAACCCAGTCTGTGCTTTTTAATTGTCCTTGAAAGAAAAACATAAAAATGACGATCGCTGTTCCCGCACCGGCATTTACTCCTAAAATACCTGGGTCTGCCAATCCATTTCTCGTAATCCCTTGAATAACGGCACCCGCAACACCAAGGCCTAATCCTACTAATCCAGCAATTACGATACGTGGAAGACGAAACTCAAAAATAACTAAATCATGTTCTGGTACTGGATCAATTCTAAAAAGTGTTTTAAACACATCTGTAATCGTAATGTCGAACGTACCATTTGTTAAACTAATATAAATAGCACATAGTATTAAAAATATAATAATCCCCATCGTCATTCCGAAACGTTGACTTGAACTTTTAAGCATGTCTCTCTCCTCCTCTTGTACGGATTAAATAAAGGAAGAAAGGAATTCCAATTAAAGATGTTACGACTCCAATTGGCGTTTCAAATGGATAATTTACAAATCTACTTAAAACATCACATAACGCTAAGAAAACCCCACCAATAACGCCTGCACATGGCAATATCCATTTATAATCTACTCCAATTATAAAGCGGGTAATGTGCGGAATAATTAAACCTACAAAACCAACTTTTCCTACTAAAGCAACTGCTGTTCCTGTTAAAAAAATTACCGATAAAATTGCCATCGCTTTAACTAGTTTTGTACGCTGTCCTAAATTAATAGAAACCTCTTCGCCTAATGAAAGAATGGTAATAGATTTTGATATTAACAATGCTAAAATTATTCCAATTATCCCAAACGGTATCGTAATTTTAATTATATTAGGATCTACTTGATCTAACTTTGCATTAAACCAAAAACTAACATTTTGAGAAATTTGGAAATACGAAGCCATGGCAGCCGATACACTGCTTAAAAATGTTCCAATAACTGTTCCGATAATTGCTAACCTAACTGGTGATAAGCCATTTTGAAGGAGCGAACCAAAACCAAACACGATACCGGCTCCGAGTGCAGAACCAATCATTGAACATACAACCATACCAATTGATGACATTCCTGGAAGAAAAATCATACAAAGTGTAATAAGAAAGGCAGCACCATCCGTCACACCCATAATAGAAGGGGATGCAAGATAGTTTCTTGTCATCCCCTGCATAAGTGCTCCTGATATGGCTAGAAATGCTCCGACTAAAAGAGCTGCAACTACCCTTGGTAAACGTGAAGTAATAATAATATTATGATTTACATCACTTGAATCAAAATGAAATAATGCGTTCCACACTGTTTCAGCATCAATACTTTTCGCCCCATACAAAATCGAAAGTATAACTGTAAATAAGATGAGTATGGGTGCTATACATAATATAGTTACTGGTACTGCATTTGTTTTCTGCATATCATTCAACGCACCTTACTTATTGTATTATTTAGATAAATTTTTCACTGCTTCTTTTAAGAAGGCAGTTTTACTCCAAGCAGTACCACCTTGTGCCATTGGATCTACAACGTTTACAAATACTTTCTTTTCCTTCGCAGCATTCATACTTTGCCAAATTGGATTACTTTCAATTTCTTCTAACACTTTTGGATTTTTATTTTCACTTGCCTCATATTGTAAGAAAATATAATCTGGGTTAAGTTCAGCAAGTTTTTCAAATGAAATTTTCTCTTGTGCTTTTACAGTTTTCAATTGTTCTGGAGCAGTTAGTCCAAGATCTTTATAAATTACAGGGTTGAAGTATACTCCTTCTGGATATAGGAATAATTCGTTTGCTCTTAGTCTAATGACAAGTACTTTTTTATCTTTTAACTTATCTCCTAGTTTTGCTTTTGCTTTTTCAGCGTCTGAATTGTAGTCTTTAATAATTTTTTCTGCTTTATCTTTTTTACCAGTTAATTCTCCCATTAACTTTAAGTTATCTTCCCAATTTGTTGAAACGTGTGATACCGGGAATGTAGGAGCTACTTTCGTAAACTTTTCAGCTGTTTCTGCTGGGAATTTCGTACTTGATGTAATCACATCTGGTTTTAATTGTAGTAATGTTTCGAAATTGGGTTGCATTTTCTCACCAACAGATTTCGCACCTTCTAACTCTTTTTCCAGGTACTTTGGTAGTTTACCACCTACAGTAATGGCACCAACTGGTTTAATTCCAAGTACTGCCGCATCTTCCATTGACTCTAAACTAGCTGTCGCAATTTTATCTACTTTTGCTGGCACTGTATATTCTTTACCTAAATATGTAATTTTTCGTTTTTCATCTTTTTTCGTTTCCGTAGCTTTTGTCTGTTGTTTTTGCTCGCCTGAAGTTTTATCCGCACTATTACATGCCGCTAAACCTACACTTAAAACTGTAACCATCCCTAAAGTAAATAATTTCTTGTTCATCTTTATATGTCTCCTCTCAAATTTTCAAACTATATTCTCAATAGAATTTAACTATATGAATCTTATCCCATATATATATTTCATTAGATTAATAATTTTATCCAGAACTCATTCACGTTCACTTCCCCTAGACTATAATTCTTTTACGCCTTCATCACTTGATAATCTTTTTCACTGATAATGATTATCGTTACTAAGTATATATTTAATATGAAATTATTTCAAGAATGATTTGAAAAATTTTAACAAACTGAATTAAAAAAAGAAGTATCTCCCTAATATTAGGGAGATACTTCTTTTTTTAGAAATTTATATGCAATTCAACTGGACAATGGTCTGATCCCATCACTTCACTATTAATTTTCGCTTCTGTTATTTGGTCTTTCATTCTTTCCGAAACAACAAAATAATCTAAACGCCATCCGATATTTTTCGCTCTCGCGCCCATACGATACGACCACCACGAGTATGCACTTTCTTGATCAGGATAAAGGTAACGATATGTATCAGTAAATCCTTCTTCTAAAATACATGAAAATTTCTCTCGCTCCTCATCAGAGAATCCAGGATTTTTACGATTACTTTTTGGATTTTTCAAATCGATTTCTTTATGAGCAACATTTAAGTCTCCACAAAAAATAACTGGTTTTTTCTCATCTAATCGTTTGATATAGGACCTGAAATCATCTTCCCATTTCATTCTGTAATCTAATCGTTCTAATCCACGTTTTGAATTTGGTGTATATAACGTTATCATATAAAAATCTTCGAATTCTAAAGTAATAAGTCGCCCTTCTTGATCATGCTCTTCAATGTCTAAACCATATGTAACTGAAAGCGGTTCTTTTTTCGAAAAAATAGCAGTTCCTGAATATCCTTTTTTCACAGCATAATTCCAGTATGTATAATATCCCTCTAGATTTAAATCAATTTGCCCTTCTTGTAATTTAATCTCTTGTAGACAAAATATATCAGCACTTGATTCCTCGAGATATTCCAAGAATCCACCTTTTGCGATAACTGCTCGCAAACCATTTACATTCCATGAAATTAACTTCACTTTTAGCCCTCCTCTTGATGTTTATTTCCAAATTTCATGCTATCACAAAATAGAAAAACAATCATATTTTCACCTTTGTAATCTTGCTCTTACATTTATGAATACATACATACGCACTTTATTCAGGTTATACTAATTTCAGAGGTGATGTTCTTTGCATAATGAAGGAGTTATATTAACAAATGAGTATTGGCAAGCAATTATTCATAATGATTCTTCCTATGATAGCAAATTCTTTTATGCTGTGAAATCAACTGGAATTTTTTGCAGGCCATCATGCAAATCAAGAATACCGAATAGAAACAATGTACGAATTTTTCATCATGCAGAGCAAGCATTAAGCGAAAACTTTCGCCCGTGCAAACGTTGTAAGCCAAATGGGATCACTTTACCTAATGAAGAGTGGGTAGAACAAATTAAAGACTATATCGAAAAGCATTATGACGAATCCTTAACTCTCGACATGCTTGCGGAAATGTGTCACGGTAGCCCTTTTCATTTACAGCGTACTTTCAAAAGAATAATAGGGCTAACTCCTATAGAATATATACAACAATTCAGGGTTCTTAAAGCAACCAAATACCTTTTACACACAAATCAATCTATTAAAGAAATTAGTACTGCTGTCGGGATAGAAAACCCAGAGTATTTCGCAACTTTATTTAAAAAGAAAACCGGATTTACTCCTACTGAATATCGAAAAAAGAACGAAATGAAAGAGGGATACGATAATGAATTCCTACAAAAATAATTATATATATTGGACGCTACTTACACATAAAAATTGGCGATTTCATATTGCTGCAACTGAAAATGGACTATGTTTCATTGGATCACAAGACGAAAATTTTGAAGAATTAAATATATGGGCTAGAAAAAAACTGCCCCAACATATATTGATTCATAGTCCAGATTACTTGCAAATATATACGCAAGAAGTTATCGAGTATTTAGAAAACAAGCGAGAAACTTTTACATTTCCTATCGATGCTTATGGAACTAATTTTCAATTATCTGTTTGGAATACGGTACGTGAAATTCCTTATGGAAAGACATATTCTTATACAGAAATTGCTGAAAAAATTCAAAAACCTAAAGCTGTGCGCGCCGTTGCTTCTGCTATTGCTGCTAACCCTCTCCTTATTACTATTCCTTGTCACCGTGTTATTGGGAAGAATGGGAAACTAACCGGATTTAGGGGTGGATTAGAAATGAAGAAAAAATTGCTTACATTAGAAAAGTTATAGGTGGAATTCATATGACAGCAGAATATAATAGCGCATTATCTATAGCAGTTCCAAAAGAATTTTGTTTCCAAGAAAATTTACGTTATCTATCACGTTCTAACAATGAATGTATGTTTCATATTGAAGACAATAAAATTTATAAAGTTATCCCTGTTCAAGATGTAAATCCTTTAGTTGAAATTAGTTTGAATACTGATGGCAATATTCAAATACGTTTTTTAGGAGAGTTATATACTCATGAAAGATGGGTAAGCGATGCTGTAGCTAACTATGTAAAAGAATGGTTTGATTTAACTACTGATTTAGCTCCCTTTTATACATTAGCTAAACATGATTTACTCCTTCAAGGACCAATTGAACAATATTATGGCCTTCGTAATTTAGGTATTCCAGACTTATTTGAGGCACTTTCCTGGGGAATTATCGGTCAACAAATTAACTTAACATATGCTTATACGCTAAAAAGAAGATTAGTTGAGCAATTTGGCAGTTATGTAGAATGGGACGGTAGAAAGCATTGGATATTCCCATCACCTGAAACAATTGCAAATCTACATGTAGAAGATCTCCAACAATTAAAAATGACGACTAGAAAATGTGAATATTTAATCGGTATTGCGAAGCTTATTACAGAGAGAAAACTATCAAAAGAGGATTTACTGCAAACACAAGATGTAAAGGTTGCTGAGAAACAATTAACCGCTATCCATGGTATAGGACCATGGACTGCCAACTATGTTTTAATGCGTTGTTTAAGATTTCCTTCAGCTTTTCCAATTGATGATGTTGGTCTCCATAATGCAATTAAATTTATAACAGGTTCCGAAAATAAACCGACTAAAAATGAAATAAAAGGTTTCGCGGCAAACTGGGCTAATTGGGAGTCTTATGCGACTTTTTATTTGTGGCGAGTACTATATTAAAAAAACCAAGTAGCACATTCGTACTACTTGGTTCTTTTTTAAGCTTGCTCCTCAAAACGTCTTGCAATTTCCACAATAACTTGAACGGCTTTTTCCATAGTATCTACCGAAACATATTCAAATTTACCGTGATAATTTTCACCACCAGTGAAAATGTTCGGCGTCGGTAATCCCATATATGATAATTGTGATCCATCTGTGCCTCCGCGAATCGGATGAATATTTGGTTCAATGTCTAAACTTTTCATTGCTTCATATGCAATATCAACAATTTCTCTTACCGGTTCAATTTTTTCAAGCATGTTATAGTATTGATCGTTCATTTCTAAAACGACTGCATCTTCGCCATACTTTTCTTGCATAGTCTTCACAATATTTTTAACGTTATTTTTACGCGCCTCAAAATTTTCACGATCAAAGTCTCGAATAATATAATACGCTTTACTTTGCTCAACATCACCATTTAAAGAAAGTAAATGATAGAATCCTTCATAGCCTTCTGTATATTCTGGCGCCTCTTCTACTGGTAAATACCCGTTAAACTCCATAGCCAGTTTAGTAGCATTGCGCATTTTATTTTTCGCTGTTCCAGGATGTGTATTCGTTCCGTTAAACGTTAACTTAGCACCTGCAGCATTAAAACTTTCATACTCTAAACCACCTAATGGACCTCCATCCATCGTATAAGCGAATGATGCACCAAACGCTTCTACATCAAAATGCGCTGGCCCACGACCAATTTCTTCATCCGGTGTAAATGCTACTCTTATTTTCCCGTGCTTAATTTGCGGATTATGTATTAAATGGTTCATTGCAACCATAATTTCTGTAAGACCAGCTTTATCATCTGCTCCTAGAAGTGTTGTACCATCAGTTGTAATAATGGTATGTCCTTTATATGATGGTAATTCCGGGAACTGCTCTGGTGTTAACACAACATTTAGCTCTTCATTTAACGTAATTGCATTACCATCAAAATTTTCATGAATTTGTGGTTTGACGTTTTTCCCTGTAAAGTCTGTTGCTGTATCTAAATGGGCTAAAAATCCAATTACAGGAACATCCTTGTCCGTATTAGCTGGAAGTGTTGCCATTACATAGCCATTATCATCCATCGTTACTTCTGTTAAACCAATTTCTTTTAGCTCTTCCACTAATAACTTACCAAACTCAATTTGTCCTGGTGTTGTTGGTACTGTATGGCTTTCTTCATTTGATTGCGTATCAATTTTTACATATCTCGTAAATCTTTCAATAAGTTCTTGTTTCAAGTTCATTCACTCCCTTTTATGTTTCTCCCTCCATTATAATCCTTAAAACGAAATATTTTAACTTTTTTGACTGTGAAGATGTATATTTCATTTACATTGTTAACACTTTTAAACGCATGATAAAAAGACATAATATTTGTACATTAAGACCGTAACAGGTAACATACATAATTATAAAATATGGGAGGTTTTAAAGATGAGGCTAACTCTCTTTCGCTATTTTCTTTTTTTCTTAGGATTAATTTTCTTTGGCCTTGGAAACGCTCTCGCAGTCAAAGTTAAATTTCTCGGCTTGCACCCCTGGGAAGTTTTAAAGATGGCTCTCTACCAAAAGTTTGGATGGACCATCGGTACGTGGAGTGTCATATGTGGGTTATGTCTCGTTCTAATATCTTTACTAGTAGATCGAAAATATATAAATGTGGGGACATTTTTGAATGCACTACTTATCGGTCCCATTATGAACTTTTTCTTACAATCAAACATGCTTCCAGAAGCTAGTAATTATTTATGGATAAACTTACTCATTTTATTTTCTGGTATTGCCATTACAGGTATCGGTGGAGGTATGTACGTTGCAGCTGGGATTGGCGCTGGACCCCGTGATGGATTCATGCTTACTATTTCAGACAAAACAGGACTTTCTATTAGCCGTGCTAGAATCATAGTAGAATGTATTGTACTAGTTATTGGATTTATGCTAGGAGGTCCTGTTTTCATCGTAACTTTTCTGTACACCTTTATTCAAAGTCCAATCTTTCAGCAATCATTTAAGATGTTTCAAACACTTTTACATACTTTACATGGCAAAAAGAAAATTAGTGAACATCTTTAAAGTACAGCTTAATACAAATAAATCCACCCTATTTACGACTCTCACCGTAAATAGGGTGTTTCTGTTTTTATCTCGCAATTTAAGAATATATACTACTCATTTACAATAAAAGTATATACATCATCATAAATACAGCCATTTACTTTAATCACATACTTCCCAGGTTTATTAAAACTAATTGTGTATTTATTTAACTGAATTGCTTCTTTATCTCCAGAAAGAATATCAATACTTCTGCCACTTAATACATACAATTCATTTAGATTCATCGTTACATCAATTGTATTGAAATTTTCTACTTTCACTTGCTGTGCTTCCGCAACGCTTACACTTGGTTCTAAAAACAGTAGTCCACTTAATCCAATCGTCCCCGCTAAAGCAACTCCCGCAAACTTTTTAATCTGTTTCATTACAATGACCTCCTTATAGATTTTGCGTAAAGGCAATGTCTCCCTTACACCACAAAGCCTATATGTAATGAAATGAAAAGTAAACGGGGACTGTAAGACAAAATTCTACATCTTTTTCTCCTATTGAATATAAATCCAACGTTTGGAGTTTTGACACATTTAAAATTGTTTCCCTAAACCAATTTCTCCATAATTTATTCAAAGACTGAATAATTACTTATTGATTTAACATTCTAAAAATAGTTGATAAAGATGCTTTCTATTCAAAAAAAAGACTTTGCTATAAAAGTAACTTTTACAACAAAATCCATGCAACTAATTTTATTCCTCTTTCCATAATCTCTCTACATTCATTAATTGTTCTTCTTTAAACTCCATCTTATATATATCCGGTTTTGACGTATTCATTAAAAATTCAAAACCATATTGTTTATCAAAATAGTTCATCATTAATGTCATGACAAGCCCATGTGTACCAATTACAATTTTGCATCCTTGAAAATCCATTAAGATTTCTTTTAATACTTTCACTACTCTTCTCTGGCAATCTGCATATGACTCTCCTTCCGTTCGTGCAAAGTCCGGATTAGAGAACATCTTCTGTACAAGTGGATACACCTCTTTGTCTGATATAACCTGATCCTCACTTGAAAACATACACTCTTTAAGATTTTCATATACTACTATTTCTTTTTCATGGAAATTAGCTGACTCCTCTATCGTTAGCATAGCCCGATTATAAGGACTTGAAATAAAAGTATCAATCCTCTCCGCTTTTAATATGTCAGTTACTCTACGGGCATCCATATGTCCCCTCTCAGTTAACCCGCGCATTCTTTCATTTCCTTCTAGTTTTGGTGATTCACCATGTCTAACCATATAAATATATGTGCTCATAATTTCTCCTTAAAATTTTTTATAAAGTGAAACTTTAATTAGCCCTTACTAATCGGGCTTTTACAGGAAAATAGCGAGATAAGTTAATAAATCACGTTCATTTATCCCATTTCAACACTTAGGCGTAATACTAAAATACTTTATAAACTGTGCTGATTTGTTCGTCTAATCCATTCTCCTACTAAACTCTCAAATAATTCAGGCTGCTCAATTTGCAAATTATGCCCTGCCATATCTAACACTGCTAATGTTGCCCTTGGATATTCTTCAATAATTTCTATAATATTTTGATAACCTACTGATATATCTTGTCTTCCAGTCAGTAAAAGAACGGGATTTTCATATTTTTCACGCTGAAAATCCATAGTAAGAGAGTAATTCTTTTGCAACCTTTCAATAAATTCATCATTAGCAACATCTAACCCAGGCTTAATTTCTTCTTTAAATCGCTTATATGTATATTCATTTGCTATTACAGCTAACTCACAAAATTCCTCTCTTTCTGTGGAAGTGAGCGTATTTAAAAATTCCTCATCTTGTACAATTACCTGTTTATCTGGAAGAATCCTTTTTTCTGGCTCCGCTACAACAACAGGACATACTAATAGTAATCCGCTAACTCTCTCAAACATCTTTGCAAGTATACCTTTAGCTAAATAGCCTCCATATGATTCTCCTACCAATAAAAATTTTTCAGTAGAAATGATTTCCTCAATAAATGTGATAAGCACTTCTACTATACGATCTGAACTATTTATCCAATTTGGAGCATTCGATTTTCCCATTCCAGGTAAATCAATATATATTCGCTTATAACCTTCATATTTCTGAAATACTGATTCCATACATTTCATCATTAACCTATGGTCAGGGGCGCAGCCATGTATGATAATGACCGGTTTACCCTCTCCCACAATTTCATAGTATATTTCTGCATCTTTAATTCGATATATCATAAAAAAGCCTCCCTATTTAGTGGCAATACTATTCCACTCTGTAAGAATACACGTTCTTATTTTATATCCTTTCTCAACATTTTCACAAATGTTAATTTTCAGATTAAAAAATAAAAAGCTCCCCAAAAAAGGATACTCATCATTTTATATGCAATTTTGCATCTCCACTTACAAATCACTAAAAAAACTTTACAATTCAAAGGATGACTAAATATACAATTTCTATTTAAAGTCTTGATGCAGTCTATACTATCAACCGCAATATTTTTTAAACCTTAAGAATACTTACACTCTTTAACACTTTCCTTATAAACATGATTTTTATAAGGAAATCTGATACAATTCTTAAATAATATTATTATGTATAGATATAACGAACATAGTGCATAATTAAAGAAGGTGATTTCATTGAAATTAAATAAAAATTTACAATTATGTATATTAATCGGAACATTAATATGCTATTCAATCTATTTTATATTTTTCTATCTGTTCCCTACTCATTTTTCAAATTCAGATGTACGCTTCGCTTCACTTGTCGTTGAAGCCATTACATTTGTATCACTGATTTACTCTATATATTCTAAAAAAGTCAGTTCAAATCCGTTTTGGATATGTATTACAATAGCAATTGGTAGTTTTTTATTAGGGAAAATAGTATATACATATCAAGATAGCTTCTTCGAAATTCCAATACATCGTTTTACGGTTTCTGATGTATTTTATATGTTTTTTCTATTTTTCTGTCTTATCGCTTTCTGCTATAAAATCTTAAAGGAATGCAATAAATGGGAAAAAGCGTTCTTTATTTGTGATATATGCATAGTGCTTACTTCCATATTTACATTAGAATGGTATTTATTTAATCAACCAAATTTAAATATATTCGCTCTTTCACTAGGAGATGTTTTCCTTTCATTTTTATACCCAATTGCAGATTTATTATTTCTACTACTAGGTGTTAGTCTCTTTTTCCGTCCAACAATTTTTAATTCCAAACGGAAAATTTATATCTTTATTTTTGTATTAATAAGTTCTGCAACTTTTAACTATATTTATTTTTACTTAAATAACCACTTATCAACTGAAACGATAATATTATTACGTCTTTTATATAGAATACCTATATTACTTATTGCAATAGCTGGCTCTATTTCAGAAGATCATAATAGCCATAAAAATTATTTCCTTGTAAACCCTATAATAGGAAAAAAAGCTTTAGTTGTATTTCCCTATCTTGCTGTTGCAATACTAATCGGGTTTACATTAAAAGAACAAACATCATCTTCAACTCTCATTACAGGAAATTGTATTACTTTTATTTTCGTACTCATTCGTCATTCTATCGTACGTATGCAAAACAATTCCTTAACAAAACGTTTGCAGGCATTTAATGCCCAACTAGAAGAAAAAGTTACTTTACGGACGTCTGATTTAGTTCATAAATCAGAGGCTCTTTCTCAAAAACAGCAAAAGTTTAAATCATTATATGAATATCATCCTGACCCTATCTTCACCATTGATTTAAATGGAATATTCTTAAATGTAAATAAGGCTGGGAGTGTACTACTTGGGGCACCAACAGATGAGTTACTAGGTGAAACTTGTTTTTCGATCATTTTAGATGAAGATAAGCATAAGCTAGCAATGGCATTAGAAAAAGTGAAACAACAAGAATCGGCATTCTTACAACTTAGTTCTCAATATAAAGATGGCTTTACTTATTTTTTATACGTTACAATCATTCCTATTATAATAGACGGACAAATTTCAGGAAGCTATATTATGGTGAAAGATATTACTGCACTAAAAAAACAGCAAGAAGAAATAAAATATTTAGCATTCCATGACACTGTAACGAAAATTGGGAACCGTGCCTTTTTCCATAAGAAATTAAAGAGAGTTATAAAAAATGCTAAAATAACAGAAAGCGAGTTTGCATTATTATATTTAGATTTAGATCGCTTTAAAGCAATTAACGATACACTTGGACATTCATCAGGAGATTACATATTAGAAGAAGTAGCAAAGCGATTCCAATCATGTCTTCCATCACATACTCATCTTTCAAGAATCGGTGGCGATGAATTTACAATCATAATTGAAAACTATACTGACGAAGATTACTTATTCCAATTATGTAACCAATTATTTAAATGCATGAAAAAGTCATTTATCATACATGAGCATAAATTAACTTTATCACTGAGTATCGGCATCGCTATTTATCCACATTCCGGAATCGATACCGCTACACTTCTAAAAAACGCTAATGTTGCAATGTATGATGCAAAAGCAAAAGAACTTAACTCTGTATCTATTTATGACGATGTAATCGCTAAAAAAATTGAAAGACGATTGCGATTAGAAAAAGATTTACCAAACGCACTACAAAATGAAGAATTGTTCCTTTTGTATCAACCTCAAGTTGATAGTGAATCTAATAAAATTATCGGTGCAGAAGCTTTAATTAGGTGGAATCATCCTGAATTAGGTATTATTTCTCCATACGAGTTTATTCCGATTGCAGAAGAAACACTACAAATTATTTCAATAGGTAAATGGACATTAGAGCAGGCTTGCAAGCAAATGAAACGTTGGCACGCACTCGGATATTCACATTTAAAAATAGGTGTGAATTTATCTGCTAAGGAATTTGAACAAGAGGATTTTGTAAAATCTATTTCTTCTACTTTAACAAATACAGGTTTACCAGCAAGCTCTCTTGATCTTGAATTAACAGAGCGAATTGCAATGATGGATGAGCGAGAAACATTGATAAAACTGCGTACACTAAAAAGTTTAGGGATTCACATTTCTATCGACGATTTTGGTACAGGTTATTCTTCGCTAGCCTACTTACCTTTGTATCCAATTGATACGTTAAAAATCCCGAGAGAATTTATTACAATGTCTGAAACATGTGATGATGGAATGGAAATTATTAAAACGATCATCACATTAGCAAATACATTAGGAATGTCTGTCATTGCTGAAGGTGTAGAAACGAAAGAGCACGTAAATTTCCTTCAAAAAAATAAATGTCAGTTTATTCAAGGTTATTATTACAGTAAACCTATTCATATTCATGCATTTACTGAGCTATTAGAAAATGGCATTCACCGATAGTACATAGCTAATTGGAATAAATAATAATGAATTGGAACAAATATAGTAAAAAGGAAAGAAGATACCTTCTTTCCTTTTTACTATTTACATTTCTATTACTTCACCACTTCATTTATTATATCTATTAATTGATGAATCCCCTCATCATTTGTTTTCTTATATCCATTCATGTTTTGAATATATTTATCCTTATTTGTATACAACTTATTTACTGCATGTATAAATGTATTCGTACTTACTCTATCTTGGAGTATAACTTCCGCATATCCTTGCTGTGAAAAATATTCAGCATTTAAAACTTGATCTCCTCTACTGGAACTGTTAGTTAACGGGATAAGCAACATCGGTTTCTTCAAAAATAACAATTCAGAAATAGCAGTAGAACCCGCTCTTGAAACTACAACACTTGCCATATTTAGTATATGCGGCAACTCATCGCCTATATATTCAAATTGCATATACCCCTCCTTGCCAATAGATGGGTCTACCTTCCCTTTACCACATATATGAATAATATTAAAGTTTAATAGTATTGTATCTAAACATTCCCTTACCATATCATTTATCCACTTAGCACCTTGACTCCCACCCATAATTAATAATACTGGTTTATCTTGCTGAAATTCACAATATCTTCTTCCTCGTAATACGTTACCCTTCTCAATTTCTTCCCTTACAATTGGTCCTACATAAACCTTCTTCTCATTATTTACATTTTCTCCTGTCTGAGGAAATGTTGTGCATAGCTTTGTAGCAAAAGGTAATGCTATTTTATTGGCAAGCCCTAATGTGCTATCTGGTTCACGTATAATTATAGGCACACGATTTAACCATGCTCCTATAGCTACAGGAACTGAAACAAATCCTCCTGCTGAAAAGATAACGTCAGGCTTTGTTTTCTTAATTAAATTATAACTTTGTAAACAACCGCGTATAATTTTAAAAGGATCTTTAAAATTCTCCCAATCCCAATATCTCCTAAGCTTTCCCGTTGAAACACTATTGTATTTAACATTTTGCACTAATGATTTTTCAATTCCATTTTTAGATCCAATATACTCGACTCTCCATCCTTTCTCTATAAATTTAGGAATTAATACAATATTAATCATAACGTGTCCGGCTGTACCGCCCCCAGTAAAAAGAATCGTTTTGCTCATAACTTATACCCACCTTTATTATTAAAAATCTAGCTTTATATTTACCTTTTAAATGTAAATGAACTTATTATTTTTTATATAAATCTTTAACTCCACCTCTATATCTTTTAAAAGATCGTTAATGAGTTCATAAAAATCATTTCCATACTCACTACACTCATATTGAGCAAAGATTTGAATCACATACCTAGTTTCCGTCTCTAATGCTGACTTTATTCGATTGACCCTTTTTTCTTCTACATACGCTTGATATTTATGTATTGCCTCATAAATAAGCAATACATGCGCTTCTTCATCTCTCCAGTCCAGCGTATCAACAATTGAAAGAAATAGCGTATTTTGATTATCTATTACTTCATAACCATTCATATATTTCTTACACCCTTTTTTGTTTTTCATTGCATGCAGATGTCACTACACTTCGCATACTCAAGTACATCTTTTAATGATTGATGAAATTCAATTTCTGGGATCCAACCTAACTTTTTTATTTCCTCTGTTGCTAAACTCTCATTTGAGTCGCTCCCACTTTTCTCTGTTTCCTCTATAAAAAAATTTAGCTGTGTTAATTCTTTATATTGTTCTAGTACATCTAATAAAGATCGTTTTACTCCTGATCCGATATTATATTGTTTTCCATTTATTCCATCTCGTAATAACACATGATACGCTTTGACCGCATCACGTACATCTAGAAAATCTCTACTATCTTTCAAACTGTTTACTTCGATAATAGCCTTACTTCTACCTGATTCTATATCTATCATTTTCTTTGCGAGAATCGAACAAATACCATTCGATACCCCTGGACCAATTAAATTTGAGGGCTTTGCAATGATAATATTTGAATCCATTAATCCTCCCCAAGCCTCTGCAATAATGACTTGCATCGTTTTACTTAAACTATATGGATTCGAAATTTTTATTTCGTTCATACTATTTGCTTGCAAAGCAGATCCTATAACTAATGTTCTACAATGCGAGGCTTCTTGCTTAATTGCTTCTAATAAATATAACGTTCCTATTACATTAATCTCTATATATTCAAGGGCAGCTGTCCAAGATTCTATGACCGAATTCCTTCCTGCTAAATGCAATACGTAGTCTGGCTTTATTTGTTTCATTACCTTCATTACTTCGCTCTTATTAGTTAAATTACAAGTAATACCATTTTTAATTTTTTCTCTATGTGCACGATTTTGAAACATAGGAATTACATGAAAGCCCTGCTCTAAAAAATAGTGGCAAGCATGGCGTCCTGTGAAACCATTTGCACCAGTTATTAAAAGGATCGCATTTTTTTTCATCGCAAAAATCCTCCTTTTAATAGCATTTGTTTCACCTCATGTTTTTCAAGTAAGTCTTGTTGAGAACTAAAACTCTTCACATCCACTAGAGGATAGCTAGAATAATATTCTTGAAGTCCTTCTATAGGAATAGTCGGTAGTACCACAAAATAATTTTGATCAAAACTTATACTTGTTTTACTCTCTACCTCAGATAGAAGCATTTCACTTAATTTTTCACCCGGTCTTATCCCTACCTCTTTTACCTTAACTTTTTCTTTTCCAGAATATTCAATTAATACTTCTGCTAAATCTGTTATTTTACATGCCGGCATTTTCATAACAAAGATTTCCCCGCCTCTACCTTGAGATACGGCTTTAAATAACAATCCAACAGCATCCTCAACTGTTAAGAAAAATCTAGTCATATTCGCATCGGTAATCCCTACTTCTGAAGATTTTTTAATTTGTTGTTTAAAAAGTGGTACTACACTTCCACTCGTTCCTAAAACATTTCCACCACGAACACAAATGAATTTTGTTTTCTTCGTTTGTATATTCGCATGAACCATTAATTTTTCACCAATTGCTTTTGTCATCCCATACGTATTTGATGGATCAGCTGCTTTATCCGTTGAAACATATATAACTTTTTCAACTTGCATCTGTATAGAGGCTTCAATTACATTTTGCGTACCATGTATATTTGTTTTTATAGCTTCATAAGGATAATACTCACATACTGGAACATGTTTTAAAGCTGCCAGATGGAACACATAATGTACACCTTGGCAAGCATAGACTAGTTGATCTTTATCACGAATATCTCCAATAATAAATTTTAACCTATCATCATTTATAAACTGTTGCTGCATTTCAAACTGAACCGTTTCATTTCTTGAAAAAATTCTAATTTCTTTCGGTGATTTTTCTAACAGTTGTTTTATAAGTTCATGCCCCCACGAACCTGTCCCACCAGTAATTAAAATTATTTTATTTAACATTCTTTTTCCTCCTACGAAACATCTCAATTTAAATAATATTTATTGAATTATTTTCAATTGATTCAAATCATAATCGTCGTTTGTTACATTTAATTGACAAAATAAAAAAACAGAAACTATTAAACGTAGTTTCTGTTTTTCATTTCATCTCACAACAGTAAGATTTTCTATACGGTTTTCATGATAAATAAATTCCTTGTAAAAAACACCGCTCATTTATTTCTTATACTCGTAATAAAATAAATAGAATGATTCATAGCCAATAATCATGTTTAAATTTATGAAAAAGGGAGGTAACGGAATGGACCGAAGCAATTCAAATCATACATATAACGGACCTTCCAAAGCACTGCCTCTCTCCCTATTCGACGTAAAAAATGAATTGAAACAAAAAAGCAAACTTATTCCTTCTGGCACCATGTATAAATTAACGAAAGAAGAACAACTCATCATCAACAAAATAAAAATACAAACAGAACAGCTAAATAAAAATAATGTTACAAGAACACGCGCATACTACCAATTTTACATTCAATATCCAGAAATACATTGGGCACTGCTTGGGCATATGGTATCACGTAACGGCGGTTGGAATATGACTGATTTAAAGGGCGATTTATATACGAGAATTTTATCAGAGAAAGATCAATTCATATTTTTTTCTTTTTTAGAAAGAGGGAATTGGCTTATTTTCCAAGATGTATACCCTCAATTTTTACTTTACGAACAAAGTGTAAAGAGATCACAAAAGTTATTTCACCTTCTCCCTCACCTAAATGTTTCTACATTTATGGAAACGATGTGGAACCATTTTTGGAAAACAGGTAACAAAAAAACTTTAGCAATTGCAACTATTATTAATGAACAAAACTACTTAGAAAAAAGAGTGATTCAAAATGTACAATTTAAAAAGACTGTACTAAATAGTATTGGATTTAAACTCTTTGATTTCTTTCAGTTTAATCATATCCTTTTCCCATTCTACGAAAATGATAAGAAACAAAAAGTATTACTATTTGGTGATACAATGAAACATTTCACTTCCTTACATGAACGGATATTAATTGGAAAAAGATTGTACTCATTATTATTTCGAGATACACATGTTTTATCTCAAATAATAAGCTGGGCTCAACAACATCCACATACAGGATCTAGGAAAGATTACTGGCCCCATTTATTTTCAAGTGTAAATGAATCTTTTTCCCGTGAGTTTTATAAGCGCCGAATAAAGAAATGCCAGTTACGAAATGGCGCTTATCGCATATACAGCCCTGCACTCATCTATGCATGGCGAGATATGAAGCATGAAGCAGTTGACAGTGAAGATTGGTTTACCGATTGGCAAGTTGTAAATTACTTAGTTGATAAGGAGGAAAATATAAATGGACAAATTACAGAAGACTACTGCAAAACACTCGAAAAAATTGAACTCGCCATTCTCGCAAAGAAAAATGTCCTCCTCCGAGAAGAAGAATGAGTTTCTAGCATTAGTAGTTACAATCTTTCTCTCTTCTATTATTGGAACTTGCTTAGATGCCTTTTTTGTTCATAAACAAATATATTCTTTTCCGGCTAGGCCCTTCTCATCCACATTTTCGGTGAATATAGCTTTTACATTGTTCGTACTGCCGATTTTAACAGTTATCTTTATACACATTTCAAAAAAATTATCTAAAGTTTCTAGAATTTTATTTATTATTTCAATCGGTATTTGTGCTAGCCTTTTTGAACAGATTGCTGAAAGTTTAGGTTTATTTGTACATAGTGCGAATTGGAACCATACATATTCTTTATTTGGTTATATGATTTTTCATTCTTTTATTTGGAACGTATATAATTGGATAAAAAAATAAAGAGACCATTATAGGTCTCTTCTTAAGCATACTCTTCCGTTATTACTAATGGTGCCAATGTTTGAAGGCTTTTAGAGCGTAAACGATAGGCAACGACTTTCTTCTTATATTGCTTAATGACATCAACATGTTCCTCATAGCTATATAGCGAAAATCTAATCTCTTTATTCCCTTTCTTCGTGTTAATAACGATCGGTGTTCCTTCTCCGTGCGGCGGGAAATAATGTTTATCTAAAAACAAAGCCTCATTAAATTCATGAATAACTTGTAGTTTCATTTCTCCCTCTATATTTTTTCCATCTATCGATATAGAAGTATTTTCCGCCTCAAGCTTTTGATGCAATTCAAATCTACTAATAATTGATTCTACAACAGAAGTGGGCATGCTAGAAACTAATACTTTAATAGCTCCAAAAACAAATAATGTACCTATAAACCATGTTGTCATTGTTATCATCTCCATTACATTTAAAAAATAAATTTCGTTCCATACGGTATTAGTATACTAATGAGTATTCCAGTTACAATCATCGTTACCGAACCGATTGTCGCCTCTTTCTCGCCTTCTTTCACTAAACGACTCACACCGATAATATGTGATGCACAGCCCATTCCAACTCCTTTTCCAATCGTACTTGTTATACGGAAAAACTTAAGTACTGTTGGTCCGATCATAGCACCTGTTATTCCTGCAACAACTACAAAACTAGAAGTCATAGATGGAATACCACCAATTTGATCCGATAATGAAATGGCAATTGGCATCGTTGCTAATTGCGGCAGTGTCGTTACTATGAGTTCCTTATTTATATTTAACATCTCACCAATCACTACATTCATACCGGTTAAAGCCACTATACCTACCGCTACGCCAATAAGTATCGACAAAAAGTTTTTCATAAGTATTTTTCGCTCTTTAAATAGAGGTATCGCTAACGCTACAATTGCAGGACTCAATAAGCCGGAGAGAATATCCCCTCCATTCTCTCTATACTCATGATGAGAAATACCCAAAATTAGAAATAAGCAAATCATACTTGCTGTAACTGTTAACACTGGTAACGTAAATGCAAACGTAAATTTTTTATATAGCTTTGTCGCCAAGAAATAAATTGCTACAGTAATAATAATTAAAACCATTTGAATCGTGCACCTTGTCGATTTTATTTTTTTGATGTGACTAATAATTGACTTATATACCCTGAAACAATCAAAGTTACTACAGTACTTGCAACTACTAAAAGGAATATAATACTCCCCTTACTGAAAAGAAAAGACCCGTATTCCATGAGCCCTGTTGTCGAAGGGATTAAAAATAACGGTAAAAATACGATTAACTTTTCCGCACCTAACTCAAACCATTTTAACGGTAAAACGCGAGTGGAAAGGAGCAGGAACAGTATTAACATCCCTATTAAACTTCCTGGCATTGATAGATGGAATACTCCTTGAATCCACGTACCCACTAGGCTAAATACATATAGCACGCCTACTTGAAGTAAAAGCGTCACGTACTTCATTTCTTTCCCTCATTTCACTATCACACATCCATATTATGAAATCTCATTTAGCGTGTCGGCAAACCGTTTAATTCCAAGTTGAATTTGTTCTATATTCGCTCTACCAAACGTAAATCGTATATATTCATTTTTCGAACCTAAAACACTGCCCGGAACAAATGCGACACCATTCTGTATAGATTCACCTAATAAGTGATATTCATCAAACTTTCCTTTCACTTTACACCATACATGTATTCCACCCTCTGGCACGAAACATTCAACTCGTTCTCCCAATGTTCCTTCAAGCTCTGCAATTAATTCATCTCTTCTTTGCTTCAATTGTCCACGAAGTATCGTAATATGTGTATGGAAATCCTTTGATTCTAAAAATTGATTTGCTACCCACTGCGTAAATACACTATGGCCAAAATCAACTTGTTGCTTTGCATCTGCTAAACGCTCAATTACGCGTGTAGGACCAATTATCCATCCAATACGTAATCCTGATGCAACAATTTTTGATAATGAACTTATATAAAGAACATTTCCATTTTGGTCCATTGATTTTAATGTCGGGTTCACTTCTCCATTAAAAGAAATTAAACTATACGGATCATCTTCTACAATTGGTATACCGAACTCAGAAGACAGTTCTAAAATTTTTTTACGTCTCGCTAATGAAAGCACAGTACCCGTTGGATTTTGATAATCTGGATTCAAAAACACCATACGAATGCGATGCTTTTTGTGCAAATCGATTAAGTCATCTGGATTCATTCCATCCTTATCAACAGGTAAATGAAATATGTTTAAACCGGCCGATTTAAACATTGGGAGCGAAAAACAATACGAAGGATCTTCAATCGCAATCGCATCACCAGGTTTTAATAAACATTGAACGATAAGATTAAGCGCCTGTTGTGCTCCTGACGTAATAAGAATAGAGCTTGAATCTGCTTCAATTTGTTTATATTGCTGAACATGTGCTGCAATTGTTTTTCTCAACATCTCATTTCCAAGTGGATGGTCATAACCGAGGTTTTCCATAAATGTTTTCTCCGACAAAATTGTTCGAAATCTATCACTTGGAATTAATTCTGGTGACAGTTCACCGCTTGCTAAATTAATTAAATCATCTTTTTGTGTTTCCGTTCGAATTTGTTGAACGAGTGGTACGTTAGGTAAGAACGATCCATCCTCCACGTACCTACCCCAGTTCGGTATTCGTTTATGTAAGACACCCCATATGTCCGTATTGACCCGTGTTCCGCTTCCCTTTTGTCGTTCTACTACTCCAAGTGATTTTAATTCTTCATACGCAGCTACTATTGTACTCCGGTTCACCTGTAATTCCTTTGCTAACATACGCTCAGAAGGTAACTTACTATCAGAAGGTAATTCTCCTGAAGAAATGCCTCTTTCAATATAATCCGCGATTTGTTTATATACAGGTGTCTTATCTGCACGATTTGGTTTCCATTCCATATAGTTGCTCCCTCTCAAAACAAACTAATCTCAATTTATTACTAACAGTATTTACTCTAAAAATAGTATTAATTAGTCACATCTTCTTATCCGCAAATAGATATATCCAAAATGGCTCTTTTTCTGATTACTCGATACCTTCTAAAATTCCAACTTCATACTCTCATTTCAGTTCTTTTACAAACTATCAGATCATTACCGCATACCATGTTACCCCAAGCAGTAGAACAAAAAGAAGAAGAATATAGATTGCAGATAAGTTTTTCACATTTCTTTTTGTAGACTTACCATAATTATCCTCCACGTTTCTTGCAACTAGTACAGTCCCAAATAGCGATACAATTACAATAATAACGACTAGTGAAATTGCAAAACTCATTGTCTTTTCACCTCTCTAAGCCCCATCCATTTTAATTAAAGAACTTACATAAAAACCTTCCTCTTTAAAACGTTGATAACATACTACCTTTCTTCTCTTATCATAATAGATGTTTGTAAAAAGCGGACCAACCACTTTCGTGTTTTTTTGCTCATCCACTTTAAAAATAAAAAGCAACTGATCACTTAGGATCAGTTGCTTTTTTCACACGATAATTTTTCATTTAAAATTAATTCGATTTAAAAGTTTAGTCTTTTCATAATGAAACATCGACTGAGATAACTCGAAAATTGTTCCATTTACAAGATACACTGTATTTTCAATAAGAAGCGCCGGATCACCTTCATTTAATTCTAAAAGCTGTGCATTTTCTTTATTTACTTTTTCACAACTAATAACTTTATCAGCAAAACCAATATTTAATCGTAAATCTTCAATGAAATAACTGTATACAGAGCTTAATGCTATTTCTTCGTTCAAATATGGAATAATATCCTTTTTGAAATAACTTACTTCAATAGAGAACGGCTTAGCATCTACAATTCTTAAGCGCTTCAAAAAATACAACCTAGTTCCAGCTTCGCATTGCATTCGCTTTGCTATTTCTTCGTCCGCATCTATTACTTCAAGCTCTAACACTTTCGTTTCAATATTTTGTGAAACAAGATTTTTCGTTAATCCACGTAAACTTCCTAAATTAATGTAATCTGTTACAGAAGTTTCGCGTAAAAACATACCACTACCTTGTACTTGAAAAATATAACCTCTATTCACAAGCTGACTAATTACTTTACGTATCGTATTACGGCTTACTTCAAATCGATTCATCAACGCTTCTTCTGTAGGTAGTTTTTTCGTTTCATTAAAAAGCCCATCTCGAATGTTTTGCTCTAACATATCTGCAATTTGTTTATACTTTGCACTCATACACTTTCTCCTAAAATACTCTTTTATCTGTTATAACTCTTCCCCTCTCGTTTCGATCACATGTTTATACCAATGAAACGAAAGTTTCTTCTTACGTTTTAAGTTATCATTATGATCGACAAAAATAAAGCCATATTGCTTTTTATATCCATTTAACCAACTTAAAAGATCAATCACTGACCATGCATAATAACCTTTTAAATTAATTCCCTCTTCAATTGCACGCTTCATTACTTTTAAATGCGCTTCAATAAATTTAATTCTCGGAACATCTACAATTTCTCCGTCAATGATTGGATCTTCATCACCAAGTCCATTTTCCGTTACATACATCTTTATGTCACCGTAACGCGCTTTCAACATATGCAATCCCTCTAAGAAACCTTCGGGAGATATTTCCCATCCCCATTTTGTATATGTTTTATCATCCATTTTAACTGTTCGATAAAAACCATCAAAAGAAGGATTACCTGGAGCAAGCGTTGAGTTTTCTCGAGAATGTTCCTCACTCTTTATATCCATATCGTATCTTTCTACTCGTATTGGTTGATAATAATTCAAACCAATAAAATCATTTTCTTCTGCATTTTGTTTAATAATTTCTAATTCTTCAACCGTCCAATTAGGAGTCCACCCTTTTTCCTTTAATTGTTGTACAACATAAGACGGATACTCACCTTTTAAAACTGGATCATAATACCAATACGTTTCATATTCATTCGCATGATTTGCTGCTTGTATATTTTCTTTTTGGTTATCCACACTATAAGCAGGTAAGAAAACATGTGTAATCCCAATCTCACCATATTGTTTCAGCTGCTTATATACCGCAACTGTTTTCGCATGTGCATAAAATACATAATGAGTCGCTTGAAAATACTTTGGAACATCATTTTGTATTCCTGGTGGATGTGCACCTTTTAAATAACCTAGTCCACAAAACATTACTGTCTCATTAAAAGTAATCCAATGCTTAACTCTGTCACCAAATGCCTTAAAACAAGTTTCTGCATATTTTACGAAAGCCTCTGCTGTTCTTTTATTCGTCCATCCACCATCTTTTTCTAACGGTAATGGTAAATCCCAATGATATAAAGTGACAAACGGTACAATCCCGTATTTTAAACATTCATCAATTAAGTTGTTATAAAATTCAATCCCTTTTTCATTTACCTCTCCATCTCCAGTCGGCAATATTCTTGCCCAAGAAATAGAAAAACGATACGATTCTAATCCCATCTCAGCCATTAAGCGAACATCTTCCTTATATCGATGATAATGATCAACAGCTACATCACCATTTGTTCCATTGTATGTTTTGCCAGGAACTTTTGAAAACTCGTCCCAATTCGTAACACCTTTTCCATCTTCATTCCATGCACCTTCTACTTGATAAGAAGCTGAAGCAGCTCCGAATAAAAAATCATGTGGAAACTTCATAGTATATACCTCCATTTCATTACAACAAATTAAATTTAATGATACATTTATAATTTATTGGTACAAATTTTATATGTATGATTATATCTTATGTTTTTATTTTTTTCTATTATAAAAGTACAATTTATATTGTTGGTTATTGGAAAATAAAAAGAAGCGATATATTTTATCGCTTCTTACTCTCATCATCTTTATTCTTTTATTAATGACTTATTCGCTCTTATAACTTCTTGATACAATAATGGTGACCACTTTTCATTTATATAGTCTTGAATTACCCAGCCCACTCTCAAAGGATTCTTTTGTTTTATATAGTTTGCAATTTCAGGATTTATATAAGAGGCATAGTAATATGGACTATTCCATGCTGTACCACCAGAAGACAAGCTTGTAAAATTTATATATAGATGATTTAAATCCTCACTATTGTTCATCGTTTCATTCATCGTATCTTTAATAGATTTTACTTTCTCATCATAACTCACTTTATATTTATCTTGTACTGTTACATTTACATTTTGATTTACAGTTGTGGTAAACGTCTCATTATCTGGCCAATAAAAATTATTATATCCTCCAGATTCATTACTACCACTATATCTTTTTAGTAGTACAATTTTCCCACGAGCATCTCCAAGTTTTATATTTCCTTCTGTTTTTAAAAAGATAGGATCAACAAAATAATTTTTTTCAAACGTACTACTAAATGGACCTTCTGCCCCTTTCATATCCTCATACTCTTTTTTTAAAGACATAATAATCGTTTCACTCGGGTTATCTCTTAAAAATTGTTTCGCTTCGTTTATGAATTCATGCAGTGTTACATAAAGATATAATGGCCCATGATGAAGAACTATCGTATTATCATCTGTTAAACGTCCTCTTATATCAAAAATGCGAGCTCCATGGTCCATTTGATAGCGAAAATCATATTCTTGCGTCATTCCCCATACTTGCTTAATCGGATTTTGCAACTTGAACGTCCCACTATCGTGTGTTCCTGGAATTGAAATTCGTGCTAACGGGATACTATCAGGTATAGGTTGCATCCATTTTGATAAATTTTCAAGCTCATTAACAGAGCTAGCTGCAACTACTCTCTTATCATGTAAAGCAAATACAAATGTGATAAATATTGTACTACATATGAATAATTTCAAAATTAACTTCTTATTGCTCATTATTATCCCTCTCTTTTTCTGTTTTTACATCAAACTTATTGAATATAATATAAGCTAGTTCAGAAAAAATAAATAACATTTCATCAATATGAAATATTGCATAGAAGTAAAGTTAAAAAATCATTCACATATACTAAATTAGAAAAATTTAAAGGAACTTCATCTGAAGTTCCTTTTACTTATTTTATGTTCAATACGTATGAACCATCTTTATTCTCATATTTATAGACGTATAAATAATATTTACCTGGCTTTGCATTATAAGTTCCTTTAACTACATTGCCTTCATTTTCACCATATGCTACATAGTTATTTAAATCTGATTCATGATGAAGTACCCATGTCATTCCGATATTTTGTTCATTTAGTAAAGAAATATTAATATTTTCCGGCGAATCAATTTGGAAAGTAAATACATCTACTCTATCACTATTATGTAGCGTTCCTTTCACCGGTGTATGAAAGTTAACTTTATTTGCCTGTCTCGGCTCATTATTTGGTTCATTTTCTGTTACTTGTAATTCATTCCCAACGTTTGGTTTTCTTTGTTCATAGCCTAAGTTTACTAGTATAGACTTCAAATCTGGTAAAACACCAATTTTATCTGCATATGGATCTTTAGATTTTGTTCCTGTACTCTGGTTGCTTAATATTGCTCTTAGTTCACTAGGTCTATATGGTTGTCCTAAATTTTCTTTAGCAATGCTTTGTACTAAAGTCGCTGCCCCAGCAATAATTGGCGAAGCACTAGATGTTCCGCTAAAGCTTGAAGTATAAAGGTTTACAGCACTTCTACTTTGTTCAGCTGTAGTTGTATCTACATTTTCTCCCCATCCGTACACATCAATACGGCTTCCATAATTCGAAAACCACATACGTTCATGAGGGAAAGATGAAGAGCCAGCTCCTACCATAATTGCACCCGAATCTTTAAAATCTTTACTATTACGATTTAAGACTTGCTTACCCTTTCTATCTTTGAACTCATCTAAATCATTCCACCCATTTGCTCCGGCCTCTATAATTACAATCCCTTTATCTGTACCAGCACGAATTGCATCAAAGATATCTGGTTGTACTTCAACAGGTAAATATTTATCACCATATCCATCGAAAGATGCTTGCGCCTCTAACAATAAAACATCCCCAGCTTCTAACTGATTTACAGCGCTTAATATTGCATCAGCCGTATTATACTGTCCATTATCTCTTATTTGAGAGATAACCTTTGCTTTCGCTTTTGGCGCAATCCCAATATTCCCAACTTCATTGTCCTCAGAGGATACAATTCCTAGTACAGACGTCCCATGACCGACATGCTGATCTATATTTCTTCCAGACATTAACTCAATTTTTTGATGTAATAAATCCTCATGATTTAATAACCATCCGTATTCCATATCAACAAAAGTGATACCATTTCCATTACCGCCTTGAATTCCCCAGGCGAAAGGCGCATTAATACCGTATGGGGCCGCTTCAAGATAACCTTGTTTTTTAAATCTAGGATTGTTACTAGGATTAAGAGCTACACTTGATGATTGCACTTCAGGTGGCATTATTTTCTCTTGTTTCTTCATATACGCATCTTCTATTAAAGAAGATGCCTTTAACTTATCTACTATTTCTTCTTCATACCCACTATTTTGATTTTGAAGAATATAGTAGTTTAATAAACTTGTAGATACATGATTAGGTGCTTTCACTTCAAGGTTTTGTATTTGTTCCGGGCTTACAGATGTGAATAAACGAGTAAATGTTACATCTGGATATTCTTTCAAAAAATCTTTTATTACTTTATCATTCGTTTGAGATTGTATTTGTTTTTCAATACCATCTTCATATGGCAAATCCAAATCCGCTTTAAATTTTACAATGATTTGCTTATCTGTTTCTTGTTCTATCCCTGATTTAATCTGCTGTTCTATAGAATCAGCATGTACACTATTGATAGTACCCCCTGTTCCTAAAAGTGTTGTAATGATTACAGTTGACGCACACATTTTTTGAAATATTTTCATTGCATTAATCCTCCTATTAATAATTAATAATTAATCATTATATTAATCTATAATGATTTTATTTCTATAACGTATTCCCTTTCTACTAAATAGATTATAGTAATCAGAAATATGAACTTCAATGTATTTTCATATGCAATATTTCATATTCGGACTCTACACTACACGAAGATGAAACTTATAGTGATTATTTATTTTATATGTGCTAATATACTTACATTAATATATTACGCATATATACATTTCAAACTACATTACTTAATAGTTTCACCTTAATTTTTTCTTAGGAGGATTTACAATGAAATTACTAAAACTAAAACATATAATCCCTTTATCTGCAGCTGCAATTACATTCGTATGTAGTCAAAGCACAGCTGAAGCTTCTACCATTCATACAGTAAAAAAGAACGATACACTTTGGGGCATTAGTAAACAATACGGAGTTTCAATACAATCCATTAAACAGGCTAATAATAAAGGAAACGATCAAACCTTTATTGGCGAACAGTTACATATTCCAGGGTCCGTGAAATCAAATGAAATCACTGTTCCTCAAAACGCCAAGCCAGCCAACATTTCTGGACAAATTATTTATCAAGTACAACCGGGAGATTCATTAGAAACGATAGCAAGGCGTTACAATGTCACTGTCCAATCTATAAAACAAATGAACAATACAGTCGGAAACAAGCTTTATACAGGACAACATTTAAAAATCAACTCAAGCATTTCACAAAAAGAAAAAGACTTAATGGCACGCTTAGTTACCGCTGAAGCAGGTGGCGAATCCTATAAAGGAAAAGTAGCAGTAGCGAAAGTTATACTAAATCGTGTAAATGCAAAAGGTTTTCCAAATACAATAACAGGCGTTATTTATGAACCTATTAAATACGGATATGCATTTACTCCTGTTACAGATGGAAGAATTAATCAGCCTGCAAGCGCAGAAGCAAAAATGGCTGTAGAAGAGGCTATCTCCACAAATGGAGTACATTCTGACTGGCTTTATTTCTACAATCCAAAAACATCAACAGACAAGTGGATTACGACACGTCAAACAGTAGCAGTAATTGGTAACCATGTATTTGCTAAATAAGATTTAAAATCATTAACAGACCTCTTCACTTAAAAGGTCTGTTTTTTTCTATGTAAGATGTTATTAATCATATGACATAGTTATTTTTTAAACTGTTTCTTCTTTCAAATAAAAATTTTTGTATTTACTCCACCACTCGTAGAAATTAATAAAGCATCAAGTTCAAAAACTCCCACTTTATTAATAAAAGCTATTTCTTAACTTCATAAAATTGTTATACACTAGAAAAATAAAAAACAAACTATTCGTTAGCAGGTGGAAGAATATGTATGATGTTACGATTATCGGCGCTGGAGTAAGTAGCATTTTTATGGCTTATTCACTAGCTAAAAGTAACAAAAAAGTTTTAATTCTTGATAAAGGTAAAGCGCTAGAAGATCGCCATTGTCCTTTAGACGAAGGAAAAGTGTGTAATTGTACTACATGTGATAAATATTTCGGGTTTGGTGGTTTAGGAAAATCTGAAGGGAAATTTAATTATACAAACGGATTTGGCGGAGAACTTGAGAAAAAAGTCGGTAAAGAGGGTTTTATACAACTCATGGCTGAAGTAGATGAAATTCTATGTCAGTTTGGTGGAAGTTCGGTTTCAAAATATTCTACTGAAAATTCAAGTCTCACTAAGAGAGCTGAAGCGTGTGGTTTACAAATGCTAACAACAGAAGTAAGACATCTTGGTACTACACTTTCCAGTAACATTTTTCAGCAGCTCTATGAATTTTTACTGACGAAAATAAAGATCCAATTTCATATAGATGTACAACATATTCTGAAACAGGAAGATCATTTTACAATAGAGACAAATCAAGGAACAGTTCAAACTAAGCAACTTGTATTTGCAACTGGGCGCTCTGGGGCCGATTGGTTAAAAGAAATATGCAGTTCCCTAAATATTTCTCAGGAGCAAACACGTTTAGATTTAGGAATTAGAGTAGAAATGAAAGAACATCAATTACGTTCTATATTAAAAGATACTTTTGAAACAAAACTTTCTTATCAAGGTGAGCATTTCACAGCAACTACTTACTGTATGAATCCACAAGGCCGCATCATTCGAAAGTACGAAGAAGGTTTAGTTATGCCTGACGGTCAAAATTTTCGAGAGCAAGGAACTGGCACTTCTAATTTAAATTTCACTTTATTTATTCCTCGCTATTTTCCAACTCTCAAAGAAGCAAATGTATACGCAAGTTCAATTATTAAAGACATTAACCAAGGACGAGATCGGATTGTTATACAGCGCTTAGAGGACTTACTAAAGAAACAACCTACGGCGGAAAACAGCATGGAGCATAATCGTATACACCCTACACTACAGGGGGATTATGGAGATTTGAATCAAGAAATCCCTCAATTATATATTGAAGGGCTCAAAGAGTTTTTATTACGCTTAGAACAATTTATACAAGAACCGATTGATAAAGATACTTTGTTATATGGAATTGACGGAAAGTTCTATGCTCCTACGATAAAACTCAATAACTATTTTGAAACAAGTGTGCATGGGCTATTTTTAATTGGAGATTGTTCAGGCGTTACGCATTCATTATCTCAAGCAGCTGCAAGTGGTCTGTATGTTGGAAAGTACTTATCTGACATTTAATTTCTATCATTAAAATGTCAGTCAAATATTTTTAATTTCAAAACACTTTACTCATATATAGTAAAAGTATATTAATAAGCCCCCTATCCTTCCCGGCTAATGATTAACCGACAAAAAATCAGGATTTTACAAAATACATATGTAATATAACTGTATATTTAAAACGATTGGCATTCAATTCTAATAAATTGAATGTCAACAGTTTTAAAAGTCTCTATCCATTTTCACTTTTATTTGTTCGATATTTTGTAACATCATCATAGTGTTTAATATGGTAGGATGTCTATAAGTCAATTTCACTACAACTATGACTTTTTCTGCCCGTTTCTCAAAAAGAGTTATATTTATGCTACTACGCTTTAAAAATCCCCATTGTATGTATATGAATACTTCAAATTATTCCCTTTAGAAAACAAAGTCTACATGGTTCATTCCATTCTAATAGTTATAAAAACATAATATATAACTTTAGTTAAATAAATTATATAAAGAAGGTGTAAAAATGAAGAACAAAATAAATTTACAGATGCAAAATATAAGTTTTGTTATAATAATGGCTTTAGCAGTATGGTTAAAAACATATCTTATTACGCGATTCAGTTTTGATTTAAAAATTGAGTCTTCAACGCAAGAGCTTATTTTATTTATTAGCCCTCTAGCCGCATCATTAGCGTTTGTTGGATTAGCATTATTTGCAACTGGTAAAAAGCGAAATTATATAGCGCTCTGTATTAATTTCTTATTAACAATCGTACTTGTTGGAAATGTAATGTTCTATGATTTTTATAGTGATTTCGTTACATTACCAGTACTTGGACAAACCTCAAACTTTGGCCAATTAGGCGGCAGTATTATAGAAATATTAAACTACAAAATTATACTCGCATTCGTAGACATTGTTTTCTTCTTTATTTTATTAAAAAAGAAATCATTGGTCTTTAAAACAGAACGTGTAACTCATTCTACGCGCTTTTTATACTTTCTTTTAACGATTGGTGTATTCTTTGCGAATCTACATCTTGCAGAAAAAGAGCGCCCTGAATTATTAACAAGATCATTCGACCGAGTCATGCTTGTCAAAAATTTAGGCTTATATACTCACCAAGTATATGACTTAACACTGCAAGTAAAAGCTGGGTCACAAAAAGCACTTGCTGATAGTAGTAAATTACAAGAAACTGAAAACTACGTAAAAGCAAATCAAAGCGAGCCAAACCCTAATATGTTTGGTGCAGCGAAAGGAAAAAACGTAATTGTCGTCACTCTTGAATCCTTGCAAACCTTCTTAATAGGCGCATCAGTGAACGGGCAAGAAGTTACACCATTCCTAAATGAATTCATAAATGAAAGTTATTACTTTGATAACTTTTTCCATCAAACTGGTCAAGGGAAAACATCCGATTCAGAATTTCTAATCGATACGTCGTTGTATCCATTAAATCGAGGAGCTGTATTCTTCACACACGGTAACAATGATTATACTGCAACTCCAGAAATTTTACGTCAACAAGGTTATTTCACTTCTGTATTTCATGCAAATAACGCAACATTTTGGAATCGTAATATTATGTACTCCGCTCTTGGTTATGACCGTTACTATAATGAACTTGATTACAAAATCACACCAGAAACAAATTTAAATTGGGGATTAAAAGATATCGAATACTTTGATCAATCAGTAGATATATTAAAAACTGTTAATCAACCATTCTATGCTCGTTTCCTTACTTTAACAAACCATTATCCATTTACGTATGATGAAGATACAAAATTCATTGAACCATACACCTCTGGTAATGGCGTATTTGATCGTTACATCGTAACAGCACGTTACTTAGACGAATCCATTAAAAAATTTATTGAACGTCTAAAGGCCGAGGGGCTTTACGATAATTCTATTATTGTGTTATACGGTGATCATTATGGCATTTCCGAAAAACATAATCGTGCAATGGCACAGTTTTTAGAAAAAGATCAAATAACAGAATTTGATACTTTAAATTTACAACGTACACCTTTATATATTCATATTCCAGGACAAACAGAAGGTCAAACTATTTCAAAGCCTACGGGACAAATCGATATGAAACCTACTATTCTAAATTTATTAGGTGTTGATTCTACGAATGATATCCGTTTTGGCCATGATATGTTTTCAGATGAATATACTGGCTTTGTTGTTTTACGTGATGGTAGCTTCGTTACAGATAAGTATGCATACAAAAACAACACTTTCTACGACCGTATAACAGGTGAAATTGTAGATTTACCAAAAAAAGAAGCTCAAGCCCTCATTAAACGTGCACAAAATGAATTACGAATGTCTGACAAAATTATTGAAGGCGATTTATTACGTTTCTCAGAAAGCAATAAAATTAAAACTGGCGAAGTACAAACTAAAATTAAAGAAACAGAAAAATAATCTATATATGAAAAAGGAGCAACTTATTACAGTTGCTCCTTTTACTTTCTTATAACACATCAGATCGTGTATATACAAAATCTGATGTGTTTACTTTTATTCTACGCTTGTTTCTAAAGCTACATCCGTATAGGTATTATCATCACCTATATTTAAAATTACTTCACATTGACGCAATCTCAATTCAAAGAGCATGATAGAATCATGATAGATTTCAGGATTTGATTTCATCTTATGTAACATCTCTTGTTTTTCTTGTATTTCTAAATGCGTGTTTTCTACAGCCTGCTTTAAGGAGTTAAAGGGATTCCTAAAGAATATATTAATATCTCGCTCTTGTGTGTTTTCAAACAGCTCAAATTGCAAGAAAAATTTCTTCATAATAGAAGCCGTTACTTCAGTATAATCTTCATTTTCTACATACTGTTTATATTTGTTATATAGCATAGATTTATTTTTAGGAAGAACTCCAAATAATTTACCGGCACTTTTCAGTAAAAATTGTGCTGGCGTAAATCGACGTAAAATATTTACTTCATCCATTTGTATTTTAGTCGTCATCCTGTCAGTATCTCTGCGCCAGTCATCAAGCACTTTAAAGTCACATTCTAACTGTATTCTATTTTCTCCAAATAGTGAATTAAGCCCTTCACTAAGTTCTTCTAAATACGTTTGACTTTGAAGAAGCTCATTATTAGAAGTTGCAATCCAATTTTGCATAGAAAGAGCAAGATTAGGTAATACAGTTTGTTCTAAATATTTATGCACTCTTTCATTCATTGCTTTATTTAGTTCCGTATCCATGTGCCCGAAATCACTTTCTTCACTAATTAAATTAGAAGAGCTCTTTAATATCTTCGGAATATTTTCGGTAAGATCATTTGTAATTTCAGTCTTCATTGAACGATATGATTGTGTAATGAAATGAATTTTTTCCCTCTCAAATGCAGTAAGGTTATTAATGCTACCGTTTAGTTTCACTAGCATATCTTCATTCCAATTAATAGCATCCACCAGATTATTTTCTTTCTCAACACGTTTATCCAAAAGATATGTAATTGTTTTTCGAATGAAAAATAATAACTTTTCAGTACGTTCTGCATCGATATTTTTATGATTAAAGTTAAAATGAATAAACTCGATTAGACCATTTAATTGTTGACTACTTGTATATAACGAGGAATAAGGGAAAATTCTCGCATACGGGAAATATGTATTTATTCTCGTTGCCGTATCATGTAATACCCTTTTCACTTCTGCTTCACTGTAAATGTTATCGATTTTATTTAATAAGAAATGAATTTGTAAATTTGGCGTATGTTCTTGAATACTTAATAGAATATCACGTTCTTTATCAGTAAAAGGTGAATCCGCATTCAATACGAATAGTAATTCGTCTACAGAATTTAAATATTCGAATATCTCATCTCTAGTGTCGTTATTTCTATTAAAGCCAGGTGTCACTACAAATGTAAGTTTATTTTCATTTAAAAATCTGCATGGTAATTTAAATTCAACACACGCTCTATCTCTATATGTTTGATGGTGCTGAGACATCATATTATGGTAATCAGTGATATCTTCCGTTGTTGTAATTGCTGAGTCTGTTATAGCGTTTATTTCTATATGAGCATCATTTTTTAAAACTACTACATTTGAAATTGATTTTTCTAATATATTTTCTCCTAATATAGAGTTAATAAATGTAGTTTTTCCGTTTCCTGAAGTTCCCGTTACTAAAATACGATTTGTTCTTAAATCTGCGAGCTCGTCAACTAACCACTTAAATCGGTGACCTATTTCTATATTCTGCTTTTGTGCCCACTGTGTAATAGATTCAAAAAGGTGTAAGCTGTACTCTAAGCCATTTACATGATTAATAGAATGTGACAGTAAGTTTTCCGCATGTTCTATATTTGCTGAATCTATTTTGGAAGGGAAAATCTCATCCCATGCCAATACAGCTGCAGATGGAAATACAGCATAAGATGGATTGACTACCTTTAACCAGTTTGCTAACAGATTTGGTATGATATCGTCTAATTGTCTAAGCGTATATTGACCTTGAATTAATGCAAAGTACGTTTCTTCGTAAAGAGCAGAAACTTTGTTCCATATATCGGACGAATGTATTTCAATATGTAAGAAAAATTCATTTATTGTATTAAGCCATAATAAATAATTTGGTTCATCTTTATAACTGTTCCAAAGTGATGAAACCATTTGTGTAAATTGTACTTGATCTACATTATTTAATGTAGCTAATGCATCATAAAAATAGTCTGGTGAAATATGTTTAGTAAACCCTTTATCGATATATCCTTTTAACACCTCAAACCAAGGATACGATTCTATTCGAATTAACTCATTCACAGCAAGCTCTACTGCACTATCAAAATCTTGCTGTTCCTCATAAAAGGAACGGGCAATTTTTGTGACATTCGGATAATCAGGATTTAAAGAAACTGCTTCTTTAATAACACCGAAAGCTGAGTCAAAATTATTTTGCTCAATGTAAAGAGAAAGTAATTGTAGTCTAATTTCGGTCATCAATATTTTATTATCAGTAGTAATGGAAGTATAAATATTTTCAGCATCTGGTAATTGATTAAGTTCGAAATAAGCATCCGCAATATTTTTTTGTGCCCATGGTGCTAATTCATTACTAACCTTCTCCCATTTAAAAATAGCTGCTTCAAAATCTTGATGACGATAATAAAATTCACCTTGCGCAAAACGAATATAAGACCCATCAGAAATCTCATTTTTTTCTTCGTTTACATAAGCTTGTCCAAGTACGTCAAGAGTTGGTTTTGTTTCATTCTCCATTAGGAACGTTTCATAATACATCTTTTTTATTAATTGTTTTTCTAATCTCATCTTTTCCCCCACTATATCTTGAAAATAAATTTTTAAGATATGTCAATGCTTTTTGTATGTATGCTTTTTATCTTAACAAAGAATATCTTTTGGAAAATTTCATTTTCCTTTCATTTTTCAAGTTAGATTGAATTTTTATGAGAAAAGTTTCAGTTTTTTTTCAATTCCCTTTCAGTTATGAAACAGCATTAAATGTTCCTAATAACCTAATAACACTATAATATTCCACATTATATTATCAAGAAAACCCCATATAAACCATATTATAAAAACAATCTATATTGAATTTATATGCATAATTCACTGTACTATCAAACAAAAAAACAACAATAGGAGCCAACAGCTATTCATACCATTTCTTTCTTAAATTGTTTTCCTTTAAAATGTTTCAGTAGTTATGTAATTAAATTCCATTAACCTATATAAATAACTAGTCCAAAAAATATCTATATGCATATCATGTTATAGTAAAGAATTTAGGAGATCCTAAAAGGAGGCATTTTCATGTTTGAAGATAAATCTAAAATAAATTACCCATATGAATTTACTGAAACTACAACAGTTCCTCTAAAGAACCCCATTGACAAAAAATTCAAGAACGGTACAGATACACATAACTTCCCAATTAAGAAGCACTATAAAGAGCAAGTTCTATACACTGAAAAAATCAATAATAATCAAAATAAGTAATTGTATAGATCCTTATAACAATTAGCCAAATAAGAAGCAACATTTAACCATCCATAATTATTTGGTTAGTAATGTAGAAATCTTTATTATACAATTCATGCACCTTTTAAAAAGTGCTGTATACAGCGCTTTTTTATACATAGATAAATTTAAGCTAATGCAACCAAGAAATAAACTGTGAAATTACTTCAGCATATTCTCGTTTAACTATTAAATCTACATATTAAAAGGGAGCAACAGTAAATGTTGCTCCCTTTTGAAATGTAATCTATTCACTCTACATAACCCTCTTAAACATCTTCTCCAACTCATAAGTAGAATGATGCACAAGAATCGGTCTTCCGTGTGGGCATGTGTATGGGTTTGTTGTTGTACGAAGTTCTTCCAGTAAAGCAAATATTTGATCGTTCGTTAAATATTGATTTGCTTTAATGGATGCTTTACAGCTCATCATGATAGCTGCTTCTTCACGTAACTTCTTAATATCAACTTTTTTTAGTTTAACAACTTGCTCCATCATTTCATCGATAATTTCTGTTTCTTGTCCTTTCGGGAACCACGTTGGATGCGAGCGGACGATAAAGGATTGATGGCCGAATTGTTCTAAAAATAGCCCGACTTTTTTTAGTTCTTCTAACTGTTCTTCGACACGTAAAAATTCAGTAAGAGATAGATCAATACGGTACGGTACAAGTAACTCTTGTACTTCTTGCGCTACCCTTCCTACTTTATCACGGAAGTATTCATAATTAATACGTTCCTGCGCAGCATGCTGGTCAATCATATATAAGCCTTTATCATTTTGAGCGAAAATATATGTTCCATGCATTTGTCCAATTGGATAAAGCGGTGGTAAGTCATTCCCGTTCATTTCAATCTCTTTTATTTCCCGAACTTCTTCTTCTAATTCCTCTAGTTCAAAGTCCTCTTCATTACTGTCCCACGATTTCTCTTCTTGAATTGGTTCTTCGATTATCGGTTTAGTGGATGGTTGCCAACTTTGTTCTTCTCTCACGAGCGACTGTGGTGGTTGCCATTCTTGCTTCGGTGGTTGCCAAAGCTGCGCTGGCTGTTTCACAGTCTGCGGTTCTTCTTGTTTTGCATCCATGCCAGTCGGTAAAATGATGTCCGGCATAGATGGTTCTTTCGGCTTCGCATGCTCAAACTGGAACTGTTCTTGCACACTTTCGTCTTTTTCTTTTTTCTTCGTTGTTACACCTGCATCTGGAATAAGCTGTATTTTTTTAAATGCAGCTTGCAATGTTTCTTCGATCAGCTTTAGCAATTCTTGTTCTTTACTAAAACGAACTTCTAACTTCGCTGGATGTACGTTAACGTCAACTAGCATTGGATCCATTTCAATCGATAAGAAACCAATTGGATACCGGCCAACTGGCAGTAATGTATGGTATCCTTGCTGAATTGCTTTCATTAATACAAAGTTTCGAACGTAACGACCATTTACAATCGTTGACATATAATTACGAGATGCTCTCGTTACTTCTGGTAATGTTACATAGCCTTTAATTGTAAAGTCTAAAGATTCGGCTTCAATTGGAACAAGCTTCTTCGCAACTTGAATACTGTAAATCGATGCAAGTACTTGTCTTACATCACCGTTACCTGACGTATGAAGCAATTTCTTTTCATTATGAAACAGTTTTAACGATACCTCTGGATGTGACATTGCAATACGATACACGATATCTGTAATATTTCCGAGCTCTGTATGAATGGTTTTCATATATTTAAGACGCGCTGGTGTATTAAAGAATAAGTTTTGTACTGTAATATCTGTTCCTTTTCGGCTCGCAGTCTTCTCTTGCTTTATAATGTCTCCACCTTTAATAATAAGGTGTGTACCAGGCGCATCACCTGTGCTAGTAATTAATTCTAATTCACTAACTGAGGCAATACTTGGCAATGCCTCACCGCGGAAACCGAGTGTTCTTATGCGGAACAGATCGTTTTCATCTTTAATTTTACTCGTTGCATGGCGTTCAAAAGCGACGATACAGTCTTCTTCTGCAATACCATCACCGTTATCAATGATACGAATTTTCGATAACCCAGCTTCTTCTAAGTGGATTTCAATAGATGTACTATTCGCATCGATAGAATTTTCCACAAGTTCTTTTACGACTGAAGCAGGGCGCTCTACTACTTCCCCTGCCGCAATTAAGTTAGAGAGTTGGTCATCGAGTTTGCGAATTTTCCCCATCTACTTACTCATCCTTTCTTTAACTTTTTCTGTAAGCGATACAATTCGTTCATCGCTTCTAAAGGTGTCATATCAAGTAAATCGATTTTTTTAATTTGCGCCAGTACTGCTGTTTCTTTTTGATCTAGCAGAGGCTTTTCTTGTTTCTTCGAAGACTGTTCTCCTCCAAAGAAAGATAGTTGCGATTCTTCTTCAGTCTCTACTTTCGTTTCCTGTATTTCTGCTATTTCCTCTTTTACAACTACAGGTTCTGGAGCAGCTTCTTGTACTTTTACTTCTACTCGTTTTGGAATAATAATTTCTTCCTGTCCTTCTAGCTGTGCTAACACTTCTTTCGCACGAGCGATTAGGCTATCTGGAAGCTCCGCAAGTTGCGCAACGTGAATTCCGTAACTTTTATCAGCTGCTCCATCTTGAATTTTATGAAGGAATACTACTTTTCCATTCTCTTCAATTGCTGAAACGTGTACATTTTTCAGTTGATCTAAACTCTCTTCTAACACCGTCAATTCGTGATAATGCGTAGAGAATAACGTTTTTGCACCAATTTGGTCATGAATATGTTCAATAATCGCTTGTGCAAGTGCCATACCATCATACGTAGATGTACCGCGTCCAATTTCATCGAATAAAATTAAACTTCTTTCTGATGCGTTTGCAATTGCATTTTTCGCTTCTAACATTTCGACCATAAATGTACTTTGACCTGAAATTAAATCATCCGCTGCACCAATTCTCGTAAAGATTTGGTCAAATACAGGTAATACTGCTTCTGTTGCTGGTACGAAACAACCGATTTGCGACATAACCGTTACAAGTGCTAATTGTCTCATATACGTACTTTTACCAGACATGTTCGGACCTGTAATTAAAAAGACATCCATATTCTCTGGCATAATACAATCATTCGGTACATACAATTTCCCGTTCAATACTTTTTCAACAACAGGATGACGACCATCTTTAATAAAGATTTCGCGCTTCGTTGTCAGTACAGGTTTTACAAACTGTTCTTCTTCACTAACTGTCGCAAAACTTTGCAGTACGTCTAATTCACTAATTACTTTCGCTAAATGTTGTAATTTCGGAATAAATACTTTTACTTCTTCACGAAGTGCTGTAAATAAATCGTATTCTAGCTGTACAATTTTTTCTTCAGCTTCTAAGATTAACGTTTCTTTTTCTTTCAGTTCATCTGTAATGAAACGTTCAGCATTAGCAAGCGTCTGTTTACGCTCATAGCGACCTTCTGGAAGTGCTGCAAGATTCGCTTTCGTTACTTCAATGTAGTAACCGAAAATACGGTTGTATCCGATTTTTAATGATTTAATTCCGGTAATATCACGTTCTCTTTTTTCAAGCTCAGCAATCCACGTTTTCCCGTTTTTACTAACGTAACGATATTGATCAAGCTTGTCATTATAACCATCTTTAATAATATCTCCATCTTTAATCGAAAGCGGTGGGTTTTCTTGAATACTTCTTCCTAGTAATTCTGTTAAGCTTTCACATGGATCTGCACCTTGAATTAATCTCGATGCATAAGCGTTATCTAACAAACTAATTGCTTCTAAAATAGCTGGTACTTGCAGCAATGAACGTCTTAATTGTAATAAGTCTCTTGCATTTACGTTACCAAATGCAACTTTTCCTGCTAAGCGTTCTAAATCATATACTTCTTTTAACTTTTCTTTTAAATCTTCACGTAAGAAGTAATCATTTACAAACGTTTCAACCATTTCTAAACGCTCTTCAATTCTTTCTTTCTGTATAAGTGGACGTTCCATCCACTGTTTTAACATACGACCACCCATAGCTGTTTTCGTCTTATCCAATAACCATAATAGTGATCCTGTTTTCTCTTTCGTTCGAAGTGTTTCTGTCAGTTCTAAATTCCGCTTTGAATGTACATCAATTTTCATAAATTGATTCGTATAATAAATTTCTACTGGTTGCAAATGATCTAAAGAACGTTTTTGTGTTCTTATTACATAGTTAAATAAGCGTCCAACTGCTTTAATTAATTTTGCTTGTGAAACATTTTTCACAAGATGTTCTAATCCTTCCGGAATTGCCGTTGCATCTTCATACGAAATCGTCATTTTCAATGTTTCAGTTAACTTGTTTAGTTCATCTTTAGAAAATGAAGAATCAACAACAATTTCTTTCGAACCAGTTGCATACACTTCTAATAAAATATCTTCTACTGAACCAGTCAATAACGTTACTGTATTTTGTCCAGTCGTTAAGTCGTTACAAGCTAATGCATACGATCCATCTTCAAAATGTGTTAATGCGGCTAAGAAGTTATTTTCTTTCTCATCAATTGTACGCCCTTCCATCATCGTTCCTGGCGTAATTAATTGTACTACTTCACGACGTACTACACCTTTAGCTGTTTTCGGATCTTCTACTTGCTCACAAACAGCTACTTTATATCCTTTTTCAACAAGTTGTTCAATATAGTTTTTAGCCGCATGATACGGTACACCGCACATTGGTATACGTTCACTACTACCGCCATCTCGGCTCGTTAATGTAATTTCAAGTTCATGAGCTGCTTTTACAGCATCCTCAAAGAACATTTCATAAAAATCGCCTAAGCGAAAAAATAAAAAGGCATCTTGATAATCTGCCTTAACCTTTAAATATTGCTGTATCATAGGCGTATATTGAGTCATACTTTTCCTCCATAATTCTTACATGATAATCTATTTTCATATATGTCGCATTTCACGGACACTCTTATCTCCTATTTCAGGAGTCTTTCTTCATTATAACATATTTCATAAAGAATCATGTTCATTCAGCGCCACTTATGTAAAGTAAAAAGCTAGGAAGAACTTCTCCCTAGCTTTCTATTACTCTTCTTCTGCATCAACGATAAAGTTCGGATCTAATTCTTCAAATTCATCATCAGCAATTTGGAAATCATCATCTGATTCTACGCAGCCTTCAGGATTTACACTTACACAAATTTTCGTTTCTCCAACTACTTCTGTTACAAATTCACGTTCTACAGTTACAACAATTTTATTACCATTTGGTGATACAAGTGCTTCTAAACAATTTGGCGGCTGAATAACACGAGCAATAATTTCTAAATCGTCACCAGAAAAGTTTTTATCACGATAACCAATACTTACTTCGTCCGTATAGTTCACACGTTCTGTTACAACTTCAGTCTTTGTATTTCCATCAAATGAATACCAAGTGTTCACATCATAGAAACCTTCAATTTCCACATGTTTTCCATTCTTTCTTGCTTCGTACGAGTGGTTAATTACCCAGCACCCTAAAATACTTGTTGGCTCATTATTCGATTCACATGTATGCGTTGACTTTGTATACTTACGTCCTTTTCCAACCACTGCTTTTGTAATAATCTCTCTAAATTCGGACATTCGTAACCCTCCTCAATCACTATTCACTTAATCATATGCGTGACAATAGCGGAATGTGTCATTCTTTTTTTGAGAAGAACTTACGTTTAATCCACAAAAAAAAAGAGATGTCAATATGACATCTCTTTAACAACCACAATTTCCTTTTTTACTTTCTACCGCTGCGCCAGTTTCACCCTTTAGTACATCGCCACCAGTTGAAATTAATATTTCATCTGTTACGTTGTTAGAAATTGTACTAGCAACTAACTGTAATAAGTCATTTACGTATGTTTGTGAAGATTTAAATTGTTGTACGACTGGAATACTGTCTAACTTATCTTGCAATGCATCAATTTCAGCTTCTACCTTTTTTAAAGCTTCCCATTTCCCGTAATGTTGCAAGTTTACTGCTTGTTTTTGCAGTGCTTTAATTTCATCGATTGCGCGCTTTACATTTTCATTTTTATGAATTTGCGCCTCTGCTTTCTTAAAAAAATCAACTTCTTCTGTTTCAGAAATCATTTTTGCTAATTCTTTCGCTTGTTCAACAATGTCATCTTTCGAATATACTTTCATCTATTATTTCACCTCAATCGGCTCTTCAACTAATTCCCCGTTAAGAGACCAAGTTTTTGCTTCCGTTATTTTCACTTTCACAAGCTGACCAATTAAAGATTTTGAAGCGACGAAGTTTACAAGTTTATTCGTACGAGTATAACCTGCAAGTACTTCCGGATTATTTTTACTTTCCCCATCAACTAACACTTCTACAATTTGACCTTTGTAACGACTATTCTTTTCAATTGCTAACGTATTTACTAGTGTATTTAAACGCTGAAGACGTTCTTTCTTTACTTCCATCGGTACATTATCTTTCATTTTTGCAGCTGGTGTACCTTCGCGAGGAGAATAAATGAATGTAAAGGCAGTATCAAACCCTACTTCACGATATAACGACATCGTTTCTTCAAATTGCTCATCTGTTTCATTTGGAAAACCAACGATAATATCTGTTGTTAATACTACATCTGGAATTGCTTCTTTAATTTTTCTTACAAGTTCTAAATAATGCTCACGCGAATATTTACGTGCCATAATTTTCAGCATATCTGTACTTCCAGATTGAACTGGTAAATGGATATGTTCTACTAGGTTGCCACCTTTTCCAAGCACTTCAATTAAGTGATCATCGAAATCACGTGGATGGCTCGTTGTAAAACGAATACGGGCAATATCAACTTTACGAAGTTCGTCCATTAAATCGCCAAGACCGTATTCTATATCTTCAAAGTCTTTACCATATGCATTTACGTTTTGTCCAAGTAACGTAATTTCTTTATAACCATTTGCAGCTAAATGACGAATCTCTTGGATAATATCTTCTGGACGTCTACTTCGCTCTTTTCCGCGTGTATACGGTACAATACAATACGTACAGAATTTATCACAGCCATACATAATATTTACCCAAGCTTTAATATCACCACGACGTACTTTCGGAAGGTTTTCAATTACGTCACCTTCTTTTGACCATACTTCAACTACCGTCTCTTTCGAGAACATCGCATCTTTTAGAATGTACGGTAGTCTATGAATATTATGCGTTCCAAATACCATATCTACATGCTGATTTTTTTGCATAATTTTATTTACAACAGATTCCTCTTGAGACATACAACCACATACACCAATTAAAAGGTCTGGATTTCTTCGTTTGAGTGACTTTAAATGGCCTAGCTCACCAAACACCTTATTTTCAGCATTTTCACGAATTGCACAAGTGTTTAATAAAACTACATCTGCATCCTCAGTTGAAAAAGTTGGTTCATATCCAAGTGCTGTGAAAATACCTGCCATTACTTCCGTATCATGCTCATTCATTTGACAACCATATGTACGAATATAGAACTTTCTTCCTGTACCAAAATTGCGAAACTCTTCAGGTAAGCCAAAATCCCGTTCAATTTTAACTTCTTCTTTCCCACGCTTTTTCGCATCCTTTAAGGAAGGTGGTTGATATACACTTTCAAAGTATTTACTATAATCTTTCTCTTCTTTTTTCATAGAGGAATTTGCTTGTTGACTTGCTAATCGTTGTTGCTCGTTCATCGGTAATCTCCTTTCACCCTTAACTATACACACTCTATAGTCCATTTTAATGCGCTTAGACTCACCTCAAAAATGGTTAGATAGCTGGAGAGATAACTTGTCCTTTGAAACTTGAGTAATCAATCTAATCATTCATAAGAATGAAGTCTTCCCCACGCAAATAGACATTCCCTTTTTATCATTTCTTGTTGTCCTACCCAAAAGCATATTGCTTTATCCCTATAAACATTACCATAGTATGACGTGTTTCGCCAATCTTAACAATACAAAGGCCTTTTATTACCTTACATTTCATAAGCAATGAACTTGCCATTTTCATACAACGATTTATATATTATTTTATCATTCTGAATTTTCTAAGTAAATAAGGCTACCCTATATTTTGTACATAAAAAAAGGTTGCCAAATCGGCAACCTTTTTTTCTTACATTACATAAATTCAGCAACAAGCTCATCAAACATTTTCTGATCCATATTTAAATCAGATTTCACTAAAGGCTCTTCACTATAGCCTTTAACAAGTTCTTGATATGATGGTTGCTTAGTATTTTGATAAATTAACCCTGTTACTAAACCGTTATTTTCCATTAAAGTTTGCATAGCCATCATGCGATTAGATGGATCATATCCCTCTACTGTGCTTAGTTTCGTTAAGTTCTCTTTAAACCAATCGTAAGTATTTACTTTATTGTAAGTAACACATGGGCTAAATACGTTAATTAATGAAAATCCTTTATGGTTAATACCAGCTTCAATAATTTGTGTTAATTCTTTTAAATCACTCGAAAAGCTTTGCGCCACAAATGTCGCACCAGCTGTTAAGGCCATTTCCATTACATTTAGTGATGGTTCAATTGAACCTTGTGGTGTGCTTTTCGTTTTAAATCCAGCTTCACTACGTGGTGAAGTTTGCCCTTTTGTTAATCCATAAATTTGGTTATCCATTACGATGTACGTAATGTCGATATTACGACGAATAGAATGGATTGTATGTCCCATACCAATCGCAAATCCATCACCGTCACCACCTGAAGCGATAACTGTTAAATCACGATTTGCCATTTTCACACCTTGTGCAATCGGAAGGGCACGACCATGAATACTATGCACACCATATGAATTAATATAACCTGAAATACGGCCTGAACAGCCGATACCAGAAATAACAGCAAGTTCATCTGGATTTAGGCCAACGTTAGCTGCCGCACGTTGAATTGCAGCTTGCACTGAGAAGTCTCCGCAACCTGGGCACCAGTTTGGCTTTACACTGTTACGAAAGTCCTTAAATGTTGCCATTTAATACAACCCCTTTTTTGCATTCGTTGTAAATCTCTTTCGGCAAGAATGGGTTTCCATCATATTTTAAAAGACTAGAAATTTTCTCACCATTACCAAGATTCATTTTCATAATGTTAGCAAGCTGACCTGTTGCATTGTTTTCTACTACTACAACACGCTTCGCCTTTTTCACAAGTGGATCGATTTCAGCTGTTGGGAACGGGTGAATTAAACGCACATGAGCATGGTTTACTTTCATACCCTCTTGTTCTAAACGCGTCATTGCCTCTTCGATCGCACCACGAGTTGAGTTAAATCCAACAAGCAATACGTCTGCTTCTTCATGCTTAACATTTTTATAAACAGGGGTATTAAACTTCAAGTTCTCCATTTTACGGAAACGTTTGTCCATTTGATCTTTACGGTTTATTGCTGATTCCGACGGTTTTCCAGTTTCATCATGTTCTACACCTGTAACATGGTGAACACCATTTTTCATACCAGGTAAAACACGTGGTGAAACGCCGTCTTCTGTTACTTCATAACGCTTGAAGTATGCTTTATTTTCACGTTCTGGTAATTCTGCTTCTAAATCAAGCTTACCACGACGAATTTCCACTTTATCTAATTTAAGTGGTTCTACTGTTTGTTTTCCTAACGAAAGCTGTAAATCTGTTAAGAAAATAACAGGAACTTGATATTCTTCAGATAAGTTAAATGCTTCTACAATGTCATAGAAAGCTTCTTCAACTGTACTTGGCGCCATTACGATTTTTGGAATTTCACCATGCGTACCGTAAATCATCGCCATTAAGTCAGACTGTTCTTGTTTCGTTGGTAATCCTGTACTTGGGCCGCCACGTTGTGTATCAACAATTACTAATGGGGTTTCTGTAATACCCGCTAAACCGATTGCTTCCATCATTAATGAAAGACCAGGACCAGCAGATGCCGTTAATGTACGAACACCAGCATAGTTTGCACCGATTGCCATTGTACAAGCTGCGATTTCATCCTCAGTTTGGATTACTGTTCCGCCGACTTTCGGTAATTTTTTAATTAAGTATTCCATAATTTCTGATGCAGGTGTGATTGGGTATGCTGACATAAAACGAGCACCACCAGCTACCGCACCAAATGCGATTGCATCGTTTCCAATCATAAACATGCGTTTTTTACCATCAGCTTTTTCAAGCTGCATCATGTTTACTTTCTCACCTAGTAATTCTTTCATATATTGAGAGCCGCGTTTAATTGCGTCCATATTCTTTTGAACGACTTGCTCTCCTTTACGACCAAAGATTTCTTCAACAACATCTAAATAAGCTGTTTCATCTAATCCTAATACTGCACTTGATGCTCCAACAGCAACCATGTTTTTCATTAATGATGTGCCTAATTCTGAAGCAATATCTGTAAACGGTATCACATATAGATTTACATCTGTATTGTCAGGTATTGTTGGATTAAATTTCGCATCCGCAACTACAATTCCACCTGGACGTAGTTCGTGGAAATTAAAATCAATTGTTTCTTGGTCAAAAGCAATTAAAATATCTAAATCATCTGAGATCGCTCGTACTTCTGTTGTACTTACACGAATTTTATTATTTGTATGGCCGCCTTTTATACGTGATGAGAAGTGGCGGTAACCGTATAGGTAATATCCTAATCGGTTTAATGCAATACAGAAAATTTCTCCTGTACTTTCAATTCCTTCACCTTGTTGGCCTCCAACTTTCCATGAAAGTTGACTAATCATCTCCTACACCCCTTTTGGCTGCATTCATTGTAGTGTATTTTTTTACAGTAATAGTTTAGCATTTTTTATGCAAATAAACTACAACGGACGCAAATTATGCCTCTTCTGATTTCCCTGAATCTTTAGTATAAAGCTATTTTGTTTTTCATTCTAGTATTAGGTCTTAAAAAAAGCAATAAAATCAAATGAATTAATTTTGATTTTTCTGAATTTTAAATCGAAATTTAAAAACTCATATGTTCTACAAAATTATCATATAAAAATCGTTCTACAGTAGATGCAGCATAGTGTTTACAAAGCTCATTCATTACATTTTCATAATCTCGATACGCTGATACATTTACAACTGTTTCTAAAATCCCATCAAAATCGGAACCAAATCCTATATTGCGCTCTCCACCTAATGAACAAATATATTCGATATGTCTTACTATATCTGCTACATTCGCTTGTTTTTCATTTGTTAGAAACTGAGGTACAAAAGTGACACCAATCATGCCATTTCGCTTTATAAGAGCTTTAAGTTGTTCATCGTTTAAATTACGTGGGTGCTCGCAAAGTTTCATACAATTTGAGTGGGAAGCAATAGGATTTTTTGCAATCTCTATAACATCCCAAAAACTTCTTTCATTCAAATGAGACACATCAGTCCATACATGTAACGCATTCAGTTCTTGTACAACATGTTTACCAAAAGTCGTTAAACCCGCCCCACGTGTCTCTAGCGCACCATCAGCTAAGAGATTGGCATAATTCCATGTTAGTCCAAAAGAACGTACTCCTAGGCGATACAACAACCGTAATTTCATTGCATCTTTTCCAATTGCTTCGCATCCTTCTATTGTTAATATCGCTCCAATCTCGTCCTGTTTTAATATGTTAATATCATCTTTTGTCTGAATAAACTTCACACCTGGTAGGGATAAAATTTCATTATAAAAAATATCTACCATTTGTAATGCTACTTCAAATCGGTTTTCATATGCCACTGTTTCTGGTACATATATAGCAAAACATTGTATACTTCCTTTTCTTCTCTTTAACTGTTCAAATGTAATATGTAATTGTGAATCATCTTTAAAATTCCTTTTCCCTTGTGCACTCCATAACTGAAGAAGCACGTCACAATGAGCATCAAAAATTTTCATTTTCATTCCTCCATTATAAAAACAACCTGTTTGCATACTGCAAACAGGTTGTTTAAACTTAACGAGGTTCTACAATTAATTTTATTGCTGTACGCTCTTCGCCATCAATCATAATATCTGTAAACGCTGGGATACAAATCAGGTCCAAACCACTAGGCGCTACAAATCCTCTTGCGATTGCTACTGCCTTTACAGCTTGGTTCAATGCACCTGCACCAATAGCTTGAATTTCTGCTGTTCCGCGTTCGCGAATAACACCTGCAAGTGCACCAGCTACAGAATTAGGGACCGACGTTGCTTTAACTTTTAATATTTCCATTCCGCGTTTCCTCCTCGTTTCTTTAAAAAGTATTAGCAATTATTTCACTTTAACTTATATTCACGAGGAATGGCGCGTATTCCTGCTAAATTTTCGTAATTTTTCTAAAAAATTAAAATATAATAACTTATCTAAAATTTAACGAAAATTTACTCAAAAAATGGTTGATCATCATTAATTAAAATACGTTCAATTTTCTTTGCTTTTCCTGTATTTGGATCCACATCAATTAACACTGCACTTAATTGAGTTCTACCATTTGTTACTTCAAATCGTACTGGTAAGTTTGTTAAAAACTTCTTCAATACTGCTTCTCTGTCCATACCTAATATTCCGTCATACGGCCCTGTCATCCCAACATCTGTAATGTATGCCGTTCCGCTTGGTAAAATACGGTTATCCGCTGTAGGGACATGCGTATGCGTACCTACTACTGCTGTAGCACGTCCATCTACATACCAACCTAGCGCTTGTTTTTCACTTGTAGTCTCCGCATGGAAATCAACAAATATAATATTCGTACGTTTTTTCGCAATATTAATTAATTCATCCACTTTACGGAATGGACAATCAATTGGAGGAAGGAAAGTACGTCCTTGTAAATTAATAACTGCAACTTCTGTTCCATTACAGTTCACAAAGATAAGTCCTTTTCCTGGAGTTCCTTCTGGAAAGTTAGCTGGTCTTGCAAGATATTTTGCATCATCGATGAATTCAAATACTTCACGATTATCCCAAGCGTGGTTTCCAAGTGTAACTGCCTGCGCCCCACACTCTAAAAAGTTTCGATATATTTTTTCTGTAATCCCACGCCCACCTGCTGCATTTTCTCCATTAATGATTGTTACTGTAGGCGTATATTTTTTCTTTAATGCCGGTACGTATTGTTGAATCATACCTCTACCAGGAGATCCTACTACATCCCCAACAAATAATATTCTCATATGTCTTACCCTTTCTATGTACTGCATTTTTTATTGCTATAGCATCAAGTAAATTCCTTATAATATCTTTATTATAAGTTTGTTTCACTTTTATGCTATATAGCTAACTGTCTTTATTTTATCCAATTCCAACACAAAAAAATAAAGTGGTGTTTCACCACTTTATTTTGCGTATTCCACTGCACGTGTTTCACGAATAACAGTTACTTTAATATGTCCTGGGTAATCCAGTTCATTTTCAATACGTTTTCGGATATCACGAGCTAAACGATGAGCTTCTAAGTCATCGATTGTATCTGGTTTTACCAAAATACGAACTTCACGTCCTGCTTGAATTGCAAATGATTTTTCAACGCCTTCATAAGACTCTGAAATCTCTTCTAACTTTTCAAGACGACGAATATAGTTTTCAAGTGTTTCACTACGAGCTCCCGGTCTTGCAGCTGATAAAGCATCTGCTGCTGCAACTAAAACTGCAATGATAGAAGTTGGTTCTGTGTCACCATGGTGAGATGCAATACTGTTTATAACTACAGGATGCTCTTTATATTTCGTTGCAAGTTCAACACCAATTTCAACGTGGCTTCCTTCTACTTCATGGTCAATCGCTTTTCCGATATCATGTAATAGACCTGCACGTCTTGCTAGTTTTTCATCCTCGCCAAGCTCTGCCGCCATAAGTCCAGTTAAATATGCAACTTCCATAGAGTGTTTTAAGACGTTTTGACCATAACTTGTACGGTATTTTAAACGACCTAAAATTTTAATTAAATCTGGATGTAATCCATGAACACCCACTTCAAACGTTGTTTGCTCTCCGACTTCGCGAATATACTCGTCCACTTCACGTCTTGATTTTTCGACCATCTCTTCAATACGCGCTGGGTGAATACGTCCGTCCTGTACTAGTTTATCAAGAGCGATACGAGCTGTTTCACGACGAATTGGGTCGAATCCAGAAAGGATTACCGCCTCTGGTGTATCATCGATAATTAAGTCAATACCCGTTAACGTTTCTAACGTACGAATATTACGACCTTCACGCCCGATAATACGTCCCTTCATTTCGTCATTTGGAAGATTTACAACCGAAACGGTTGTTTCAGCAACATGATCAGCTGCACATCTTTGCATTGCAAGAGATAAAATCTCTTTTGCTTTCTTATCCGCTTCTTCTTTCGCGCGAACTTCACTTTCTTTTACCATAACAGCGATTTCATGAGAAACTTCATTTTCTACTTTACCAAGAATAATTGCTTTCGCTTGTTCGCGTGTCAGATTGGAAATGCGCTCTAATTCTGTTTGTTGCTTTTGAACTAACTCTCCCACTTTGCTTTCCAACTCTTCAATCTGTTGTTGTCTCGCTACAAGAGATTCCTCTTTCTTCTCTAACTGTTGCTCGCGTTTATCGAGCGTTTCGTCTTTACGATCAAGGTTCTCTTCTTTTTGCATTAAACGATTTTCTTGTTTTTGTAATTCGCTTCTACGGTCACGAATTTCTAATTCAGCTTCTGTACGAAGTGTATGAATTTCATCCTTTGCTTCTAAAAGCGCTTCTTTCTTAAGTGCTTCAGCCTCACGATTCGCTTCGTCTAGAATACGTTTTGCTTCATTAGCCGCACCATTAATCTTCGCTTCAGCAATAGACTTTCGAACAAAAAAGCCAACAACTGCACCGACTGTTGTTGCAAGCAAAATGGAGATGAGTATCCAAACTGTACTACTCATGATTTCACCTCCCCTTGCTATGAATGAAAAAAGACTGTCGGCATGTACATTGAATTACAACATACAGCAAAGACCGTCGTCCCGCTTTTTTTAAGGGACTTTCTTCATTTCACAATTAAAATGTCATATTATTATTTCGGTAAGATTTAAACCTTACTCCGAATATTACTTCTCTTCTTGAGAAGAGTATATCGTATATAAGAAAAAATATACATTCTCATTGTATCTATCGTAATTTTCATTGTCAAGCGTTGTCTACTTTTACTTTCTTTACCTTCAGCCTTGAATGTGACCTAAATTTAAAAAGTAAGGAGCCTATTATACTGGAAAACCTTAGTAATTCCCATTTCTTTACTTAAAATATTTAAATATCCTTCTTTACACAACCCATTTGAAGTCAAAAAATATTTTTATCTATAGTATTATGCTCCTTAATAGTAGATAAAAAAATAAAAGACACGAGACCGTGTCTTTTATTTTTTTAATCAAGAAGAGTTGAATCTTCTGCGCCCTCAGCACCAGAATCTTCACTAATTCCGTGATGCTCACGAATAAAGAAGGCAATTTCTTCTCTTAAATCTGTATTTTCTTTTAAGAACTGCTTCGAATTTTCACGACCTTGTCCTAGGCGTTCTTCATTATAAGAATACCAAGCACCGCTCTTTTGAACAATATCAAGCTCAGAAGCCATATCCAAGATTTCACCTTCTCTTGAAATACCTTCTCCGTACATAATATCAACTTCCGCAACACGGAATGGTGGTGCTACTTTATTTTTCACTACTTTTACTTTTGTTTTATTACCAACGATGTCGTTACCTTGCTTTAATTGCTCCGCACGACGCACTTCAAGACGGACAGTTGAATAGAATTTCAACGCACGACCACCCGGAGTTGTTTCTGGGTTTCCGAACATAACCCCAACTTTTTCACGAATTTGGTTAATAAAGATTGCAATTGTTTTTGATTTGTTGATTGCTCCTGAAAGCTTACGAAGTGCTTGTGACATTAAACGTGCTTGTAAACCTACGTGTGAGTCACCCATGTCGCCTTCAATCTCTGCTTTCGGTACAAGAGCTGCTACAGAGTCAATTACGATAATGTCAACCGCACCACTTCGTACAAGTGCTTCCGCGATTTCTAATCCTTGCTCCCCTGTATCAGGCTGTGATAATAGTAATTCATCTATGTTAACGCCTAATTTTTGTGCATATACAGGATCCATTGCGTGCTCCGCATCAATGAATGCTGCTTGTCCACCTTGACGTTGTACTTCTGCAATTGCATGTAATGAAACTGTCGTTTTACCTGAACTTTCAGGTCCGTAAATTTCGATAATACGGCCACGTGGATATCCGCCTACTCCTAGTGCCACATCAAGTGCTAAAGAACCACTAGAAACCGTAGAAACTCTACGCTCCGCTTGTTCTCCTAATTTCATAATTGAACCTTTACCGAATTGCTTCTCTATTTGTTTTAACGCCATATCTAACGCTGCTTGACGATCACTCATTCAAAATTCCTCCTTAACTGAATTGCTAATCTTATTATACCTATTTTCAATTCAATTTGCCAACAAAAATCGAACATTTATTCGATTTTTTTATTTTCCATCAAATAATATCTAAATTTAACCGTAAAAAAAACTAGAAGAAACTTATATCTCTTCTAGCTTTTTATATAAATGATAAAATCCATATTTTACTGTTCGTTCTCTAATTTGTTGACGACTTCCGCTTAAATTAAGAGGAAAGACTACAGTTGGCTCATCCTTAATCGAAAGCCCAACAAATACTGTTCCTGGTTCTTTCTGTTCTGAAGCATCTGGCCCTGCTACCCCAGTGAAACTAATTCCGATATCCGCTTTTAATACATCCTTAACATTTTCAGCAAGATAACGAGCACATTCTTTACTAACTGCACCATCAGTATGCAATACTTCTTCAGGCACACGTAAAACATGTTGCTTCACATCATTATGATAACAAATGACACCGCCTTTAAATACAGAAGAAACACCAGCGTTTTCAGTTACTTGATTTCCAAAAAGACCACCTGTTAAACTTTCTGCACACGCTAAAGTTAACCCTTTTCTCTTCAATAACTCGATTGCCTTATAATGCAAAAATTCTTGGTCATATCCGTAGAAAAATTCTCCTACTCTTTCTAAAATCAAATCTTCCACATGTTGAATTAGTTTCTCCGCTTCGCTAACATTTTGATGCTTAGCGGTTAAACGTAATGTCACTTCTCCATCATTTGCTAACGGGGCAATTGTTGGGTTTGTTTGTCCATCAATTAAATCTTGCACTTTCACCTCTAATTGGGACTCCCCAATACCAAAGAAACGAAGCACACGAGAATAAATGTTTTCTCCTGTTGTAAAATTACGTAAAAAAGGCTCTACGTAACTTACATACATTGGTTTCATTTCTTTTGGCGGCCCTGGTAATAAAATATAAACTTTTCCGTTCTTATTTACCCCCATACCTGGCGCCATACCGTGGTTATTTGCAAATACTGTTGCTCCATTTAAAACGAGCGCTTGCTTTTTATTATTCTCCGTAAATTCACGGCCTGTACGCTTAAAGTAATTACTTATTAAGGCTAATGCCTTTTCATCATACACAAGCTCTTCATCTAAACTAGCAGCTATCGTTTCTTTCGTTAAATCATCTTTTGTTGGTCCTAATCCACCTGTAAAAATAAGTATATCAGCACGTTCTTCCGCAGCTTCAATCGCCTTTTGCAGTCGCTTATTATTATCACCAACAACAGTATGATAGTACACGTTAATTCCGATTGAAGCTAACTTTTCAGATAAAAACTGGGCATTTGTATTTGCAATTTGTCCAAGTAATAATTCAGTTCCAACCGCAATAATCTCAGCATTCATCCCAATTCCCCCATAAACTTCTATTTTGAGTTTACAAAAGCAGCTCTATTTTTCCAGAAATAATCCCATCCTGAAATAACAGTAAAGATTAATGCAATCCATATGAAGATATCCGCAACTGGAATATGGATTAAATTTAAAGGTACATCGTGTAATAAATATGCTGCAATCGCAATAATTTGTGTCCATGTCTTAATTTTCCCTAGCTGATTTGCTGCAACTACTTCCCCTGTTCCAGCAAGTACAAGACGTAAACCAGTTACCGCAAACTCACGACTGATAATTACAATAACAATCCAAGCCGGTACATATTGCATCTCTACCAATGTAATAAGTGCTGCCGAAACAAGCAATTTATCAGCTAACGGGTCAAGAAACTTCCCTAAATTCGTTACAAGATTATACTTTCTTGCGTAATGTCCATCAATCCAATCTGTAGCTGAAGCAATGATAAAGATAAGTGCCCCCACTAAATGTTGAATTGGCAAATCAACATCACCAATTTTGTATGAACCCCAATCAAAGGGCGCTAACATAATTACCATAAAAATTGGAATTAAGAAGATTCTAGATATTGTAATTTTATTTGGTAAATTCACAGCTATTCCTCCATCATATCAAAAACATTTGTTCATCGAAAAAAAGTCATCGAAGCGATGACTGTTATTGTGCTGGTTGCTCTATCCCTTGGTTTTTAATCACCAATCTTTGGTGATATTCTTTTTGTGGATCTAACGGGAAAGCAAGCACTTGGCCATTCAGTTTAATTTCAACATTCGGTGCACTTCCAATATTAAGTCGTACTTCTTTTAATGTTGATACATCGCGTTTCTCTATTTGACCGCTTTGTACTGTAGTGTTTAGAATTTCGTTACCCGCATCATCCTTAACATCTACATAACTTGTACCCTTAGCTGAAATTTCCAGTTCTAATGTTTTATTATTATGAATTTCCAAAGTAGATACCTTTCCAGTTGTTCCAACTACTTTCACTTCTTGCTGTCCAGTTGGTTGTGCTGGTTGCTCCTCTTTCTTTGGTTCTTCTTTCTTTGGTTCCTCTTTTTTTGGCTCTTCCGCTTTCACTTCATCTTTCTTTGTATCTAACGGAGAATCTTTCGCTTTTTGAACTTCAATTTTCTCACTTTGAGCGCTTGGAACTTTTTCATCATCTTTTCCAGTTAACGCTTGAAACACAAACCAGATTACCACTCCAACTGCGATGACTAACAGCGCAACTAAGATTTTCGGCATGTGATCTGCAATTGGCCATGATGAAGATTTTTGCATTGTTTCTTGTGTTTTTTGTCCCGTTGATACTTGTGGAACTTCACGCTTTTCAGATTGTGGTATCGTACTCTGATGTTCTACGAGCAGTTCCTCTCCATTTAATCCAACCGCATCTGCGTATTGTTTAATGAATGCACGCGCATAAAAAGCTCCTGGCAATACATCATAATTGCCTTCTTCAATTGCCACTAAGTGGCGTTTTTGAATTTTTGTAATCTCATGCAGCTGATCAATAGTCAAGCCTTTCGCTTCTCTTGCTTCTTTCAGCTTTTGTCCCAATTCCGTCACTACTAACACCTCAATATTTCTTTAAAAGTCAAACATAGAGAAATTATTTTGCGTACCTTGCTCAATTTCATCTACTAAATTATATTGAATTTCTTCATCATAATCGTTACGCAACTCGATAATATAATCAAAATCATCCAATGTGTATTCTGACTGACTCACAAATACATCAGGATGTTCCACAACTTTCGTTGCAGGCAATCTCATAATTTCACGAACGAGCTGCCAATGTCTTTCGTTAGCACGCTTCGTTGACACAATTCCATCTAGGATGAAAATATTGTCATCGCTATACTCATCTTCAATTAATTGACTGCGAACAGTTTGCTTAATAAGAGTAGATGATACAAATAACCACCTTTTATTTGCACAAACACTTGCAGCAACAATGGATTCTGTTTTTCCGACACGAGGCATTCCGCGTATCCCAATTAGTTTATGGCCTTCTTTTTTCATGATTTCTGCCATAAAGTCTACAAGTAAGCCTAATTCATCACGCACAAATCGAAATGTTTTCTTATCATCTGCATCTCGTTGTATATACCTACCATGCCTAACCGCTAGCTTATCTCTTAGCTTGGGCGGACGATATTTCGTTACCGTTATGTTATCCATCGTATTTAAAATTGATTCAAGTCTAGAGATTTGCTCTTGATTATCACACATGAGGAGTAACCCACGTCGTGCATTATCTACACCATTAATTGTGACAATATTAATGCCGAGCATACCGATTAACGAAGAAACGTCACCAAGCAAGCCAGGTCGGTTTTTATGTATTTCATATTCAAAATACCATTCAATCATCCAAGATCACTCCCCTTGCTTACTTTACACCTACGTACTATATTATATGATTTCACCCTAATAGGGAAGCTAAATGTATAATCTATCCTGTGTAATTATTATACAAAAAAAGTAGAGAGGAGAATCTCCTCTCTACTTTTACTTATGTTGTACGAACTTAACCATTAAATTTGCAATTGTATGTTGCTCCTGTTCATCAGCAACTTTCCAAAGCTCAGCTAATAATTTCTCTTGGTCATTGCGTCCTTCTACTTCATTAGCAAGATAGTCGCCAACACGAAATGCCATATCTGATACCGCACCGCCATCTAAACCTTTGTCTTGCGCTTGCTCTAAACGTTCTCCTAAAAAGCTCTTCCACTGATCAAAATTATCTAATACTGACATAATTAAGCACCTCACTATTGAGTAATAAAATCATCCTTAATTTGTGCAACTATTCATTTTTTATGTAAGAATTTTTTAGCAGTGCCAACCGCCATTCACTCCGATAATTTGTCCAGTTATGTAAGACGCTCCTGGTGATACGAGAAATGAAACTGTTTTCGCTACTTCTTCTGGTAATCCTATTCTACCTAATGGTATATCTTCAGCAATTCCCATTTTATCTTCTTCAGAAAAAACACTTAACATTTCCGTTTCAATTGCTCCTGGTGCTACTGCATTCACACGTAATCCACTTAAAGAAACTTCTTTCGCTAAAGCTTTCACATATGAATTTTGCGCCCCTTTTACCATTGAATAAAGTACTTCACAAGAAGCCCCTATTTGTCCCCATATAGATGAAACAATTACAATATTACCACTTCTTCTCCCGATCATAGGCGGAAGTGCCATAGAAAGTAATTTATATACGTTCTTCACTTGAAGTTCTACCATATAATCCAATTCATCGTTTGTTACATCTGTTACTAATCCAAAAATACTCTTCCCCGCTGCGTATACAATAACATCAATAGGATGTTCAATTTGTCCCCACAATCGTTCTGCTCCATCACTAGAAGCTAAATTAGCTTGAACAGGGATAACTTCTCCCCATGCCTTCTGCAATTCCAATACCTTTTCTTCACTGTTATTGTAATGAACATAAACTGTATATCCATCTTGAATTAATTGTTTCGAAATAGCAGAGCCAATCCCTCCGCTCCCTCCAGTTACTAACGCATACTTTTTCATAAATTCCCTCTCTTATCTCTACAACTTCAATTTTCACACAACTAAATAATACCCTCATCTTACAATTTTTCAATGATAAGATGAGGGTATCTTTAAAAGATTATTTTTTCGGTAACACCTGACAAACACTCATTTTTTCTTCTGATAACAATAATCCCGCTACTTCTTGTAAGTCTTGAACGGTTAGTCCTTCTAATACAGTCAATGCATCAAATAGGCTAGATTCATTAAACGCGTATCGTGTAAATTGATTTGCAATATATTCTGGTGAATTTAAAGAGCGTAAAAAACCACCAATTTTCTTTTTCTTCACTCGTTCTAATGCCGCCGCATCTAATTGATCATAATCTGTTTTTAATAAAATATCTTTTAAACGATCTGCCAATTCATCAGGTTGTTTCGTATCACCACCAACCATTGCAAAACCGAAGTTATTTTCTTCTGTATAGTCATACGAGAATGAATCATCAATAAGTCCTTCATTATATAAAGCTTCGTAATGAACCGAACTTTTTCCAAATAAATAATCTAAAAGTAACGTAAGCGCAATTTCTTGTTTTAAAAGCGCTTGCCCCTTTTCTTTTAAATTAGTCGCTTTAATACCAACTAAACATTTCGGCGTTTGCACAGGCATTGAAATAATTTTTTTCTTTTCATTTACCTCATTTGGTTCTTCTTCAAATGAACGCACAATTTCTGGCTGGTTTTTATAATCTTTTTTCGCTTGATTTTCACGTACTAAATCCATTGTTTTCTCTGGATCAATTGCACCCACAACAAATAATAACATATTGCTCGGATGATAAAATGTTTCATAACATTCATATAATAAATCTTTCGTAATTTTACTAATAGATTCGATTGTCCCCGCAATATCAATTTTAATTGGGTGTTTTACAAATAAGCTATCAATTAACCCAAAGTACAAACGCCAATCTGGGTTATCTTGATACATTTGAATTTCTTGCCCAATAATCCCCTTCTCTTTTTCAACCGTTTTTTCAGAGAAATAGGGCTCTTGTACGAAGTTTAGCAATGTATTTAAATTTTGTTCTACGTTTGAAGTACCTGAAAAAAGGTAAGCTGTTCGTGTGAAGGATGTAAAAGCATTTGCCGATGCTCCTTGTTTACTAAACAATTGGAAAGCATCGTGATCTTCTTTTTCAAATAATTTATGCTCAAGAAAATGTGCAATCCCATCTGGCACACGAATCATTTCTTCTTTCCCTAATGGTACAAATGTATTATCTACAGAACCATATTTCGTAGTAAACGTCGCAAATGTTTTATTAAATCCTTGTTTCGGTAAAACATATACATCTAATCCGTTAGGAAGTTTTTCATAATAGAGTGTTTCTTTTAATTGCTCATAAACAATTTTCTCCATTTACTCTCCCTCCGTTCCTTGTAAAAAGTAAATTGTATCTAGTTCAATATTTTTAGCAACTTTTACAATTTCTTCTTTTGTCACACTTTCTATACCTGTAAGCCATTCTTCAACTGGACGTGTACGATCTGAAATAATACCATGATATAGCATTTCTACAAAGCCACGTGGTGTATCAATTGCCTCTAATATTTGATTTTGGATGACACTTTTTGTTTGATGTATTTCTTCTTCAGAAAACTCTCCGTTTTGCATCGCAAGCATTTGTTCTTTAATAATCTCAACTGCTTTTTCATAATTTTTCGCTTCAATTCCTGACATAACAAATAATAAACCTTTATGACTTTCAAAGCGCGATGCTGCATAGTACGCTAAACTATTTTTTTCACGCACATTTACGAATAACTTCGAATGAGAAAAGCCACCAAACAATCCATTGAACAATTGCAATGCAAAATAATCTTCATCTTTATATGTGACAAATGTACGATAACCGATGTGTAATTTACTTTGTTTTAATTCTTGTTTTTCAACAACTTCTTTTTCTTCATTATTTCGTCTATGAAGGAGTACATTTCTTTCTCTCACTGGACGAGCTGAAATAGAAAAATACTTACTTACAAGATCAACGGCGTTTTCTGAAATATCCCCAATAATATATAGATCCATTTCATCTTCCGCTAACACCTTTTGATAATATTGATACAGACTTTCATTTGTAATAGACATAACACTCTCTTTTTTTCCATTTGCACTTAAACGATACGGTTCTACTTTGCACATTTCTTCAATTAAACGCTCGTTTGCATAACGCATTTTATCGTCATAAGTAGCTTCAATTCTCTGTAACAGTGCTCTTTTTTCACTTTCTACGATAGAAGATAGGAAACCGTTGCCCTCCGTTGCTGGATGTAACACAATATCTGACAACATAGAAAGCGCTTTTTCAAATAACGGTGGTGCATCATGTAAGTAAAATTCATTTGCAATGTCTACATAAATGGAGATAATATGGTCTTCCCCTTTTTTACTTACATCTACCGCTAAAGAAGATCCGTATAATTCTTCTAAATATTGACGAAGACGAATTACAGAAGGTAATTTTTCTGTCGCACTTTGCAATACGTATGGCAATAGGGCACGCTCTGTCACCGTCTCCTCATTTAAAGGCGCTTTAAAACGAAATACAAAGGTATTCGTTTTATATTTATCAGTCGGAATAATATGTACGCGCAAACCATCTAACTCATGTAGTTGTTGTTCCATTAGTTTCATTTATAGCCCTCCTTTACGTATATAGGAATATTCCTCTTCAATATACAGTTTTTAGAAATAAAAAATCAACTTTTCTCCCTTATTATGCTTACATATGATTCTTTCTAAAAACTTTAATATGTAAGGAACATAGTAAAATTCCGTATTAAATATATTCTATGTAAAAAAGCCCACACTAATGTGCGAGCTTTTTTATACTTATAAAATACTTATCGTTTTCCTTTTTCATAAGGAGTTCCTAATGCTTTCGGAGCTTCAGAACGACCTACAAAACCAACAAGCGCTAATATTGTGAATACATATGGTAATATCGTTAATAAAACACTTGGAATTTGATCTAATACAGGAATTGTTCCGCCCGTTACACTTAGAGATTGCGCAAAACCAAAGAATAGAGCTGCACCTAATGCGCCTAGTGGATTCCACTTCCCAAAAATCATAGCAGCTAAAGCTAAGAAACCTTGTCCTGTAATAGTTGCCCCTGAGAAGTTATTAGAAATTGACATTGCAAAAATCGCTCCACCAATTCCAGCAAACACTCCTGAAATACAGACTCCAATATAACGCATTTCATATACATTAATCCCCATCGTATCCGCTGCCATTGGGTGTTCACCAACAGCACGTAGACGAAGACCGAACGGTGTTTTATAAATAACATACCAAACAACGAATGCTAAAATAATGGCAATATACGACGTTATTGGTACGTTCGAGAAAAATATTTTCCCTAAAACCGGAATATCCGAAAGGCCTGGAATATCAATCTTTTCAATACGATACTGAATAAAGTCAGTCTGCCCTTTATCAAAAATCTTCTTAATTGCAAATACTGTTAAACCAAGAGATAAGAAGTTAATGGCTACACCACTTACAACTTGATCTGCTCGGAATGTAATAGAAGCTACCGCATGAAGTAATGCAAATAATCCACTACCAATTGCCGCAAATAATAACGCAATCCATGGAGTCATCGTTCCCCAAGTATCACCCATCAATAAGTTTGTAACAACTCCAATAAATGCACCAAATAGCATTAGTCCTTCTAATCCGATATTTACAACACCCGATCGTTCACTAAATACACCACCTAGTGCTGTGAAAATGATAGGTGCCGATGTATATAACGTACCCGTCACAAGAATGGCTAATATATCTAAAAAGCTCATTTATTTCCCCTCCTTGCTCATGCGTGTAAGCGCCCATCTTAACACATAACTACATGCAACAAAGAAGATGATACATGCAATAATTACATTAATAAGCTCTGACGGTACATCTGCCTCAAAGTTCATTTGAGGGGAAGCACTTTTCAAACCACCAAATAATAAAGCTGAAAGGATTATACCAAACGGATTATTCCCTCCAAGTAATGCTACGGCAATCCCATCAAATCCTACTCCTGTAAACGAAGACATCGCTGTCATACTCTGGAATGTCCCTAATCCTTCCATCGCTCCACCAATCCCCGCAAATGCACCAGCAATTGTCATAGAGAATACTACATTACGAGAAACTTTCATACCTGCATATTGAGAAGCATGCTGATTAAATCCTACAGACTTTAATTCGTAACCTAAAGTTGTTCGATCTAATAAGAACCACATTAAAATAGCGATTAAAATTGCTACAATAATTCCCCAGTGTAGACGTGAACCATCAGTAATAGAAGCAAGCCAGTCTGAAGATAGTGACGCACTCTCTTTAATATCATACGTTTTGTCATTACCCGCATGTAAGAAACGCTTAATGATGTCATACGTTACATACAACGCAATATAGTTCATCATAATAGTTACAATAACTTCATTCACTTGAAACTTCCCTTTTAAATATCCCGGAATGAAGCCCCAAATTCCGCCCACCAATGCGGCAAATAAAATCGATAATGGAATATGAAGGAACGCTGGTAGTGAGACTGCATAACCGAACCAAACCGCTGCAAGCCAACCAACTAACAATTGACCCTCTACCCCGATATTAAATAAACCTGTACGAAATGCAAACGCCACCGATAAGCCAGCAAGAATAAGCGGTATCATTGTACGGAGCGTTTCACCAATCGCACTTGCGCTGCCGAACATTCCTGTCCAAAGTGCACTATAACCAACAATTGGATCATAGCCACTAACTAGCATTACAATCGCTCCTACAAGTAAGCCGAAAATAACGGATAGTACTGGGACTAAAATATTTATCGTTCGTTCTGTTAAAAGCTTTTTAGCCATTTGTCCCCACCTGCTCCTTCTTTGTTCCTCCAGCCATTAACAATCCAAGCTGTTGTTCATTCGTTTCTTTCGCATCAACTATTGCTACAATTTCCCCTTCATAAATAACAGCAATTCGATCGCTAACATTTAAGATTTCATCTAACTCTAATGATAAAAGTAATACACCTTTTCCTTTATCCCTTTGCTCTATTAATCTCTTATGAATAAATTCAATTGCTCCTACATCTAAACCACGTGTTGGCTGTGCCGCAATTAATAAATCTGGATTTCGGTCTACTTCACGTGCAATAATTGCTTTTTGTTGATTCCCCCCAGATAGAGCGCGTGCTAACGTTTGCTCACTAGGTGTACGTACATCAAACTGTTCAATAAGAGCCTTTGCTTTTTCTGTAATTTTGCTGAAATTTAAAATCCCTTTCTTTGAAAACGGATTTTTATAGTATGTTTGAAGAACTATATTATCTCTAACAGAAAAATCAAGAACGAGTCCGTGTTTATGACGATCTTCTGGAATATGACCAATTCCTTCTTCTGTTATTCTTCTAACAGGCCAATTTGTTATTTCTTTTCCTTTAATTGCAATAGAACCTGACTCAACTTTTCGTAAACCAGTAATCGCTTCTATTAATTCACTTTGTCCGTTTCCATCAATCCCTGCAATCCCAACAATTTCCCCCGCACGAACAGTTAAGTCAAGGCCTTTTACAGCAGGTAGTTGACGTGCATCGTGAACAACAAGGTTTGCAATTGAAAGTACCTCTTCTTTTGGCTTCGCGTCTATTTTTTCTGTTTTAAAATTCACTTGACGTCCGACCATTAATTCTGCAAGTTTATTTTCATCCGTATTTGCAACGTCAACCGTTCCAATCCCTTTTCCTTTACGAATAATCGTACAACGATCGCAAACTTCCATAATTTCTTTCAACTTATGTGTAATAAGAACAATAGATTTTCCTTCTTGTACAAGCTTTTTCATAATTTGAATTAGCTCATGAATTTCTTGTGGTGTTAACACAGCTGTCGGTTCATCAAATATTAAAATTTCTGCACCGCGGTAAAGAGTTTTCAAAATCTCAACACGCTGTTGCATACCAACTGAAATATCCTGTATTTTCGCATATGGATCTACAGCCAAACCATATTGTTCAGACAGTTTTTGAATTTCTTTAGCAGCATCCTCAACAGCAATTTTCCCTTTTTTCTTCGGTTCATTTCCGAGAATAATATTCTCTGTAACTGTAAAATTATGAACAAGCATAAAGTGTTGATGGACCATTCCAATACCAAGGTCATTTGCTATATTCGGATTTGTGATTTTTACAGGTTTACCTTTAATTTTAATTTCACCCTGCTCTGGTTGGTACAAACCAAATAGTACATTCATCAATGTGGATTTCCCTGCACCATTTTCTCCAAGTAAAGCATGTATCTCACCCTGCTTTACTTGCAGCGTAATATCATCATTCGCTACAATGCCTGGGAATACTTTCGTAATGTTATTCATCTCAATTACGTATTCCATTGTGTTCCTCCTTTTAACAGGGAACATTCCCTATTACACTATTAACTTATTAAGCAATTCGGAAGTTTTATACATACAAAGGTTAGTTCTATGAACTAACCTTTGCTATTTCTCTATTTATTTTTTTAGAGAAGCTTCGTATTCTTTATACTCTTTATCTGTAGCTGGCACTTTAATTTCACCGGCTGTAATTTTCTTTTCAAGCTCTTCTACTTTTGTTAAAATTTCAGGGTTAACTTTTTTCACGTTATCAGTTGTTTTTGAAATACCAATACCGTCATCTTTTAAGCCAAACTCTTCAATTTTCCCACCTTTTAAATTCCCATCTTTTGCTTCTTTAGCTACTTTTTCTACTGCTACATCAACACGTTTAATCATTGAAGTTAATGTTACATTTTCAGGCATACCTTCTTGATGTTGGTCACGGTCAACACCGATTACCCAAACATTTTCACCTTTTTTCTTACGGTTTTTCGCTTCTGTGAACACACCGTTACCTGTACCACCAGCAGCATGATAAATTACGTCTACGCCTTGACCATACATTGCTGAAGCAAGAACTGTACCTTTTTCAGGCTTATCGAATGCTTCTGCATATTCAGATACGATTTCAATGTTTGGATTTACTGCCTTTGCACCAGCTTTAAATCCATTTTCAAATTTACTAATTAAATCACTTTTCATTCCACCAACAAATCCTACTTTATTTGATTTTGTTGACATAGCTGCTACCGCACCTACAAGGAATGATCCTTCATGATCTTTAAACGTAATGCTCGTTACGTTCGGTGCATCTACAACAGTATCTACGATTGCAAATTGTTGTTTTGACGATTCTTTTGCTACTTCTTTAATTGCACCCTCTAATTTATAACCAATTCCGAATGTTAAATCATATTTATCTTTCGAGAATTTTTTTAAATTCGGAATATAATCAGCTTCTTTTTCAGACTGAAGGTAACGATAATTTGTCTTTTCTTTTAAACCATTATCTTTACCAAACTTTTGTAACCCTTCCCAAGAAGATTGGTTAAATGACTTATCATCAACGCCCCCAACATCCGTTACGAGACCAACCTTGAAGTCTTTATTGTCTTTCGTGTCTTTCTTGTCACTGCTCGCCTTATCCGAGTTACCACATGCACCTAAAACTGTACTTGCTGCTAATGTTAATGATAATAAAAGGCCTGCTTTTTTCTTCATACTAGAAACCCCTCCAAAAATGATATATATTTATTCTTACGCTGCTGTTCCTTACTTCTTGCTGTCACCTCCCTAAAAAGGAATTTACCTACATACGCTTTCTTAATACGTGGAAGCTAAATTTATCAGCTCTAAAGTAATTGATAGAATATAAGATTGGCTCATCATTTTGATCATAGTGCATTTGTTTTAATACAAGCAGTGCTGTTTCAGGCTCACATTCTAAAATCGGTGAAATTTTAGGGTGATAGCCAATTGGCTCAATGTGAGCAACCGCATATGTTATGCGCTTATGTGTGTTATTATGTATCACCGTTAATAATGATTCCTCATTGTAACCCGATAAATCTGGCAATATTTCTTTTGCAAGTTTATCGATACAATACACAACAGGTTCCCCATCTGCTGTACGCACGCGTTCAATCATCACTGCATTAAAACCATCTTCACTATTAAACTTCTCTTTTTCCTCTTCTGTTAAAGTTGTAGTAGATGATGATAAAAAGATTGTTCCTGGTGTTTTCCCCACACTAGAAATCATATCTGTAATACTAGAAAGTTGTTCTATTCCAGAAGAAAATAATGGCTTTGCATTTACAAATGTCCCTACACCATGTCTACGAATGACAACATTTTCTTCTTCTAAAATACGCAACGCTTCCCTTAAAGTCGCTCTACTTACGCCAAGTTCTTTCGCTAAATCAAACTCTGATGGTAACTTTTGTCGTTCTTTATACGCCCCATCTTTAATTTTTTCTTTGATGTGATCAATCACCCGTAGATATAGGTGACGACTATCGGATTTTACTGACATAAGACTCCCCCGCATTTCAATTATTCGACCTCTGATGTAAGACTTCTTTTCTCTTTTTTCAACTTACAACATAGTACAAATGACTATCCACCAAAATAAGTATAATTGTCGAATAAATAATAATAATTTTTTTAAATAAAATTTTCACTCTTTATTGCATAAAAAAAACTTTGCACCATAAACATTCCTCATTTCGAGAAAAAGTTCGGCACAAAGATCCTTTACATCCTTTGTTACACACTTTTCCCCTCATAGTCTAGCAATTCATGGTTGCCAGGTAGAAACTTATGGACCTTATCTCCAAGATTATATGAGGCAGTGATTCTTTTCGAAGTAATCTTACCACTTGCTCTCATACGTGTCAACAAAATCTAACATTTTTCTGCATTAAATATCGAACATTTACATAAAACATACTCAAAGTATTCGTATTCTAAAGAGCGACCCTAAATGTAAGCCCTTTCTTTATTACTGAGTATAGTATATAACAAAAACACTATATAAAAAAGCCTAATTGTAAAAACAATTAGGCTTTTTTTAAGAACTTTTTTCTTGTACATCATTAATGAGCACTTCTCTCGGTTTACTACCTTCATACGGACCTACTACACCATTCATTTCCATTGCATCAATTAGGCGAGCAGCTCGCGTATAACCTACTCTAAACCTACGTTGTAACATAGAAACAGATGCTGTTTGCATTTCCACTACAAGTTGAACCGCTTCATCATATAATTCATCTTCTACTTCCTGCTTCGTATCAGGAACATCTTGCGGAATCATATCTTCTTGATATTGTGCTTTTTGCTGTCCAATAACATATTCTACAACTCTCTCAACTTCATCATCTGATAAAAATGCGCCTTGTACACGTACAGGTTTCGATGCACCAATTGGTATAAACAGCATGTCTCCACGACCTAGTAGCTTCTCTGCACCACCACCGTCAAGAATTGTACGAGAATCTGTTTGAGAAGATACAGCGAATGCAATACGTGATGGAATATTTGCTTTAATAACACCCGTAATAACGTCAACTGACGGACGTTGCGTTGCAATAATTAAATGAATACCAGCAGCACGAGCCATTTGCGCTAGACGCATAATCGCATCCTCTACATCAGACGAAGCAACCATCATTAAATCTGCTAACTCGTCCACAATTACTACAATATAAGGTAATTCGGGTTGTTTCGCTTCTGATTGACTATTATGCTCTTTTATATAATCGTTGTATCCTTCAATGTTACGTGTACCACTATGAGCAAACAATTCATAACGACGTTCCATTTCACTCACAACTTTTTTCAATGCTTGCGATGCTTTTTTCGGATCAGTTACAACTGGCGTTAACAAATGAGGCACACCGTTATATACATTTAACTCTACCATTTTCGGGTCAATCATCATTAATTTTACTTCATGTGGTTTTGCACGCATTAAAATACTAACAATAATACCGTTAATACATACACTTTTCCCGCTACCTGTCGCACCAGCTACGAGTAAATGGGGCATTTTATTTAGACGGGCTAATACAGCTTCACCTGTAATATCTCGGCCAAGACCAATTAACAACTTCTCTTCCGGATGATTATTAGCCTTAGAATCAAGAACTTCCCTCAGCGTTACCATCGAAACTTCCGAGTTCGGAACTTCGATCCCTACAGCTGATTTCCCGGGAATTGGCGCTTCAATACGAATGTCCTTTGCAGCTAAAGCAAGGGCTAAATCATCACTTAAACTGACAATTTTGCTTACCTTTACCCCCATATCAGGATACACTTCATATTTTGTAACTGCAGGACCTCTATGTACTTTTGTTACTTTCGCTTTCACTCCGAAACTTTGGAATGTACGTTCTAATTTACGAGCATTCTCATAAATTTCCGCATTTTCATTTGTAACTTGCTTATTCTTTGGAAATTTTAATATATCAAGTGAAGGAAGCTTGTAATCTTTATTTTCTACATTTGAAAATTGCATAGGAGGTGCTTGCGCTTCACTCTCTAACGATTCAACAATTTTTTCTCCACGCTTTTTCTTTGGTTCTTCAATTGGCGGAGTCTCTTCAATAAACGGTGAAGTGATTAAATCTTCTTGCTCTACTTCGATTCGTTTATCCTCTTCTTCATTTACAGGATAATTCTCAGTGAAATTCGAAATAATCGGAGGATCAATTGAGATTTCTTCCATCGGCTCAATAATTTCTTCTTGTTCTGCAGCACGTTTGCTTCTTGTGCTTCTTGTTGTTTTTTTCTTTTCTGTTTGTTCAGCCGTTCTTTTGGCTCTCCAATCTTTATAATCCCCTTGCATCACTTGAAACTGACTTCTAAGAATTCTACCAACTGGAGCTAACACTTCTCCAATATGCTTATTTGTTATACAAAGTATACCGAGAATAACTAGAATAATACCAATGATATAAGCTCCTACTTCGTCAAATAAGAAGTAACATGTTGCGAACATAAGCGCACCAAACATACCACCACCTAAATGAACGCTATCTGGCCCCTTTTTCATTTCAAGAAAGAAGTTATCTTTCGTACTCACAATAACAGAAGTATTTTGCACTGCTCCATCTTTTGTAAGAAGGTTAAATAATGTAATATGACTAAACATTAATATCGCCAATACAATTAAATAAAATCCAATTAATCGTTTATTTAAAAGGTTCGGCCATCCGCGTTTTATAACAAAGGAAACCGATAAAGCTATTACACCTAACACACCAATTATGTACCACTCACCAAAGAAGAAGCGAAAAAATAACACAAACGATTTCCCTACAACGCCTAGCTGTAAAATCGTAATGATTGAAAGTGCAAAAAGAGTTAAACCGACGATTTCATAATACAAAGTTGGCTTTATCGTACGTCTTGCCTTTGCCTTCGTCCCTCTTTGCTTTTGTTTTGCCATTTCTTCACCTCGTGTTCTACATATAAGTAAAGCTCCCCTCAAAATGCTCTATTTATATGTCTGTTTTCTCTATTTTTCAGGTCTTTATATCTTCTATTTTTACACTTCTTGTAAAATGCTAAATAAACAGAAGAAAGCAGCCTACTCATGGCTGCTCAACCGTCTTGTTTTTTATATTATACCATAGCTTCTAAACAAAATCCTTCTTTTTGCTAAAAGGTTATTTTCTGACCGGGCTCAAACTCTAAATAGTGAAGTGGGTCCGTACTTAGCACACGTACAATAGAATAACATCCATGTTCCTCTTCAGAAACCATTAATTCCACACCATTTATATTTACAACTTTTTGACTTTCACATTGTGAATAATCGGCCGGATACACAAGTTGCTCTGGCATAATTGTATATAAAATCATTGTAGCATTGTCCCTTCTGTACTATCTTCCGCGCGAACATCTATTAATTCGTTTAATTTTCGAATCGCATTTCCAATACCGCCGACATCATCTATAAGACCGTACTTTACTGCATCGCCACCAATTACATTCGTCCCAATATCTCGCGTTAAATTTCCTTTCGCAAACATAAGCTCTTTAAAACGATCTTCTGTTACTTTCGAGTGCTTCGTCACAAAACGAATGACTCTTTCTTGCATCTTATCCAAATACTCAAATGTTTGTGGCACACCTATGACAAGACCTGTTAAACGAATTGGATGAATTGTCATCGTCGCAGTTTCCGCAATAAACGAATAGTCAGTAGAAACAGCAATCGGTACACCGATGGAATGCCCCCCGCCTAAAACTAGAGATACTGTTGGTTTTGAAAGTGAAGCTACCATTTCAGAAATTGCTAGCCCAGCTTCAACGTCACCTCCAACCGTATTTAATATTAAAAGCAAACCTTCAATTTTCGGATTTTGTTCAATCGCAACAATTTGCGGAATGATATGCTCATATTTTGTTGTTTTATTTTGCGGTGGTAATTGAACATGACCTTCCACTTGTCCGATAATCGTTAAACAATGAATACGTGATTCATTCATCTGTGGTACATTTGTCTGTCCAAGCTGTTGAATTTTTTCAACTATTGAAGCCTCTTTTCCAACTTCTTTTGGCTCAGCTTCTTTTTCTTCATTTGTATATCGATCACGTTCTGTCATTTCGCATCCCCTTTCACTCGTATATAACTATTATTTCTTAAGTTATAAATTTCATTCGATAGGGTTAAAAAGAAAAAAAATCACCCATAAGGGTGATCCTTTTTATACTTCCATAATAATCGGTAAAATCATAGGTTTTCTCTTTGTCTCTTCGTACAAGAACTGCCCTAATAATTCACGAATATTTTGTTTTAACATTGACCATTCAATTGAATATTCTTTAATTGACTGCTCAACAATCATACGTACAATCTCTGTAGATCGTTCAATTAACGCTTCTGATTCACGAACATATACGAAGCCACGTGAAATGATTTCTGGACCAGAGATAATTTTCTTTTCATCTTTACCAAGCGTTACAACAACTACTAGTATTCCATCTTGAGATAACATCTTTCTATCTCGAAGAACGATATTACCAACGTCACCTACACCTAATCCATCAATTAAAACATTACCAGCTTGTACTTTACCGACTAAGTTCGCTTCATCGTCACCAAAAGCAATTACATCGCCTTTTTCTACGATAAAGATATTTTCTCTTGTAATACCTACATCTTCAGCTAAATATGCATGTGCTTTTTGCATACGGAACTCACCATGTACGGGTACAAAGTACTTCGGTTTCATTAAATTTAACATTAATTTTAATTCTTCTTGGCTACCGTGACCTGAAACGTGAACTTTTCTTTCGCCGTAATAAACAACTTCAGCTCCAGCTCTAAATAACAAATCAATAATTTTTGATACAGATATTTCATTACCCGGAATTGGCGAAGCAGCAATGATAACAGTATCACCTTTACGAATTGAAATTTGTTTATGTGCTTGTTTTGCCATTCTTGATAGAGCAGCCATCGGTTCACCTTGACTACCTGTCGTTAAAATAGCTACCTTTTTCTCTGGGAAGTTGTCTACTTCTTGTAATGAAATAACCATACCTTCTGGAACATCTAAATAACCAAGACGTCTTGCAATGTCTACTACTTTCACCATACTACGTCCTACTACCGCTACTTTTCGCCCTGTTTCAGCAGCTGCATCAAATACTTGTTGAATACGATGTACATTCGATGCAAATGAAGCAACGATAATACGACCTTCTGCGCCGTAGAACACTTTAGAGATTTCTACACCAACTTCTTTTTCTGAACCTGTATAACCTGGGCGCTCTGCGTTTGTACTATCAGATAATAAGCAAAGTACGCCTTCATTTCCGATTTGCGCCATTTTCCCAAGGTCTGCTCCACTATTTCCAATTGGAGTTTGATCGAATTTAAAGTCTCCCGTATATACGACTGCACCTTTTGATGTATGGAAACAAACGCCAACAGAGTCCGGAATACTATGTGTCGTTCCGAAGAATGACACCGTTGTAGTGTTAAATTCTACTGTTGAATTTGAATCGATTGTTTTTAGGTCTACACGGCCTAACATGCCCGCTTCACCAAGTTTTTCTTGTATAAGTCCTACTGTTAATTTCGTTGCATAGACTGGAATAGATAATTTACGAAGTACATACACAATTCCACCAATATGATCTTCATGACCGTGAGTAATAAATAAACCTTTTACTCGCTCTTGATTTTCCACTAAATATGTAATATCAGGAATAACGATATCAATTCCAAACATTTCATCTCCCGGGAACATTAACCCTGCATCTACGATAAAGATTTCAGAATCAATTTCAACACAGTACATGTTTTTCCCGATTTCACCTACTCCACCAAGAGCAAATACTTTAACAGACTCATTCTCTTTTCTCTTCATGTTGTTGCCTGGTTTAAAAATCTTGCAAACACTGATTTCACTAAAATTGCAGAGACACCAGGGGAAACTCTACAACCACCATATTTTCACCGTCCAAGACGAATGTCCTTACCGTTATGCGATATCATGTCCTTGTTTATTTTTTAAACCAGGTTTCACCTCTCTTTCATTATATAAATCAAATATCTTATTCGATATGATATGAAAATTTAATTAAATTATAATTTTTCCCAATTTTGCTAAGCATACCCGTACTAAGCTACTTAGCCATATTATACCTGATACAAGAAATAGAACACAAGTTAAATCGTGCGAAAGAAAGAGTAAAAGAACGGAATGACAACAAAAGTATCGAACGTATTTCCTTTATATTTACTTCGATTTTATACTCCATATTATTTTGAAGAACTAGCCATACATACGCTAAATTCATTTCATAATAGGGAGTTTCAAGATTTATTTTTCTAGAATCCAACAAAAACACTTACAAAATGGAGTTTTTTTATGAATTACGTCACATTTGAGGGAATTTCTCTAAAAACAGACACCGTAGTTTATTGCGTTCATTCCATAATATCTATCATTTTTTGACTCAGTTAAAGGGGTACGATTATTTTCTTATACACATAATGAAGAAGCGATTAATGTTCTTATAAAAACACATATAGGTGAGAAAAAGAGGAAAAGATTTGCATATAATAAAAAATGACCTAGTTCTACACTAGGTCATTTTTTATTAACGAGGGATAGATTGCATTACAGATTGTAACGTTACTCTTTCTTCTTCTGTTAATGGAAGAAGTGGTAAACGTACAGAGCCCACATCTAATCCAACCATTTGTAACGCTGTTTTTACTGGAGTTGGACTTGGCGCCATAAATAATGAATCAGTTACTCTTACAAGTAATTGATGTAATTTTTGTGCCTTCTTAAATTCTCCTGCTTGAAATGCTGTAATCATTTCTTGCATTTCGTTTCCGATAACATGAGATGCTACCGAAACGATACCTTTCGCTCCAACTGCCATAGCTGGTAACGTTAAACCGTCATCACCGCTGTATACCGCAAAGTCGTCCGCTGTTTTTTCAATGATTTCTGTCATTGTTAACACATCGCCGCCGGCATCTTTAATAGCAACAATGTTTTCTATTTCTGATAAACGAACAACTGTATCAACGGAGATTTGTACAATAGATCGTCCTGGAACGTTATATAGCATAACCGGAAGCGGCGTACTTTCAGCAATTGCTTTAAAATGCTGATACATTCCTTCTTGACTCGGTTTGTTATAATACGGTGCTACTAGCATTACTGCATCCACACCAACTTCTGTTGCCTTTTTAGTTAAGTCAATAGAAGCATGCGTATTATTGCTACCTGTTCCAGCGATTACGGGCACTCTTTTATCGACAACAGATACGACATGGCGATATAACGCTACTTTCTCTTCTGAAGTTAATGTAGGAGATTCTCCTGTCGTTCCTCCTACCACGATTGCTGTTGTACCGTTATCAATTAAATAATTTACCAATTTCGTTGTCTTTGCAAAATCGATATTCCCGTTTATATCAAACGGTGTTACCATCGCGGTTGCAATTGTCCCAAAATCTATCATGGTCTCACTCCTTATTGTTCCAGTTGCTTTTCTTTTGAAAGCTCAAACGCACTATGTAATGCATTTACAGCCTCCACTAAATCAGTTTCTTTTACAAGAACCCAAATTGTTGTATGACTATCTGCCGATTGCAGGATTTGAATACCTTTTTCCGCTAAAGCTGTAACGATTTTTGCAGTAACCCCTGGGATGCCTGCCATTCCAGCTCCAACGATAGATACTTTCGCACAATGTTCTGTCACAATTGGCTCATATCCAAGTTGTTTTAGCACTTCGACAGCACGAGCTGATACATTATCATTTACTGTGTAAGCTACACCAGTAGGAGAAATGTTAATTAAATCAACACTAATGCCTTCGTTTGCCATTTCTTTAAATACATGCTGCTGTATGTCGTATGCCGTTTCTTTTGCAAGTACTTTAATTTGCGTTACGTTCGATACGTGGGCAATACCTGTAACAGGACGTTCTTCTACATCCTGCCCTTTTGTAGCACCATCGTATGCTGCAATAAGAGTACCTTCACTTTCAGAATACGTAGAACGTACACGAAGTGGCACTTTTGCATGCATCGCAATTTCAACTGCACGTGGATGAACGACTTTCGCACCTTGATAAGCCATGTTACAAATTTCGTTATACGTTACAGTTTGAAGATGACGTGCATCTTTTACAATACGAGGATCCGCAGTCATAACACCTTCTACATCAGTGAATATATCGATATATTCAGCATGAAGTGCAACACCTAATGCTGAAGCTGAAGTATCACTACCTCCGCGTCCAAGTGTTGTCGTATCACCTTTTTTCGTTTGCCCTTGAAATCCTGTAACGACGATTACATCTACATTTTCTAACTCTTCATGTATACGATCGCAATTCATTTCAATAATCTTTGCATTCGTAAAGTCATCATTCGTTACAAAACCAGCTTGTGCACCATTTAATGCTGCTGCTTTTATACCGTTCTCATTCAACATATTAGAGAAAACAATTGCAGAGATTAACTCTCCGCATGATAATAATAAATCTTGCTCACGTTTAGAAATAGTAGATTCCTCTTGATTTACAAGACTTAATAACGTATCCGTTGCATATGGTTCACCTTTACGGCCCATAGCAGATACGACAGTAACTACTTTATAACCAGCAGCTAATGATTTTTTTATATGATGAAGCGCATGCTTACGTCCATTGTCATCACGTACTGATGTGCCACCAAATTTTTGAACAATTATTTTCATATTTTGCACCTTCTCTTAGCCGTTTACACTAATTGTAATTTTACTAAGCGCTCTGCAATTTGAACAGAATTCCATGCAGCGCCTTTTAATAAGTTATCAGATACGACCCAAAGATGGAATCCTTTATCGTTATTTAAATCTTTACGGATTCTTCCAACGAATACTTCGTTTTTACCTACTGCAGTAGCTGGCATTGGATATAACTGCTCTTCTGGATTATCTTGCAGAACAATACCTTCCGCATTTGCAAGTAAGCTCTTTAATTCTGCTACTGTTACGCCTTCTTTTTCTACTTCGATGTAAACAGACTCAGAGTGTCCTGATACAACTGGTAAACGTACACATGTTGCCGCTACTTCTAATTCAGGCATATGCATAATTTTTTTCGTTTCGTTAATCATTTTCATTTCTTCAAACGTAAATCCATTATCTTGGAATTTATCAATCTGTGGAATCGCATTAAAAGCAATTGGGAAATGCTTCTTATCACCTGATACAGGAAGAACATTTGCCTTAACTTCTTCGCCATTTAAGATTGCTTGTGATTGTTCATGCAGTTCTTCAATAGCTGCCGCACCAGCACCTGATACAGCTTGATATGTGGAAACGATTACTCGTTTTAAACCATATTGCTGACGAACTGGCTCAAGAGCTACTACCATTTGAATTGTAGAACAGTTTGGATTTGCAATAATACCATTATGTTCTTTTAAGTCGTTTTCATTTACTTCAGGTACAACAAGTGGCACGTTTTCTGTCATACGGAATGCACTTGTATTATCAACAACAATCGCACCGCGTTTTGCTGCTTCTGGCGCTAATTGTTTCGATACAGATCCACCAGCACTAAATAGTGCGATATCTACTCCTTCAAAGCTTTCAGGAGTTGCCTCTTGAACTGTAAATTCTTCGCCTTTAAATACAAGTTTCTTACCTGCAGATCGTTTAGATGAAAGTAACGTTAATTTCCCGATTGGAAATTCTCGTTTCTCTAAAGTATTTAACATTTGTTCACCAACTGCGCCGGTTGCTCCAACTACAGCGACATGAAAAGTTTTTTGCTTTTCCATCACTATGCCCCTTTCTAGATACCAATCCTTCTATAACTTAGAATCAGAAGGAGTATACAATACCCCTTCTGATCTTAATAACGTTAATTTTATCATATTCTACAGTAAGAATGATGGTTTCATCAAAAATTGTCCGTTTTTTTTCGTTTTTTAATTCATATATCTGAATTTTTCTACGACAACCGGTTGCAATTGCTTCCCTTGCAGCGCTTCTAACACTGTATCTTCCAGCAGCTCCATGCGAGCTACCATTGAGTTCGGTTTTTTCTCTGGTGCATCTTGGCCGAATGGGACGAAGTAGATGTTTTTTGTTGCCATTAGGCGCATGAGGTTGACGCCAACATGGTAGCGACAATATAAACATTTCTTTTTTCTTCTATTATATATTTATTTCAAATCCTGTAAATTTATTTTGTATACCATATTCTTCACAGGTACCCATAAACGAATTAGACGGTACTTTGGTAATTAAATGGAAAAGTTCTACTTTGATATTGAGTTTACTACAGCAGCATATTTACATATATATCCTTTAATTGGTATGATTTACTTGTTCGCATAAAAGGGGGGAGATTTTTGAGTTTAAATATGTATTTAGGGGAAGTACATGCCCAAACACAAAGTATGAATGCTGTATGTACGGCTACCATTCAAGGTATGGAACAAGCGATTCAGTCGATTGACGCTTTTGCAATGGATACTGTGTTACAAGGGCAAACATATAGCAGTGCAAAATCATTTTTTGTACAAACCTTTCGTCCTTTAGCACAAGGAATCATTTATCTGTGTGAAGAGTTAATTCGTCAGAATGATGCTTTTCCAAGTCAATTCCAATCACAAGTCGCTTCCACGGATGTCGTTGAACAAGAGTTACTAGAACAAATTCGAGAAATTGACCGAATGAAAACAAGTATAGAAGCCATCAATCAAGCTGTGCCACTCCCGGGTATGGACGCTATGGCGAATCTTTTTACTGTCATGAGGAAAAAACTGCAAGAAAAATTAGAACATCTATATGAATTTAATTATACTTCTAGTAATAATTATGATACTGCACTCCAACTAGCCGCTAGCATTGCGATGGGTTTGGCGGAAGTTCAAAGTGGAAAAGGCTTTAGTCCTGCAAGTGGTACATTTAGTACGCAAGGGTTGAATATGGAGTGGATAACTTCTATCCAAGCGATTACAGAAGAAAAAAAACGTCATTCTGAAGGAAGTAATATTATAGAAGAATCGTTGTTCGATAAATTTAAAGATACTGTTGAAAATAACGTAGAAGCGATAGATCATTTGTACGAAAAGTTTATTCGACAGATAGAAAACACTCCTATTATCGGGCAATATTATAATTACAAAAAAGGGCAGAATGAAGCGGTGTTAGATGAACTTAAAGGAATATTAAACACAATTTTACATCCAATAGATAGTGTTGAGGGTGCTGTGTATGCTCTTTCTCATATCGACGAAACATTTGCTGCTGTAGAACAAGCTATTTCTGATTCGTGGAATCAAGATGTTGTAAATGGAGATTGGAATAGCAGAGCTAAATGGTATGGAAATGTAGAGATGCAAGTTAAATTAGCAATCGCTGAATTATTCGTAGGAACAAAAGGTGTAGATAAAGTTTCAACGTTAGGCAAAACCTCAAAACTTAGTGAAAGTGTAAATTTTATACACGGCACTAAAAACGTAATAACTTTAGATAAGTATAAGCAAAGCGTTGACATGTTGAATAATATTCTAATGCCAAAAAATCAATTTGCTTATACAGGAAGAAATATTGTAGACTCTTTCTCAGATAGCAATGCCCTTAAACAATCTAAAGAAAAATTATTGACTCATCAGTTTGCTGAAAGTACAGCTGAAGTTAATAAGGCAACAAGCGGAGCTGACTTGGATTTTAGAAAAGTAAATATTCAAACCAATGAAATTGGAGAAACTTTAGCTACTAGAAAGGAAATTCGAGCGTATAAAAAGGAATGGGGAGAATTAGGTATAAAAGTTAATATAGATAAAAAAGGAACAATTCTTCCAAACAATGTAGAAGCAGCGTTTGATTTTGTTAATGGGGATATATATTTAAAGAAAAAACCATCCGTCATAAATATGCATCATGAGGGTTTTCATGCAGAGCAGTGGTTAGATATAGGAAAAGAGCAATATATGAATCTTAGTAGGTTAGAAAGAGAAGAATATGTATTTGAACAAGTAATGAAAAATAAACATTTATTTGATAAAGCTTCTATTGACCATTCAATAGAATATATCGAAAGATTAAGATTGAAATATAAATAAAAGGAGAATTTTATATGTCTTTAGATAAGTATAAAAATATGTCTGATGAAGAGTTTAAACAATTGTCTACTGAAGAATTTCAAAATTATATAAAATTAAAGCAAGAAGATTTTTCAAGACATTATAGGAAAATAAATGAAATTACTGTAGATGTAATGTTAAAGCCTCAGGAAGCAATAGAAATTGCTAAACATTATCATAAGAAAAATAAATTAGATGGAGTAGTTAATGAAGATATCAACCAGCTTTTCTTTGATGAGGCTTATACATTTAAAATTGTGAAAGAAAATAGAAACAATGATGATATAAGACCAGCTTGGAGAATATTAGTGGATTTACCAAAAAACTCTTTTCTTATGGAGGACTATACACTAATTGTGTCTGATAGAGATAAAAAAGTAATGGGTATGCTCGATCCAAATGGGCATCCAGTATTTAAAGGCAATGAATTTACAGATGAAGATATCGAATATATTATGAGCGATGAGGATTCTAAAGATTAATCAAGGTAATAATTTAGTGAATAGTTTTATAAATAGAATAATTGTCTTTTTTAATTAATTTTTATGCTATTTTGCTAGATTCTAAGGGCAAAGAAAGAAGAATTTAAAAGAACAAGATAAATGGAAGAAAAATTTTTATATCTCTATTTTTTATATAATGATACATTTATTAACATCAACTAGGAGGAACATTCCTTGAAAGTTGTACGCTCTATATTTAAAGGCTTTCGTTTAATAGGTTTAATTGTAAAGCCCGTACTTAAAGCATTATCTAAAAGTAAATTTTAAATCTCATAAATATTAAAATCCCCTTCTGCATATAGGTGCAAAAGGGGATTTTTTCAAATTATTCTATTCGTTCTACAGACAGTACTCATAGATAAATAAGAAACGGTGTATATTTACCCTAACATTTATAAAGATGAAAATCAATATATAATTATCTACATATAGAACCAGATAATAATCTTTATTAATAAAACTATTCTTTTGTTTTATTTTTTAATGTACTCGTACCACCAGTTTCTTTCATCCATCCAAGCTGTAATCTTATCAAGCTCGCCATTAGGTAGTACTTCAGTTTGTAAGTAAGCTAAACCAGTTAATGGATCAGAGACAACCTTCCCTTTTGTTCCACGCTCATTCATAGCATTTACGACTTCCTGAACCAATGAAATACCAAAACCACCAGATTTAACATATTGATAGCCGCCATTGGCAATAGCTTGTTCTGGTTGTTTTTCTCCTGTAAACCAAGATAATGATTTACTGCCAATCAATTGGTTCAAATCACACTTACCGATACCAGGTACATTACCTGTCTCTGTGTATTGCCAAATATCGCATGGATAAGCTGGCTTGTTACCGCCATAACGAGGAATCCAAACAAAGTCAGATTTTACATTCGCCATACCAAACGAAGCATACATATGATGACCAACGTATAAACCAACTTTTTGAGCACCTAATCGGCGTAGTTCATCAATAAATGCTTGTGTGCCCACTCTCATATCATTCATTGTTTTCACTTCAACATCTGCAACCCAGACTGTCGCGCTTTTGTCTCCACGGTTCCAGAAGTCACGAGCTTCTATTCGTGCATCATTTTCAGAAACAAATCGACAGAATGCATAGTTACCAAAAGGAATACCATGTTGCTTCATGGCTTGTACATATCCTTTATACAATGGATCTACATAATTTGAACCATCTTGTACACGAGCGATGATGAAATCAATGTATTGCTTTGCTATAGGCCAGTTAATGTCACCATTCCATTTTGAAATATCAATAATTTGTCCCATTACTTAACATCTCCTTTTTTATCTTCTTGTTTTTGTTTACCGCCTAAAATCTCAACTGCATTTGTTAAAGCTTGCGGAAGTGGAATACCCATTCGGCCAGCGTTTTCTAAAAGTGAAAGTAATTCATTACCCATGAAGAAGAAAATTGTCGCTTCACGAATAGCACTATTACTTCCTAACGCTGTATCTAATTGAGCTGCCGCTCCGACCAAAAGAAAAAGCACCACCTTTTTGGCGATGCCTTTGAAACCAACTTTACTTTTTAATTCTCCGTTATACCCTGCTGCAATCATGCCAGTTAAATAATCAATAACTGCCATCGTCACTAAGATTTTCAATGTTGCATCCCATCCTCCCAAGAAATACCCACAGAAGCCACCGAAAGTGGCAATAAAGGTTTTTAATAATAAATCAATACGATCCATCTTTTCCTCTCCTTTTTAGATAATAAAAACAGACCAGCTTATAGCTGCTCTATTTGCGTTGTATTTTCAATTGTTACTGGTTCTTGTGGAGGATTTTTTCCTGTAAGCTTAAAATAATCTTCTGCACAAAGGCCTTTTTTAACAAATCCCAAATCTAATTCATATAACCTCGAACCTCGTCCACATAGTTCACATCTTGTTGCGATTCTGAAACAGATTGTACCGTCTGACATCTCCCTCCATACTTCAACTTTACTAGTTCCGTCAGGAATGCCAGCATTCTTTAGCATATCGGCAGGTACTTGCACGGAAATCCCTGTATCAGTTCTCGTTGCATCTACCAGCCTCCCCATAAAGGGAAAGCTTTCACCTGCTTGGAGTGGCATCATTTGATTGTCATACTTATTCATCTATATCTCTCCTTTTTATCCAAGGGCATTAAATTTCCAACCATTCGGGCTGTTCACGTAAAAGCCTGGGCCGAGATTACCGTCTGCAAAACGAATATGCCCCCACTGTTGAAATGCATTCCCACCAAGACTTACACCTTGCAATGCTCGGATGTTCGTGAAAAACTTAACCTCTTTGTTCGTGCTTATATCCAACGTGTATCCATCAGGTGCTATACCTATGTTGGTATTCGCATCTCCTATTGCGATCTTATTAAATGGTTGAAGACCGTCTGCTCTTTCTGCTGCTGCTCGATCCCAGTCATACATAGATGCATATTTGCCACTCACTAAAGTAACACCTGACACACAAACTGCTGTTCCTTGTCCAATATTTGCATCCGCAGACTCTACTTTTATAACAACAGCGTGTTCCTGCGGTTTGTAACTAGCTGGGATTGTAAAAGTGAACGACCTACGCTGAATGTCACCATAGTATGTGCTAGGTGCATCAAATGAAAGTTTTGATTCGTACCATATATCGTAATGAACATTATCTCTATACGTTACATAGCAAATGTGCAGCTGTGGTTTAGCAGTTACTCTCTTTCCATTAATCATAGCGCATCGAAAATGTGCTGATAGTGTATAAATATTACCTGGATGTATTCCGTTTTTAACGGTTGTTTCAGGATAGTTATACATATCTACTCGTGCTGCATTCACCATTTGTTCGTAATTAAACAAGGCTGTATTTTTTTCTATAACTACGTTGCCATTCACTTTCCACGGAAGACCATATCCACCATCAAAACCCCAATAATCAGAGTTCCCGATGTCTTTCTTTATAGCACTTGAAAAATCATGGTCGCTAATTAGATTGCGTTTAGACATAACTGTTGTTTTCATTCCTCTTTCGTCTTCGTAGAGGAAATCTAGCATTTTTACAGTTACACCGTTTTTATCAATGGTTATTTTATCACCATTAATTCTAATAAGATTCGTATCAATGCCCTTTGCTGTTAGCCATTTGACCATTGTATCAGCATTAATATCCAACTTTGCAGCATTGATTGTGATTTTCCCTGGAGACATATTGATGGCAGTAACAATACCGTCCTTTAAAATCTGCGCTATAATCCCGTCATCTAACACTTCTAACCTAGATTCCGTTTTCGTTACATAACCTTTATAAGTCTCATTTATAAAGGTTTCTTGTTTTCCAGAAACAAGTGAAATACCTTTTTCAGTAGCACTAATACTTCTTTCTAATTCGGTAACTTTCTGATTGTATTTTTCGGTAGCTACTTTATTAGCGATATCTTCCATCATTTTATCAACATCCGTTTGATCTTTCGGATGTAACCAAAATTCTGTAGCTATAGTGCCACGTTGTAACATAGGTGCAGCACACCATAAACGCCCATTTCTCGTAACGTAATAACGCCATCTCACAAACGCTGCATTGGCAGGTGCTTTATCTGTACATACAGCACGAACCCACGTATTATTTACAACCTTGATATTCGTTCTAGCTGTTTTAACACGAGTTTTTTTGTCAGCTGTCCACCATTCAATTTCAATAAATGCACCACCACTATCAATAGGTGTTTTCGCATCAGTATTGAAATAACCTGATGCAACAAAGTCCTCGTTAACCTGACACTCAATGAATTGACTTGTAAGTCCCCACCAACGATCTTGAGTCTGGCCAGTACCGGTAATTGCAAATGTATTCATACCTTTGTATTTTAAATTCGTATCAACAGATCCAGTTGCTCCATTACCACTATTCCAAAACCAATATTTCTGCCCTAACTTAAAATCCGCATCACGCAATTCGTTGACAGTACCTAAACCGCCTACATAATCCTCAACGTCTTTCTTTTTCATTGTTAATTTCAATGCTTCAGAATGTTGACCTATTGTTGTAGTAGCCTCACTAAGCGTTTTTCCTTGCTCAGTTTGTGTTTCCTGTAATCTCTTAACACTTGCAGTTGTTCCTTCTGCATTCTTTTCTACAGTGTTAACACGTTCATTAAAAGAGGTTTGTGTTTTTTCTACCGTTTTAATACTTTCTTTGACTCCATTCACACTTTGCTCAATCTCAGTTGTTTTTTTCGTGAACGTTTCTTTAGAAGTAACTTCATCATTAGCAGGCTGCCATGTAGTTCTTATGTTCCCCTCTTCCAATTTCGCATGATGTGAGTTTAAATTACCATCAATATTTCTTCCAGAGTAATAAAACCTAATTTGAGTTACATCCTTATCTTTTGTTTTGAATGTAACAGTTAGAGGCTCGTCCTTATAATCTACATTAATCTTTAATTGTGAGTCTGCACGTACAGATTTCCATTCTTGCTCTCCGTCTGTATAAGTTATTGCCGTTTCTACACCGAACCAAGGATTTGTATTAAGTTTAGTCATTTTCCCAGTGAATAAAAAAGAAATAGTAAACGTCTTATTTCTGTAATTAATCTTATTAGAAAGAGTCATTTGTTTACTGTCTGACCATGTTCCAGTCATATTCTGTTTGTTTAACCCTGTTTCTGAATCGCTTGCTAGATTAATTGAACCTACAGAAATGTTACTCATGTCGGTTTGTAATTGTTCAATGGTCTGCTTATTTGAAGTCGCCGTGTTCTTTATTTCATTTGTTGTTTTTGTTAAAACGTTTGTTGTTTGCTTCACATCGGCAATAGTTTGTTTTGTACCTTCAACTGTATCTTCCACTGTATTTAATTTTTCAGTGATTTCACCATCTTTTTTTGTTAATGATTCAATAGATTTAGTAAAACTCTCGTTAGTTTGTTTCATTTCAGAAACAGTTTTATTAATTTCACCTTGAGAGTTTTGTACATTTTTAATAGTTTGCGAAACTTCTTGGAGACTATTTTTAACTTCCTTGAATTGTCCATTGGTTTCGCTTTGCGCTTCTTCCACTTTTTTGTTTAATTCTTCTTTTGTGAGCTGAATATCTTTATTAACTTGTTTCAGTGTTTCTTCCTTTACTGACTCTACATCAGGAATAAGAAGCTCCCAACCTTTACCGTTCCACACTTTTAAAATACCCGGTTTACCGTTGGTAATATCTCGCCACACTGTTTTACCTACTATAAGATTATCGGACGGTGGATTTTTAGCTTCAATAATATTCACCGTATTATTTTTCAGGTTTTCCTGGACCTTTTCAGCCAGTTTCTTAGCGGATTCAGATTCTTTTTGAGCATCATTTACTTTTTCAGCAGTCTCTTTAACCAACTTATCTAGCTGATTTAAAATTTCTTGTTTACTACCTAATGAAGCCAGGACTTTATTATAGAGCTTACGTAATTCTTCATTAGCATCCACAATTTCTCGATAATCTCCGAATACATATTTATCTTGTGAAGGATCAGTAAATGATTCATCACCAGCGATTGCCCGTGCTTCTAAATAAAGTTTCGGTGTAAATCCAGTATCTTTAATTCGAATTGTGTCGCCTTCATTAATTAGCTCATGAGCTAGTCCAAATACACGACCGATACTTTGTGTATTTACTTCATAAGAAACAGATGAATTAACGCGTTTCTTTATCTCCGTTTTCATAAGAGTCATTAAACGTTGTGGTGTTATATCTTGCTCTGTCTCCGGTGTATAGAATCCGAATTTATGTTGTCCTCGTTCATTCCATCGCTGAAATGCATCAGTGTCTACAAGATAAGGAACTCCATTATTAATACTAGAGATGGTTATAAAGTCCCCACCTTCTTTTTTTACGAACCCCAATAAGGCTGTACATATATTTTGGGAATTCTCAATGCGTTTGATACCCATCAAATCTTTACCAAGAGTTACTTCTTTACCTGTATCACGCCCTCGCTTTTTCACCATATCTACATAACGACCAACAATTTGAGACCCTACAACTTCTGCGCGATATTGAATTTCTAAATCGAACAAGGAAGCAATGTCTTTTAAAAATTTCAGTGGATCTATGAATTCATCAATCGTCATAGTGTGGAAGCCAGCGTATTCTGTTTTTCCTCTTTTCCACTTCGTACCCACAAGAGCTATATCGATAAACTCATTGACTGTTTTACCTACAATCTTCTGTGGATTGATAATGCCAGCTTTCGCGAGTTGAATCCATTCACCAGATGCATAAGCAATGACCGATCTATCATCTGAATCTTTTTCAGCTTCAGTAATTACATATGGAACAATGCGACCATCACGAACTTCTTTTAAAACTAAATTTTGCTGCCTGAGTGTCGCTGCATGGTCTGTATTATCAAATACTTTAAACTCTAAAGTATCAATGTTATTTTTTATCTCCCAATGTCGCTTATCGTCCCAATAATCTTTTGGTTGTATATTGGAAACGATTTGACTCGTTTTAAAATCAACAACATGTAAAATTCCGCTTGGTGTCCTCATCTAAATCGCTCCCTATACGTTACTTTGGCTGTTCCGACAGTAGAAGGCATGATTTCTAGTTTATTAGAACTCTTATGAATAACAGGATAGTCACTAAATATATCTTTTAAATTAATAGCACTTTTACCATTTATCGTTACAAGACTTCGCTCAGTATCAATAACTACTTTGTCACCAACATCAAAGATATAAGGCGGATTATTTTGTGTATTCATGTTAACCTTCCAAATTTTCAAATCGTCAATAGACATTTCCGAACAAAACATGTTGTTAGAGAATTGAGAAATACTGATTTGTACTTGAGTAACTTTATTCATATTGACGTTATTTTCATCGAACCATACAACAAACCTTTCAGCATCATCAATCTCCGTACCTAAAATAAATTTAGAAATATATGCTTCCCATCTGTTCCCAGTTCTAGCAAGCCATAAACGACCTCTAAAATTTGTCCAAGTGTCTGGGTGATCTCCATGTTCATTAATGAATACCTGTCCACCTGGTTTTTTACTATTACCAACAGAAGCGAATCCGCTGTTTTGCTCGGCTTCCCATTGAACATCGCTCATCGATATACGAGCTACATAATCGCTATTTTCATCAAGAAGACCTATTTCCACACGTCCCATTTGATCCCAATGATGGCTATTAATACGTACATAGGCTTGCATGATGAAATCCTGTAAAGGTCCTTGTGGAATATTCTTTTTGGCTATGCAACCATGCCATCCTTTTACTGTAGGTTCACCTAGATATTCAGCCATAAAACGATATCCATCTGATTTAAACTTTCCTCCACCTGTCATATCTTCTGTTTTAGGGACATCCGTCCATCCTACGGTTGTCCCCATCTCGTCCCATAATACACGTTGATTTCTTTCCACTGGAACCTGGTCTGCTTTCAATGGATATCCAATGCGAAAATAATCCGTTCCATTCCATAAATCAAGAAATGTGGAAGGCTTCGTTACTTCAACTTCTATAATTGGGTTAGATTCGACGCTCCCTTTGTTTTGAACATTTGCTATTAACCCATGCCCATCCATTTCAAATTCTAATGTTTTAGTAGGCCCTAACTTATATGGCATTGGACAAACAAAATTCAAAGTACCTTTACCTAAAGTAATAAAATCCTCAGGATCAAAATCTTCATCAATAACCGCCAGGTATGTCCTATCAGGTGTTACATCAAAGACTAATTCAACAGGTTTTTCTGTAATTAACCACTTTGCTATTTCTTCTTTTAATGTTTCTAGGTCAGATCCATCAGGAACAATAATTCCGACCGGAACAGGTAAAACTCGCATTTCAGTTTCTGTCGTTAATAATCTTGCACCTGGATAACCTGGAACACTTAGAAATTTTCGTTTTAATGGCGCCCACGCTGGTCTTTTCCATCCTTTTTCGATTTGAATAAAATCCTTACGTATATTGTTAAATGTAAAAGAACTCATACCGTCACCCCACTTCTCTCTAAAATAAAAGAAACCCAAACCTAAAAGGCTGAGTTTCTTTTTTCTTCTCTATCTTGATACTCGGTTGTATATCGATAAGTACCACGTGCCACATCTCTTCCCTCTAAAATAACTGGAACTTCAACAACTAAATCTCCACCAAGCATTGGAATTACTCCACCACTAGAAGATGAACCAGATCCGTAATTAATCACTTGATTTGATACGCTGCTTGCCATAGCTTGTCTACTATTTGACATGCTTCCATATACACCACTCATGACACTCTTTAATCCTGATAATTGACTCACAGAACTAGCCATCATACGGCTCATTTCACCCATTAGTTGATTTATTTCTCCCGGCATAACAAACTGTTGTCGTGGCATGGCTGCTACAATTCCTGCACCAATATCTCCAAGTGTCTTTTTATTGAGGGGAAGCACTGCTTCTCGCCCCGCTTCTCCTGCACCTTGCAAGTTTCCGCCATTCATTCCAAAGATAGTTGGTTTAGTGAAGATACCACCTTTTGCACGCCAATCAATATTAATTCCTGACGGAAATGTAATATCTTTACCTAAAACATTTTTCGTGCTTGTTTGTAAGCTGAAGTGTGGAAGAGGTGGCATTTCTGGTTTTGGAATTTTTAACTTCAAGTCACTAAAGAATCCTTTAATCTTCCCAATGAATTTTTCTATACTGTCAACTGCATCTTTAATTGGATCTATAATAAAATGTTTTGCCGCTTCAAATTTTTCTTGAGCTGCATTCTTAACCGAATCAAATTTTTCCCGTGCTGTGTTGTACATATCATTGAATTTCTCTTTTGCAGAATTATAAGCTGAAATAACTGGTTCAACGATGTATGTGTAAACCATCTTCCATGCTTCAAGTGTATACCCTTTTATTTTCGCCCAAATTCCTAACATCCAATTGGATAAATCACTAAACTTTTCTTTTACTAAATTCCAAGTATCTTGTACAGGTTTTATAATATATTGTTTAAATAACCCCCATGCTGCTGATGTATATGATTTAACTGTCTCCCATTGTGAATTTAGCCAAGAAACTAAATCACTGAACTTTTCTTTTACTAAGTTCCAAGTGTCTAGAACCGGTTGAATAATATATTGCTTAAATAGTCCCCAAGCAATTTGTGCCATAGCTTTTGCAATTTCCCATTGTGTACCAAGCCAAGTGACCATTTCACCGATTTGTGTACTTACCCAGTCGTAAGCTTCCTGAATCGGTTGAATAATATATTGACAGATTGCCGCCCATGCAATTTGTGCACCTGCCTGTATTAACAACCAACCAGCTTCTAAAACGGTAGAAACTGCCGAAATAATTGGATCTAAAACAGTAAGAATTGTATCCCATGTTTCTTGCCATGCTTGCGTTAATGTTCCCCACAATTCAGAAGCTGTTTCAACTAAAGAGGACCACCAAGAGGAAGCAGTTTCAACAATGCCAGACCATAAACTACTAAAGAATTCACCTATCGGATCAAAGAAACTATGCATCATTTCTATGAAAGAAGACCATGCTTCAGAAAAGAATTCAACAGTAGAATTCCACGCATCGCTACACGCCTGCTTTACACCCTCCCATAAATCACTAAAAAATTGACCTATCGGATCAAAAAATTCATGCATTGCTTCTAAAAATGAAGACCATGCTTCATTACAGGATTGGGATATCCCGTCCCAAAGCTCTACTAAATACTCTTTAATAGAATCCCATGCTTCTATTGTCCAATTTTTAATATCATCCCAGTTTTTATAAATAGCCACTCCAAGAGCAACTATAGCGGCTACGATAATAGGAACAATAGCAACTATGCCTAGTGCGGCGGCGGCTCCGATTTCAAATACACCCATGACCGCCATAACTATTGGCGCAATTGCCATAAGTGCCCCTGAAATTACCCCAATAGCCGTTGCAACTGCTGCTAATGTCGCTGCTAATTCTGGATTATTAGAAATCCAATCAGCAATACTAGCAACAACATCAGCAATCACTCCTAGTATAGGTTCAAGAGCCATTTTTAAATCTTCCATTGCCTTTTGAAACTTAACTGCTGGATTTGCATCCATTTTTTTTATGGATTCATTCAATTTCTCCTGATTCTTTTGGAAGTCTACGGTTTTTTCCGAAGCTCTTATTAAAGTATTAGTTAAATTTTGCCCTTGGTCCTCAAACATAGTGGCTAGAACTTTAACCCCTACTTGATTCTTTTTAACAGGATCTTCTATTCCTTCTATCGCTTTAGCTACTTCTACCATAGCTTTTGAACCATCACTTCCACCTTTAGCGACAGCTGCACCCCATTTTTCTATTTGTTCAGTTGCAATACCAGAACCATCAAGTGCTTCTTTTAAAGCTTTGTCAGCTCCTTGTGCGAATTCATTTAATTGAATCCTACCTTCTTTAAGCCCATCTAAAAGATTATCAATATTCCAACTACCGGTTTCAACACCAGCTTCCATAATTGCTTGGACTTCCTCAGCTTTAAAGCCTGCACGGGTTAGCTGGCTACCATATTCAGCAATGATGTCTAACTGTTCTGGCGGAAATCCCATTTTTAACAAAGCATCAACCATACCAAGAGCACTATCTTGCGTTATTCCTAATTCATTTCCTATTTCATAGGTTTCTTGAATCAACTCTGTAAAATCTATACCGTCATAGGATTGCGCGATTGTCGCTGCACCTTTAACGATAGATGCATTCGCTTCATCACTAATATCTTTATTTAAAGCCCATTGCCTACGTACACCAGCAAGTGATTCTTCAGCATCCACTCCATAAGCTGTTACGCCTCTTATTGCTTCTTCTACTGATTTTTTCGAGGATTCAGGGACATCAAAAGATATATCAATTTTGGTTTTCAATTTTGACATATCAAGTGCTTTTTCAACAGCTGTTGCAATTCCACCACCTGCTGCTAATCCACCGATAACATTCTCTAATCCCACTTTTAGACCTTCAAACTTCTTCTCGGTTCTGCCAGCTTCTTGTTGTAAGTCTCTTAACTCATTTTGTACTTGTTGAATAGAGTTTCCGGCATCCACAGATCGGAGGGCGCGTTGTAATTTTTCAATATCAGCTTCAGTTCCTAAAGCTTCACGACCAATAAGGCCAATTGCTTGTTCTAACTGTCGACTTGTAGCCGATCCACTTTTAATTGCATTTACAAGACGATTACCTAATGCGCTCGCAAAATCATCAACACTTTTTCCTGTAGCACTAAATAAAGTTTCTAATTGTCTTGTTGAACTTGCTACATTTTCTTGTTCGGCTTTCATATTACCGAGCTTGTTTTTCAGACCATCAAGTGACCCTTGTGTAAATTCAATTTCACGCCTAAATGCGCGGTACTGCTCTTCTGAAATTTTCCCATTCTGAAATTGCTCTTGAACCTGTTGCTCCGCTTCTTTTAATTTATCGAGCTTTTGTGTAGTTTTTTCAATTTGTTGTGTAAGCAACTGTTGCTTTTGAGCAAGTGCCTCAACGTTACCGGGATCAAACTTTAATAAACGTTCAACATCTTTTAACTCTTTAGTCAAAGAATCACTTTGCTTATTCACGTCTTTTAAGGCATTTTGTAACGGCTGCGTATTCCCTCCAATTTCAATCGTAATTCCTTTAATTTTTCCTCCTGCCATTATCTCACCCCTTTTTCTTAGAAAGCATTAAAGTCTTCTTGAGTTGCTTTTCGAACTTTTTCTTTTCCTGGATTTTTCATTTCAGCATACTCAGCGATATAATCAAAACAATCACCAATCGTCATCACTTCTAAGTCCCAATATGTGAGCTTTGCTTCATAACAAAGAGCAAGGAACAATTCAGTGCTTAATTCTTCATCACCGAAAGTCCCTTGCTCTCCATTAATTTTCTTTACTTTTTTTTTGCTCCCATTGTTTTTTGAACCATCTCATTAATTTCCGGCATTATATCGTAAATAGGAAACTCATCAAATCCTTCTAACCAAGTCATCGGGTCTGGAATTTCAGGATCAGCTGTTTTAGCGTATAACCAAACTAAATCGTAACAAACTTCAAAATCTACCTTGTCGAAATCTAAGTTAGAAAAATCAATAGTACCTTCTGTTGCATCTTGCGAAGCAAATGTACCTATAGCTCCTAATTTAAACATATCGGCAAATAAATCCCGTCTAAATTGCGCCTTATATCGCTTGGCTGATGCTGCATTAGCTTTTAATTTGACCTGTTTTCCGTCTATTATAATTGTCTTTTCCATTTACTTACGCTCCTTTTGGTAATGCAGGTACTTTTGTATACACTTTTTTGTACCAATTATTATAAATATCTGTTTTTGATTTAGTAGTAGTTTTCGTTTTAACCATACGTTTTCCATTAATATCAATAGGGCTGGACACAAATTTAAGTTCATTTGTATTTGGCTCCGCTGAATTTGTTTTCGTTTTAGATGCAAGTGTTGGACGACTTGCAGAACAGTTAAACATAACGTGTCGAGTTGCTCGTACATCGCCATCAAATTCAAATAATAATGCAAATGATTTTCCTTTCGCATCCGCTAACTCATTTAACACACCATCTTCTTCGTCTAATTCCTCCCCTAGTGCATCAATTGCAAATTGTTCCGGAATAGTCGCAATAGAAAGCGTTCCATCATACCCTTGGTTATTACTTGCAGCGTAATAAAGCATGTCATCAGCGTAGAATTCAATTAAATCCCCTCGTGGATCAAACGTTAATTCAACCGCACCAGGTAATGGAATTGGTGTATTAAATGTAACTACACCATCTTTAATATCGAAAAGCGCATAATGGACATTCTTTAAACCAAATGCTACTTTATTTTCATTCATTTATATCAACCTCGTTTCATAAAATTTTTGATACATATTTTCAGATTCAATAAAAGTCCCATACGAGTCATAAGGAATCTCGTGATCATCTAGTACTTGTTCTAACTTGGCTTCCGCAACTACATCTTTCTTAGTTGTATAAAGCTCTATATTTACATCATTTATCTTGTGATACACCTTGTTATCAGCCATTAAATTTGCTGACCCATCCACAAGAAAACAGATATACGGTGGCGCTGGAACTGGATTACCTGGTGTTGCTATGAAATGCGAATAGGCCACAGGATAGCCTGTAGCTTCAAGAATTTTTATAAATTCTCCTAATGTTAATGTCATGATTCAATTGCCCTTTCAATACGTTTTGGCAATTCATCAATTACATACTCTTCAACGGGACGAATATGCACTTTCTCCGGTACTCGGCCACCACTAGCTTTCGCATGACCATTTTCTAAAAGATGCGTTAATTGCCCTTTTGTATTATGGATAACAACGGCTTTACCTACTTTTTTCTTACGCCAACCTTTACGATAACCACCTGTTTTTTTAGGGCTATTTTGTCTTAACTTACTTACAGCAATATCAGCTACATCTTCTTGTGCATTTGTTAACTCTTCTTCCACAACATTTGCATATCTTTGTAATTCTCTAGCAATCTCACTCGCAAAATCATTCATATTAAGTATGCTCCTTTGCGATAATAGTCAATGTTTGATACGTTTCATCATCATTCATTGGCGGTTCAATAATATCAAAGATACGACCTTTCATATTGATTCGCATTTCTTCTGTAATATCAGAAGCATAAGGAATCACAAAGCGATAAACCCGTGTAGCTTGCGAAGTAGAAGCTTCAATGTACTCGGAACCTTTCACCGTTTTTATCATTGACCAGGCTTTCTTTAATTCTTGCCAAGATGTTTGGATTACTTGGTTTAATTCATCTTTTATTATTACAGGCTGTTCAATGCTAATCCGATTTCTAAAATCACCTGTATTCAGTGGTTTTTTATACTGAAAAGGACGCATATTACTCACCGTCCAGTTTAATTTCTTCTAATGCTTTATCAATACCTAAACTATTAATCTGACTTGAAAAATTCTTGTCAAAATACTCTAATGCATCGTTATAAACATAACGAGAGCGTTCAAAGACTAATTCTTTGAACTCCTCGTCTTTATTTAAATCATAATTCCCACAAACCCTAATTAATACCTTGTTAGACGTAAAAAGGATGCGTTTTAAGTTATCATCTTCCTCATCTCCTAAGTGCATCCTCTCTTTAAATTCTTGCAATATTTCATCTGAAATTGTTGCGTTTCTCATTCACTTCACCCTTTATTTAGTTTTTGTTTCTGTAGATGGTGTAAATGAAATTTCTAAATCGTAAACAAGAGCCGCTTTATTATCTTTCGGTTTCCCATTAGCAAATTGTTTAATTGTATAAAGGGTAGCATCTTCGAAAGCTAATGTTTGATCAAATTCTTTTAGCTTGTATCCACCTGCGATTGCAGCAATATATTGTCCTTTTACAAAGAATAATGCTTTACCAACAGGAACTTCCTCACACTCGACAGGTTTAATGTTATAAGGCAATGCCATTACCCATTGACCTGTTGCGGTCTGGATTGTATTACGTGCTTGTACGCCAATCGCATCAATCGGGTTAACTACCATTACAATTTTATTTAATACTTTTCTGGATTTCCCTTTTGCATCAACAGATAAAGCTTTTACTACTTCATAAAGTTCGCCTGCTACAATTACCCCTTTATCAGACGGAGCAAATGTTAGTTTACCAGAAGATTTTTTATCAGTAACAGCGCCTGTTTCTGGATTTACATCTTTCATTAAACCAACTGGTTGATGTGCTACAGATCCGCCACCATTAATAAAGCCAAATTCTAGACCGACTGAATATGTTTCTACTAAAACAGTTCGAACATAACGTTCAATCCATTCCGGGCCAAGTTCCTTCATATCATTTGGAATTGCTGCAAATGCAGTTAATTTAAGTTGACCAATTTTTTCTTGTTTGAAGATAGCATCAATTTGCCCACGGATTTCCCCGAATAATTCGCCCCATACATACGCCTTCGTTGCATCAGAGTAAATAAACTTCGTAACTGCTCCTAAATCTTGCAAACCAATTTCAGCTAATAAGGGATGTTCTGTAACTAAATCTTCAAACACACGCTCTTGAGTCGTTACAGGAAGGATTGAGCCATCTGTAAATCCACCTTCTTTAACAACTGCATTGAAGAATTTTGTTTCTGCTGAAGTTAAAACATTTTGACCACGTTGCTGTAAAATTGAACGATCAAGCATATCGTTATTTACTTGTTCACGGACCGTATTTGCTACATCTGTTTGTAGTGCATCAAAGAAACCTTCAAACGCTGACGTTTGTTCTTGTTCTGTACTTTCCGCGTTAGTTAAAGTGTCCGTCAATTTTGCTTTTGCTTTATTAAATGCTTCAGATTTATTAAATTTAATCGTCATTATGTGTTTCCCCCAATTTTTATAATTTTAAAAGGAGCCCTTTAATCCCACTGTTTTTTACAGGTTTAGGATGCGGCTCCTTTGGTTCTTCTATATTGTTTTGTAAATCATTCAGGATTTCATTTTTTAATCCTGATAATGCTGCATTTAAATCTTCTTTTGTAATCCCTTGGCCTTTGTTCATTGTTCCATTTCTAAAGCCATCGATTACTTTCTGCGGAAGCATGGTGGCAGTAGCAGTTGAAGCTGTCATTTTAACCTGATTATCCATAAACATAATTTCATCCACAAAATTATTTTCTAATGCTTGTTGCGGCCTCATCCAAGTCTCTTCAGCCATCATATTAAGTAGTTCCTTTTCTGATTTACCGCTTTTAATGACATAAGCATTTACAATTGCTCTATCTGTTGTTTTCAACATTTCAGCTGCCTTTTCCATGTCACGATGATCTCCACCATTCCACATTGAAGCATTATGAATCATAATTTGTGCTGTAGGTGAAATTCGGACTTTATCACCAGCCATCGCAATAACAGAAGCTGCACTTGCAGCCAAACCAACAATTTGAACTTCCACATTACCAGGATAATTTTTTAATGCTGTATAAATTTCTGATCCTTCGTGCACATAACCACCAGGACTGTTAATCGATACAATTAAATCATCACCATTGGCATTAGTTAGTTCTTTTGAAATTTTACCTGGGCTTGCAGCATCCATTTCAAACCAATCATAAATCCAAGCTTCATCATTCGAAATAATTGGTCCTTTAACGTCAATTTTCACCGTCATTTGTATTCTCACCTCCTTCAGATTCAGTTAGTTTCGTATAGTTTTTCGTAATATGATGTGTATTTAAGTTAGGATCATCAGAAACTTCATATCCTACTTCTAATCGAATCTCATTCCCTGTAAATGCACTTGAAGAAATGAGTTTATCGATGCTTGTTGCAAGATCAAATATACTTTGATAAGAAACAGCTTTAACTTCAATTTTTTGACCTGAAAGATACTCTTCTTCTTCAAAAAATTTAACGTTTGCTTCATCAGAAATCTTTTTTAATAAAGGTTTCACTGTGAAAAGCATATAATTTTTCGTTTGCTTCTCAACGTCAGCCATTTCGCCATATATCAAAGCAGTTGGAATACCAAAAGCCATTGCTACTTGATTTAAGAAGCCATTTGTTACTTTATTAATTTCCTCCACACTCTGCCCAGAATTTGCTCCACCTGACGTTTCAGCATACTTAAAACCTGGTTGTTGTGGAATGATAGCGACATCTTTTTCTCCAATCGCTTTGTACATGTTATCAATGAACTCTTGCAGTTTTGATTGGTGTTCTTTGCTCTTTGCAGCGAGCATGTCCATATCAACTGTTCCGCGAATTTGATTCTTACGTTTTTGAGAACTTAATATTCTACCGAATAAATCACCATAATCAGTAAACAAACCATCGATAAGAGGTGATAACTTATCATTCCTGTATCTTAAATGAATGACTTCACTTTGTTTAAAACTTCTTTTAAACTGATAACCTTTTACAGTGACATTTGTAAAAGTATCTTCAAACACAGCATATTCGTTATGTTCAAAGTCATCAGCAATAAGTAGATCACCATCATCCGCTTGGATAATCAAAGCTTCATTATCATAAATAAGTTTGTAAATGAAACTCTCCCAAAAGGTACTTGCTGTCATATTCTTATTTGGTCTAACATTTAATCGGTAATAAAGCTCATCCTTTTCAAATTCTTCACCGTTTTTCACTCTGAATTCCGACTGACTTATTGTTCTTCCTAAAAAAGAAATACATGTATCAATCGCTAATCGCTTCATATGGACTCTATTTGCCTTTTCGATAAACATTTCCACATCAAACATAAATCCTACTTCACTATTTCTTTTAAATACTGCGTCCAACCATCCAATGATTATCACCCCCTTTATTAGAATTTAATACTGTCTAACATAAAGTCGAATTCATCCACAAGAATGTTATCCGCTTGCCATAATGCATGGATAAAGGCTTGGAATCCATCTGTTTTTCTCTTAAATTCATCTTTCTTCAAATATTCTTTGTTGCCGTCTTTTTTGATGTGGACGTAGACGTTATTGGTGTACCAACGCATTAATGGATTATCACCAAAAATAATACGATTGTTTGCAAATAACGTTTCTACCCTTGGCGCTAATAAAGAATGAATAGCTTTTGGGTTACGGATGTATAACAATATGAAACCTTCAGCTTCAAGTGCTGTTTTAACAAGATCAAGACGGAATGTATCAGCTACTATTGTGTTAAATCCGTATATCTCACGCATTTTTACAAACCAATCCACAATATGAGAGATATTAATAACCGGCTCATCCACAATAGTTAGTAAGCCATTTTCAGCCCATTCATAAATAGGCGCTTTTAATTTCACCTTGTCCAAGAATCCTTTACGTACAAATGAATGACCTTTCCATATATAATCTTCACCATGTTTAAATAGCAAGCCGACTGCTGCGAAGTCTTTGATGCTGGCGAAGTCGAGACCGCCTACAGCTACTTTGTGCTTTAAATCCGGAACTTCTCTCAGTGTTTCTCCATCTTCTTCAAAACCAGTACGCATGATTTCTTCCCATGAAGCTACAGACTTTGTTAAATCTACTTCCGGTATATTCATCCTTTTAGTCATGAAATTTTCTCTATTAGACGGATCGTTTTCTAGATTTTTATACTGACGCATAACTTTCTTAAACAATCCTCTAGCGTATTGACTCATTGGCTTACTAAACATCGGATTTGCTTTTTCCCACATATCAGGATTATCTACTTCTTCAGCGTTATCAAGCTTACAAATAAAAGGAAACAATCTATCTTCTTTTTCTTTCCCTTTCAGGATATTCATAGCTCGCTCTTTCATTTTGTCAAGATACCCCTCACGAACAAATCCATCTGTGGTAATAAAAAATTCCCTAGAGTTAGGAACTTTACCTAAACCGCTAGAGAACACTTCTACAACATCGCTATTTTCATATCTATGTATCTCATCGTAAATAACACACCCGTCCCTTAACGAGTCTTTACTCCCTGCATTAGACGTATGAAATTCAAAAGTTGAACGAGTAGCTTTATTTGTTATCAATTGTTTTGTTGATACAAATAACTCGTCTAATATTTCATGTTTTTTATTCTTTTCATAAACATCTATAAAAGAAGTTTTAGCCTGTCTTTCTGTATTAGCAACTACTGATACGTTGTAATGCTCAATACCGTGCAACTCGCTAATAAAGAAGTGTGTCAATGCACTAATCAATCCGTTTTTACCAGCACCCCTTGCCATCATCCAGAAGTGTTGATCAAAATAAACATCCTCATATTCATCAAACAAAAACACAAATGCTATTAAAAATTTCTGAAAGGAATTTAATTTGAAATGCCACTTTTCTATGAAAGTTACACATTTATGAATTAAATCCACATCAAAATGTAAATCATTACGGGTTAATATATCTTGCTTTAAATAATTTATAAGCATGATACGTTCTTTATTTAATACCACTGTTCCTATTTCATATAGTTCTATATATTCACTTACATACTTATGAACAATCATATTAAATCACTTGCCGAATATTTCTTAATTTCTTTTTTATTATTTCCTTCTGGCAACAAATCCGTTAGTTGTTTAATGACCCTTTGATATGATTGATCACGGGTATTATATAACCGGGCAACAGGTCGTTCTCTTTCATACGGCTCTGTTTTATCAGATTGTGAGAACATTTCATAGTCACCATTCTCAGATATATCCATCCACATCTCATTTAATAAAACTCGTAATCTTGCTGCCTGAATAATTAATCCTTCAACCACTTTTAACTTACTAGGTGGGATGTCTTTAAATAATCTTTTCAAACGATTTTTTTCTTTGTTAACTAGCACCTCACGCTCATCAATATCCGCCATAATATCACCTCGATTCAATCATATTTTCATACTGGGTAGGGGTCCTATACGAAATAACTTAAAAATCTGGAAAAACGACCCCCTCCTCCGGTGCCCCTTAGAGCATTTTTTGATGAAATATTTTAAGGGGGGGACTGTTTTCGAATCATTTTTACCACTTTTCATCGTGTTCCCATTTATTCTGTTTCTTTTTGAATGTTCTACCGTGTTCTTTATTGTGGCAATCCACACATACTGTTTCTAAATTGTTTATTTCTAACGCAAGTTCTGGATGATGTTCTAGTTCTTTTATATGATGGACAACGAGTTGTATCTTTTTACGCTTGGCACTCTCACTGTATTCATTATTGTCTGTTTGAACACGACCATTCCGTTTACATCCCTGACATTCATAGTTGTCACGCTTCTTTACTTGCTCGCGTATACTCTTCCACTCACCACTGTCATAGAACTTACGCTTCTCTTGTTTGGTTTTATATTCTTTCATCTGTCTTTACCCAGCGTGTTTGATTTCCTCTATCTCTTTCCAATAAATCTTTTATTGGTGTTTGCGTGAGATATTCTACAGAGTAAAACATCGGCTTCTGTTCATACAGCTTATAATACTTAAATCGATTAACATCAATCCCAACCTTCTTATACGCCTTCTCATTAGGCTTAAAGTATTTGATGTATGCTTTCTTATCGATGGGTATAAGACCAAGTGCAGCGATTCTACCATTTAAAAAGCTATCCAATTCCCCTCACTCCTTAACCAAAATAAAAAGCACCCGAATGGATGCTTAGATTAAACTTATTCATTATTACTTTCTCTACTTTCATCATCATCTTCTGATTTCGGGTCTAACATACTTCCTATATCAGGCGGCAAAGTTAACTCTATGCCAGCTACTGGCTGATTATCCTCATTAAAATAATACTTCTTCACCTTATTCAATTCTTTACTTTTCTTATTTTCACTCATATTACCCCGCCTTTTATGTATGATATTAAATACTTTACTTAATATGTACATCGAGAAAGATAATATGCTATTCTTTTAATCCTGACATTACTCATGCAATTTTTGCATAATGAAAGAGCAACCGTGCACCAGTTGCTCTTTCGTCAAAATCTTTTGTTATTACTATATAAATACGGTATTTATTCTTGTTTCAATCACTTAATACCGTTACATTCATTCACTCCCACAATATTAAGTAACTGGAAGAAGAGCAAAAGCCCTTCTCCATCTACATAATGTGAATTGCAATTGAATGTAAAAACAAGAAACAATTGTTCATCCAATCTACAACCACCGCCACCGGTCATGACGATCCATTTTCAATTATCAGGAATCTTGTGAGCGTTATTTTCCGCCACTACTCACAATACAAATATAACATGCTAATCCCAAAACAATCGGCACATTTACTGCCAAAAAGCGGTCATGACTCTGCCACTTATTTTAATTCGCTAATAACCTTTATTTCCTTAGACTACCTCACTGCAACAGCCATAAAGAATAGATTAAATTTTATTTTTGTTATTATGCTTGATCTGATTGTAGAACATGTAATGGAGGTGGAATAATCCAACCTTTTTTCTTATTCAGACGAAGCAATATAGCTCCAGCTTGTGCTTTTTTCATATGAAATTGACCAAACATCATTCCAACATCTTCTCGAAGAGATTGTCCCATAGCTTGACTACATGCTACTAGCCCAGCAGCAAGATCCATAGAAACTTTAGCTGCAATTTCCGCATCATTAATACGAGCACCAGGAGGAATCGTTTCAATAGATGCAACTGGTCTTTCTGGAGGTGCTGGTGGTAATGCAACTCCATTTAATTTTAATAAGTTTTTTAATTCTTCAACCTCTGATTGGATATCATTCTCTACAAGGTTTTCTAAAAATTTCTTTAAGTCCTCATCTCCTGTGTGGTTAATAAGAACTTGATATCCAGCAATTGTGCCTTGTGCTCCTGCAAGATAACTCCAAATCCCAAAGACTTCCCCGTAGTGCATTGGTTCATTTTGTGGATTTCCACTTAAAATACCCATAAAAATATTCCTCCTTAAAGAAATTAAACTTTTAGCAACAATACTTACTATAGAAAAAATTTTCCTAACCATGTTCTGGATTAAAGAAAATAAGTTCTTATAACTCATACGGAACACCTTACCCAAATATAGTAATTTTCCCTCATAGAATGTACCGTTACTAAAAATTTATTCTTATAAATAATAAATACATTTCAATTAACTTAATCCATTATTATAAGTACTTTTAATAATAAAAATTAAAGATGTTTATCATAATTTCAATTCAAATGGTTTTATATATTTTCAAACGAATATTGTCTAAAGAAACTGGAGACATTACTGAATATGAAAGGAGGGAAAACTATGAAGAAAAAATTCTCATCTATTTTAAGTGCTCTATTACTAACTATTATGGTTTTTGGTACCAATGTTCATGCTGAATACGATGGAAATAATATGGATAGAGTTAATAATAATAATAATATTACAACTCGAGTTAATGACAATAACATGAATAGAGTTAATAATGATACTAGAACTCGAAATGTGAATACAACAAATGATTTGAACAATGATCGTGATGATAATAATAATTGGGCGTGGCTTGGTTTATTAGGACTAGCAGGTTTATTTGGTCTTAGAAGAAAAGAAAAAGAACCAGAAAGACGTTAATATAGAACATTGTATTTAAAAGATACTTACTTATCAAAAGAATGCAAAATGAATAAACTATGAATCGCCTTTAATGAGGCGATTTTTTATTTTTTCAAAATCAATAACAACTACATAAAAATGGATACTATTAATTGGAAACAATGAATTTCTTAACTTGATGATAATGAAGCTTTACGTCCATTTGATAAACTGTGCTTTTGTTTTATGCCGTTGCTTCACTTACCCATATCTTATATTGTGTGTAACTGAGCCATACGCCACAGTCCTTGATATCATTGATTTAATTTAACTTTCTCTTTTGAGTTACACAGTACGAAATTTATGAGTAACTGTATAACGGTGCCTCTAATTGAAATTATATAAGCAAAAACAGCAAAAGAATGTTTAGCTGTTTTTGCTTTCTTTTTTATTCCCTTAACTATTTTTGAATAGAATCTTAAACTTCTCAAATAATTAAAAAAAGATGACTTCTATATTTAACAAAAGTCATCTTTTACTATTTTATTAATATCTACATTACTTGATATTAAAATTATTTCGCTATTTTATCATTTACTTTCGAAAGTGTTTCCTCGTTTAAATTACTGTGTTTCATTGAATATATGAAATATATTAAAGTACCAATTGCTATCCAAACACTGAAGTACACCCATGTTCTTAATGGTAAATTTAGCATTAAAAATACACAACTTACAATTGAAATGATTGGTAATACAGGTACAAACGGTACCATAAAACCTCGTTTTAAATTTGGATGTGTCTTACGTAGTATAATAACTGATACACCAACCAATGCGAACGTTACCAAACCGCCAATATTAACTAAATTTGCTAACTCTTTTAAATCAATAAATCCAGCTATTAAAGAGCTTCCTATTCCCGCCAATCCAATTGTAAAAGTTGGCGCTCCAGTCTGTTTATTAATCTTCGCAAGTGATTTTGGTAATAGTCCATCGCGACTCATAGCAAAGAATACACGTGTTGCTGCGTACATAGTTGAGAAAATAACAGCCATAAGACCAATTACTGCTCCTACAGCAATTATACCAGCAACTTTATCTTGTCCTACGACTTCCATTACATAAGCCATTGCTTCAGGTACATTTAATTCTTTATAGGAAACCATACCTGTCATAACAAGGCACACTATAACGTATATGATTGTACATATAATTAATGATACAATAATACCAATGGGAAGGTTTCGTTGCGGATCTTTTACTTCTTCTGCTGAAGTTGCCAGTATATCAAACCCCATAAAAGCAAAAAAGACGGCTGCTCCACCAGCTAAAACGCCATTTAAACCGTATGGTGTAAACGGTACCCAGTTCTCTGGTTTTACATAGAATACACCAACTACAATAAATAATATAACCATTCCAATTTTAATTAACACCATTATGTTATTGATACGTTTACTTTCTTTCGTACCACGTGATAACATCCATGTAATAATTAGTGTAATGACAACTGCTGGTAGATTCATAATACCACCTTGCGATGGAATCGATACCAGTGATTTGGGTATCTCTAATCCCAATCCACTTATTAAATTGTGGAAATATCCTGTCCATCCACTAGCAACCGCTGCTGTAGCCACGATATAAATTGAGAGTAGCGTCCAACCCACTAAATGTGCCACAAACTCACCAATCGTCGCATAAGAGTACGTATATACACTACCTGAAGTCGGAAGTGCAGAAGCAATTTCTGCGTAACATAAAGCGATAAATCCACATACTATTGCTGCAAGTACAAATGAAAAAATAACTGCAGGACCAGCATCTCTTGCTGCTACTAATCCGGTTAACACAAGAACTCCCGTTCCAATTATGGAACCTATTCCTAACATAATTAAATCAAATAATCCTAATGTCTTTGTTAAATTCTTACTCTTATTATGATCTAATAGTTGTGTTACAGATTTTTTTTTAAATAGCTTCCCCATATCTCCTGTATCTCCTTCAAAAAATAAGTTATGTTTTTCTATTACTTGTGTTATACATAATTTTGTCTTGGTGTGAGCTAATTTAAAAAGACTAACTTTTAGGGTTGTGTTACGCGAAAGATTTAATAGCATCTTTTCTCCGAATCTTCATAGAGATTAATTCTATAAACCCTGATTCATATTGCATATTTACTTTATTACCTATCTAATTCATACAGAAAGTACCCCAAAAACGTATTTAACATTCTTGTTTTTCTGAAAATTGATAACGCATTTATTTTGTCGTATTTCGTCGAATTATATGAATTATTCTAATTAAAGGTGTATTGTTTGTAAAGTATTATTTTTTAGAAATCTTATACAATAATAATAAGCTTAGGCGAACTCAGCTCTCTTTTAAATTTCGCTTCTCATAAATCGTTTTAATTGTTATAATTTTCTTAAATTGATTAAACTCTATTATAATAAGTACCTCATTATAATAGAGAAATGCATAGATTTTATATCAAGAGTTAGATCTAAATATTATTTAAATTTATACATTAAAAATTAAATACAAGGAGGCTTACTTAATGAGTTCGCAAGATTCATCCTTATTATCTATTTTAGGAAAGCTATTTACCTCACTTGATGTTTTACTTTTTTCAATAGCAACTTTACTTATATTCATTACGTTTACTTATCTATATAATCAAAAATTCCCAAATCACAAATATCCTGCTTTGCTAGAATTTCTTTCTTTTATTGCATAGTTAATCATTTCAATCCTTCAAATTATCATTATCAGTAGCAAGGAAAAGGGAGGTAACCGTACTCTCACCAAGGAACCTTCTTTTTTGTTCTATACTCTTAGATTTAAAAAGAAATAAGCAATGATTAGATTTTAAACCTAGTCATTGCTTTATCCATTGCATCTTGGTTAACACCTATATAGCGTAACGTGACCTTCTCTGACGAGTGATTGAATATCTCCATGAGTAATGCTATGTTTTTTGTTTGCATGTACATGTGATACCCGTATGTTTTTCTTAACGTATGTGTTCCTATTTCATCTAACCCGAAATCTGCCGCTGCTCCGCTTAATATCTTATATGCCATGCTACGACCAATTGGACGATTCTTACCTTGTCTGCTTTGCAATAAATACTCATTGTCTTCTCTTTCTACAATAAACCATTTAAGCTCTCTTTTCAGTGCTGCAGTAATTTGTATTCGCTTCTGTTTCCCTGTTTTCTTTTCCCGCATAGATATATGACTACCTTTGACATCTCCTACTTTCAATTTCAAAATGTCCGAGATTCTCAATCCTGTATTAATACCCATAATGAAGAGAATGTAATTACGTAAGCTCTTTTCCTTAAAATACTCTTTTAACTGCTGTATTTGCTCTGGGTCACGTATTGGTTGAACAAAATTCATTATTCATTACCTCCACTTTCTTCTGCCTCATATACTTCTAATCTGAGAGCAAAAGCTAATTTATAAAAAGCATTAGATTTATTTCGTCTATACGTACGCTCACTCATACCAATTTCGTTATAAACCATATAATCAAAGACTTCTTCATCTTCTAAATATCTTTTTACAATAATATCCCTTTGATTTTTACTAAAACGACTTAACGCCTTATCAACTTGAAAAGACAAACGTTGTAATTTCACTTCTCTTTCACTCATAGCAACATTTGCTAAAGCAATATCTTCAGCTGGCTTCCCTGCTATATTTGTTGGACCGTGATATCTTACCTCGCTAGATGCTGTAACCTTCATCTCATGTCTAATCATCCCAAATTGTCTATAAATACGAACATTTTCAAGAATCTCTTCTAAACGAGCCTGAGTTGCTTTGCGATCAATTTTAGGTAAGAAAGTTAATTGCGTCATATATATAAACACTCCTTATATATTTTGTTAATAAAAACAAAAAAGCGGACACCAACTACAGAGCAATATCAATAATGCTCATCATAGTTCAGTGTCCGCTGGTTCTTCCAGTAGGACTAAATGTGTAATTTGGATTATTATATCATTTTCTCATATTTTAGTAACCTTTTATTAGAAAAGGATTATTTTGTTCAAATTCTAGATAAATGTTAATATTCTTCATAAAGAAGGTCTTACTGATGAAAAAGATTTTTTGACATTTTCATAGCAATTTTCCTTTTAATAATTTTATATTTTGTTGGTACATCACTTTTTTTGAACCAGCCTTAAATTAAAACAAACAATAAATTACCACTATGATTATTTAATAAACATTCCGTCAATAATGTAGTTAGGCAATAGCCTGAACTCATTTAATGAATCCCTAACCTTTCTCCGATCCCCACGGAGAACCAGCCAAGCAGTTAGCTTTTGCTAGCTGCTCTTTTATTGAATAAATTTCTAAAATATGTTAACAATATAGATACACCAAGGTTGAATACGAATGACCATTAGGCTCTTCTTATTCACTATGCAGTTAGCTTTTGCTAACTGCTTTTTTATTGCGTTCCGACTCTTGCTTCTTAAAGAATTCTTTAACCGCGTTTTCTCAATAAATGCACATTATCCATCCCCCTTGAATAAATCCATAAACCTTGTCCATACTATAAATACACTTGAGTTCTGAACTTCCTTCTTAACGTTTTTTTCTGAGAGCAGTTAGCTTTTGCTAGCTGCTTTTTGTACTGAGTTAATAAAATCTTGTTCTTATTTCTTTTTTTACACCATATACTTCTAACGTAGACTCAGCTCAAAGTGTTACCTCCTATCTTAAAGAGCACTTATGCATGGTGCTCTTTTTTAGTTTCCTTTTTTCTACAAAATGAAATTTTTGTTTAGTTTTCTTACTTGCATAATATTTTGATATTTGTTTATACTATAGTTGTAACTTTTTGTTACAACATATATCCGTATCGATTGTAACTTCTAAAATTGCACAACGAAGCAGTTAGCTATTTCGGCTAGCTGCTTTGTTGTTTAAAATGAAGTTTTTATTTAACTTTCTTGCATAACATTTTCACTTCTACTCATACTATAGTTGTAACCTTAAGTTACAATGTATTGTGGGTATTGTTCTTGTTGGACGATAAAGCAGTTAGTTCATTGAGCTAGCTGCTTTATCATTTTAATAAACATCAACATTTACTCAGTACAAAATAGCGTTTTGGTTATAAACTCATCTTTTTAATTGCCTTACATTGAAACTCTTGTATATGGTAAAATATAGTAGATTCATATTTTAAGGAGGTTTTAATATGCCACACGAAGTTTGGCTGCCTATTCTCCTAGCAATATTCGTTGTATTTTTCCTTGATAAAGAGGAAAAACACAAACAATAACTTTATTTCTTTGTTCCAGCTTAAATATATGTACGCAGTATTTAAGCTGGTATTTTTTCAAATAACGATTTTGTTTTAAATCCTTACATTCCTAAAAAACATACATACAGTATCATGAGGTATTCTTTTTTATTTTTCTTAAGGAGCGCTTTAAAAAGCGCTCTTTAGTTTTTAAATAAAGATTTTGTTTTACTTTTGCTAGCTACCCTTCCCTTGTATAAATGCACCTTTTTTACATACGATATTAAAATCCAAATAACCCTCTTTTAGGACGGTACTAATATGAACAAGACATTAAAATACATTTTAATCTTCTTTTGTGCGGTATTTTATATTGTAATTATGGGCTCGATTGTCTATCTAAACTTTGTTTAAGAGCATTTTATTTCTCCAAGTAAGAAATTAATCTAAGATCGAACATAAGTATTTATAATTAGGCATAAGGAGCGCTCTACAAGGCGCTCTTTAACTTTAAAATAAGGATTTTGTTTAAAACTCATTAACCTTATTGATTCCTTTGCATACATTACAATCACAAGGAATTCTACAGGTTTCCCTAGGCCAGTTACCTTGTATTCCTTGCACACCTTAAGGGAAGAATCCGTTTATAACAAACGGGTTCTTTTATTTTTTATTCAATAAGAATTTTGTTTTAAATGTATTCACTCTTTATTTTCAACTTCCATATACTTATACGGACTATAGAAAATACACAATATAGTTCCTGGTCAAAGAGCGCCATACGCCCTACTGGTGCTCTTTTCTATTCAAATAACTATTTTGATCATATCCTTTTGGGACATACATATACTAAGGTATACGATATGCGAAAATATTCGCGTGGCCCTCTTGTAGGGCTCTTTTATTTTTATTTGGTACAAAATAACGCTTTGGTTTATTTAAAACTAATTAACTATTATTTGAAAAATCGGAAACAATTATCTGATGTTTTTTCTAAATACTCGTGATATTATTTTGTTGCTGGTGTTCACCATCCCAAGAACTCAGCATCTGTATCCAAAACCTGTACTCTGTATATAATGAGAGTACAGGTTTTATTTATAGATTTATCCCTCAATCATTTCTGTATATTTGTATAAAATTCAAATTTGATTATAATAACTGTGTTTTTCGTTCTTCCATACGAATTACTTTTCCACTTTGATATACAAATGATTGTTCCCCATAGCCACCTTGAGGTGGTTCTATTAGTTGGACCTGACCATTTTTAACAACATATATTCCGTTTATTTTCAAATCTATTTCAGCTGTCATTTCAACAAGATTTTCTTTTCTAATTCCCACCAAGATCACTCCCGTATGTTATAATTACTTTGTCGAAGTAAGTTGAGAGTGATCTCAGCTTTTTTTATTTGTCTATAGATATTGCACAACATTTTCTGGAACAAATGCTTGTTCAAGTGATAAATGAAGCCGTATTGGAATCGGCTTTTTTTCATTCCTTGCTTGCTTACACATTTTTTCGGCCTCTTCCCATACAAATTGTTTATCCTCCGCTCGTTTATAACGCCAAATTCCAATTGTGTAATCTTCAAATAACTCATAACGTTCATCAGGCGCTGTCGTTGGTTTTAATTCATCAATTGCTTTGGCTTGGCGTGGTATTTGCACTACCACATCTGTATACCTTAATTTTGAATTCAAACGGTGAATATGAGCTTTCTTAGGATCAAATGATACAACTGGCTCCACGTCAAAAATTGTTAATTGCTTTGGCATTGTTTTTCCCCTCCAATACCTGCAAGCTTGCAATTAAAAGTCCTTCAAGCTGCGTTAACGTTAGTTGATCTAATGTTTGTCCATTAATTTCAGTTAATCCTAACCCTAATAATTTACGAATGATTATTAGTTTTCTACGTTCTACTTCCTGACGTAACAACATGATTAAGCCTCCTGTCGATGATTGAACTTTCTCTCTAAATTTACAAACTTACTAAATTCTTTAATGAATGCTAGTTCAACAACACCAACTGGACCATTTCGCTGTTTCGCTAAAATAATTTCCGTTATGTTTTTATTTTCTGTCTCGCGGTCATAGTAATCCTCACGGTATAAGAATGCTATTAAATCCGCATCTTGCTCAATTTGACCATTCTCACGTAAATCTGATAACAATGGTCTCTTATCTTGTCTACTTTCTACAGCACGACTTAACTGTGATAATGCAACTACACATACATTTAGCTCTCTTGCCATCAGTTTTAACTTACGACTAATCTCACCGATTTCTTGCATGCGGTTCCCTCTATGCTTTGGATCCCCTACAATAAGCTGCAAGTAATCAATTGCAATTAAAACCTTTTTATCAGGATACTTACGCTTTAATTTCCTAGCCTTTGCATAAATCTCTTGCATCGTTACATTTGCTTTATCGTAAATTTCTAATGGCAAATCATTAATTAATCCCATCGCTTGACTAATTTTTTCCCAATCCTTTAAATTACATAGCTTCTTAGGATTCTTTAATTTCGTAGCGTCAATATTTCCAGTACTTGAAATCATCCTCTTAAGTAGCTGTTCCTCCCCCATCTCGAGCGAGAAGATTCCTGTTGCTGTATTAGCGCTTGCTGCATGAAAAGCAACGTTTAATACGAATGCTGTTTTCCCCATTGAAGGTCGGGCCCCAACAATAATTAAATCACCTTCTTGTAACCCTGCTGTCATTCTGTTCAGGTCATCATAACCAGTTGGTATACCGGTTAAATCTCCTACATCAATTTGCATGTTCTTATACAAATCAACAAGCGTATCTTTCAAGTTAAATTCATCTGAGTAACCCGTTTCTTCAATGGCAGTTAATTCATCAATTGATGTACTAATAGCACTCATATCCCTATCTTGCTGAAGGCGGTTATATAAATTACCAGCAACCTCCTGAGCATGTTGCATTTTCCAAGCTTCGATAACTAAGCCTTCGTGATACGAGAAATTTTTAGTAGTCGTAACAACTTCTGTTAAGTTTACAAAGAATTCAATTCCGCCAATTTGATGCATAAAGCTTTCATCGAATTTTCCAATGAGAGCAACAAGATCTATGGGAACCTCAGCATCCTCTAATTCTCTCATTGCCCTGAAAATCACTTGGTGCGTTGGTAAAGAAAACTGTTTTACCTTTAGCTGACAATCTTTAATTAAATCGCCTTCTTGGATTATGCTACCTAAAACACTTTGTTCAGCTTCAACATTACGAATCATATCGTTACTCATTTAGCCAACCACGCATTCTGTTGGTTAAGTACTGCAAGTTCTTCTTCTGTTGGAATGTTCTGCTCCCATGCTTGTTGCTGCTGTATTACGTTTTTAGTAGTTTCCGATAAGCCTTTTTGTTGATAAGGTGCTTGTGTTTGTTGCTGAGCTTTTGGTAATCGCTGAGCACGAAATGCTTTATCAGCTGCCTCAACATCAGCTACTGTTTTAAATCCTTTAAGATGCCAATCTCTTAAAATCGTATTTACGTAAGACATATTTCTCGTATTCTTCTCTAAAGCAATCTCCATAGCCTTAATAACTAGCTCTGCATTTAAATCATCTATCCAAGCATAAATACCATCTGCGATAAAAGGTGTAATGAATCCGAAGTTTTGTTCGTAAAAAGAAATTGGATTAACCTCAACAACTTCTTCCGCGCCTGCGCGTTCTTCTTGTTGTTGTTGTTGTTCTTTTTCTTCTTCTTTTTCTTTTTCTTCTTCCTTGCTAGGGTCTTGGAAGCCCCTTATAAGCCCCTCCAAACGGACTGATAAATACTCCTTAATACGAGGGATTTTAAAATCTTGTTCTCGTTCTAATTGCAAGCAAGTTTCATAGAAATCAACTAAAAAATCCTGGTCCTTCACAGATTGAATCTCTTTTAAGACACACTTTTCAATGTTTACATTTTTAATTGGATTGAATTTTAACCAGTTGATTAAGAACAGCTCTTTTGTTTTTTGGTTGTAATTAATTTTTCCGTACTCAGCAAAACGTTCTAATAGCTTCATAACAGTTTCACGATTATATCCTGTATCAGTTTCAATGATACGAAGTGGAAGCTCATAGATTCCTGATTGAGACGTCTTACTGTTTGTCATCAAATATAAGTAGAAATACTTCTCCTCTGGTGTAAGATCTAAAACAAATGAATCCTGCCAAAATGAAACGTGTACTGGTCTATAAACTGCCATATTATTCATCCTTCCGTTTACATATCGCGAATCCGTCCTCTACACGTAATAAGCGATAATTCTTGTATTCTATTTTGAGATATTGTTTTACTAAGTAAATTAGGTGTTGCTCTGATGTTGCTTGTTGAAACACTTTAGGGTTCAGCAACACTCTATGTAACGATTTGTCTAAAAGCATGTAGCACACTCCGTTGTTATACGAATGCTAATTTGATATAATTAATCCTAAGATCTTTTGCAAGACCGTTTGTCTATCACTCTGCCAAGTGATAGATCTTTTTATTTTCTCCGTGTTACTAACGAAACGTTAACTCCTCTTGCTCTTAAATCTTTAATCACTACGCGATAACTCAACGATGCCTCATGTTCCTCTTTTGTATCACGAAGCATTTTAAATTCCCTTATACATCGCTCCAGCTCTTCTTCCCAGTGATTTGATTCTTCGGTTGATTCTGCATTAAACATGTTATAAATACATTCACTCATACAGTTACGAAGTTTATTCGCAAATGAAAAATCTCCTGGAAGAACTAGATCATGAAGACAATTGTTTTTATCATTCATGAATTACATCTCCTTTCTAATTAAATTAATGCTGTACGCATCGTTACAACCAGAAAGGAACATTGTAGGGGTATGGGAGGAACAATCACTTTCTGGTCATAACGACAAGCACAGTGGCTTGTCCAAATGATTTATATAATGTTATAATTGCTTTAGGATATTTTTCAGAGCTACTGTTGTCTAGGCGGTAGCTTTTTCTTTTGCCCATTTATGTTTCAAAATAAATGATGCTTCGATAATCTTGATTCGAATCCCCAATAATTTCTTCTCTTGCTTTAACTCAACTGTTTTTGAATCCTCATTGAGTAATTCTGCTATTTTAATTTCACCAGTTAGTTTTGCATCATAGCGAATTAATTCCTTATATTCTTTTAGACTCGGTTTCTTATAATCTACTGTCATTTTCCTTCCTCCCTCAAAGCACCTTTGTTAAATTCATTAAGCTATCCACCGATTGAATAATAACGTTCTCCGCCATAGCCTTTTGCAACCAACTTCTTTGTATTTGTTCCATAATGCCAAAATGAACTTGTTCAAGAGCTTGGACTACACATTGAGTAGCTTGGATTGTATCGAATATTTCTTTTGCATGAACTGCGTATTCATGTTTCTTCTTTTCATCATGCTTCCATGACCTTGTTGTAACTTGTAAGTTCATAATTTCTTTCGCTGCCGCAATTCCCTCTTCAGCTTGTTTAATGTAGTTCATCAATTGTAGATTTACATCTTGAGTTAAACGTGGATCTGTAGGTGGTAACCCAACACCATAAATATGTTTAATCGCTTGTTGATTTAACTTTGCTCCTGTTGCATGGCACCAATCCATCGCAAGTTCAAATTCTGGTTTAGAAAGTCCAGATTCAATACGGGTTAATCGTTCATGTGTAATACCAAGGTACTTAGATAACCCTTTCTTTGTTTTCAGCTGAACATTGTCACAACATTCTCTAGCATTCTGTAATAATTCTCCTATCGATGAATTGCAGTATATGCTTGTTCCCATATCTGTTCGCCTCCATATTTAGTTTTCAAATGGTTACAATGAACTTAGCACATATGTAACTTGTCTACTTTTCGTATAAAAAGAGAGGAACTATTCCTCAACGTTTGCTTTTACTTGTATCTCTTTGATGATGGCCCAACCAGCCTTGTAATATGCTTGACGGATTTTATCAATATCCTTTTGTGATTTTGGCTCAGGAGCCACAACATGGACTTTCGTTTTTCCAAATTCATAAGTCGCCGCATATTCTTCTTGTTGGCTCATGGTGTCACCTCTTGAAGTGCTTTTTATATGTTTATGCGACGGCTCTGTTGGTACTGCCATGTTAGTTGATGGCATTTTCTCACCCCCGAGGAAACGTTTTGTTTCCTTTTTAATTAAAAAAAAGATAATCAATTGTGGTTTTATAAAAATCAGCTATTCTTTTGGCTAATTCTAATGAAGGTGTCCTATCACCACGCTCGATTGCTCCTAGCATTTGAGGAGTGATCTCTAGCTTCCTTGCTACAACTAACCTTGATTGACCATTTCTAAACTCAATCATCTTATTTCTTTTTTTATCCACTATTTCACCCCCTAAAGAAACATTTTGTTTCCTTATACTCTATAATATAAAGAAACAAATCGTTTCTGTCAATATTTATTAGAAACTTTTTGTTTCTTTTATGGATTTAGAAACTAAACGTTTCTATAATTAAGAAAAAAGCACCTATTCTTATTTAGTAAAGAAAGAAGGAAGAATTTATGCTTGGAAAAAAGATTTCGGAACTTAGGAAAAAGCAAAAATTAAGTCAATATGAACTTGCTGATCGTTTGGGCTTTTCAAGAGGAAAATTAGCTAATTATGAGCAAGGTCAGCGTGAACCAGATTATGATACTTTAAAGAAAATCGCAGACTTTTTTGAAGTATCAACAGATTATTTGCTAGATAGAACACAAACAAAAGAAATGGTATCTAATAATTCATCTAATTTATCAATTAAAGAAGAACGCGATATTGCACGTGACTTAGAAAAGACTTTAGAGGATTTAGAAAACAGTGAGGATGCCCTTATGTTCGATGGTGAACCTATCGATGAACATACAAAGGAAATGATTCGTATCTCTCTTGAAAATTCTATGCGCATGGCAAAACAACTTGCCAAGCAAAAATTCACTCCAGACAAGTATAAGAAATAATGAATGGAGCGAAAAATGGACATTAAAGAATACACACGCAAAATTGTAGAAAAGCACACAACAACAAATCCATTTGAAATTGCAAAACGAAAAAATATTATAGTGTTGTTTGAAGACCTTGGGAATACTCTTGGTTTTTACAACACATATAAACGCATTAAATTCATACATATCAATAATAGAATAGATGAAATTACTCAACGCTTTGTTTGTGCTCATGAACTAGGGCACGCTTTATTACATCCTAAAGCAAATACTCCATTTTTAAGAAATAAAACTCTGTTTTCTGTAGATCGACTAGAGATTGAAGCAAATACTTTTGCAGTAGAGTTATTACTTACTGATGAAATGATTTCTGCTTATGAAGATACTCATTTATCTCTTCAAGAAGTTGCGGAGATTTATGGGGTTCCTGGTGGATTTGCTTGTCTAAAAACATATTAGTTTGTAAACAAGAATTTATAATCATAAAGGAGAACCACTAAATATGAAGGACATACAAACTCTACTTAACGAATTGCCTATTCCGTATATTACAATAATAATTTCCACTTCCTTAATTATACTTAAAGGAATTAATTTACTATTCACCTCAAATGTAGAGAAGATATTTTTTTCTATGGAAAAAAATATCCTTATACGTTTCTCACATATAACAATCATATCAATTTTACTAGTTTTTCCATTATCACCGATTCTTAGACCGCTTTTTGTGCTACCTGAGACAATTAATTGGGAAGTTTTAGCTGGATTTCTTATCGCCTGTTTTCCTTTCTCATTTTTTATTACTTACATAATCTATCATTTCCTTCTTCCAGACTATCTCGGAAATTATGCTTATTTTATTAAACATGAAACGCACGGAAAATTATATATCATCAAAAGCATAAATCGAAAAGAAATACTATTATACAGCCACCCCCGACTCACTGAAGGTGAGAATACGCCCGAACTTAATTTTTCTATAATTCTACTAAAGGAAGATGTAAAAAAAAGGGTCATATATCGTGAGAATTATAACGCGACTTTCAAAACATTTAGCATACTTTGGAACACCATCGTTTCCTTAAAACAAAGATAATCCAATTTCAGTTAGAATTTCTATGTAACCTGAAAGGTGGTGATGTTATAAAACGAGTACGAGATTATTAAACTATACATAGGAAAATCGTACAAAATATTCTTTTAACGGCTCAATAACAAACTTAATAATGAGGGGAGTAACTTTAAATGCTATATGTTCCTATTTTGAAATGTAAGCAAGGAGAAAAAGATGCACTGTTCATGTTAGAAAACGAGGTTAAAGATAACATCGTACCACTTCTTGAATTAACACCTGATGTAATTGGAAGAGGAAATTTTTCAGGAATTAGTGATTTTTGGAAAGATCGTCCTTTTATGTTCGATGTCTCATTTGAGCATGACGATTTGTTAGATGATGATTATTTTAAATTGCTTGCAAAATGCGATAATCATCAGGTGATACCAGTTATCAAGCTCTCGGACAGTAATGAAAAAATCAGTAAAATTTTCTCAACATGCAAAAATGGAATCGCATTACGTTTATACATTGAAGAAATATTAGATGATGATTTTGAAAGTAACTACCAAGACCTTTTAGAGAAGGTTGAACTTTCACGAACTTCATTAATTATTGACGTTCAACATGTGGAATCTTCAAAAATCAACGAAGTATCTTTCTTAATTAATGGGGCAATTAATTTAATTAGTAATATCAGTGAATTTCAACATGTTATATTTGCAAGTAATTCGTTTCCCGATTCATTGCAGAAAGTTGACAGATACGAAATCACAATACTTAACAGATTAGAAAATAAACTTTTCCAAAAAATTAAACCCCATTTCAATAATAACGGGGTTAATGTAATTTATTCCGATTATGCAGTTAATCATTGGACCTACTTTGAATACAAACCAGGAATCCAGCCATCTTTTAATATTAGGTATACAACCGAAGATTATTATGTAATTTATAAAGGGGATACTAATAAAAAAGGTGGATTAAAGATTGAGAAGATACAAGATGCTTGTCAGCAACTTATCTCTTCTCAATACTATATGGGAAGAGATTACTCTTGGGGAGATAATGAAATATACGAAAAGGCTCACAGTATATCCAACAAACCTGGTAATTTTACTACTTGGAGAGCAATTGCTACGAATCATCATATAACATTCATAGCAGATCTTCTCTCCAACCAGTCCTAGTTTTTAAAGTTTCTCTGGTATAATCCTTTAAAACCTTAAAGGGAATGAAATTCATTGTTAACTCTTTTAGACCTGCCTTGTCTTTATTAGAATATCCACGTACTTTATTATCTTTCAAAAAAGATTTAATTTCTGGATTCCAAAGTAGGTCTAAAAGGGTATCTCCCATTACATTTTTATTGATTCTACTTGTTCTAATTCTTTTAATTGAAATATTTCCAAATCTATTGATGTAAGCTACTTCTATTCCCCAGTGGTCTGGTACATATTCCTGAATTCTGTCAGCAAACTTTTCTCCCACAATTATTGTACATTTGTCAAACGTCTTATCATAACAATCTACTTGGTTAGGTAAACGCTCTAGTGTATCATGGTCACTTTTAATTTCATATCCAGCCAGGGTTCCATTTGCAACAACTACATCAGCTCGCGCTACACCATCACAAATACTAAGTTCTTCTATAATACGGTATTCTTTATTAGAATTATCTTTGTGAAGTCTTTCTATTAACTTTGTTCTAATATCAAAATCCGTAAGCATATTAAATCACTCCATTACTAGTGTTCCTTTTCAATTCTAACATATGTTCATTCAGTAAGACATTATACGATTATATAATTAATCTTAATCAAAAAAAACATTTTCCCTGCATTATTTCACATAAAAAAACAATAATAAGTTTTCTTGAGGGACACATTAAAGAAACAACCATTTATTATGAAACTTCTCTTACTATTATAATAATTTTATATAATATAATACATGATATGAAAGGGGTTATATTTATGAAAACAGCAATCTACCTAAGAAAATCCCGTGCAGATCTCGAAGCTGAAGCGCGCGGCGAAGGAGAAACATTAGCTAAGCACCGCACTACCCTGCTGAAAATTGCCAAGGAAATGAACTTAAATGTTTTATCTGTTCGTGAGGAAATCGTTTCTGGTGAGAGCTTAGTGAAACGCCCTGAGATGTTAGCGCTGCTTGAAGAGATTGAAGATAATAAATATGATGTTGTTCTTTGTATGGATATGGACCGTTTAGGTCGTGGTGGTATGAAAGAGCAAGGAATCATTTTAGAGACGTTTAAACGCTCGAATACGAAGATTATGACACCTAGGAAGACTTATGACCTTAATGATGAGTGGGATGAAGAATATAGCGAATTTGAAGCGTTTATGGCTCGTAAGGAGTTAAAGATTATTACACGACGTATGCAACGAGGTCGTGTCGCTAGTGTAGAGGCTGGGAATTACCTTGGTACACATGCACCATTCGGATATGATATACATCGTTTAAATAAGCGAGAGCGTACTTTAACGATTAATTCAGAAGAAGCTTCTGTTGTAAGGATGATATTTGATTGGTATGCAAATGAGGATATGGGCGCTAACGCAATCCGAAGCAAGTTAAATGATCTTGGTTACAAAAGTAAGTTAGGGAATGAATGGAACCCCTACAGCATCTTGGATATATTAAAAAACAATGTGTACATCGGAAAAGTGACTTGGCAAAAGAGAAAAGAAGTAAAACAGCCTGATGCCGTAAAAAGAAGTTGTGCTCGTCAAGATAAATCAGATTGGATTATTGCTGATGGCAAACATGAGCCAATCATACCAGAAAGTTTATTTGAACAAGTACAAGAGAAATTAAACTCAAGATATCACGTTCCTTACAATACGAATGGAATTAAAAATCCTCTAGCTGGCATTATTAAATGTAGTAAATGTGGTTATAGCATGGTCCAACGTTATCCGAAGAACCGAAAAGAAACGATGGATTGTAAACACCGTGGCTGTGAAAACAAATCAAGTTATACTGAATTAATTGAGAAGCGTTTACTCGAGGCATTAAAAGAATGGTACATCAATTATAAAGCTGATTTTGAAAAACATAAGCAAGATGACAAATTAAAAGAAACACAAGTCATTCAAATGAATGAAGCTGCATTACGCAAGCTTGAAAAAGAATTAGTGGATGTCCAAAAACAAAAAAATAATTTACATGATTTATTAGAACGTGGCGTTTACACAGTCGATATGTTTTTAGAACGCTCGAATGTAGTTTCTGACCGTATAACTGAAATTACTTCCACTATGGAAAACTTAAAGAAAGAAATTAAAACCGAAATTAAGAAGGAAAAAGTCAAGAAAGATACAATACCTCAAGTAGAGCATGTTCTTGATTTGTACTTTAAAACAGATGATCCCAAAAAGAAAAACAGCCTCCTAAAGTCGGTTTTAGAAAAGGCTGTTTATAAAAAGGAAAAGTGGCAAAGGCTCGATGATTTCGAACTTGTGCTTTACCCTAAGCTCCCTCAAGATGGCGACATATAAGCGTTTATGCTTTGTCGTCACCTTGTTGGTGTAATTAGATTTACTCCATTAAGCCCTAGAGCATCATTCGTCGAAACAGCCAATACGACAGGCTTGCCATTTCTTAACGTCGCTTTCGCTGCCATTAATACTGGAGAGTCTGTCATTGCATTTGCAAATTTACTCATAGAATTCCCTGTTAGTGGTGCAATTACCATACAATCTAGTGGAATTTTAGGTCCTAGTGGTTCTGCACCAACGATTGAATTAATTGCTTTAAAACCTGTTATTTCTTCAATCTTCTTAATCCACTCTGCTCCCTCTCCAAATCTAGTATTTGTTGATTGAACAGTGTAAGAAACAACAGGACGTACTTCTGCTCCCTCAGCAATTAATTTTTCTAAATGAGGCATTACTTCTTCGTACGTACAATGTGAACCTGTAAATCCGAAACCAATTCGTTTCCCCTTCAAACTCATTTCTTTTCCTCCTCCTTTGCAATTGCATCTGCTGCTAATAACTGAGAAAGAACATTTGCTAAAATTTGCCCAGCCGTTTTTGGGGCAACAATACCTGGTAATCCAGGTGCTAGCAATGCTTTGACTCCTCTTTTTTCCGCATATCTAAAGTCAGTACCGCCTGGTTTAGAAGCTAAATCAATCACTAACGTATGAGCTGGCATTTTTGCAATAACATTCGCTGTTACAACGAGATGCGGAATCGTATTAATTACAATATCGATATTTCCTACTTCTTTCTCTATGTCTTGCATATGAAAAGGAGAAAACATCATTTCTGTAATACGTGCAATATGTTCAGATCGTCTTGCTCCAACTTTGACATGGGCTCCTAATGATTGAAATGCTCTCGCAACACTCATTCCTGTTCTCCCAAATCCTAGAACCATTACATTGGACCCATGAATTGTATAGTCGGTATGTTGAATTACCATCATTAATGTACCTTCTACCGTTGGAATAGAATTGTATATTGCTACATCATCACGATCAAATAATTTAACAAGTTTTCGATTCGTAGTAGATACGAGATTTTCCAAGTAAGGTGTACCAATACCTGAATATATAGTAAAGTGTTCTGGTGTATTTTCAATTTGTTCTTTCGTTATTGAAACTTTTTCATTTGAAAAAATAGTATCTACTTCTCCTTTGGCATTTGTACCGGCAACCGGCAAAATAATTGCGTCTACAGAAGTGAAATCTAAATTTTGTATACTTTCTTTTGCTGCCCCTGTGAAACCATGATCTAACTGATCAAAACCTATCAAAGAAAGTTTCGCATCCAATTCAACTAGCTTACGAATTACTTCTAGCTGCCTTGCATCTCCTCCTATGACAGCAATATGCATCTCAGTCAACATTCCCTAATTCACCTTCTTTTTCTGTCATTTATAAGAAAAGTGCCTACTTTTTCTTTTTCCTCCACATCATATGTAATGTACGAGTTTATGGTGATTGAAAATCCAAATGCACATATGATTTATCAGGTTTCTATGTAGATACAAAAAAAGATGACCAAAATGGCCATCCTTCACTCCGAATTTGAACGATCTATACTATCACAAAGAAGCATATCGTGTCCGACTTTCTTTATTTGACTCCATGCCACTCTTACTTCTTGTGGTTCCTTTTTAAAACCTCCCCACTTCCCTACAGGTATTATAAGTGTTTGTATTTGTCCGTCTTTCTCATTAATCTCTAAATCCATATAACCTAAGGCTCCCATTTTTTCCGCTTTTTCTATATCTACAACCTCTTTACCGCTTAATTCACTTAATCGCATACTCACTCCACTCCCCTACTAAATTTTTCATTTGCATTGTCTATAATTAGTACCTATTCTATATGTATAAAAAAAATAACCTTCTCTCATTTAAAAAGAGAGAAGGTTATTTTCAGATACATCGTAAAAGTTGATTATAGTTTTATTCCTTTTGGAAGTTTTCCATCTGGACTAATTAATGCTGCAGAGAATTCATCTGTAAACATGTTACGAATTAACCCATCTACATTTTCTTTTGTTACAGTGTTTACACTTTCGATAATCTCATCAAGTGAACGATGCTTACGAAGTAGCAATTCATTTTTACCATTACGGCTCATACGACTATTCGTACTTTCTAAACTTAACATTAAGTTTCCTTTTAATTGCTCTTTACTATTAATAAGCTCTTTTTCTGTAATACCTGTATTTTTCAATGTTTCTAATGTTTCTTGCATTGTTTCATACAGTGTATCTAATTGTTGACTACCTGTTCCACCATACAGTGTTAACATACCTGTATCTTCATAAGAAGAATGGTAAGAAAATACTGAGTAAGCTAACCCACGTTGCTCACGTACTTCTTGGAATAAACGGCTACTCATACTACCGCCTAAAACGTTATTTAATACAATTAAGTTATAAATATCTTCGTGTCCCATTTGTAAGCCTTTATATCCTAAACATAAATGAGCTTGTTCTGTTTCCTTTTTACGTGCTACTTTGTTAAAATGGAAAATTGGACTATGTACTTGTTCACGGTTTGTTGTTCCTTCATAACTACCGAAATATTGCTCTACCGTTTGTAAGAAGGCTTCATCAATATTTCCTGCAACTGAAACAACTACATTTTCAGGTGTATAATGATCCTTAATATATTGGCGTAGCGTATCACCTGTAAACGTATCAAGTGTTTCTTCTGTTCCTAAAATAGGATATCCAAGCGGATGCGTTTCATATGTTGCTTTCGTTAACATATCATGCACAATATCGTCTGGAGCATCTTCGTACATTTTAATTTCTTCACATACGACATTCTTCTCTTTTTTCAATTCTTCTTCATCAAATGTTGAATTAAAGAACATGTCAGCTAATACATCTAAAGCATATTTAGCATGTTCATCTAGCACTTTTGCATAGTAACAAGTGTACTCTTTTGAAGTAAAAGCATTCACTTGCCCACCAATACTATCAAATGATTCTGCAATTTCGCGTGCACTACGTGTTTCTGTCCCTTTAAAGAACATATGCTCTAAAAAGTGAGAAATCCCGTTATTTTTTTCATTTTCATTTCTTGATCCCGCATGGATCCAAATACCAATCGCAACCGATCTTACAGTTGGTATATTCTCCATAACTATTCTTACACCATTTTTACAAGTATATTTTTTAATCAAAAACTTTCCTCCTACTGCCAGTTTCTCTAAATAAGTGCTATTATTTAATGATAACAAGTTTAAGGATGAATGTCATGCAAATGTATTTAATCCACACGTTTTTCATCCAGTAATTCTGTTATATTCCCTACTTTATATCCTTGTTCCTTCAATTTTTTAATCATTGTATCTAATGCTTCTGCCGTTGACGAAGTAGGATGCATTAATACGATAGCACCTGGGTGTATTTTTCTCATTACTCTCTGCAATAGTACATCTGGCTCAGGTCGCTTCCAATCGATTGTATCGACAGTCCACATAATCGTTCCCATTTGGAAATCATCAGCGATTTTCACGACTTCATCCCGAAAACTTCCACTCGGCGGGGCAAACCATCTCACCTTTTGATTCGTAGCAGCTTCAATCATTCGATTTGTTTTTTGTAACTGCTCTCGTATTTCATCAGATGATAGCGTTTTCATATTAGGGTGCGTATAAGAATGATTTCCGACTTCTTGATTTGCATCGACAATCATTTTTGCAAATCGTAAATTTTCTTTCACCCAACGTCCTTCTAAAAAGAAAGTCGCCTTCACATCATGCTTTTTCAATATTTCTAATATACGAGGCAAATACTCGTTTCCCCATGCCACATTTATTGTTAATCCCACCATCTTTTTATTCGGATGCCCCCTATAAATTGGAGCAGGTGATAAATCTTCTAAGTGGACACTCGGTGATACTTCCTTAAATTCAAGGTGTTTTTGATCAAATTCCTTTAGCTTCTTCATATTGTTATAGGATGCTTCCATATCAACTTGTCTTCCATTATATCCTGGTGTTGCTTTCCATATCTTATCAATCATCGCATTTTGAGGTGCAATCTCATATTGTTTTGCATGCTTTTGAATTTCTTCATATAAGTTATCCTGTGCAAAAACAGAATAAGAGCCTAAACTGACATATAAAGAAAATATACATATGTATGCCAATATACGAACTTTCATATAAACCCTCCCAAATTAACTATATAAAAAAACATTTTTCTTCTTATCTTTGTTAATTTGAGCGTTATAATGAAAACTATACCTATACTGACATAAAAATATATATAAATCATATTTTTACATAACAAAAAAAGCCAGTTAAACTGGCTTTCGCTTATTGCTGCTCTTGTTTGTTTTCTTCTTTAGCAGCTTCTTTTTCTTGCTCTTCTTTTAGCAATACTTTTCTAGATAGATTAACACGACCTTGCTTGTCAATCTCGATAACTTTAACCGTAATTACGTCACCGATTTTTACAACGTCTTCTACTTTACCTACACGCTCAAGTGCAAGTTCAGAAATGTGAACTAATCCATCTTTACCGCTGAATAATTCAACGAAAGCACCGAATTTCTCAACACGTTTCACTTTTCCTTCGTAGATTTCACCTACTTGTACTTCGCGAACGATATCTTCGATAATTTTCTTAGCTTTGTCGTTCATTTCTTGGTTTATTGAAGAAATGAATACTGTGCCATCTTGCTCGATGTCAATTTTAACGCCAGTTTCTTCAATAATTTTATTGATTTGTTTACCGCTCGGTCCGATAACGTCACGGATTTTATCTGGATTAATTGTCATTGTAATAATCTTTGGAGCGTACGCTGATAATTCAGTGCGTGGCTCTGGAATAACAGATAACATATGATTTAGAATGTGCACACGACCAACTTTCGCTTGTTGTAATGCCTCTTCTAAAATCTCACGAGATAGACCATCGATTTTAATGTCCATTTGTAGTGCAGTTACACCTTGTGCTGTACCTGCTACTTTAAAGTCCATATCACCTAAATGATCTTCCATACCTTGAATATCAGATAAAATTGTGTAATGCTCACCAGTTTTAACTAGACCCATTGCAATACCTGCAACTGGAGCTTTAAGTGGAACACCAGCATCCATCATTGCTAAAGTACTACCACAAATACTTGCTTGTGAAGTAGAACCATTTGATTCTAAAACTTCAGATACAAGACGTACTGTGTATGGGAAATCTTTTTCAGATGGAATTACAGGCTCAAGTGCGCGTTCTCCTAGTGCACCGTGACCGATTTCACGACGACCTGGTCCACGCATTGGTCTAGTTTCACCAACACTAAATGATGGGAAATTGTAATGGTGCATAAAGCGTTTTGATTCTTCTACACCAAGACCATCTAAAATTTGCACATCGCCTAATGCACCTAATGTACAAATACTTAATGCTTGTGTTTGTCCACGAGTGAACAAACCAGAACCGTGTGTACGAGATAAAATGCCAACCTCTGATGCTAATGGACGGATTTCGTCACCTTTACGGCCATCTGGGCGGATTTTTTCAACTGTAATAAGACGACGTACTTCTTCTTTTACAATTTTATATAAAATCTCATTTACTTGTCCTAATGTATCAGCGTCAGCTTCCTGCGCTTCGTAATGCTCAATAACACGCTTTTTCACTTCGTTAATTGCATCTTCACGTGCATGTTTCTCATGTACTTGAATTGCTGAATGCATATCTTCTTCAGCCATTTCACGTACAGCTTGGTTAAGATCAGCGTCAACTTCATAAAGTTTCACTTCTGATTTCTCTTTACCTACAGCTTGTACAATCTCTTCTTGGAATGCAATTAGACGTTTAATTTCGTCATGACCAAACATAATTGCTTCTAACATTGTTTCCTCAGGCACTTGATCTGCTCCTGCTTCAACCATGTTAATTGCATCTTTCGTACCAGCTACAACAAGGTGAATATCACTTTGTTCTTGCTGTTCTACTGTTGGGTTGATAACGAATTCGCCGTTAATACGACCAACTGTTGCACCCGCGATTGGACCTTCAAATGGAATATCTGAAATCGATAACGCTAATGAAGAACCAAGCATAGCTGCCATTTCAGAAGAACAATCTTGATCAACACTCATTACGATGCTGACAACTTGTACTTCGTTACGGAAACCATCTGCGAAAAGTGGACGGATTGGACGGTCGATTAAACGACTTGCCAAAATTGCTTTTTCACTTGGACGACCTTCACGTTTAATGAAACCGCCAGGAATTTTTCCGACTGCATATAAACGCTCTTCATAGTTTACTGTAAGTGGGAAGAAATCTACATTTTTTGCTTCTTTTGATGCAGTTGCTGTAGATAGAACCGCTGTATCGCCATATCTTACTAATACTGCTCCGTTCGCTTGTTTTGCAAGCTGACCAGTTTCAACTGTTAGCTGGCGACCAGCTAAATCTATCGAGAAGACTTGCTTTTCTTGACTCATTTAAGTACCCCTCTCAATTTAAAGTATTCAATTCTTCTATGTAAATGGATAGTATATCACAATATTCTACCTCTAGTATTGCCTAAAATTAAGTAAGCTATAAAGCGTAGAAGATATATTTTTACCTAACAAAAAAGCGGGAATATTCCCGCTTCTTTGACTATCGACGTAAGCCAAGCTTTGTGATTAATTCACGGTAACGTGTGATATCGCTATTACGAAGGTAAGTTAGTAAGTTACGACGTTTACCAACCATCTTTAATAGACCACGACGTGAATGATGATCTTTCTTGTGAGTACGTAAGTGCTCGTTTAGAGTGTTAATTTGCTCCGTTAGGACAGCAATTTGAACCTCTGGAGAACCAGTATCAGTCTCATGAGTTCTAAATTGTGCAATGATTTCATTTTTACGCTCTTGTGTTAAAGCCATCCTATTTCACCTCCTATTAATTAAACCCCCAATTACCTAGCAAGCGTCGGTGAGTCGCAATGCCAAGCAATGGTTGTCATAAAGTACATAACATAGAATACTACTTTTCATTTGAAAAAGCAAGTATATTCTTTTCGCTCACAAAATATTCTTGGGCTGTTTTCTTATCTTTTGCGATTTGTTCAACTAACTCATCAATACCGTTGAATTTCTTTTCTGCTCTTATACGCATATGCCACTCTACTGTAACATTTTGATCGTATATATCTTTGTTAAATTCAAATAAATGCACTTCAATTGATAATTGACGCTCATCTTCTTTAAAAGTCGGTTTATATCCAATATTACATACACCATCGTACCATTCATCGTGAACTTTTAATCTCACTGCATAAACACCTACAGGTGGCAATAAATACTCATCACTTAAACCTACATTAGCTGTTGGAAAACCAATTTGACGTCCACGTTTGTCGCCGTGTATAACTGTTCCCGCTACAGTATAGGCTCTACCTAAAATAGATGGAATTTGCTCCATTTCGCCATTTCGAATTAACTTTCGTAATGCTGTAGAACTTACTTTCTCTTCTTGAAATTCAACTTTTTCAATCACAGTCTGTGTAAACTCCCCTCTTGCATGAAATGGTAAAGTCTCCATCTTTCCTTTTCCTAAACGTCCATATGAATAATCAAACCCTGCTACTACATGCTTTACATTTAAACCAATAATATAATCATCTACAAATTGTTGCGGTAATAACCCTGCAAATGATTCATCAAATTTAATTACATATAATATATCGATTCCTAAGCTTTCGACTATTTTTTCTTTATCGCGCATCGGTGTAATATACTCCACATGCGCATCCTTTTTTCCTAAAACAACAGATGGATGAGGATGAAATGTCATAACTGCACTTTTATATCCTCGGTCGTCCGCTATTTTTTTCGCAGTTCGAATTACACATTGATGTCCTAAATGAATGCCATCAAAAAATCCTAATGCCATTACAGTAGGTGGTAATTCTAATTTATTTTGTTCATGTGGATGAGTTAAATGAATAAGTTTCACGCTTGAATTCACCTTTTTCTGTAATAATCCTTCCAATAATTCATTATAGCTTTAGTTCTTGATTATTCACAAGTACTTTCATCGGCTTTAACATACCAGGATGTTTCGGATGATGTTCATAAATTGCTAAGCAACGATCATTTTTATCAAACACTGTAATAAATGGTGCTGTTATTTCTAATTCATTTTTTAAGAACATACCATTCTTTATTTTCTCTGCTTGCTTTTCATCTACAACCATTTTTGGAAACTTACTTAATGCTTCATCAATTGAAATGAAGATAGACTCTACTGTTCCATTTTGCACGTTTTCTTCAATTTCTTCAAATGATATGCAATCTTCTAATAAAAATTCACCAGATGCCGTTCTTATAAGGTGCGACATATGTGATGGGAAACCAAGTTTTTCCCCGATCATTACAGCTAACGTTCTTACATATGTTCCTTTACTACACGTTACACGGAAACGGAATGAAATATTTTCTCCTTCAAAAACTTCACGATCATCAAGTAATATGAATTCATGAATTGTAATTGTACGAACTGGACGTTCCACCTCTTGCCCTGCTCTTGCATATTCGTATAATTTTTTCCCGTTTACTTTTACAGCCGAGAACATTGGTGGCATTTGTTCAATCGTGCCTGTTAATTCCGCAAGGACTTTCTCTACTTCCTTACGAGTAATAGTACGATCTACATTTTTCGTTTCAACAACCTCACCAGAAGCATCTTCAGTTGTCGTTGAAAACCCTAATGTTACTTCACCTTCATATGTTTTCGTTTCACTTGTTAAAAATTGTGCAATTTTCGTTGCTCTTCCAACGCAAATTGGTAATACTCCTGTTACATCAGGGTCTAATGTTCCCGTATGACCAATTCTCTTTTCTCGCAATATCTTTCTTAATTTAAATACACAATCATGTGATGTCATGCCTTTTGGCTTATGTAATAATACTACACCTTCCATATATGTTCACCTCATCATAATTCTCTCGTAGTAAATATCCAAAACTTATTTTGCATTGAAAAAATGGATAGACAAATGTCTATCCATTATTCTTCACGTTTACCGTCTTTATTAATTTCATGTAAAAGTGTATCAATTCGATGACCATATCCGATAGACTCATCAAACTCAAAGGTAATTTCTGGTGTTTTACGAAGACGAATACGTTGGCCAATTTCTGAACGAATAAAGCCTTTTGCCTTCGCTAAACCTTTTAAAGTATTTTCTTTCTGTTCTTCATCACCTAAAACAGAAATATATACTTTAGCAATTTGTAAATCACCACTCACTTGTACATCAGTTACTGTAACAAATCCAATACGTGGGTCTTTAATTTTACGACTGATAATGTCGCCTAATTCTTTTTTCATTTGCTCGCCCACACGGTTCGCACGTAATTTCATAACTCTTCACCTCATTCAATACCATTCCAAATGTGTTATTGTACGTTCAATTTCAGGAAATGAATCGATGTACTCAAGTACACGATTCATTTCTTTCTCACAGATAACACGATTTGAGGATACGGAAACAATTGCAATTTCTGTACGTTGCCATACATCTTGGTGCCCAACTTCAGAAACAGCTACATTATAGCGCTGTTTTACACGAGTTAACACACGTTGTAAAATTGCACGTTTCTCTTTTAAAGAATGCACATCGTAAATCATACACTCGAATGAGAGTGAAGCGATAATCATCGCTTCACTTCTTCCATAATGTACGCTTCAATGATGTCCCCTTCTTTAAGATCATTATATCTCTCAATTGTAATACCACACTCATAGTTTTGTGCAACTTCTTTTACGTCGTCTTTGAAACGTTTTAACGTATCAAGTTGTCCTTCGAAAATTACTACGCCGTCACGGATAATACGTACGCCACTATCACGCGTAATTTTACCGTCTGTTACGTAACAACCTGCGATTGTTCCAACTTTTGTTACTTTAAACGTTTGACGAACTTCTGCTTGACCGATTACTTTTTCTTCGAATTCTGGATCAAGCATACCTTGCATAGCTGCTTCAATCTCTTCGATTACTTTATAAATAATACGGTGTAAACGAATATCAACGTTCTCTAATTCAGCTGTACGCTTCGCGTTCACATCTGGACGTACGTTAAATCCAATTACAATTGCATTAGATGCAGAAGCTAAAATGATATCAGATTCTGTAATCGCACCTACACCAGTGTGAATGATTTTAACTTTTACGCCTTCAACATCAATTTTACGAAGTGATGCTGCCATCGCTTCAACAGAACCTTGTACGTCTGCTTTTACGATTAAGTTAATTTCTTTTACATCGCCCTCTTGGATTTGTTGGAATAAATCTTCAAGGCTTAATTTAGATTTCTCACCACGTTGTGCAACTAACGCTTCTTGTGCACGTGATTCACCAATTTGACGAGCTTTCTTCTCATCAGCAAATGCCATGAAACGATCTCCAGCCTGTGGTACTTCGTTTAAACCAGTAATTTCAACAGGAGTTGATGGACCAGCAACTTTTACACGACGACCAATATCACTTACCATTGCACGAACACGTCCGAATGAAGTTCCAACAACGATTGGATCTCCAACTCGAAGCGTACCATTTTGAACAAGTAATGTCGCGATAGTTCCTTTACCTTTATCAAGCTGTGCTTCGATTACTGTACCAGTTGCATAGCGGTTTGGATTTGCTTTATATTCTTCTACTTCACTTACAAGAAGGATCATTTCTAGTAAGTTGTCAATGCCTTCGCCTTGAATTGCAGAAATTGGTACGAAAATAGTATCTCCGCCCCAAGCTTCTGGAACTAATTCATATTCAGTTAGTTCTTGCATTACGCGATCAGGGTTTGCAGCTGGTTTATCCATTTTATTCACAGCAACAATAATTGGTACTCCTGCTGCCTTCGCATGGTTAATTGCTTCAACCGTTTGTGGCATAACACCGTCATCCGCTGCAACAACAAGGATTGTAATATCCGTTACTTGTGCCCCACGAGCACGCATCGTTGTAAATGCTGCGTGACCAGGTGTATCTAAGAATGTAATCTTCTTATCGTTTACTTCAACTTGATATGCACCGATATGCTGAGTAATTCCACCCGCTTCGCCTGCAGTTACTTTTGAGTTACGAATAGAATCCAGTAATGTTGTTTTACCATGGTCAACGTGTCCCATGATTGTAACTACAGCTGGACGTTCTTTTAAGTTCTCTTCATCATCTTGCTCATCAATGAATGTTTCAAACTCAGTCTCGCTTACAATTACTTCTTCTTCTACTTCAATACCGTAGTCGTTAGCAATTAACTCAATTGTATCTTTATCCAAGTCTTGGTTAATTGTTGCCATAATTCCAAGCATGAAGAGCTTCTTAATAATTTCAGATGGCTCTTTGCTTAATTTTTTAGCAAGATCTCCTACTGTAAGGCTTCCAGAGAAAGTAATTTTATCTGGTGTTTCTACAATTTGAGTTTGTTGTCTACCAGCAAAGTTCTCTTGACGTTTGTCTTCGTTTCCTTTGCCTTTTTTCTTTTTCTTATTGCTGTTCTTTTTACTGCGAACAACTTTTTCTTCTACTTCAAACTCATCTGCAACAGAAGGTTTTTCAGTTTGATATTCATTATCTAATTTATTTACTACTTCATCGTCTAACATTGTCATATGATTCGAAACCTCGATATTCATTTCTTTTAGTTTTGTCATAAGATCTTTACTTGAGATATTATGTTTTTTTGCATATTCATGCACTCGAATTTTACTCATACCTTCACCCCCGGTAATTTGTATCGAGCATGCTACGCAGCTTTTTCGCAAAGCCTACATCTAACACAGCTACAACGACTCGCTCATCTCTCCCAATCGCATGCCCTAATTGTTGTCGATTTTCGACCTTTCTCATTGGTACGTTGTAGTACGTAGTTTTATCTGTGATGCGTTTTGTAGTATTTACTGACGCATCTTCAGATAGCAATACAAGTTTTGCTTTGCCACTTCGTACTTCTTTTAAAACGAGTTCTTCACCCGAAATAATTTTCCGAGCCCGGTTTGCTAGTCCTAAAAACGATTTCCAATCGGACACTTATTTCGACTCCTTCTCAACAAGCTCAAGAAGCTCTTCATATAAAGAACCGTCGATTTTCGCTTTTAGATGATGTTCCAAAACATTTTTCTTTTGAGCTTGAAGAATGCTCTCCTTGTCCTTCGACAAGTAAGCACCTCGTCCTGATTTTTTCCCAGTTAAATCAATGGACACTTCTCCCTCTTTGGAACGAACAATGCGAACGAGCTCTCGTTTTGATTTCATTTCTTGCGTTGCAACACATTTTCGTAACGGAACTTTTCGATTGCTCATACTCATCACCTCTATTCGATTTCGTCTTCCACTGAATCGAATCCAAATGCGATTACCCTATCTTCTTCTGTTACAATACCAAGTTGTTTCGCATCAGACTCACTCTTAATATCAATTTTCCAGCCTGTTAATTTAGCTGCAAGACGTGCATTTTGTCCACGCTTACCGATAGCTAATGATAACTGGTGGTCTGGAACAACTACTGTTGTCGCTTTTTCTTCTTCATCTACAAGTACTTTAACAACTTGTGATGGGCTTAATGCATTTGCAACATATTCAACTGGATCATTTGACCAGCGGACGATGTCAATTTTTTCACCTTTTAATTCGTCTACAATGCGTTGTACACGTTGCCCTTTTGGTCCTACACAAGAACCAACTGGATCAACATCAGTGTTCTCTGCATATACAGAGATCTTAGAGCGATCGCCAGCTTCACGTGCTACAGAACGAATTTCTACAGTTCCATCATAGATTTCAGGAACTTCCATTTCGAATAAACGTTTTAAAAGACCAGGATGTGTACGTGATACGTAAATTTGTGGTCCTTTTGTCGTTTTTTCTACTTTCGTAATGAATACGCGAATACGATCATGTGGTTTGTATTGCTCATTAGGCATTTGCTCACTTACAGGTAATAAAGCTTCTACTTTTCCTAAGCTTACATAGATGAAACGAGCATCTTGACGTTGTACAATACCTACCATAATATCTTCTTCACGGTCACTAAACTCAGAGTAAATAACACCGCGCTCTGCTTCACGCACTCGTTGTGTGACAACTTGTTTTGCAGTTTGTGCTGCAATACGACCAAAGTCTTTTGGTGTTACTTCAATTTCTAGTACGTCACCATCTTGGTAGTTTGGATTAATTTGTCTTGCTTCCTCTACAGAAATTTCAAGACGTGGATCAAACACATTGTCTACTACGTCTTTACGTGCTAAAACTTGAATTGTTCCCACTTCTGGGTTAAAGCTCACACGAACGTTTTGTGCTTGATTAAAATTGCGCTTATAAGCAGAGATTAAAGCTGCTTCAATCGCATCAATAATAATGTCTTTGCTAATGCCTTTTTCAGATTCTAATACGAGCAAAGCATCTAATAACTCAGTGCTCATGAAGATCCCCCTTCTAACTAAAACGTAACAGCAAGTCGCGCATTTGCGACTTTATCCATCGAAATTTGGATTTCTTTTTTACGTGTTTTAATTGTTAATAATAATGTTATTGTTGTACCATCGTAAGAAAGCAGTTTTCCTTCAAACATCTTTTCACCATCAATCGGCTCATATGTTTTAATTGCCACTTGTTTTCCTACCGCTTGCTGGAAGTCTTTTTCTTTCTTTAATGGGCGTTCCGCTCCAGGAGATGATACATCCAAAAAGTAAAGATGAGGAATTGGATCCTCTTTATCTAAAGCTTCGCTTAAACGTTCACTTACCGCACCGCATTCTTCAATGTCGACTCCCTTTTCAGAATCGATGAATACGCGTAAGAACCAGTCTTGTCCTTCTTTCACATACTCTACATCTACAAGTTCAAGATTTAACTCTTCAACGATCGGCTGCGCAAATGCTTCTACAACTTCTGTGACTTTCTTATCCATAAACAGCCTCCTTCCTGCCGTCATGTACCATTTAAAAGAAGAAGACCCCGCCACTTTAAAAACGGTCTATCTTATTCTTTCTCGTTAGCTAACAAAAGCCCCTGCTGTTCAGCAGGGATTATCTGTCTTAGTATTACCAAATTTAAGAAGTAAAACTTGTAACAAAATATGTATATACGACAGAAATCTTTTACCTATCTACGTAGAGAAAACATAGATAGTAACACGAAAGAGTGGGTTTCCCCACTCTTTTCTTTACACAATATACATGACATGGTTATCTCGGTTAATAGTATATCATAGGAAATGTTGATTTGCAAAGACTTTTCCTACCTACTAGAACAGTGATAACTGGTTTTGATCCGGTAAATCTCCTAAACAACCTTGACTATCTAAATACTCAATAATTGTTTTCGAGACCTTACTACGCTGCTGCAAGTCCTCTTTTGATAAGAAGTCTCCATTTTTACGTGCTTCCACAATACTTAAAGCTGCGTTTGTACCAAGACCAGGTACCGCATTAAATGGAGGAATTAATGTGTCTCCATCAATAATAAATTCTGTTGCATGTGAGCGGTATAAATCCACCTTTTGGAATGAGTATCCTCGCTCACACATTTCAAGTGTCATTTCTAGTACTGTTAATAAACTTTTCTCTTTCGGCGCTGCATCCAATCCTTTTTGAGCAATTTCATCAATTCTTGCACGTATAGATGCTGAACCTTTCGCCATTGCCTCTACATCAAAATCATCTGCACGAACTGTAAAATATGCGGCATAGAATAACAGTGCAAAATGTACTTTAAAATATGCGATACGTACAGCCATAAGTACGTAAGCAGCCGCATGGGCTTTAGGGAACATGTATTTAATCTTCTTACATGAATCAATATACCAACCTGGTACATTATTATTTTTCATGTCTTCTTCCCATTCTTCCGGTACACCTTTACCTTTACGAACCGACTCCATGATTTTGAAGGCTAATGATGGATCTAGACCTTGATAGATTAAATATACCATGATGTCATCACGACAACCGATAACTTCGCTCAGCGTACATGTACCGTTATAAATTAACTCGTTTGCATTACCAAGCCATACGTCAGTACCATGTGATAGTCCAGAAATTTGGACTAACTCTGAGAATGTCGTCGGTTTTGTCTCTTCTAACATCTGTCTTACGAATTTTGTACCAAACTCTGGTATACCAAGTGTACCTGTTTTACAGTTAATTTGCTCTTCTGTTACCCCTAACGATTCTGGACCAGAGAAAATTTTCATTACTTCTGGATCATCCGTTGGGATTGTTTTCGGATCAATACCACTTAAATCTTGTAACATACGAATAACGGTCGGATCATCGTGTCCTAGTATATCAAGTTTTAATAAATTATCATGAATCGAGTGGAAATCAAAATGCGTTGTTCTCCATTCAGCACCAATTGAATCAGCTGGGTACTGTATTGGTGAGAAATCAAAGATATCCATGTAATCTGGCACAACGATAATACCGCCTGGATGCTGTCCTGTTGTACGTTTTACACCGGTACACCCTGCTACTAAGCGATCAATCTCTGCATTTCGAATCGTTAAGTTATGATCATTTGCATAACCTTTTACATATCCGTAAGCAGTTTTTTCCGCAACTGTACCAATCGTTCCTGCACGATATACATAGTCTTCACCGAACAGTACTTTCGTATAGTTATGGGCACGTGGTTGGTATTCCCCGGAGAAGTTCAAATCGATATCGGGCACCTTATCTCCTTTAAATCCAAGGAACGTTTCGAAAGGAATGTCATGTCCATCTTTTACATATGGAATATTACAAGCAGGACATTCTTTATCTGGTAAGTCAAAACCAGAACCTACAGAACCATCATTAAAGAATTCTGATTGCTTACACTTCGGACATACATAGTGTGGTGGTAATGGGTTTACTTCTGTAATTTCCATCATCGTTGCAACAAATGATGACCCTACCGATCCACGCGAACCTACTAGATATCCGTCTACTAACGATTTTTTCACAAGCTTATGTGAAATTAAATAAATTACGGCGAATCCATGCCCAATAATACTTTTTAATTCTTTTTCTAAACGTGCTTCTACAATTTCCGGTAGTTCTTCACCATAAATGCTACGCGCCATTTTATAACTCATATCACGCGTTTCATCATCAGCACCTTCAATTTTCGGTGTGTATAGATCGTCTTTTACTGGATGCACATCACCAATTAATGACGCAATCTTTTGTGTATTTGTTACAACAACTTCTTTCGCTTTGTCTTCACCTAAGAATGAAAAACATTCTAACATTTCATCAGTTGTACGGAAATGTACTGGCGGTAATGAATGTCGATTTAACGGATTGGCTCCGCCCTGCGAACTGACTAAAATTTTACGATACATCGCATCCTCAGGGTCTAAATAATGCACGTTTCCTGTAGCAACAACTGGTTTATCTAACGTCTCACCTAGTTTTACTAAGTTAGAAATAATTGTTTTTAATTGACCTTCGTCTCGAACAAGCTCACGTTCTACTAAATGACGCAACACCTCTGGAGGCATTACTTCAATGTAATCATAGAACTGGGCAATTTCTTCTACCTCTTCAGGTGCCTTTTGCATCATTGCCTCGAACACTTCACCTTTATCACAAGCCGTTCCTACTAAAATCCCTTCACGATATTTTTTTAATAGTGATCTCGGCACACGTGGTACACGGTAAAAGTAATTAAGGTGAGAATATGAAACAAGTTTATATAAATTTTTCAATCCAACATCTGATGTGGCAAGTAACGTCATATGACTTGGACGGCCACGCTTATACGCATCCCCTTGTCCCATGCTATCATTTAATTGATCGTGATATTCAAATCCCTTTTCAATTACGTCTTTCAACATTTTCACAAGTAAATATCCCGTCGCTTCTGTATCATAAATCGCACGGTGATGTTGTGTTAATTCAATATCAAGTTTTTTACACATCGTATTTAATCGATGATTTTTCATTTCTGGGAATAAAAATCGTGCAAGTTCTAACGTATCAATAACTGGATTATTCGTTTTTTCTAGTCCAGCCTTTTTAAAACCTACGTTAATAAAGCCCATATCAAAGCTCGCGTTATGGGCAACAAGTGTATGGTCGCCCATCCATTCCTCAAACTTTTTAAACACTTCGTCCACTTCAGGTGCATCAGTTAACATATCATCCGTAATACCTGTCAATTCAATAATCGTCGCTGATAATGGTTGATGTGGATTTGCGAAAGATTCAAAGCGATCAATAATTTCGCCACCCTTTACTTTTACGGCAGCCAACTCAATGACTGTATCGTATACAGCTGATAAACCTGTCGTCTCAACGTCGAAAACAACATACGTTTCCTCTGCAAGTAAACGATGCGCTTCGTTATACGCTATCGGTACACCATCATTAACTAGATTTGCTTCTACACCATATATAACTTTAACACCAGCCTTCTTCCCTGCAGAATACGCCTCTGGGAAGGACTGAGCCACGGCATGATCTGTAACCGCAATAGCCTCATGTCCCCATTTACCAGCTTGAGCAACAAGCTTAGAAACTGGAGTGACAGCGTCCATTTGACTCATCGGAGTATGGAGATGCAGCTCTACTCGTTTTTCGCCTTCTGGTGCTTTATCTTTACGAGACGGTCCTGTTATTTCATTAATATCATTTGCAATCATTACTAAATCTCGAACGAATGTATCATTTTGAACAGAACCACGCGCTTTCACCCACATTCCTTTTTTCAAGGATTGCAGCATTGGAATATCTTCTTTGTCACGTGAGAACATTTTGATCATAATAGAATCCGTATAATCCGTTATTTTTAAAGTTAATAACGTACGCCCACTACGAAGCTCTTTTGTTTCTACATGGAAGACATATCCTTGAACCGTTTTTCTTCTTTCTTCATCTTGAATTTCTCGCATCGGTGTAATCTCTTCATCTGGCTTAATAAGATACCCGAGTGTAATCGGTCCTTCATACACAACGCTGCTTTCTTCAGCTTGCTTCTTCGCCATTTCTTCCATAGCTTGTATAACACGCTCACGGTCTTCTTGCTGCGTTTGTTCACGAAACTTTTGCATTTCTTCTGTATTTTGCTGTATATGTGTGTCTAACTGAAAACGCGGGAATCCAAAAACTTCGTATTGATCCCCTACTGGTTTCGCAACGTTTTTCTTTAAAGCCGTAGACTCCAGCTCGTTATTTACATTTATTAGCAACTTCACTCCATTCACCTGTGGAAGCTGCTTCTTTAAGTATGCGAACATAGGTGAAAATGTAATTCGTTCCGTACAAAGCGGCCAATACGCCCTCACTTCTTCTTCTGTAAATTGTTTATTCTCTGTTTCTAATGCAAATGTTGTTCTTGCAATATGAGAAAATGATTGCTTAAGCTTTGTTTCTAGCAATTCATATAATTCTGTAGGCAAAATACGTGGCACTTGTAAATCAAAATGCCAACTTTTATTCGCTTTATCAATAACGAGCCTTTCAATACCACCGCCTTGTAAATATTGATTTATAAGGTCGTCTGGTATTTGCAACTGCTGGAGCAAAATTTGAAATCGCTCTTGTTGTTCATTTGTTAAAGACATAAGCACTCTCCTTCCATTTGCTATTATAAATTGAAACGTACCACAAAGAAAGATTTCTCACCTCTTCTTTTACAAAATACGTTTACAAAGAAAGAGAAGGTACCCCATTACGAGGTACCTCTTCTTATTTTAAAATATTTGCAATATATGTTTGAAGTTCTTCTACTTTTACTTCTTCAGACTCACCTGTAGCACGTACTTTCACTTCTACAATACCTTCGTCTGCTTTTTTACCAACTGTAACACGAACTGGAAGACCGAATAAATCTGCATCTGCAAATTTAACACCTGCACGTTCTGCACGATCGTCTAATAACACTTCATAGCCTTGTTCTTGTAATGAGTTGTAGATATTTTCACCCATTTCACGTTGTGCATCAGATTTCATATTTACTGGAATTACATGCACATGGAACGGTGCTACCGCTTTTGGCCAAACTAAGCCGTTCTCATCGTTAAATTGCTCTGCAATTGCTGCTACTGTACGAGATACACCGATACCGTAACAACCCATAATAAGTGGTTGTGTTTTTCCATTTTCATCTAGGAATGTTGCGTTCATTGCTTCACTATAACGAGTTCCTAATTTGAATACATGACCAACTTCAATTCCGCGTGCGAAAAGAATTGTTCCGTTTCCATCTGGAGATTGGTCTCCTTCTTGAATAAAGCGTAAATCTGTATATTGACTTACTTTAAAGTCACGTTCTGGATTTACATTTACATAATGGAACCCTTCTTCATTCGCTCCTGAACATCCGTTAACAATTGATGCTACAGCGTGATCAGCAATAATTTCGATATCACCTGTTACATTAATCGGTCCTAATGAACCAACTTCACAATTTAATAATGCTTTTACTTCTTCATGAGAAGCAAGCTCAACAACTGAAGCGCCGTATACATTTTTCACTTTCACATCGTTTACTTCGTGATCACCACGAACAAGTACAACTACTAATTTCTCATCTACTTTAAACACCATAGACTTAATGCACTTGTCAGCTGCAATGTTTAAGAATGCAGATACTTCTTCAATTGCTTTTTGGTCTGGTGTTGCTACTTTTTCAAGTGCTTTTTCTGCTTCGTCACTCTTCGTATACGTAGCTACAACAGGAGCCATTTCGATGTTTGCTGCATAATCAGATGTGTCAGAGTATGCAATTGTATCTTCACCAACATCAGATAATACCATAAATTCATGTGTATCTTTTCCGCCCATTGCTCCAGAATCAGCAATAACTGCACGGAAATTCAAGCCACAGCGAGCAAAAATGTTAGAGTATGCTTTATATAAGCGATCGTATACTTCATCTAAGCTCTCTTGTGTAGCATGGAAAGAGTATGCATCTTTCATTAGAAACTCTCTTCCACGTAATAAGCCGAAACGAGGTCTTTGCTCATCACGGAATTTTGTTTGAATTTGGTATAATGTTAACGGTAATTTTTTATATGATTTCACTTCATCACGCACAAGATCCGTAATTACTTCCTCATGTGTCGCTCCTAATGCGAATTCACGAGCGTTACGATCTTTCATACGCATTAATTCAGATCCGTAAGAATACCAACGACCTGATTCTTGCCATAATTCTGCAGCTTGCATAGCTGGCATTAATAATTCTACAGCTCCTGCGCGCTCCATTTCTTCTCGAACGATACGTTCTACTTTGTGTAATACTTTTAATCCAAATGGTAGAAAGCTATAAATACCAGAAGCATTTTGACGCATAAAACCTGCACGAAGTAATAGCTGATGACTCTTAATTTCAGCATCAGCTGGAACTTCACGTAATGTAGGACTGAATACCATACTTTGTTTCATTTATTTGCACCTCTTCATTTTACTCTTACACGCAGTAAAACCCCTCACCTCGAGTTAGGTGAGGGATTTTATTCTACGAGCTCTATTTCATTATAAGTTTCACTTTATTTTACAAGAAAAACTTACGAATGTCATTCCAAGTTACAACTAACATAAGTAACATTAATAATGCAAAACCAATAAAGTGAACCATTCCTTCTTTTTGGCGATCAATTGGTTTCCCTCGTAACGCTTCAATTAAGAAGAAGAATAAACGGCCACCATCTAAAGCAGGAACTGGTAATAAATTAAATAAACCAAGATTAATGCTTAGAACTGCAGCTAAACTTAGTACACGCGTAAACCCATAATCTACAACTTGATCTGTTAGATTATAAATTCCTACTGGACCTGACAACTCATTAATAGAAAATTGACCAGTTACTAATTTCACAAGAGACTCAAAAATTAGTTTCGTCCATTGGTACGTTTGTTCAAAACCTGATTTAATAGAACCCATCACTGTTTTCTCTACAGGAGAATAAACACCGATCCTACCAACTTCGTCTTTTCCTTCTTTATCGAGTGTTGGCGTTACTTTCACATTAAACTGTTCATTATCACGCTTTACTTGTAACGTAATTTCTTTATTTGGGTTTTCACGTACAATAGTAACAACATCTTTCCATGTACTTGTGTTTTTCCCATCAATAGCTTGAATTGTATCATTCTCTTTCAATCCAGCTTGCTGTGCTGCACTGTTATCCATCACTTTTCCGACCATTGGTTTGTCAATAGGGACCCCTTGTACAAATCCAAGAATCACAAAAATAACAAATGCTAAAATGAAGTTCATTGCAGGACCCGCAAAGATTGTTAAAGCGCGTTGCCCTAGTTTTTTCGAGCCAAATTGTCTATTATACGGGGCAATTTGAATTTCTTCCCCCGCAGTAATAATACGAGCCTTTTCATTCACTCGGAATGTTTGAAGCTCTTCCTCGTACTCTTCATAGCCCGAAATTGTTAAATTATGCTCCAAATCAGCTTGTTCGACTTCAATAACACGAACATTTGGATACTTTTCATATCCATCAAAAACTAATTTCACAACTTCGTCTTTTTCATTTAATACAAGGCCAACCTTTTTCCCAGGCTTTAACTCAACTGTGTCCGCATCCTCGCCAGCCATTCTTACATAGCCACCAAGGGGCAGTAATCGAATCGTATACACCGTTTCATTCTTTTCAAATGAGAATATTTTCGGACCAAAACCAATCGCAAACTCGCGGCATAAAATACCTGCTCTTTTTGCGAAATATAGATGCCCTAGCTCATGGAAAAATACGAGTGCACCGAAAATTAATATAAAGGCAATCGCTGTATTCAATTCCATAACCACCTTTGCTAAATTTGTTCCATCACAAACCGTCTTGTGGCCGCATCAATTTCCAAAATTTCCTCTAAGCTCGGTCGTGCAATGACATTGTGATGGTTCATTGCTTTTTCAATGAGGTCTTCCACTGTTAAGAAATCAATTCTCTTTTGTAAAAAGGCTTCAACAGCTACTTCATTCGCTGCGTTCATTACAGCTGGCATACTTCCACCTGCTTTTCCAGCTTCATACGCAAAACGTAAACAACGGAATCGTTCTTGGTCCATTTTCTCAAAATGCAACGCCCCTATTTCCCATAAGTTTAACTGTTTTGTGTCTGAAAGAGGCAATCTATCAGGATATGTAAGTGCGTATTGAATTGGTACTCGCATATCAGGTGAACCAAGCTGCGCCATTACACTACGATCTTCAAATTCAACCATAGAATGGATAATACTTTCTTTATGTAAAACAACATCGATTTGCTCATAAGGGATACCAAAAAGCCAATGTGCTTCAATTACTTCTAGTCCCTTATTCATCATTGTAGCAGAATCAATTGTAATTTTCGAACCCATTGACCAGTTTGGATGTCGAAGCGCATCTTCTACGGTCACACGATGCAATTCATCCCTCGTTTTATCGCGGAAACTTCCACCAGAAGCCGTTATAATAAGACGAGAAATTCTTTTTTCATTTTCACCATTCAAGCATTGAAAAATAGCCGAATGTTCACTATCAACTGGAAGTAACGAAACATTATGTTTTCGTGCTGCTTCCATTACAAGATGTCCTGCAGTTACTAACGTTTCTTTATTTGCAATTCCAATTGTTTTTTTCGCCTCAATTGCACGAAGTGTTGGTAACAACCCTACGCTACCTACAACAGCATTTACTACAATCTCCGCATCTGGATGTAATGCTACTTCTAAAAGTCCTTCACTACCATATACAATTTTTGTATTACCAGAAACAGATTGTAATTTTAAAACATCTTCCTCTCTTTGCACAGAGACGATTTGCGGAGAAAATTCTTGAATTACCTTTACTGCGTAGTCAATATTTTTCCCTACAGAAAAAGCAACGAGACGGAATTGGTCTGGGTGCGAGCGTAATACATCTAAAGTTTGTGTACCAATTGATCCGCTTGCACCTAATAAACTAATGTTTTTCATGACTCCAACCCCTCGTTCATTTATTAATTGTATTGTAATAAGAAGTAGAGAATTGGTAAAACGAATAACCAACTATCTGTTCGGTCTAATATACCACCATGCCCAGGTAAAATTGTACCTGAATCCTTTACGCCATAATGACGTTTAAAAGCAGATTGTACTAAATCACCAATTTGTCCAAAAATAGAAATGATAATTGTCAGCACAATTAAAATTACTACATTCGATTCGACTGGGAAGAACACGTTGTAAACAAGTGCCACAATAATTCCACAAACGATGCCCCCTAATGAACCTTCAATCGTTTTATTTGGACTGATTTCTGGCCACAATTTTCTCTTGCCCAATGCTTTTCCTACGAAATATGCGCCTGAATCAGTAGCCCATATAACAAATAATGCGCAAAATACATATTTAATTCCTAATATTCTCGTTTCATTTAAATATAAGAATCCCATTGCCACATATGTCGTCGCCATCAGTAAAAATGAAGCATTATCAAAAGTAAATGTATTCTTAGAAAGGACTGTATATGATAAAAGTAATAAAACAATCACAAATGTGATTTCCAATTTACCTAATCCAATCCATGTAAACAGTTCTGATGCACTACTTGGAATTAAAAGAATCCACAATAATACTGCAGCTAAAACTGTCGGTACTGAAATAAGCGTAAGCTTATTCATACGAATTAATTCATATAAACCTATAGAAGCAAGTGCATACACTAAAACCGTAAAAGGCACGCCACCGTATATTACGATGGGAATGAATAGCGCGGCAGCAACCACTCCAGTAATAATTCTCTGTTTCACTACCAAACCCTCTCTTTCTACACGCCTCCGAATCTGCGCCCTCTATGTTGAAAGTCAGTAATCGCATTTAGCAAATGTTCTTCTTTGAAGTCTGGCCAATACACGTCTGTAAACCAAAACTCCGAATATGCAATTTGCCATAACATGAAATTACTAATACGTAGCTCTCCGCTTGTTCGGATTAACAACTCTGGATCAGGTAAAGAATTCGTCATTAAGTAGGAGGAAAGCATTTCTTCACTTACCTCTTCAGAACGAATTTTTCCTTCCTCATTATCTTTCATCATATGTTGCACAGCAGAAACGATTTCATCTCGACTTCCATAGTTTAACGCGAAATTAAGAATTAATCCCGTATTCTCTTTCGTATCTTCCATGGCTTTCTCCATCGCTCTGCGTGTATGCGTAGGAAGACGATCTTTTTGCCCTATTACTCGGACTTGTACGTTTTCTTCAATCAATTCTGGTAAAAATGTACCTAGAAATTCTTCTGGAAGCTTCATTAAATAATCAACTTCCTTTTTCGGTCTTTTCCAGTTCTCAGTTGAAAAAGCATAAAGAGTTAACACTTTCACATTAAGTTTACTTGCAAATTTTGTAATTTTCTTTACAACTTGCATACCTTCATGATGTCCCGCAATACGAGGCATTGCTCTCCTCTTTGCCCATCTTCCATTCCCATCCATAATGATGGCAATATGTTCTGGGATATATCCTTTTTTCACTTCTTCAACGAGATGATCAAACGATGTGTCCTTTTTACCTTTAAAAAAAGGAAAGTTTTTAAACATCATTCATACCCTCCAGCAAGCAGACGTATGCCTAAAAGTGTAAAAAGACCCCCTTAAGAAGAGGGTCATAATTGCGAAGTTATCGCTATTACACTTCCATGATTTCTTTTTCTTTGTTTTTTGCGATTTCGTCAACTTTTGCAATATATTTATCTGTTTCTTTTTGGATATCTTCAGTATATCCTCTTAAATCATCTTCTGTAATCTCGCCAGCTTTTTCAAGCTTCTTAAGATCATCATTTCCGTCACGACGTACGTTACGAACAGCAACTTTAGCTTCTTCAGCATATTTTTTCACAACTTTTACAAGATCACGACGACGTTCTTCTGTTAATGCAGGGAACGCAATACGAATTACAGTTCCATCATTAGAAGGATTTAAGCCTAAATCTGCTTTTAAAATTGCTTTTTCAATATCACCGATAGAAGTTTTATCATAAGGTTGAATTACTAGTAAACGCGCTTCTGGAACTGTAATGTTCGCTAATTGCACAACTGGTGTTGGTGCACCATAGTAATCAACTTGTACCTTATCTAATACAGACGCGTTTGCACGGCCAGCACGAACTGTTGCTAATTCACGAGAATAAGCAGCAACTGCTTTTTCCATTTTTTCATTTGAAGACTTCAATACTTGTTGTCCCATATTTATTTCCCCCTTACCACTGTTCCGATATTTTCGCCTAAAACGGCACGTTTAATATTACCTTTTTCCATAACTGAGAATACAATTAATGGAATATCATTATCCATACATAGAGAAGAAGCTGTAGAATCCATTACACCTAAACCTTCTTTTAATACGTCTAAGTAAGTAAGCGTTTCATATTTCGTAGCTGTTGGATCAATAGATGGATCCGCATTATATACACCATCTACATTGTTTTTCGCCATTAAAATTACATCTGCTTCAATTTCTGCCGCACGTAATGCTGCTGTTGTATCTGTAGAGAAATATGGGTTACCTGTACCTGCTGCAAAGATAACAACACGTTTTTTCTCTAAGTGACGAACTGCTTTACGACGAATGTAAGGTTCTGCAACTTGACGCATCTCAATTGAAGTTTGTACACGAGTTTGAATTCCGATATTCTCCAAGCTATCTTGAAGAGCTAATGAATTCATAACTGTCGCTAACATGCCCATGTAATCTGCCCCTGCACGATCCATGCCCATTTCACTTCCAATTTTCCCACGCCAAATGTTACCGCCACCAACAACAACAGCAACCTCTACATCAAGTTCTGCAATTTCTTTTACTTGTTCCGCAACTGACTTAATAACAGTTGGGTTAATTCCAAATCCTTGCTCTCCAGCTAAAGCTTCTCCACTTAGCTTTAAAACGACACGATTATATTTCGGTTTACTCATAATGAACCTCCAATTGCTTACATCTTTATTTTAAAAAAGGGAACACAATGTGTTCCCTAATCTGTATTAGTTGCTACCTTTTACTTGGTTCATTACTTCTTCAGCAAAGTTGTCTTCGCGTTTTTCGATACCTTCACCAACAGCGTAGCGAACGAATCCTTTTAATGTTCCGCCTTTAGACTCAACGAACTGACGAACTTTCATATCAGGGTTTTTAACGAATGCTTGGTCAAGTAAGCAAATCTCTTCGAAGAATTTGCCTAAACGGCCTTCAACCATTTTTGCAACGATTTTCTCAGGCTTGCCTTCGTTTAATGCTTGTTGTGTTAATACTTGACGCTCATGCTCAACTTCTTCAGCTGTTACAGCATCGCGGTCGATGTATTTAGGGTTAACTGCAGCGATGTGCATTGCAACATCTTTAGCAGCAGCTTCATCAGTAGAACCTTCAAGAACTGTTAATACACCAATGCGTCCACCCATGTGTAGGTAAGCGCCGAATGCATCTGCATCAGTTTTTGATACGATTTCGAAACGACGAAGTGTAAGTTTTTCACCAATTTTAGCGATTGCTTCGTTGATGTGCTCTTCAACTTTTTTACCGTTTTCCATTGTTTGAGCCATAGCTTCTTCAACGTTAGCTGGTTTGTTAGTTAATAAGTGAGCAGCTAATTCTTTAATTAGTGTTTGGAAACCTTCGTTTTTCGCAACGAAATCAGTTTCAGAGTTTAATTCTAAGATTAAAGCGTCGTTACCGTTTGTTTCGATGAAAGTTAAACCTTCAGCAGCAATGCGGTCAGCTTTTTTAGCAGCTTTCGCAATACCTTTTTCACGTAAGAAGTCAATTGCCTTCTCCATGTCGCCGTTAGTTTCTGTTAAAGCTTTTTTGCAGTCCATCATACCTGCGCCAGTTTTTTCACGTAATTCTTTTACCATTTGAGCAGTGATTGCCATACTTTTCATCCTCCTAAAATATGTATTTATACCTTTTATAAAGGTGTTTATACCTTAAAAAAGGTGATAAAAGGCCGAACCCCTTATCACCTTTCCAACTTTGTTACGCAGTAACAGTTTCTTCACCTTGTTTTGCTTCAAGGATCGCGTCTGCCATTTTAGATGTAAGAAGTTTTACAGCACGAATTGCATCATCGTTTGCTGGGATAACGTGATCGATTTCGTCTGGATCACAGTTTGTATCAACGATACCGATGATTGGAATGTGTAATTTGCGTGCTTCAGCAACTGCAATACGCTCTTTACGAGGGTCTACTACGAATAATGCACTTGGAAGACCTTTCATATCTTTAATACCGCCTAAGAATTTCTCAAGACGCTCTAACTCTTTTTTAAGTTGAACAACTTCTTTCTTAGGAAGTACTTCGAAAGTACCATCTTCTTGCATTCTTTCGATGTCTTTAAGACGCTTGATACGCTTTTGGATTGTTTGGAAGTTTGTTAAAGTTCCGCCTAACCAACGTTGGTTAACGAAGTACATACCAGCACGAGTTGCTTCTTCTTTAATAGCTTCTTGTGCTTGTTTTTTAGTACCTACGAATAAGATGTCTCCGCCTTCAGCAGCGATGTCGCGCATCGTTCTGTAAGCTTCCTCAACTTTTTTCACAGTTTTTTGTAAGTCGATGATGTAGATACCGTTACGCTCTGTGAAAATGTAACGCTTCATTTTTGGGTTCCAACGACGAGTTTGATGTCCGAAATGAACACCAGCTTCAAGCAATTGCTTCATAGAAATTACTGACATAATATAGTTCCTCCTAAATGGTTTTTGATATCCTCCGTTTACTTCATCTCTAAGCGAAACTACAAACGTAGCACCAACACTTAAATCAGTAAACGTGTGTACTTTGTACTGACACCACTGCTTACTATATCATACTGAAATATTACAATCAAGTCGAAAATGCGAACAATGTAAAACTTTCTTTGTTCATACTCGAATTCTAGTATTACCAACCTTCATTTCTTTTAAGCAAAAAAATAAATACAATTAATAGTTTTCTCAGAAAACACGCTTATGACACTTTTCACAAGCACCATCTATCCATTGCACATAAAAAACTCTCCTCGATTGAGGAGAGTTTTTTACAAATTAGTTTGTTTTTAATTTAGCAAGTTCCTGTAGAAACTTGTCGTTTAGCACTTTAATGTATGTTCCTTTCATACCTAAAGAACGAGACTCAATAACACCAGCACTTTCTAATTTACGTAGTGCATTTACGATTACAGAACGAGTAATTCCTACGCGATCAGCAATTTTACTTGCAACAAGTAAACCTTCTGTTCCATTTAATTCTTCGAAGATGTGCTCAATCGCTTCTAACTCACTGTAAGATAATGAGCTGATCGCCATTTGAACAACAGCTTTACTACGTGCTTCCTCTTCGATTTCTTCTGCTTTTTCACGTAAGATTTCCATACCTACAACAGTTGAGCTGTACTCAGCAAGGATTAAATCATCATCTAAGAACTCTTGACCAAGACGAGCTAATACTAATGTCCCTAGACGCTCACCGCCACCAACGATTGGTACGATTGTAGTTAAACCTTGACCAAATAATTCTCTGTTTTCTACTGGGAATGCTGTGTAAGCACTGTTCACATCTAAGTTTGAAGATGTTTCTGTAATGTTGAATAAGCTTTGTGTATATTCTTCTGGGAATTGACGTTCTGCAAGCATTTGCTTCATGCGTTCGTTTTCGATTTGTTGGTGAATTGCATAACCTAGTAATTTACCACGACGGCTAACTACGAATACGTTTGCTTCGATTACTTCACACATTGTGTCAGACATTTCTCTAAAGTTTACAGGCTTCCCTGCTGCGCTCTGTAATAACGCATTTAATTTTCTCGTTTTTGCTAATAATTCCATTTCAAAAGTTCCTCCTACATGTTACTCACATATTTTTTCATCACTTGGAAACTAGGGCGAGTCACCTGATGACACTATTACAAAATAAACTGGCTCACATCTTTATTTTTAGCAATTGTTGCTAATTTCTCCTCAACGTATTGAGGTGTTATCGTTATTTTCTCTAACGTAATTTCAGATGCTTCAAACGATAAATCTTCAAGGAGCTTCTCCATAATTGTATGAAGTCTTCTTGCTCCAATATTATCTGTATCCTGATTAACTTGATAAGCAATCTCAGCAATCTTACGAATAGCTTCGTCTGAAAATTCAATTTCTATACCTTCAGTCGCTAATAATGCCATATATTGTTTAATTAACGCATTGTCAGGCTCGATTAGTATTTTAACAAAATCGTCTGTCGATAATTTTGTTAATTCTACTCGAATCGGAAATCTCCCTTGCAATTCCGGAATTAAATCCGACGGTTTAGACATATGGAACGCTCCAGCTGCAACGAATAAAATATAATCCGTTTTTACTGATCCGTATTTTGTCGCAACATTCGACCCTTCTACAATCGGCAAAATGTCACGTTGCACACCTTCACGTGATACATCTACGCTATTCGACTGCTTACCAGCAATTTTGTCAATTTCATCGATAAAAATAATCCCGAGCTGTTCAGCACGATAAACAGCCTCTTGTGTAACTTCATCCATATCAATTAAGCGCTGTGCCTCTTCATTTGTCAAGAGTTTTCTTGCTTCTTTTACAGAAAGTTTACGTTTTTTCGTTTTTTTCGGCATAAAACTTCCTAGCGCATCTTGGAAATTCATTCCCATTTGCTCCATGCCAGTTCCTTGTAACATATCAAACATGGAAGACTGTTGTTCAGTCACTTCAATCGATACAATTTCGTCTTCAAGAAGCCCTGCAGCAAGCTTTCTCTCCACATCTTGACGCTTCTTTTCGATTTCAACATCTTCTTGTGTATCAGACGTTTGATTCGAATTTTGAGTACCTCCAAAAAGCATCTCTAATGGATTTTTGAATCCAGATTGTTTCTCTGGACTCGGTACTAAAATTTCAACAAGACGTTGATTCGCTTGCTCTTCGGCTTTATCTTGAACTTTCACTACCATTTCTTCTTTTACGATACGAACCGATGTTTCCACCAGGTCACGTACCATTGACTCTACATCTCTACCCACATATCCAACTTCTGTGAATTTTGTAGCCTCAACCTTAATAAAAGGTGCTCCAACGAGTTTCGCCATTCGTCGTGCTACCTCTGTTTTCCCAACACCTGTCGGTCCAATCATTAAGATATTTTTAGGTGCAATTTCGTCACGTAAATTTTCAGCTAATTTACTGCGACGATATCGATTTCTCAACGCTACAGCAACCGCTTTCTTTGCGTCTTTTTGACCGATGATGTATTGATCTAATTTTTCCACAATTTGGCGCGGAGTAAAATGTAAATGCATATAAAATGCCTCCCTTACGATTCTACAATTCTTCAACAATTATGTTGTGATTCGTATAAACACAAATATCGCCAGCAATCTCTAAACTCGCTTTCGCAATTTGCTTCGCTGTTAAGTGTTCACTTGCATATTGCTTTAAAGCACGACCTGCAGAAAGTGCATAATTCCCACCAGATCCAATTGCTAAAATACCATCATCCGGTTCAATCACTTCTCCTGTACCTGAAACAAGGAGCATAGTTGTTTTATCCATGACAATGAGCATTGCTTCTAGCTGACGTAACATTTTATCGCCACGCCATTGTTTAGCCATTTCAACAGCAGCACGCTGCAAGTTGCCATTATACTCTTCTAATTTCCCTTCAAACATTTCAAAAAGAGTAAATGCGTCAGCAACTGATCCTGCGAAACCAGCTAAAACTTTACCTTGGAAAAGTTTACGAACTTTACGAGCTGTATGTTTCATTACAACAGCATTTCCCATTGTCACTTGGCCATCTCCAGCCATTGCACATTCTCCATTATGATGAACTGCAAATATCGTTGTAGCGTGGAAATTTCCCATAGAAAAAACTCCTTTATTTGTTTTTATAGCTTTTAAAGCAATTTATGCCCGCGGGTGATGCTTCATGTAAACAGAACGCAATCTTTCTTTAGAGACATGCGTATAAATTTGTGTCGTCGACAAATTTTCATGGCCTAATAACTCCTGTACAGTACGTAAATCCGCCCCTTCATCTAGCATATGTGTAGCAAATGTATGCCTTAACATATGGGGACTTATCCGCATTGTCAGCGAAGCCTTTTTAATGAGTTCATTTAAAACATAACGAACTCCACGACTTGTTAGCGGTTTACCTTTCGCATTTAAAAATACCATATGAGAGTCTTCGTCAGTCTTATTAACTAACTGTTTTCTCCCATTCTCTATATAAGTAATTAAAGAATCTTGCGCATAGCTTCCGAACGGAATATACCTTTGTTTTTTTCCTTTTCCCATTACTAAAATTGTTCCCACCGCAAAGTCAATATCGGTAAGTTGTAAATTGACACATTCACTCACACGGATCCCAGTCGCATACATCAACTCTAACAAAGCTTGATTCCTTTGACCTAATGGTGTTTCCGTGTCAGAAACTTCAAATAATTCCTCTAACTCTTCAGCATATAAAAACTTTGGGATTGACAATTCTTTTTTGGGGAGTGACGCAAGTGCAAACGGATTATCCTTTCGATAACCTTCACGCATCAAAAAACGATATAAACTTCGTAAGCTTGATACTTTTCTTGCGACAGATTTACGGGCTAACTTCTCATCGTGCAACGTCGTTAAGTACAAACGAACATCCGCGTATGTAACGTCTAAAAAAGAGGATATGCCTTCTCGTTCCATAAATTGCACAAAATGTTCTAAATCATTTTGATAACTTGCAATTGTATATTTTGAATAATTTCTTTCAATTTGTAAATATCCAACGAATAATTGTAACAATTTCTTCACATTCACACAACTCACCTCAATAAAGGCTACTAAATCGTATCACAACTTAGTAGCCTTTGCAAGAAATTTAACTAAATATTTACAAAATTTCGAATCGTTTCTAAAGCGCGTGCTGCGTACGCTTCATTTCGTTCTGCTTTCTTTTTAATCTTCTTCTCTAACGGTGCAAATAGACCGAAGTTCGCATTCATCGGTTGGAAGTTTTTAGCGTTCGTTGCCGTAATGTAATTTGCCATGCTACCCATCGCAGTTACTGGCGGTAATACAACTGGCTCTTCACCTTGCACAAGACGCGCAGCATTAATTCCTGCTAATAATCCTGATGCTGCTGATTCAACATATCCCTCTACTCCAGTCATTTGACCAGCGAAGAATAAATCATCCCGTTGTTTATATTGATATGTTGGACGAAGCAAATTAGGTGAATTAATAAACGTATTACGATGCATTACACCATAACGTACAATCTCTGCATTTTCCAATCCTGGAATTAACTGTAGCACTTCTTTTTGCGGTCCCCACTTTAAATGTGTTTGGAAACCTACGATATTGTATAAAGTTCCCGCTGCATCATCTTGACGTAACTGAACAACAGCATATGGCGTTTTCCCTGTTTTTGGATCTTCCAATCCAACAGGTTTCATAGGTCCAAATACTAACGTCTGTCTCCCTCTACTTGCCATAACCTCTACTGGCATACAACCTTCAAAGAAAATTTCTTTTTCAAACTCTTTTAAAGGCACTGTCTCAGCAGCAATTAGAGCCTCATAAAAACGATCAAACTCTTCTTCTGTCATTGGGCAATTTAAATATGCAGCTTCACCTTTGTCATAACGCGATTTTAAATATACTTTATTCATGTCAATGCTGTCTTTTTCTACGATTGGGGCTGCAGCATCATAGAAGTAGAAATAATCTTCTCCTGTTAATTCTTTCAATTTTGCAGAAAGATCAGGAGATGTTAATGGACCTGTAGCAATAATTGTCGGTCCCTCTGGAATATCTGTAATTTCTTCATTCATTACAGTTACATTTGGATGGTTCTTTACGTATTCTGTTACTTTAGCTGCGAACTCATGACGGTCTACAGCTAAAGCGCCTCCAGCTGGTACAGAGCACTCATCCGCCGCACGAATAATTACAGAATCCATTAAGCGCATTTCCTCTTTAATAACTCCAACCGCATTTGTTAAAGTGTTTGCACGAAGTGAGTTACTACATACTAATTCAGCGAATTTATCTGTGTGATGAGCTGGCGTTTGCCTTACCGGTCTCATTTCATATAATCTAACTTGGACACCACGTTTTGCAATTTGGTAAGCTGCTTCACTTCCTGCAAGACCTGCGCCAATGACGTTTACTACTTGTGTTGTCATTTATATCACCTTTCCTTTTCTTCCCGAAAAAAATGTGAGCAGTTACGCTCACATTTGTTGTTCTTCTTCATAATCGCACGAAATACATTGTACTTGCACGCCTTTTTTCAACTTTTTCTCTACAAGCATGCCTTCGCACTTCGGACACTTACGACCAATTGGCTTATCCCAAGATACAAAGTCGCATTCCGGATACGTACCGCACCCATAGAAAAGACGTTTCTTTTTATTACTACGGCGTTCAATAATTTGACCCTTATCACACTTTGGACAAGTAACACCGATTTCTTTCACAATCGGCTTTGTATTACGACAATCTGGGAAATTCGAGCAAGCCATAAATTTCCCGTATTTACCCATTTTAAAGACCATTGGGTGATTACATAGTTCACAATCTTCCCCAGCTGGTTCATCTTTAATTTCCACTTCACGCATTTCTTTTTCCGCTTTTTCTAAACGCGGTTCAAAACCTACGTAGAAATCATCAACAATTTTTACCCAATTCGCATTTCCTTCTTCTACTTCATCAAGGCTTTGCTCCATATTGGCAGTAAATTCAATGTTAATAATTTCTGGGAAAAACTCTAAAATAAGTTCAATTACTATTTCACCAAGTTCAGTCGGAACGAAGCGTTTATTATCCAAGCCTACATACCCACGCTTTTGAATCGTTTCAAGTGTAGGTACATATGTCGACGGTCTTCCAATTCCAAGTTCTTCAAGTGTTCTTACTAGGCGAGCCTCTGTATAGCGCGGAGGAGGTTGTGTAAAATGTTGCTTTGGTTCTAAATCCTTTGAAAATACAGTTTCCCCTACTTCTAAAGGCGGCAACATCTTATCCTTTTCTTCAGCACCATCATCTTTTGACTCTACATACACTTTCATAAATCCTGGGAACTTTACAACCGATCCACTTGCACGGAACTGAACATTGTTATTAATGAGTCTCGCTGTCACAGTATCCATTATAGCAGACGCCATTTGACTTGCAACAAATCGCTCCCAAATCAATTTATATAATCGAAGTTGATCACGACCTAAGAAACTTTTTAGTTCCTCTGGCTTTCTCATTACCGAAGTAGGACGAATTGCCTCATGCGCATCTTGTGCATTTGACTTTTTCGTTTCTTTCTTCTTTTCTGTTCCTATGTATTCCGTACCATACGCTTCAGTGATGTAAGTACGAGCCTCTGTTTGAGCTGTTTCTGAGATACGTGTTGAATCAGTTCTCATATACGTAATAAGACCTACAGTTCCTTGTTTTCCAAGATCTATCCCTTCATACAATTGCTGTGCAAGCATCATTGTTTTCTTTGCTCGCATGTTTAACTTACGGGCTGCTTCTTGTTGCAAGGAAGATGTTGTAAACGGTAATGCAGGGTTACGTTTTCGCTCTTTGCGCGTTACATTTTCAACTGAAAACGCATTCTCTTTCATCTGTTCAATTATTTCATTCACTTGCGTTTCATTTGTTAATTGAACTTTTTCACCATCTACACCGTAAAAGCTTGCTTCAAATGTGTCTTTTCCTTTTACAAATTCTGTTTTAATTGTCCAGAATTCTTCAGGTTCAAAGTTTTGAATTTCCCTTTCACGCTCGATGATTAAACGAACTGCTACAGATTGTACACGTCCTGCACTTAATCCTTTTTTTACTTTCTTCCATAATAAAGGACTAATATTGTAACCAACAAGACGATCAAGTATACGTCTTGCTTGTTGTGCATCCACTAAATCCATATTGATTGCACGAGGATGTTTAAATGATTCTTTGATTGCATCTTTCGTAATCTCATTAAACACAACCCGACAATCTGATTCAACGTCCACATTTAACGTATTCGCTAAATGCCAAGCAATCGCTTCCCCTTCACGGTCTGGATCGGCCGCAAGATAGACTTTCTTTGCTTTTTTGGCCGCTGATTTTAAATCTTTTAAGACGGGACCTTTACCACGAATGGTAATATACTTCGGGGTGAAGTTGTTCTTTACTTCTATCCCCATTTGACTTTTTGGCAAATCGCGAACATGTCCCATAGACGCGACAACTTTGTATTTTTTCCCTAAATATTTCTCAATGGTCTTCGCCTTAGAAGGCGACTCCACGATTACGAGGTAATCTGACATGCTAGTGCCTCCTTAAGAGGTGGATTCAAGTCTTCATTAATCTTATTGATTTCTCTTGTTTTTGTCAATCAAGAATGAATATACCATACAGTGCCAATCTACCATTTGTCAATAATTGTTTAATAAAAACATAAAAATATATGGTTAATTTAAAATCTCTTCCAAGATATCTTCTGCATTTCTTACTAGTTTTGCTCCTTGCTGAATAAGATGATTCGTTCCCGATGCCCCCTCTATAAATATAGGTCCAGGAAGCGCAAATACCTCTCTACTTTGCTCTAACGCAAGGTCCGCAGTAATAAGTGTTCCACTTCTCGATTTCGCTTCTACAACTAAAACACCTTTACTTATACCACTAATAATCCGGTTTCTTTTTGGAAAATACCATTTTTTCGGTGCATAGTGCGGCGGATACTCTGTCAATAACAATATATATTCCTTCCACATTTCATATAAAGGTCTATTTTCTTTCGGATACATAAAAGACAATCCATGCCCTAATATCGCAATAGTCGGGCAATGATGCCTTACTGTAATCTCATGAGACATTGTATCTATCCCTTTTGCAAACCCACTGACAATAAGCCACTCTCTTTCTAATAAAGGGTGTAAAATAAACTTCAAACTCTCATGACCATATAATGATGGTTCTCTCGTTCCAACAACTGCTAATTTATTTACTTTATTCAGGAAATCTTTCTCTCCTTTTCCATATAAAACGAAGGGAGGATCTTGTATTTCACGTAATAATTGCGGATAATTTTCATCCCATATCGTTATATAAAAAATACGATTTTTCTCTAAATAAGATATATATTGCGGAAGATTTGAACTTTGAAGAAATTTTACTAGTTCTGAAGATTTTTTCGAGGATATTCCAGTGTAGTGTTCCATTTGTTTTTCGTTAAAATTATATATGTTCTCTAATTCTGGATCGACATATAGTAGCCTCTCCATCGCTTTCCAATAATCTGCTAGCAAGTAATGAAGATGTAATAATCTCTCTCTTTTCATCTTGATTCTCCTTACCCATAATTTTTATTATGTAAACAGAAAAAGTCTAAAAAGACACCCTCAAGTAAGAAGGTGTCTTTCAACAGATTAATAGTTTTTACAAGTCTCAAATAAACCTTTTTCTTTTAAAACAGAGATTAGCGTTTCTCCCATAACTGCTGGAGTTTCAGCTACTTTAATGCCACAAGCTTCCATTGTTTTAATCTTTTCAGCAGCAGTTCCTTTACCGCCAGAAATGATTGCACCAGCATGGCCCATACGTTTGCCAGCAGGCGCTGTTTGACCACCAATGAAGCCTACAACAGGTTTTGTCATATTAGCTTTTACCCATTCAGCTGCCTCTTCTTCTGCTGTACCGCCGATTTCACCAATCATAATTACAGCATGTGTTTCTTCATCTTCATTAAATGCTTTTAAAGCATCAATAAAGTCTGTACCGTTAACAGGGTCTCCGCCGATACCTACAGCAGTAGATTGGCCAATACCTTCTTGTGTTAACTGATGTACAGCTTCATACGTTAATGTACCAGAGCGAGATACGATACCAACATGACCTTTTTTATGAATATATCCTGGCATAATACCAATCTTACATTCATCCGGTGTGATTACACCTGGGCAGTTTGGTCCAAGTAAACGTGTATGTTTACCCGCCATATATCTCTTTACGTTTACCATATCTAATACAGGAATCCCTTCAGTAATACATACTACTAAATCAATTTCTGCATCAACAGCTTCCATAATTGCATCTGCCGCAAAAGCGGGTGGAACGTATACAACTGAAGCGTTTGCCCCTGTTGCTTTCACTGCATCTTCTACTGTATCAAATACTGGTACACCTTCAATATCAGTGCCGCCCTTACCTGGTGTTACACCACCGACAATTTTCGTACCGTATTCAATCATTTGTTTTGTATGGAATAAACCTTGAGAACCTGTAATACCTTGAACAATAACTTTTGTATCTTTATTAACTAATACGCTCATTTTTCTCCCCCGCTTTCTATTAGCCCACTAGTGAAACAATTTTTTGTGCACCGTCTGCCATAGATTCTGCTGCAACAATATTTAAGCCAGACTCATTTAAAATTTTCTTACCTAGTTCTACGTTTGTACCTTCAAGACGTACAACTAAAGGTAACTCAAGACCTACTTGTTTCGTTGCTTCAATAACACCTTCTGCAATAACATCACACTTCATAATGCCACCAAAAATGTTAACGAAGATACCTTTTACATTTTTGTCAGAAAGGATAATTTTGAATGCTTCTGTAACTTTTTCTGCAGTTGCACCGCCACCAACATCTAAGAAGTTAGCTGGGTCACCGTGGTAATGTTTAATGATATCCATTGTAGCCATCGCTAAACCTGCACCATTAACCATACAACCGATATTTCCATCTAAAGGAATGTAGTTTAAGTCGTATTTTGAAGCTTCAATTTCTTTTGAATCCTCTTCATCAAGATCACGAAGCTCTAAAATGTCTTTATGGCGATATAATGCATTAGAATCAAAGTTTAATTTTGCATCTAATGCCATAACTTTACCTTCACCTGTTGTAACAAGTGGGTTAATCTCAGCGATAGAGCAATCTTTTTCGATAAACGCACGGTATAAGCCCATCATAAACTTCACAGCTTGTCCTACAAGCTCTTTTGGAATATTGATGTTAAATGCGATTCGGCGCGCTTGGAAACCTTGTAAGCCTACTGCTGGATCAATATATTCTTTAAAGATTTTTTCAGGTGTTTTTTCTGCTACTTCTTCAATTTCTGTTCCGCCTTCTTCAGACGCCATTAAAACAACTTGAGAAGTTGCACGATCTAAAACTAGACCTACATAATATTCTTTTTTAATATCGCAACCTTCTTCGATAAGTAAGCGTTTTACTTCCTTACCTTCAGGACCTGTTTGATGTGTCACAAGTGTAGTTCCTAAAATGCTTTCTGCATATGTACGAACTTCATCTAAATTTTTTGCAACTTTTACTCCGCCAGCTTTGCCGCGTCCACCAGCGTGAATTTGTGCTTTCACTACACATACATCTGTTCCTAATTCTTTCGCCGCTTCTACAGCTTCTTCTACTGTAAATGCAACCTTCCCGTTCGGAACGCTAACCCCATAGCTTCTAAGGACTGCCTTACCTTGGTACTCATGGATATTCATGGTCCCATCCTCCCCTGTTTTCCTGTTTTACTCGAAAAGTTTTTTAATGTTTAAAAAACATTACATTGCCATTGTATAAGATGATTGGCACGCTGTCTACAATAAAGTGTCAGAAAACTGAAATCGCTTTATTCTTTTTCGGAAATAGTAATGTTTATATACCAAAATAAAAAAATAAGCTGTATATTTACAGCTTATTTTTGAATCATATCTTTAATTGGCGCGAATGACTTTCGGTGTTCATCTAATACTCCATGCACTTGAATTGCCTCTAAATGTTGCTTTGTGCCATATCCCATATGTTGCTCAAATCCATATTGAGGATACTTCTCTCCCAGTTCTTTCATCATACGATCTCTCGTTACTTTTGCGATAATGGATGCGGCTGAAATCGAAACACTTTTCGCATCACCTTTAATAATTGATGTTTGCGGAATTGGTGTAGGAAGTTTCATCGCATCAATTAATAAATGTTGGGGTGTACAAGATAAATTCGCAACTGCATCTAACATCGCTTGTTTCGTTGCTTGGTAAATATTAATGTCATCAATAACTTCTGGTGATACAATTCCTACTCCAATTGCAATTGCTTGTACTTTTATTTCATCATAAAAACGCTCACGTTTCGCTTCACTCAACTTTTTCGAATCATTTAACCCTGGAATATAAAAATCCTCAGGAAGAACGACAGCTGCCGTCACAACAGGCCCAGCCAATGGCCCGCGCCCTACTTCATCAATACCCGCGATATATGTGACCCCTTTTTCACGCAAAGCATTTTCATACTTGGACATTTCAAAAAACTTCTCTTTTTCTTTCTGTTCTAACTCTTTTTGTTTATACCACTTCAAAACGAGCTTTTGAACACCTTTTCGATCATCTTTCATTAACAGTTGAAAGCGATCATCTTCTTCATTCATAATTTCTTTCAATACATTTTCCGCTTCTTTTATCGTCATAGTTTGCATTTATACAAGCTCCTTTTTAAACGTATCCAAAAAGAAAAGACGCACAAACGCACGTCTTATACTTCTTCTATTTTTTCCACATCTTCTACTTGCTCTGCAAACTCTTCCGGTGTTTCAAACGTCATTTTTCCAAGTTTGCCACCACGAAGCTCACGAAGTATAAGCTCAGATGTCTTATCATAATCAATCATTCCGCCGCCCATTAAGCAGCCTCTATTTTTTCCAATTGCATCGAATAATTCCACAATATCTTCTGGAATCTCATTTAAATTATAGCGTTCTTTCAAGCGTTCTGGATAATGTTTCTCCATAAAACGTAATGCGTAAACAGCTACATCTTGTAAATTTAAAATTGAATCTTTAATTGCACCCGTTGTCGCTAAGCGAAGACCCACTAATTGATCTTCAAATTTAGGCCACAGAATACCTGGTGTATCTAACAATTCCATTTCCTTCCCAACTTTAATCCATTGTTGAGCTGTTGTCACACCTGGACGATCTCCTGTTTTAGCAATATTTTTCTTTGCCAATTTATTAATCAATGTAGATTTACCAACATTTGGTATGCCTACAATTAATGCACGAATCGCTCTCGGTCTAATACCTTTTGCAACCATTTTATCAAATTTTTCTTTAACAAGCACTTTACAAGCTGCTGCAATTTCCTTCATACCTTGTCCAGCTTGCGCGTTAATCGAAATTGCCATATGGCCTTTTTCTTTAAAATATGCGATCCATTGTTTTGTTAAACGATCATCCGCCATATCCGCTTTATTTAAAACAACAAGCCTTGGCTTATGTGTAATGATTTCATCAATCATTGGGTTTCGAGATGATAATGGTAATCGAGCATCTACAAGTTCAATTACAACATCAATTAATTTTAATTTCTCCGTTACTTGGCGTCTAGCCTTCGCCATATGCCCTGGAAACCATTGAATTACCATGTTGCCACCTTCTTTTTCATTTATTTCACAATACGTGCGTCTTCTAACGGCCAATATAACATATTAGCTTTACCAATTACTTGATCCATTGAAATCGTACCGATTGAACGGCTATCTTTACTAAAACGACGATTATCACCTAAAACAAATAATTGATCTTTTGGAACGGTTTTCTTGCCTGTCATTTCTTCAAGATTAAAATCATATGTAAGCGGTCCGTCAGCAATTTGCTTTTTCTGCTTGTCTAAATACGGCTCCTCATAAGCCTTTCCGTTAACATACAGTTTATCATTACGATACTCTATTTCATCGCCTGGCAGGCCTATAATGCGCTTAATGTAATCTTTATCTTCTGTTGCTCGAAATACGATAATATCAAAGCGTTTTGGATCTCCAATGTGATAACCAATTTTATTCACAATCATTCGATCACGATCATGTAAAGTAGGTGCCATCGATACCCCGTCTACGAGAATTGGCGCAAAGAAAAACTGTCTAATAACACCAGCTAATACAACAGCAATCAAAATTGCTTTAATCCATTCCCAAAGTGAACTCTTCTCTTTTTTCATGCATTTCCCCTCCACGGTTATGTAAACTGCTCGTATTATACCAAAATTTCATATAGATTGGAAAAAGGGAGCTTGTGCATTTACAAGCTCCCATACATGTCTTATCGAATTTCTTTAATACGTGCTTTTTTACCGCGAAGGTTACGTAAGTAGTATAACTTAGCACGACGTACTTTACCACGGCGAAGTACTTCGATTTTCGCGATTCTTGGCGTGTGAACTGGGAATGTACGCTCAACACCTACACCGTAAGAAATCTTACGAACTGTGAATGTTTCACTGATTCCGCCACCACGACGTTTAATTACAACACCTTCGAAAAGCTGAATTCTTTCACGAGTTCCCTCAACAACTTTTACGTGTACACGTAAAGTGTCACCAGGACGGAATGAAGGAAGGTCAGTTTTTAATTGGCCTTTTGTAATTTCTGCGATTAATTGTTGCATATTAAATTCTCTCCTTTAAACAGATGCTCTTATAAAGTCTTAATAAATTACAGCGGAACATCGTTAATACGGCTACTGATTTCAGTAGCACAAATGTTATAATAGCATATTACTAGGCCTGTTGCAATAGCAAATATATGAAGTTATTACTGCTCTCGCTTTATTTCCTCAAGCCATTTTTTCTCTTGTTTAGATAACTCTCTCTCATCTAATAAATCAGGTCTACGCGTATACGTTCGGCGCAAAGATTCCTTATGTCGCCATTCATCAATGTTTTTATGATTCCCTGACATTAATACATCCGGTACCTTCATACCACGAAAATCAGCTGGACGTGTATAATGAGGATGCTCTAATAAACCTGTACTAAACGAATCCTCTACTTGTGAAGCATGATTTCCTAGCACCCCTGGCAAGAGACGTACCACACTATCAGTAATAACCATAGAGGCTAATTCTCCGCCCGTTAATACATAGTCACCAATAGAAATCTCATCCGTTACGAGATGCTCACGAATTCGTTCGTCATATCCTTCATAATGCCCACATACGAAGATTAAATGTTCTTCCCCTGCAAGCTCTTCCGCTTTCTTCTGCGTAAATCTTTCGCCCTGCGGACACATTAAGACAACTCTCGGCTTACGCTCTGTCTCTTTCGTCAAATCTTCTACAGCATCAAAAATAGGCTGAGGAGTAAGCACCATACCAGCTCCTCCGCCGTAAGGATAATCGTCTACGCTATTATGCTTACTTGTTGTATAATCACGAAAGTTAACAACACGAAGGTTTACCGCTTCTTTTTCTTGCGCCTTCTTTAATATAGAAGATCCAAATACACCGGTAAACATGTCTGGGAACAACGTTAAAATATCAATTTTCATTATAGCAGCCCTTCCATTACATGAATGGTTACTAATTTATTTTCAATATTAACTTGAAGTACAACGTCATCGATATAAGGAATTAAGAGATCTTGACCCTTCGGGCGTTTAATTACCCAAACATCATTTGCACCAGGAGATAGAATCTCTTTGATTGTCCCTAGCGCTTCTCCTTCTTCCGTTACAACACTGCAACCAATAATTTCATGATAGTAGTATTCACCTTCAGCAAGTTCACCTAACTGCTCTTCTGGTACTTTTATTAAAGAACCTTTAAACTTCTCTACTTCATCTACATTGTTATATCCTTCAAATGTTAATAAATCGAATGTCTTATGTTGGCGATGAGAAGTTACCTTTACCGGAAGATAGTCTGTGCCTTTCTCATTCGATATGTATAGCGTGTTTCCTACTTTATATCGCTCTTCTGGAAAATCAGTACGAGAAATAACACGGATTTCTCCTCTTACGCCATGAGTATTTACAATTTTCCCTACATTAAACCATTTTGTCATAAATAGTATGTCACCCCTGGTTTCTATATAAATTAAGCATCTCCATTTCACAGATGGAACATGCAATCTCTATTTAAATGTTAAAAAAGGGAGAGGAATAACTCCTCGCCCTTTTTACGTTTATTGAATTTCCAGTGTTACTTTTTCATCATTATGATGTCCCACTGAATACAAGAGCATTCGAATCGCTTTCGCAACTCTCCCTTGCTTTCCAATGACTTTTCCAACATCCTCAGGATGTACAGTTAATCGATACTTTATCTCTCCGTTGCAAAGTTCCTGTGTAACTTTTACATCTTCAGGATAATCGACAAGAGGCTTGACAATCGTCTCGACTAACTTCTTCATAGTCATTGCCTCAATTACTTACCTTGTTTAGATAAGTGGAATTTCTCCATGATACCTTGGTTAGAGAATAAGTTACGAACTGTATCAGATGGTTTAGCACCATTTCCTAACCATTTTAATGCTGCTTCTTCGTTGATCTTAACTTCAGCTGGTTGAGCAACTGGATTGTAAGTTCCGATTTCCTCAATGAAACGTCCATCACGAGGAGAACGAGAATCTGCAACAACTACACGATAGAAAGGAGTTTTTTTAGCTCCCATACGTTTTAAACGAATTTTAACTGCCATTTATAAAGCACCTCCGAATTTATTTCACACAGATAATTATATTAGCAAAAAGACTATTGCTTTGTAAAGTATTTTTTCTTAACAGAGCCATCTTTTTTTCCTTACATGAATGGAAACTTCAATCCACCTAGTCCTTTTTTCTTACCTTTTTGCATTCCCGTCATCGTCTTCATCATTTTTTTCATGTCATCGAATTGCTTAATTAGACGATTGATTTCTTGTACAGTTGTACCGCTACCTTTGGCAATGCGCTTTTTGCGACTAGCATTGATTATTTCCGGTTGTTCTCGTTCTAATTTAGTCATAGAACGAATAATTGCCTCAATATGCCCAATTTGTTTTTCATCAACTTGCGCATTTTTCAGCCCTTTAATTTTATTTGCACCAGGAAGCATTCCTAACAATTCATCAAGCGGCCCAAGTTGGCGCACTTGTCCAAGTTGTTCTAGGAAATCGTCAAGCGTAAACGAAAGCGTACGCATTTTTTGCTCAAGTTCTTTTGCTTTCTCTTCATCAACTGTAGCTTGCGCTTTTTCAATCAATGTTAAGACATCGCCCATCCCTAAAATACGGGATGCCATACGCTCTGGATGGAACGCTTCAATTGCATCTAGTTTTTCACCCATACCAGCAAATTTAATCGGCGTGTTTGTTACAGCCTTAATAGATAATGCAGCACCACCGCGCGTATCACCATCTAATTTCGTTAATACAACACCTGTTAAACCTAACTGTTCATGGAAACTTTGTGCAACATTTACCGCGTCTTGCCCCGTCATCGCATCGACAACAAGGAAAATTTCATCCGGTTTCGCAACTTCTTTCACTTTCGCTAATTCATCCATTAATTCTTCATCAATATGCAGGCGACCCGCTGTATCGATTAAAACATAATCGTGATGATCTTCTTTTGCTTTTGCAATCGCTTGTTTCGCAATTTCAACAGGACTTACTTGATCTCCTAAAGAAAATACAGGCATGTCCAATTGCTTCCCTAATGTTTCAAGCTGTTTAATCGCTGCTGGACGGTAAATATCCGCTGCAACAAGCATCGGTTTACGATTATGCTTTTTACGAAGCAAATTCGCAAGCTTACCTGTCGTCGTTGTTTTACCCGCACCTTGCAGACCAACCATCATAATAACAGTCGGTGGCTTATTAGCAACAGCAATTTTGCTTTGCTCTCCGCCCATAAGTTCTGTAAGTTCTTCCTGTACAACTTTAATTACTTGTTGTCCAGGTGTCAAACTTTTCATTACATCTTGTCCGACAGCACGTTCAGACACACGCTTCACAAAATCTTTTACTACTTTAAAGTTAACATCCGCTTCTAAAAGAGCTAGACGAACTTCTCTCATCATTTCTTTCACATCGGCTTCAGAAACTTTTCCTTTGCCGCGGATTTTTTGCATTGTCTGTTGAAGTCGGTCGGCTAATCCTTCAAATGCCATATTGCCGCCCTCCTAATCTAATTTTTCGATAGCTTCAACAACTTGTTTCATTTCTTCATTCACATGCTCTTCTTCGCTGATTAGCTGTTTTAGCTTTGCAACAAGTCGCTGTCGCTCTTGAAACTTTTGAAGTAATACTAATTTTTCTTCATATTCTTCAAGCATCGCTTCAGTCCGTTTAATGTTATCATACACGGCTTGGCGACTTACATCAAATTCTTCCGCAATTTCACCAAGAGATAAATCATCTAGATAATAAAGCGACATATAACTTCTTTGTTTTTGCGTTAACAACGATTGATAAAAATCAAATAAATAGTTCATTCTCGTTGTTTTTTCGAGCATGTTGGATCATCCTTTGTTAAGTGATTTCCCTTTACATGAATTAGTTTACATGTAGTCCAAAAGAGTGTCAAGTTTTTTTCTTAACATCATATATTTTTTATAGAAAAAGAAGCGGAAATACCGCTTCTTTCGCTTATACTTCTTCTGTTTCTACTAAGTTCGCAAATAAACCATACACATATTGTTCTGGATCAAACTGCTGCAAGTCATCCATTTGCTCTCCTAATCCAACAAACTTCACCGGTACATCCATTTCGTTACGAATCGCTAATACAATACCACCTTTAGCAGTTCCATCTAACTTCGTTAAAACAATACCAGTTACATTCGTTGCTTCACGGAATGTTTTCGCTTGGCTTAAACCGTTTTGTCCCGTTGTTGCATCAATAACAAGCAATACTTCATGAGGAGCACCTGGTACTTCACGCTCAATTACACGCTTCACCTTCTCTAACTCTTTCATTAAGTTCACTTTATTTTGCAAGCGTCCTGCTGTGTCACATAGTAATACATCTACCTTACGTGCTTTCGCTGCTTGTACAGCGTCATACATAACCGCCGCTGGATCAGATCCAGATCCTTGTTTAATCACTTCTACACCAACGCGATCGCCCCATACTTCTAATTGTTCAATCGCTCCAGCACGGAATGTATCTCCTGCCGCCAATAGGACTGACTTACCTTCTGATTTAAACTTATGCGCCAGTTTACCAATTGTCGTCGTTTTTCCTACACCATTAACACCAACAAATAAAACGACCGTTAATTGGTCCTCTTGCATATTAATTTCGTTACTAAAATCGCTGTCACCTTTGTAAATTCCTACTAGTTTTTCTGAAATAACAGCTTGTACTTCTTTTGGATCTTGAATGTTACGACGTTGTACTTCTTCTTTCAATTGGTCAATTAATTCCATTACCGTCGCAACGCCAACGTCTGCACCGATTAAAATTTCTTCTAACTCTTCGAAGAAATCTTCGTCCACTTTACGGTAACGATACACTAAATCATTCACTTTATCCGCAAATGAATTTCTCGTTTTTTCTAATCCTTGTTTAAATTTCTCTGTAACTGTATCCGTTTGTTTTGAAATTTTTTCTTTTAGTTTTTTAAAAAAACTCATACTTTCCCATCCTTCCTATTCACTTGCAATAAGTTCTTCTCCGGCGTCTAAACGAACCGAAACAAGTTTAGATACCCCTGATTCTTGCATTGTTACACCGTACAACACATCAGACTCTTCCATTGTACCTTTTCTATGTGTAATTACAATAAACTGCGTCTCATCACTGAATTTCTTTAAATACTGTGCAAAACGAGCTACATTCGCCTCATCAAGGGCTGCCTCTACCTCATCTAGTACACAGAACGGTACTGGGCGTACTTTTAAAATACCAAATAAAAGCGCAATTGCTGTTAAAGCACGCTCTCCACCTGAAAGTAAACCTAAGTTCTGCAGTTTCTTCCCTGGCGGTTGTGCTACAATATCAATACCCGTATTTAGTAAATCCTCTGGATTAGTCATTACTAAATCTGCTCTACCGCCTCCAAATAATTCAGAGAATACCGATTGAAACTCCATTCTAATGCCTTCAAACGTAGTAGAAAAGCGTTTTTTCATTTCTTCATCCATTTCGGTAATAAGCTGGTGCAATGTCGCTTTCGCTTCTTCTAGGTCGTCTCTCTGCTCTAGTAAGAATGTATGACGCTCCGCTACACGTTCATATTCATCAATTGCCCCTAGGTTCACTGTACCTAACTCTTCTATGGATAATTTGATTAATTTTACTTTCTTACGCGCATCTTCTGCAGGCATTGTCATTGTATATTTTAGTTTTGCCGCTTCAAATGAAATCGTATATGTTTCACGTAAATGTTGTAATCTATTTTCCAACTCTACATCAAGTCGATTTATTCTCACTTCTTGATCTTTCAACATTTCAAGAATATATTTATGTTTACCTGTCGTTTCTTTCAAATGGTGCTCTAAATGTTCTACTCTCTCTTGCAACGATACACGTTGTTCACGACGAGAGCGAATTAATTCTGAAGTTTGATTACGATCATATGCTTTCTTCTCAATCATATTCGTAATTTGCTCTTCACCACTTGAATTAGATGTCATTTCTTGTTTTAAGAACGCTAAATCCTCTTTCGTTTTTACAAGTGTCGCATCCGTTTCTTCTTTTTCCTTCGTCAATCGTTCAACTTTTTCTTTTTGATTAGATAAGCGTTGTTGCTTTTCAGCTGCCAGCACTTTTAACTCAGTCATTTCTTTTTGAACTTTTTCTTTCGAAGAATGTTGCTCACTTTTTTGTTTTGTTAAAGCTACAATTTTACTATCTAACTTAGTGATTTCAGCTTGAAGATTCGTTAAAACCCCTTCTAACTCCTCTTTACGCCCTTGCATTTTTACTCGATCTTGTAAAAAACCTTCAATCTCTAAATCATAAATAGACAACCGATCATTAATACGATGTTCTTCTAATTCTAAACGATTAATCTCTTCTCTTAATTTCTGCTCATCTACACGATCTGCTTCTACAGTTTGCCTTAGTTCGCGTATTTTCACTTCTTTTTCTTGAATCTCTTGTTTTACTGCTTTAACAAAGTTTTCTAACTTCGTTGTTTTTTCTTCCATATCAGTTAACTTGCGAGTCCACTCTTCCAGTTCACGTTGGCGTCCTAATAAAGAAGATTTCGCTTGCTTTACCGCCCCACCAGTCATAGAACCGCCAGGATTCACTACGTCACCTTCGATTGTTACAATACGATAACGGTATTGCAGTTGTTTCGCCAACTCATTTGCTCCACGTAAATCTTTCGCAACAATAACAGTACCTAATAAATTTGAAACTACATTTTCATATTTATTGTTGTACTGCACAAGTTCTGCCGCCACACCTACAAACGATGGGTGTTGATTTGCAATGCGTAATTGCTCAAATGATAACGATCTGCTTTTAATAACAGCTTGCGGTAAAAACGTTGCACGTCCCTGTTTATTTTGCTTTAAAAATGCAATCGCATTACGAGCATGTTCCTCTGTTTGTACAACAATATGCTGCATCGCTGCACCTAGAGCGATTTCCATTGCAACTTCGTATTCTTTCGGTACCGTTAACAGTTCCGCAACAGCACCCTCGATACCTTGCAACCTATTTTCTCTAGCTTTCAATACTTCACGTACACCTTGATAGAATCCAGAATAATCTTCTTGCATCTCTTCAAGCATTTCTTTTCGAGAACGTGCCTGTTGCACAAATTGATATGCTTGATACAGTTTTGTTTCATTTTCACTATACTGCGTCTTACATTTCCCAAGCGCCGCCTCTGTCTTCTGTATGTTTGAGAGAATGCCAGCTACTTTTTCTTTCGCTTGTTCGTAACTTTCTACAAGTTTCGTCTTTTTCGCTGTAATTTCCATACGCATTTCTACATATTTCGCATTCTCTTCATCTAGACGCTCGTTTTTAGACGTTTGCTGTTTCGATTGTTCTTCAATCATAGATAATTCATTACGATGACTAGCTTGTTGATTTAAAAGCTCAATATAGTCACCTTTTAAATTCTCAATCTGTTCCTCTAAATTGTCAGCAAAAGTAGCAAGCAGTTGCTCATTATCATGCAATTTTTGCTCCAACTCTTTTACTTCATTCACAAATTGCATTAAAGCTTCTGTACTTGACTCAATCTCACCATCGTAACTTTTAGCTTTCTCTGTTAATTCAACAATTAACTGCTCAAGTTGCGCACAATGCGTCGTAGCATTTTGCTTTCTCTCTTTTAACAACTCTCGCTGCCCTTCTAGTTTTTCTAGCTCTTTACTAGAAAGAAGAAGTACTTCTTGTAACGAATCTACAGACTCATCTACCGCCTGTAATTGTCCTCGTAATTCCTCAAGCTCTTCTTCACTTTTTTGTAAATTCGTTGACATTTTAGCTTCTTCGTTTTTATTATGCCCAAACTGATTTCGAAGCGCTTCCCATTTCTCATGCAGTTCTTCAATTTCATGGACAATAAGCGCAGCTTCTACTTTCTCTAATTCTTCTTTATTCTCAAGATAATCTTTCGCAATAGAAGCTTGTCTTTCTAAAGGTTCTACTTGACTACTTAATTCATGAATTATATCTTGTACACGATTTAAGTTTTCTTGTGTTTCTGCTAATTTTCCTTCAGCTTTCTTTTTGCGAAGTTTGTATTTTAATACGCCTGCCGCTTCTTCAAATACACCTCGACGCTCTTCTGACTTACTACTTAAAATCTCTTCCACTTTCCCCTGGCTAATAATTGAAAAAGCTTCTCTTCCCATACCAGAGTCCATAAATAAATCGATAATATCTTTCAATCTACATGATTGTTTATTAATATAAAAATCACTATCACCTGAACGAGATACACGACGTGTTACACACACCTCATTGTATTCAATTGGTAAACGTTGATCTTCATTATTTAAAGTTATTGTTACTTCAGCAACATTAACCGCTCTCCTCGTATCACTGCCTGCAAAAATAATATCCTCCATCTTTGCACCACGTAATGATTTTGCAGATTGTTCACCAAGTACCCAGCGAATTGCATCAGTAATATTACTTTTCCCGCTTCCATTAGGTCCTACTACAGAAGTTACACCTGGGACAAAATCAACAGATACATGCTCAGCAAAAGACTTAAACCCTGCTATTTCTAATCTTTTTAAAAACACGAAAGGCCTTCCTCCTATTCTCCGTCGTTATAAATGTTCTCTATATAAAAACAAGTATTATACGGATTTACCTTCTTTTTCTTTATAAACAAAAAGAAAGTTTCATTCTATGCATAAGGAATCCCCCTCATTCAAAGGGGGATTCCTTATAGTTGTTCTTTTAATTTTTTCAATGCTTCTGCAGCAGCTTGTTGCTCTGCTTCTTTTTTCGACTTACCACTACCAAGACCTAAAGCTACGTTATTTAACGTAACACGTGACACAAATTCTCGATTGTGAGCTGGTCCTTTTTCTTGCAAAATTTGATACTCAACATTGCCACTGCCATCACGCTGAATCAATTCTTGCAACTGACTCTTATAATCCATCACATGAGAAAAAGCACCCTCATTAATTTTCGGATATACAATTTCTTTTAAGAATTCCCAAACTGTTTCTAGCCCTTGATCAAGATAAAGGGCACCAATAAACGCTTCAAAGACATCCGCTAATAAAGCTGGTCGTTCACGTCCACCTGTCATTTCTTCACCTTTTCCTAATAAAACAAGGCTGCCAAATGACAATTCGTTCGCAAAACGAACAAGAGATGGCTCACATACAATAGCTGCACGTAGTTTTGTTAACTCTCCTTCGCTCATTGTCGGATATTTTTGAAACAGATACTGTGATACAGTCAGTTCCAATACTGCATCTCCAAGAAATTCAAGACGCTCATTATCTTCATGCGGTTTTTTTCGATGCTCATTCACATACGATGAATGCGTAAATGCTTGAATCAATAATTTTTCATCTGTAAACGTAATACCTATCTTTTCTTGAAACACTTTAAATGCTTCACGATATTTTGTTTCGTATTTTTTTTCTCTATATTTTCGGTACGGCATAGGTCCCTCCAGATATAAGCCAGAAAGCCCCGCTAAAAAACGGGACTTCACTTAAGCATTATAGATGACTCTCTATGTAAGTCACAGCATCGCCAACAGTAGCAATCTTTTCAGCATCTTCATCAGAAATTTCCATTTCGAATTCATCTTCTAATTGCATTACAAGTTCTACTACATCTAGGGAGTCTGCTCCTAAATCTTCCTTGAAGCTTGCAGCTGGTACTACCTCAGTCTCTTCTACTCCTAAACGATCAACGATGATTTTTGTTACGCGCTCTAAAACATCTGCCATTCCATTCACCTCCCCTCAAATATTATATTAAATATTGACCAAAAAAACTAGGTGAAATCGATTCTTTTATTACATTACCATACCGCCATCAACATTTAACGTTTGACCTGTAACATATTTGCTTTGATCAGAAGCAAAAAACGTTACAGCATTCGCGATATCTTGCGCTTCACCAAATTGAGCAGCTGGAATAACTTTTAACATTTCAGCTTTAATATTCTCATCTAGTACATCCGTCATATCAGTCGCAATAAAGCCTGGCGCAATTGCATTCACTGTAATATTTCGACTTGCTAACTCTTTTGCAGATGTTTTTGTTAATCCAATAACACCCGCTTTAGCAGCAACATAATTAGCTTGTCCTGGGTTTCCTATGACACCAACAACAGAAGCGATATTTATAATTCTACCGTGACGTTGACGCATCATATAACGAGATACTGCTTTTGTACATAAGAATACACCTTTTAAGTTTGTATTAATAACTGTATCCCATTCTTCTTCTTTCATACGCATTAATAAATTATCTTTCGTTACACCAGCATTATTTACAAGAATATCAACTTGTCCAAATGTATCTACTGTTTGTTTCACCATATTTGTAACATCATCAGCATTTGCAACATCTGCTCTTACCGCAATTGCATCAGAACCTAATTTTTTAATTTCATCTACTACTTCATTTGCTTTTTGTTCATTGCCAGCATAATTTACTACTACATTTGCCCCTTGTTTCGCTAAATCGATCGCAATCGCGCGACCAATTCCACGTGAAGCGCCAGTTACTAATGCTACCTTCCCTTTTAACATCAGTTTTCTCCTCTCAAATTTGAAATGGTATCTTTTAATGTCTCTTCATCGTATATCGCATATGCTTTTACTGATGAATCAATTGACTTCATAAGTCCAGCAAGTACTTTTCCAGGTCCAATTTCAATAAATGTATCTACTCCCTGCTTCACCATATATTCAATAGACGGGTACCATAATACAGGCGAATAAAGCTGTTCGATTAACTTTTCTTGAATGTCTGCACCACGTGTAATAACTTCCGCCGTAACATTTGCAATAACAGGAATATTCGTGTCATGAATTGTAATTTCATTTAAAACACTTTGGAACTTCTCAGCTGCCGGCTTCATAAGTGAAGAATGGAATGGCCCACTTACTTTTAGTGGAATCGCTCTCTTTGCACCATTTTCTTTCGCTCTTTGAGAGGCAACCTCTACGCCTTGCTTCGTTCCAGAAATTACAATTTGCTTCGTACTATTCATATTAGCGATTTGCACTGCATATCCTTCACTTGTTACTTCTTCTGTAACTTGTTTCAGCATATGTGGGTCAGCACCTAATATAGCTGCCATTGCGCCTTCCCCGCCCGGAACAGCTTCTTCCATATATTCCCCGCGTTTCCTTACAGCATATACAGCATCTTCAAAAGTTAATGCACCAGCTGCTACAAGAGCGCTATATTCACCTAAACTATGACCAGCGACAAAGTCAGGTGTAATGTCATACTCTTTCAAAGCTGTCAAAATAGCAAAACTCGTTGTTAATAATGCAGGCTGCGCATTTGTTGTTAATGTAAGCTTTTCCTGCGGTCCTTCAAAAATCACTTCTGAAAGTGAATCTTGCAACAACTCATCTGCTTTTACAAACACTTTTGCAACCTCTTTATTATTCTCTGCTAATTGTTTACCCATTCCAACTGCCTGTGAACCTTGGCCCGGAAAAAGAAATGCTATTTTTCCCATTTCAAATCCTCCTCTTATTGGAGTGACTCTTTCTCCATTACGCTTGAAATCGTAGGAATTACTTCTTTCGCTACCATTTCTCTCGTTTGACGAATCGCACTAAATACCGACTGGTCATTAGAAGAACCGTGAGCCTTAATGACAGGTGCTTTCAATCCAAATAATGCAGCTCCGCCATACTCCGAATAATCCATTTTATCTTTTAATACCATAAGTTTTGGCTTTAATACCGCCGCTGCTAATTTGCTCGTAAATGAACTCATTAATTGTTCTTTCAACATAGAGAATAGCGCAAGTGCTGTTCCCTCTAATGATTTCAACGCTACATTCCCTGTAAAACCATCACATACAACAACATCTGCTACACCTTGCAATAAATCTCTTGATTCAACGTTCCCAACGAAATTAATTGGCGCATCTTTAAGCATTGCAAATACTTGCTTTGAAAGCTCGTTTCCTTTTCCATCCTCTGTTCCAACGTTTAATAGTCCAACGCGAGGATTTTCAATTCCTCTTACCTTCTCAGCATAAACAGATCCCATTACTGCATATTGATATAAATGAATTGGTTTTGCATCAACATTTGCTCCAACATCTAACATAACAAAACCTTTTCCATCTACAGTCGGCATTGTAGGCGATAAAGCTGGTCGCTCAATTCCTTCCATACGACCGACAACAAATAATCCAGCTGCCATTAAAGCTCCTGTACTACCTGCGGATATACAAGCGTCTGCTTCTCCATCCTTTACTTGTTGTGCCGCAAGCACCATTGAAGCTTGTTTTTTTCGACGAACCGCTCTTACTGGTTCCTCCGTTGATTCTATTTTTTCGTCTGTATGAAGAATAGTAATTCGTTCATCACTCGTTAAGTATTGACGAATTTCCTCTTCTTTCCCTACTAACGTAATATGTAAATCAGAATATTCCTTAATAGCTTTCATTGCCCCTAATACTACAGCCTTTGGAGCGTGATCTCCGCCCATTGCATCTATTGCGATTTTCATAAGTTGTTACCTTCCTCACTATAATTACTAGATCGATACATTTCAAAAGTGCCTGTAAAAACAAGTTCTTCTCCAACGAAGCTACGCACTTTGACAACCGTCCGTCCCTTATCATTCTCTACATCTTCAACGCGCGCTTTTGCAACAACACGCTCTCCTAATTTTACAGGGCGAATGTATCGAATGGTAGACTTTGCAGTTAAAGCTAATTCTTCATCAATAACCGCAACAGCTAGTGAGTTTGCTTGTGCAAACAGATGATGCCCACGGGCAATTTGATTTCTTTTAAATACATGTTCTACCTTTACTTCAAAGATAGAAATTGCATGTCTATCTAATTCAATATCAATAATTTCTCCAACAACCTCTTCTAACGGTAAAGATTTCACATCTTCTTCATGTTGCTTTGTAGCTACATGTTTAATTCTCTCTCTTAATTCAGGAATAGACAATTCCATACGATCAAGTCGTACTGTTTGTATACTCACTTGAAATTTTTCCGCTAAATCTTCATCCGTAATAAAAGGATTTGATTCGATTGTTTGTTGTAATAACTCTTGTCTTTCTTTTTTACTTCTTCTTTTTTTCATACCGCACCATCCATTTTTATGACTAGGTACTAACAGTAGTATATAATCATTAAAAGTAGAATGCAACAAAAACTTTTGTTGACTCCCTTTAATCGAGCTTCTCTCCTTGGAACACACCTGTCCCATCAAGATACGTACGCAAGGCAGCGTACTGATCATTGTGCCAAAACGCTTCTGAATCTACTAGTATCGCCGCATCTTGCCTTGCTGTTTCTAACGCTCGATAATCATGTACCATGTCAGCAACCTTAAATTCTGGTAAGCCACTTTGCTTACTCCCAAAGAAATCTCCAGGACCTCGTAATTCTAAATCTTTTTCTGACAATACAAATCCATCATTTGTTTCAGTCATTATGCGCATTCTTTCTTTCCCTGTTTCTGATTTAGGGTCTGCTATTAATAAACAATATGATTGTTCACTACCACGGCCGACACGCCCTCTAAGCTGATGAAGCTGCGATAAACCGAAACGTTCTGCATCATAAATAACCATTACAGTCGCATTCGGTACGTTCACACCTACTTCAACAACTGTTGTCGATACAAGAATTTGCACTTTATTTTCACTAAACTGTCCCATTATCTCTTCTTTTTCCTGAGACGATAATCTCCCATGCATCAATCCAACTTGGCATTTCCCTTGGTAATGATGCGTCAGCATACTATGTAAGTCGATAGCATTTTGCACATCAAGTTTCTCAGATTCTTCAATTAGAGGACAAATAACGTATGCCTGTCTTCCTTTTTTTATCTCCTTTTCAACAAAACCGAGAACGCGATCTAACATATCATGTTTTGCCCAATATGTTTCAATCACCTTTCTACCTGCTGGCATCTCATCGATTATCGAAACATCCATCTCTCCAAATGCAGTAATTGCAAGCGTACGCGGAATTGGTGTCGCTGTCATAAATAATACATCTGGACTTTCACCTTTCTCCCGTAAAACTCGGCGCTGCGCTACACCAAATCGATGCTGTTCATCTGTAATAACGAGACCCAACCTATGAAATATAACTTCATCTTGAATTAAGGCATGCGTTCCAACAAGAATATCTATTTCTCCTTGTTCTAACTTCGCTAAAATTTCTCGACGTCTCGCACCTTTAACAGAACTTGTTAACAGTTCCACCTTCATACCAAAATGCGAAAACGTTTCAGCAAGCGACTGATAATGTTGCTCAGCTAAAATTTCTGTAGGAACCATTAAAGCACCTTGATAATGAGCTAATTTCGATGCATAAAGGCCAATCGCAGCAACAACTGTTTTCCCAGAACCAACGTCACCTTGCAATAGTCGGTTCATCCGATAAGGAGATGTCATATCTTTCAAAATTTCATCTACAACTCGGCGCTGCGCACCCGTTAATGGAAACGGCAGTGCATCGATAAATTCTTGTAATTCTACTGAGGGAATCTCTTTCTTCGTCCCTTTTGAATTTTCCCTCTCCATTTTCCGGAGCGTTTGCATTTTCAGCTGAAATAAGAAAAATTCTTCATATACAAAACGGCGACGCGCTTGCTTCAAATCTTCCTGTCCTACCGGAAAATGCAATGCCCTAAGCGCTTCATATCTTGGTAATAATTTATATCGCCCTAACAAACCATCCGGTAACACTTCGACTATAGAATCTCCATATTCCTTTAACGCTTGAGCAATAAAACGACGCATCTGTTTTACTGTAAGTTTCCCCTTTACTGAATAAACAGGTTCCACTTCTTGTTGACGTACAACCGGCCCAAAATGAAGTTCTGATACAGCAATTGTTTGACGATGTTGATCCCATTTACCAGTAATCGTTACCGTTTCATCTAACTTTAATTTTTGCTTATAGTAAGGCCTATTAAAACATACCGCCGTAATTAAATAACGACCGACGAGAACACGAACTGTTAAACGCGATTTCTTCTTACCATAATATTGCAGCAAAGGAGCACTATGAATCTTCCCTTCAACCGTTACACGTTCATCATGCTTTACTTCAGCAAGATCTTTCATCGCATAATCTTCATAACGGTATGGAAAATGTTCTAATAGATGAGAAACTGTGTAAATACCCATCTCATGTAGTAACTCAGATGTTTCTCCTCCGATCCCCTTTACATCCGTAACAGGAACTTGTACAACATCATTCAAGATTCTCACACCCCGTCACATTATTTTCTTTATTGCATTTTATTTGAGTACCAATTAGCATCTGTAATCGCTCTCTTTCACCTTATATATTCTATCATAGGCATTCTAAGAGAAACTACTCAAATCCCTTATATAAAACAAGTAAAAAAGAGCCTCACTATTAGCAGCAAGGCTCTTTTCTCTCTTCAATATGCTAGCCTTTTGAATAAAAACTAGTAATAAACTTCATATTACTACTTCTTATCCATTAGCAAGTAAGTAATCCATTTATTTTCAAAACGAATCTTATCTTATTCTACAGAGAAGATGAAAGAATACACTGGTTGGTTTCCAGCATGCACTTCTACTTCTGCATCTTCAAATTTCTCTTCTACAAATTCAACTAACTCCGCTACTTCTTCGTCAGTTGCATCCTCACCTTGTAGAATCGTTACGATTTCAGAATCTTCATCAATAAGCGCTTCTAGTAATTGCTTCGCAGCTCCTACTTTTTCAGCATTTGTAGATACAATTTTCCCATCTGCAATACACATGAAGTCATCTTTTTGAATTGCTACACCATCAATTTCCGTATCACGTACAGCATACGTAATTTGACCTGTTTTCACATGAGATAAAGCTTCTTGCATGTTTTCTTCATTCTCTTCTAACGTTCCAACTGGGTTAAATGCTAACATTGCTGCCATACCTTGAGGAACTGTTTTCGAACGAACAACAATAACTTCTTGATCTACAACTGATGCCGCTTGTTCTGCTGCCATTACAATATTTCCGTTATTCGGTAAAATAATGATTTTTTCAGCATTTGCTTCTTCAATTGCCTTCACGATATCCTCCGTACTTGGATTCATCGTTTGACCACCTTCGATAACTTTCGTTGCGCCGATGCTCTCAAATAAAGTTTTAATACCAGACCCCATAGCTACAGTTACGATACCATATGGTTGTTTTTCTTTCGATTGAGCTGGTTGTTCAGGAACCATAGTAGGTTCATCTAATAAAGCAGTATGCTGTTCACGCATATTTTCTACTTTAATCTTAATTAAACTACCGTATTTTTGCCCGTAGTTCATAGCGTCTCCAGGATGTTCTGCATGGATATGAACTTTTACAATTTCATCATCAGACACAACTAGTAGAGAATCACCATATACACTAATATCTTCACGGAATTTTTGTTCAGAGAAATTATGCTCTTTCACCTTTTCAGCCTCTAATTTCACCATGAACTCCGTACAATATCCATACTTAATATCTTCTGTACTCAATTGGCTTTGTACACTACGGTGATGTTCTGCGCGTACCATTTCATTCATAGATGGTTGCGTCGGTGCATCAGAAGAAATCGTTTCTCCTTTTAAGTCAGCTAAAAATCCTTCGTATACCACTACAAGACCTTTACCACCGCTATCTACAACGCCAACTTGTTTTAATACAGGTAATAAATCTGGCGTACGATTTAACGATGCGTTTGCTTCTTTCACAACGTCTTCCATAAACAAAACAAAGTCGCGCTGTTTTTTCGCAACTGTTACTGCATATTTACCCGTTTCTCTTGCAACCGTTAAAATCGTTCCTTCAATCGGTTTCATAACCGCTTTATAAGCCGCCTCTACTCCAGCTTCTAGTGCTGCAGCAAAATCAACTGTTGTTAATTCTTCTTTTTGTTCAATGGATTTAGAGAAACCACGGAACAACTGAGATAAAATAACTCCAGAGTTACCACGAGCTCCCATTAATAATCCTTTGGCTAAACTTACGCCGACTTTACCAGCATGCTGTGAAGGGTTTGCTTTCACTTCACGCGCACCTGAAGTCATAGATAAGTTCATGTTTGTACCGGTATCGCCATCTGGAACTGGAAATACGTTTAATGCATCAACAAGCTGAACATTGTTTGTTAAATTATTCGCTCCTTGCATGATCATTTGTGATAAACGTTTTCCATCAATTTTTTGAATTGACACAGATTTTCCTCCTTAATGCACATTACAAGTTTATTACTTTAACTCCTTGTACGTAGATGTTTACAGAATCTACTGCTAGTCCTACAGTTTGATCTAATGTATATTTCACTTTCGTCTGCACATTATGTGCCACTTCTGAAATTTTCGTACCATAGCTCACAATAATATACATATCAATATGTACTTCATCTTCATCTTTACGAACAATAACACCTCTAGTGAAGTTTTCTTTTCGTAAAATGTCTGTTAATCCATCTTTTAACTGATTTTTTGATGCCATACCTACGATACCGTAGCAATCTACCGCGGCACCTCCAGCAATTGTTGCAATTACATCTGTACTAATATCAATTTGACCGTACTTCGTTTTAATTTCAATTGACATCTCGTTTCCCCCTTCATAAATGGTGAAAGTGAGCTAGACTACTTTAGTTACTATCATATAATCTTTTTAAAGAAAATTCCATCGTTCTTTCTTTTCACTCTCATATTTTATGTTTTAAATTACACTTTTTTATGATGAGCAAAATAGTCCATTGTTATTATACAACATGTACCACTATAATATGTCAAGCAATTTTTATGGATTTCAACTTTTCTTCATTGACATATAGTGTCAAGTAAATTTTCTTGATTTCTTTTTTCTACGGTGTTGCATTCTCTTTTTAGTTGTGTTAAATTATAGTAGTGTTTTTAGCATCGCATAAAAGACTAACATTGAAAAATTACGTATGGTAAGGTATCAAGGGAGGGAAATATAAATGGCTCGTGTTTGTGCTATTACTGGAAGAAAAGCTCGTTCTGGTAACTCTCGTTCTCACGCAATGAACGCTACAAAACGTAAGTGGGGCGCTAACCTTCAAAAAGTTCGCGTACGCATCGACGGAAAAGTTCAACGTGTTTACGTTTCTGCTAGAGCATTAAAATCTGGCAAAATCGAACGTGTTTAATAATAAAAAAAAGAGCCGATAGGCTCTTTTTTTACTATAACAATGGAAAAAGCACCGGTGATAGGTGCTTTTTTTAATCTTTTTTGAAGGTATTTAACATTGCACGAACTATTCCACCAAGAAATTTAGGTAACTTAATTGTATAAAATCTCATGGTTTCCCTCCTAATCCCCATTACTCCACTTGGTCACTATATGATGTAAGGAGCAAAATTGTTTCTTCAATCAGTGCTTCTTATCAACATTAATATGCCAGAAGTAAATGAAAAAGTACCTTTTTCCTCAACGAGTTCGTTACTAATACAAAGTGTTGATCCCCACTCTATTGTTTTATTAGTAAGAGGGTACTTAAAACCAAACAATGTAATCCCTTCCACTATTTCAGTAACTGGTACAAAAGATACATAAGGAAAATTTTTATTTTCTTCAATTATATGTGTACCCATTTTTTTAACTGTTATTTCATTTTTATTGTCCACAATACACATTTCTATCTCTACTTCTAACCCTTTTAAAAGCATCTGTATATTTGCCAAACCGTGATCAAGCCTTCCACCAGTAGCACCAAAAATACGAATTAGTGCCGGCTTCTGTTCTAATGCCCAGTTGATTGCAATTTCTAAATCCGTTTGATCTTTTTCCCGCGGAACAATATGTAATTCGTTCGTTTGCTGTCCCATCCATACTAATTCTTCTTCAGTAACTGAATCGTAATCTCCAAACGCAACAGCCGGGATAATCCCTTTCTTTAATAGACGGTATACTCCCCTATCAACCGCTGCCCACACTACTTCCTCATTCTCGTATCGAGCAAAATCTGCGCAATATTCCGAAGGTCCTCCTGCCAAAATATGAATAATCATTTTTTCTTCTCCTTCCATTGTAAAAAGGCAATCTGCCATTCGGTAGATTGCCTTTTTACATATTTTTATCCTATCCTATAAATACCTTACTAGGATAAAAGTTCATCACTACCCACGAATTACGCGAATTGCTTCACCGCGGTCTTTTTGATTGTATACTGCTGACCCAGCTACAAGTACATTTGCTCCTGCTTCCACACAAAGTCTTGCTGTTTCAGCATTTACACCACCATCAACTTCAATTTCTACTTCTAGATTGCGCTCTTTCACCATGTCTGCAACTTGTTTAATTTTCGGTAATACAGAATGGATAAACTTCTGTCCACCAAATCCAGGGTTTACTGTCATAAGTAATACCATATCTATATCTTCTAATACATGCTCAATCACTGAAACTGGCGTATGTGGATTTAATACAACGCCCGCTTTAATACCATGAGATTTAATTAACTGAATTGTACGATGTAGATGCGGACACGCCTCTACGTGAACAGTAATAATATCCGCTCCCGCTTGTGCGAAAGTCGGGATATAGTTATCAGGATTTTCAATCATTAAATGTACATCTAATGGTAATGATGTAATCGGACGGATTGCTTCTACAATTAACGGTCCAATCGTAATATTTGGTACGAAATGTCCATCCATTACGTCAACGTGAATGTAATGCGCTCCGCCCTTTTCTACATCTTTAATCTCTTCCCCTAATTTTGAAAAATCTGCTGATAAAATCGATGGTGCAATTTTAATCATAACTAATACCTCGGCTTTCTCTCTCTAATTTCTTCTACGAATTGTTTATAGTTCTTATAGCGATATTCTGTAATCTTCCCTTCTTCAACCGCAGCTTTCACCGCACATTTCGGTTCAGAAAGATGTGTACACCCTCTAAATTTACAGTATTGGCTCGCTTCTTTCAACTCTGGAAAACAATATGTAAGATCTTCTACTTCTATATCAATGAAATCTAGTGAACTAAAACCCGGTGTATCTGCTACTAGCCCACTCCCAATTGCAATTAATTCTACGTGTCTTGTCGTATGCTTCCCGCGTCCTAAATGGGAGGAAATATCATTTGTTTTCAGCTCTAATTCTGGACGTAGCACATTAAGCATTGAAGATTTCCCAACACCAGATTGACCCGCAACGACAGAAACACAATTTTCTAAGTATGGTTTTAATATATCAATACTTTCTGACGTATTAATAGAAGTAAATAAAACATCATAACCCATCTCACGATAATCATTCGCATAAGCTTCAACAGTTGCTTTCATCTTTTCATCTACTAAATCCATCTTGCTAATACAAATAATTGGCTTAATGTTATGATATTCAATCAGCACTAAAAATCGATCTAACAGTCCAGGATTAAAATCTGGTTCTACTGCAGAGAACACAAGGATCGCTTGATCGACATTAGCAATAGGAGGTCTAACAAGTTCATTTTTTCGATCAAACACTTCAAGCACATAACCTTCAGTTGGATTATCTGCCTGAAAAACAACTTGGTCTCCTACAAGTGGTGTAATTTTATTTTTTCTAAATACACCTCGCCCACGACATTGCGTAACCCCTTCTTCATGCTGCACGTAATAAAACCCACTTAAAGCTTTTATAATTTTTCCTTCTGGCATAGAATTCTCCTTTTTTGTATAAGGTGATGCTGAATTTAAAAATGAATGGATTTAAATTTTCCAAATAACGATTTCAAAACCTACCATATATACTTTCGCTAATATACATTGAATTTCCCATTAAATGCAAAAAAATATTTACAGCTGCATCACTTTACTAGCTTTTTGAATCATATATTTTTGCCTGCTATACCGTCCACTTTGTAGACAGCATAACAGGCAATAATAATAATAATAAGTAGACTTTCACTATTATTGAGTTGGATATGGTACTTCTTTATCAATAATCGTTACTCCATCCCGTACAATTTTATAGTGTCCCTTTGAACCTTCTTGAATTACAAATTCTAAAGAAATAGTCGCTGATTCAGTAATTGTTCTCGTTTCAACCGGTCTATCCATTTTTTGCTGCATGTCTTCTTTATAAATTTCTATTGTTTGCGGCTTTTTTTCACCTGTTACAGCAGGCTCATATGGGATAGAGATATTGTCCACTTTTACCGTTTTAGTCACTTTAGGCTTTTGACCATCAGAGATAATAATAGTTACTTTATCTCCCTCTTTTAATGGTGTACCTGGTTTTGGAAATTGCGAAATTACAAGTCCTTTTTCGACTGTATCTGAATACTCTCGTTTTATATCTGACGTTAGTTTTCTCTCATTCAAATAACCAGTTACACTATTTTCAGTCCACCCCGAAAAGTCACCTGGTCTAATTTGATAAGGCCCTTTACTTACCCAGATTTTCAGTTCTTGCTCCGCTTCTATAACCATCTGATCAGGCGTCGGAATTTGTTCTACAATTTCACCTTTCGGCTTATCATTTTCAATATAATTTACCGTAACTTGTTTATATTTTTCTTCTAACTCAGCTTTTACACTCTCAAAGTTTTGACCTGTGAAATTTGCCATCTTACTTTTCTTTTTTCCACCTGATTGATAGATAGTAATTTTAGCGTTTTCTTTTACGACTCTTCCTGCTACAGGGTCCGTTTTTATTACATCCCCAACTTCAACATCATCTGTATATACAATATTAGGCTCCGTCACCTCAAAGCCCTTTTCTACTAATGTATTTACAGCTGTCGTGTATTTCATACCAGCCACATCAGGAACTTTCACATCTTTCGGAATAAATAATCCTGGAATAACCGTAAGTGCTAATGTTATTCCTATTGCTAAAAATAAAAATGTTGAAATTAAAACTTTAAGCCACTTGTTACTCCGTTTTTTCTTCTTATCTAACTCAGCTGCTTCTGCTCTTATCGGTTCTTCCACCTTACTCCCTTTTAAAACAATCGTTTCATCACTTACATTTTCAAATAATTGTTCTTGTTGAATAATCGGAATCGCTTTCGTCGCTTCCATATCTTCCGGTATGTAAAATGGTTGCTCATTTATCCTCTCTGGATATAGCGCAGTTTCAATATCTCGCTTCATCGCATTGGCAGATTGATATCGGTGAAACGGATCTTTTGCAGTTGCCTTTAATATAATATTTTCAACACTTTGCGGAATATTTTCATTCCATCTTTTTGGTGATGGGATTTCACTTTGTAAATGTTTTAAAGCTATGGCAACAGCAGATTCGCCAGAAAACGGTTGTCTTCCTGTTAACAATTCAAACATAACTATCCCAAGAGAATAGATATCTGATTGTTTATTTGCTATCCCGCCACGTGCCTGTTCTGGTGATAAATAATGGACTGAACCGAGCACTGAATTTGTATGTGTAATTGTTGTTGCACTTGTAGCTGTCGCAATTCCAAAATCTGTTACTTTTATTATTCCATCAGCTCGAATTAAAATATTGTGCGGCTTTATATCACGATGCACAATTTCAAAATGATGGGCATGTGCCATAGCGGATGTTAACTGCTCCATAATATCAAGAGCTTCTCCTATAGGTAACATCCCTCGCTCAATTATGTATTGCTTCAATGTTTGCCCTGGTACATATTCCATAACAAGATAGTATATACCATCTTCTTCTCCGACATCATACATATTCACAATATTTGGATGCGACAACGTTGTAACAGACTGCGCTTCTCGATGGAAACGTTTAATAAACTCTTCGTTATTTGAGTAGTCGAGTCTTAATATTTTTACCGCTACATCTCGGCCAAGTATATCATCATGAGCTAAATATACATTGGCCATTCCGCCACCACCAATCATTTTCAGCAGCTTATAACGGTCATTTAAGCGTTTTCCAATCAGCACGTTGCACTTCACCTACTTTCGTTTGTCGAACCCGCATAATCAATAAGAACAAGTGTGATATTATCTTCTCCACCGCGATCATTTGCCAATTGAATGAGACACTGCCCTTTACCTTCAAGCTGTTCATTTAACTGTAAAATTTGTCGCATATCATCAATAGAAACTTTGTTTGATAACCCATCAGAGCAAAGAAGTAATTGATCATCTTCCTCAATCACCAACGTTTTAACATCTAACCCAACTTTTTCTTCTGTTCCTAATGCTCTTAATAACACATTCTTTTTCGGATGATACTCTGCGTCTTCCTTTGAAATTTCACCATGTTTCACAAGCTCATTTACAAGCGAATGATCTTCCGTTACTAGCGTCATTTCTCCTTCTGATACCATATAGCAACGACTATCTCCTATATGCCCTATTGTCACAAAGCTTGGTGTACAAACAGCTATTATAAGCGTTGTTCCCATACCATTACATTCTGCATTTTGCTGAGCGTATTCATATATACGCTCATTAATAATCCCAACACTAGTATGTAACCATTGTTCTACTTTTTTCGGCTCATTCATATTATGTGTTTGCTTCCAATAATCATGGAATAATTGAATGGCCATCGAGCTAGCTACATCACCAGCTCGATGACCTCCCATTCCATCTGCTACTACCGCTAATACATTTCCATCTAAATTGTGAAAAACTCCTGCACTATCTTCATTATGTTGACGAACTTTTCCTTTATCCGATAGAAATACGGCTTTCATCTCGTCACCTCGTCTCTTCTTTGCGCTCCTTCGCACGCAACTGACCGCAGGCTGCATCAATATCATGACCTTGTTCACGGCGAATCGTTACATTTACTCCACGATCTTTTAACGTTTTCTCGAACAAGAAAATTTGTTCACGTGGCGTACGTACATAATCACGTTCAGGTACGTAGTTTACCGGAATCAAGTTCACATGACATTTTACACCTTTTAAGAGCGCAGCAAGCTCTTCAGCATGCTCTACTTGGTCATTTTCTCCTCCAAATAATCCATATTCAAAAGTAATACGACGCCCTGTTCTATTTACATAGTATTTAATAGCTTCCATTAAATCTGGTAATTTATAAGCACGGTTAATCGGCATTAATTTTGAACGTAATTCTGAGTTTGGAGCATGCAATGAAATCGCAAAATTAATTTGTAGATCTTCTTCAGCAAACTTATAAATTTTCGGGATAATTCCACTCGTCGAAACAGTCATATGTCTCGCACCAATATGAAGTCCTTTTTCATGGTTAATGATGCGTAAGAATCCCATTAAATTATCATAGTTATCAAATGGTTCTCCAATCCCCATAACAACAAGAGAACTTACACGTTCTTCTGTTTCATCAAGCGCGCGCTGAACTTCTACTACTTGCGCTACGATTTCTCCAGCTTCTAGGTTTCGCTTTAATCCACCAAGTGTCGAAGCACAGAACGTACACCCAATACGACAACCAACTTGCGTTGTTACACAAATGGAATTTCCATATTCGTGTCGCATTAATACCGTTTCAATAGAATATCCGTCATATAATTGGAATAAGAATTTAATTGTTCCATCCGAAGACGTTTGTTTTACTAACGTGTTTAAAGTAGTAATATCAAAGGAATTCGACAATTTATCACGCAATCCTTTAGAAAGGTTTGACATATCCTCATAATTTTTTACACGTTTTTTATATAACCAATCAAAAATTTGTCCAGCACGGAACTTCGGTTCTCCTTGTTCCTTTAACCAATCTTGCATTTCATGAAGTTGTAAAGAGTAAATTGATGGTTTCTTCGTTTCTAAATTTTTCTTTTGTTTTCTTACAGTCGTTTCCATGATGCTACACCTTCTTCCTTAAACAAGCAATATAAAAGCCATCCGTCGCAAAATAATGCGGTAAAATTTGTACTTGACCTTCATCAATATACGGAGTTAATTTTTCTGGCATACGCTCTTTAAGCGTAGTATCCCATTCAAATTCAGGATGTTCTTGTAAAAATTTCTCTATTACTTGTTCATTTTCTATTTTCTCAATTGTGCACGTACTATAAACAAGACGACCACCTTGTTTTAATAATGGTGCTATTTTTTCTAGTATTGCAATTTGAATCGTCGATAATCTTTCACTATCGCCTTTATCTTTTCCTAACTTAATATCAGGTTTACGTCTAATTACACCAAATCCAGAACACGGTGCATCTACCAATATTTTATCAAACGTTTCATTCGCAAAGTGTTCTTGCACTTTTCTAGCATCTAGCGCTTTAGTTTCGACATTTTCTAGACCAAGTCGCTCTGCTTGCTGTTTAATTAAACGTACTTTGTGTGCATGTAAATCAAGGGACATGACCTTACCAGTTCCCTTTAATCGTTCCGCGATATGCGTTGTTTTTCCGCCTGGAGCAGCACAACTATCAAGAACTGCATCTCCCGTATTCGGTTCTAAAGCGCGTGCTACAAGCATAGAACTTTCATCTTGAATAGAAAGAAATCCTTTTTTAAACGCTTCTGTATGCGCTACATTTCCTCTTTCAATCTGAATTGCATCATCTGATAAGTCACCACGTTTTGCTTCTATACCTTCACTTGCCAACAACTCAATCGCTTCTTCTACCGTTACCTTATCAACATTCACACGCGCTGTTGGTACAGGTGGTAACATGTTTACTTCGCACATTTTTTCTGCAGTTTCTAAACCGTATTCTGAAGTCCACTCTTGGACAAGCCAAACTGGATGACTTGTTGTAATTGCAAGACGTTCTACTGGATCCTTGATTTCATCTACAGAAGGTACACCTTCTCTCTGAATCGAACGTAATACACCGTTCACCATACCAGCAATTCCTTTATGCCCGCGACGCTTTGCAATCTCAACCGCTTCATGAATAGCCGCTCTTTCTGGCACTCGGTCTAAATAAATCATTTGATATAAAGATAAGCGAAGCAATACTCTTACCCACGCCTCAACCTTCTTTTTTAGAAAAGGCTGTAAATAATAATCTAATGTGTCACGACGTTGAATCGTTCCATATACAATTTCAGTTAATAAACCAATATCTTTTCTATCAATTGCACTTTTTTCAATTAGATTATTTAAAAGTAAGTTGCTATATGCACCACTTTTTTCCACTTGAATTAAACCATCAAGAGCTAATTCACGAACATTTTGTCTCATGCATTTTCTCCTAACTTCGTTCCAATTTCAGGTTTTGTTCCACGTAAAAATTGTGAACAACTCATACGCTTTTTACCAGAAGGTTGCAATTCAGTAATTTTAACACCTGTTTCATTACTCGTTGCTACAACAAAACCATCTTCTTCGATTGCAACAATTGTACCTGCTTCAGCCGGTTCAGTTATAGGCACTTTTTCTCCCCACCATACTTTAACAACTTGTCCTGCTAAAGTTGTATAAGCAACTGGCCATGGATTCAATCCGCGAATGTGATTGTATACTTCTTCACCTGTTTTTGTCCAATCAATTTTCTCTTGCTCACGTTTTATATTGTACGCAAACGTTACTTCTTCTTCGTTTTGTTTAATCGGTTCTAACTTACCTTGGATTAATAAAGGTACTGTTTTAGATAGAAGGTGTGCTCCTGCTTCACTTAATTTATCAAATAATGAGCCTGTCGTTTCACGCTCTTCAATTTCAACTTCCACTTGCGTTAAGATATCACCAGCATCCAATTTTTCTACCATATACATAATTGTAATACCTGTTTTTTCTTTACCTTCCATAATTGCATAATGAATTGGTGCACCACCACGAAGTTCAGGAAGTAAAGAAGCGTGAACATTAATACATCCATACTTCGGTGCTTCTAAAATTTCATTTGGTACAATCTGCCCAAATGCAGCTGTTACAATTAAATCTGGCTCTAATGCCAATACTTTTTCATATTCATCTTTTTCACGAATTTTTAACGGCTGTAACACAGGGATACCATGTTTTTCCGCTTCAACTTTAACAGGTGTAGGTGTTAATACTTTTTTTCTACCTACTGGACGATCAGGTTGCGTCACAACACCTACTACCTCATAGCCATCTTCAATAAGACGACGAAGCACCGGCACTGAAAAGTCCGGTGTTCCCATAAACACTACTTTTATCATTTAAAAACCGCTCCTTTTAACACCTATTCTAGTTCGTTTTCTTCATAATATCTTGTCACTTTCGATGTAAATAAAACACCGTGTAAATGATCGATTTCATGTTGAATTGCACGCGCTAAAAATCCTTCCGCTTCTAATAAGAATACTTTCCCACGGCGATTTTGTGCTCTTACTTTAATATAATCGGCACGTTCTACTTCACCATAAAGTCCCGGGAAGCTTAAACAGCCTTCGGGACCTACTTGTTCACCACGTTTTTCTAATATTGATGGATTGATTAACTCGATTTTCCCAGTATCATCATCGACATCAACAACCGCTACTTGCAAGCTTACACCTACTTGAGGCGCAGCTAAACCGACTCCGTCCGCAATTAACATTGTTTCATGCATATCTTTCAACAATTTCACTAACTTTTTATCAAAGTTAATTACTCTTTCGCATGGTGTTTCTAACACTTCATTTGGATGCTTTATTATTTCTAAAACTGCCATATTTCCCTCCGCTACATTAACATTGTTGGATTAAAATCAATTGAGATTTGTAGCTCTTTTTGCATTTCTGCTTGATAATGTTCATTTACCATTTTGAGCACGTTCTTTAAGTTTGGTTCCCGTTTGTATTTTATCATGCATTGATAACGATATCTATCTTTTATCCTTGGAATCGCTGAAACAACTGGTCCTAGCACCATTGTTTGCTGTGAGCAATGCGTTCGTAAATACGAGGCAATTTTTTCCGTCACTTGTACCGCTTTTAATAATTCAGGATGAGATACAGTTACGAGTACAACATAGTAATATGGGGGATATTGTCTTGTTCGTCTCATTTGCATTTCTTGGTCAAAAAACACATCATATTGTTGGTTCTTCGCTAACTCTATACTGTAATGTTCTGGCGTATACGTTTGAATCACAACTTCCCCTGGCAATTCATGTCTACCTGCTCGTCCACTTACTTGCGTCAATAGCTGATATGTCTTTTCACTCGCCCGAAAATCAGGTAAGTGAAGCATCGTATCTGCAGTTAAAACCCCAACGAGCGTTACTTTCGGAAAATCTAATCCTTTAGCAATCATTTGTGTTCCGAGTAATATATCTGCTTTTTCTTCCCCGAACGCCTTTAATAATTTTTCATGCATTCCTTTTCGACTTGTCGTATCTACATCCATTCGAATGACTCGTGCCTCTGGAAATAGTTTTGTAATTTCTTCTTCTACCTTTTGTGTACCTGTACCAAAGAAACGAATGTATGTACTTTGACAAGCTGGACACTCAGTTGGCATATTCTCTTCGTAACTACAATAATGACATTTTAAACGATGATTCATTTTATGATATGTCAATGAAATATCACAATGCGGACATTGAACAACATACCCACAATCACGGCACATAACAAATGTAGAATGACCTCTTCTATTTAAAAAGAGTACCATTTGTTCTTTCTTTTCTAATCGATCTGCTATTTTTTCATGCAGCGCCTTAGAAAACATTGATCGATTCCCGTCACGAAGTTCTTCTCGCATGTCAACAATCTCTACCGTTGGTAAAGCTTGTTCATTCATACGTTTTTCCATTGTTAATAGTTCATAAACACCTTTTTTCGCCCTTGCAAACGATTCAAGTGTTGGTGTCGCACTACCAAGAACGATAGGACATTTATGATATTGTCCTCTCCAGACAGCTACATCTCTTGCATGATACCTCGGATTATCTTCTTGTTTGTAACTTGATTCATGCTCTTCATCAATAATAATAATCCCTAAATTCTCAAAAGGCGCAAAAACAGCTGAACGCGCACCAACTACAACTTTCACTTCTTTTCTTAAAATCTTACGCCACTCGTCATACTTTTCTCCAACAGACAACGCACTATGAAGAACTGCAACTTGTGAGCCAAACCTACCTTTAAAACGATCCACCATTTGGGGCGTTAGTGCAATTTCAGGAACAAGAACGATAGCTTCTTTTCCTTTCTTGAGCACTGCTGCTATAGATTGTAAATATACTTCTGTCTTTCCACTTCCTGTAACACCATATAGTAAAAATGGATTATAAGTTTCATTTGTAATTGATGATAAAATCGGTGTAATAACTTGTTTTTGTTCCTCCGTAAGTGGAAATGGTTTTGTTTGTTCAAAATCATCATCGTCATACGGATTTCGGTATACTTCCACATACTTTTCTGAAATGAATCCCTTTTTAACAAGTGCTTTTATTGGAGCATCTGTTATTTGTAACTCTTCTGTAATTACTTTCAACGGTGCACTTTTATAATTTTCCACAAAATAATAAAGTACATCTTGTTGTTTTTTACTTTTCAGTTCAAATGCCGCTAATTCCAATTTATCTTCTGGCAACTCCGGCTGAACCACTCTTTGCTTCTTCTTTTGTACTTTATCTTTCACTTGATAAACGACTTCAACCGTACCATTTTTAATTTCTTGTTGAATAGCTCGGTATAAATGTGGCTGTTGCTCGATTACTTCAAAATCAATTGCTTCTTTATCCTGAAATAAATATAGTATTTCAGGTGCTATTTCTTCCTGTTTACAAAGTTGTAGACGTTTTTTATACGTTGCTTTTATCGCAGTTGGAAGCATCACTTGAAAAGCTGAAATCATGTAGCATAACGTTTCACTTGTAAGCCAATATCCAAGCTTTAATAATTCATCATTTAAAACCGGTGTTACATCTAATATTTCATGGATTGTCTTTAACTTCTTACTTTCTACATCCACCGAATCTTTAATCCCAATAATAAAACCTTGCAATTTTCTTGGGCCAAACGGAACTACTACACGCATTCCTGTCTGTACAATATCTTCCCATTTTTTAGGGATAATGTAATCAAATGGTCGATCTGTCTGACGGGCAGGTACATCAACAATGACACTTGCAAATTTCATAAACGATCATCTTCTAACATCATTTCAATTTGCTTCAATATTTCACGAGCTACCTCTTTTTTCATTAAAAGTGGCAACTCAATAACTTTTCCATCTTTTCTATACATTGTTACAATATTCGTATCCGTGCCAAATCCAGCTCCTTGCGCTTTTACATCATTCGCGACAATCATATCTGCATTTTTCTCACGTAGTTTTTTCGTTGCATATTCCTCTACATTTGTCGTTTCAGCAGCAAAACCGATAAGTAACTGTTTATCCTTTTTCTGACCTAACGTTTTTAAAATATCCACCGTTCTTTCAAGTTCAATGACAGCATCACCATTTTGCTTTTTCATTTTATTCTCATGAACATATTTCGGACGATAATCTGCAACTGCTGCTGTTTTAATGACAACGTCTACGTTTTGATAATGTTGAAGAACCACTTCTAACATATCTTGTGCAGATTCCACTTGCACTGTCGTTACATGTAACGGTGGATTTAATGCTGTCGGTCCTGAAACGAGTATAACATCAGCGCCTAAATTCGCTGCCACTTCCGCAATCGCATACCCCATTTTTCCAGAAGAAAAATTTGTCATAAAACGAACTGGATCAACCTTTTCACGTGTTGGGCCAGCAGTTATTAATATTCTTTTGCCCTGCAATGGTTTGTGTTCTGAGAAAGCTTCCTCTAACCGTGCGATAATTGCTTCAGGTTCTTCTAGTCGTCCCTTCGCTACATATCCACATGCTAAAAAGCCTTCCCCAGGCTCAATAAATGTATATCCTAGCGTTTTCAATGTCATCATATTTTTTTGAACTATTTTATTTTCATACATATGCACATTCATAGCAGGCGCAATCCATACCGGAGCTGTAGTAGCTAACAAAGTAGTTGTAATCATATCATCTGCAATACCACCAGCTAACTTTCCAATACAATTGGCAGTAGCAGGTGCGACAAGTACAACATCCGCCCAATCTGCTACATCAATATGAGCAATAACAGCTGAGTCTTTCTCATCAAATGTATCCGTATATACATCATGGCGAGAAAGCGCTTGGAATGTAAGAGGCGTAACAAACTTCATTGCCGACTCACTCATCATTACTTTTACAATCGCGCCAGATTGTGTCAATTTACTCGTTAACGCAGCTGCTTTAAAAACCGCAATGCCTCCTGTTACACATAGAAGTATCTTTTTCCCTTTTAGCATATGACTCGTCCTCTTTCTTTTTCAAACTTATAATACTGAAATAGAATTCTCAGCTCGTCAGTACCAATATTTCATTCCTTTCGTAAAAAAATAACAACCTACTTGTAAATAGGTTGTTACCGTTACATAGAAAATTATAAAGTCTATGTTTTATTTTGTCGAAGGCAAAGGCTTATTCAGCTACTTTATCTTCACTTGGTACGTAGCTTAATGCTTCTGCATCGATTTCTTCTAATGCTTTACCTACACATTTATGAGAAACAGGTTTTTCTACAACACAGTTATTAGCAAGTTGCATTTCACGCGCGCGTTTTGCAGCTACTGTTACTAATGTGTACTTAGAATCGATTTTTTGTAGTAATGAGTCAATTGATGGATTTAACATAATTATAGACCCTCCGTCATTTCTTTATAATATTTTGCTACCCTTTCGCGGCGGCAATGTTCGCCAACCACAATTGCTTTAATTCTATCACAAGCTAATTCAACTTGATCGTTTTCTACTACATAGTCGTAAGCGTCCATCATCTCGATTTCTTCTTTCGCTACAGTTAAACGATTTTCAATAACATCTTCAGTCTCTGTACCACGTCCGACAATACGGCTTTTTAGTTCAGATAAACTTGGAGGTGCTAAGAAAATAAATACACCTTCTGGGAAAGCTTTCTTAACTTGAATTGCTCCTTGCACTTCAATTTCTAAGAATACATCTTTTCCTTCTTGTAATGTTTTTTCAACATAGTCAATCGGTGTTCCGTAATAATTACCTACGAACTCAGCCCACTCAAGTAATTTTTCATTACGAATCATTTCCTCGAATTCTTCTCTTTCTTTAAAGAAATAATCCACACCATCTACTTCACCTTCACGCGGCTTACGTGTCGTTACTGAAATAGAGTACTGAAAACGTGTATCCTCATGGCTAAACAGCTCTTTACGAACCGTCCCTTTTCCAACCCCAGAAGGCCCTGAAAGAACGATGAGCAATCCTCTTCTACTTCTCATAAATATGTAAAACCTACCCTTCCTCACTTAAATCTTCTTTATTATTCAAACGATGTGCAATCGTCTCTGGTTGAATTGGACTTAATACAACATGCCCATCATCCATAACAATAACCGCCCTTGTTTTTCTCCCATACGTAGCATCAAGCAAAGCATTATGTTCGCGTGCTTCTTGTACTGTTCGTTTAATAGGAGCTGACTCCGGACTTACAATAGCAATAATTCGATGAGCAGATACAATATTTCCGTATCCAATATTTAAAAACCGCATGGCCATAGTTTGCGCCTCCTAGTAAGTCTATCCGATTTCTCCACCACGTATAACTTTATATATTTTTTGAAAGCTACTCAATATTTTGTACTTGTTCACGAATTTTTTCAAGGTTATTTTTCATTTCTACAACATATTTTGAAATTGTTAAGTCATTTGCCTTAGAACCAATCGTATTAATTTCTCTATGCATCTCTTGCACGATGAAATCCATTTTCCTTCCAACAGGCTCTTCAATCTGCAATGTTTCACGAAATTGCTCTAAATGACTTTGCAAACGAACTAACTCTTCATGAATATCACAACGCTCTGCAAAGATTGCGACTTCTGTTAGCAATCTTTGTTCATCTAGATCTTGATTATGTAATTCTTTTAAGCGATTTTCTAATCGTTCACGATATTTTTGTGTAACAATTGGTGCATGTGGAATAATTGCATTTACACAATTGCTAATCTCTTGTAAACGATACGCTATATCTTTATGTAATCGTTCTCCTTCGCCATCTCTCATCGTTTTCAACATATGAGCAGCTTGACGAACAGCCTCATATAAACTGTTCTCAAAATGTTCATTTACATTTTCTATTTCTTCAATTGCTGTTACTTCTGGCATTGCCATTAATTGCTGAAGTGTAATAGAATCTTGTAATTGAAATTTCCCTTTTATATCTTCCATCATCGATTGGTACTGCTCAAGAAGTGACCAATTCACACTTAATTTTCTTTCAACAAGTCCTTCACCCGCTATACTAATAGACACTTCAATGCGTCCACGTCGAACTTGCTGTGCAATTATTTTACGAATTTTGTCCTCAAATACCATCATTTGCTTAGGAAGTCGAATACTCATCTCTAAAAAACGGTGGTTCACCGATTTCATTTCTACTGTAATTTGAAAAGTATCACTTTCTACTTTCGATCTTCCAAACCCTGTCATACTAGAAATCATTTTTATCACATCCAAGCCATAAAATAACTCAATGAAAAAGGTAATAGAGACAAGGCTCTACTACCTTCTGTAAATTATATCACATTTTCATAACATTGACTATTTCAAGTTTAATCCCTTCTTATATAATATCGGCTTTTTCTTCTTAGCCTTTTTCCCTGTTAATAAAGAACCTACTAGTAAGAAAGTCGGAATTGATGACAAACCTCCAATTAATAACCAATCTCTTGCTTGTATCGGCATTGTGCTAAAGATTGGTTGTAACGGTGGATAATATATAACCACTAGCATGAGTAGTAACGAAATAATAACCGCCCCTACTAAATACACGTTCCCAAATGGATTACGGTGAAAGACAGAATGCTCACTACGACAATCAAATACATGAATAAGCTGAGCAAGTACCAACGTCGCGAACGCTACAGTTTGTGCATATTTCAGTTCATTTGGATGTTGGTTATACGCAATAATAAACGCCACTAACGTCACTGCCCCAATTAAAAACCCTCGACTTATTATTTTCCACGCAAGCCCTCTAGCGAATACCCCTTCTTTCGGGTGACGCGGTGTTCTCTTCATCACATCTCCTTCAGCCTTATCCAAACCTAATGCCATCGCTGGTAAACCATCAGTAACTAAGTTCACCCATAAAATTTGAATAGGAACCATCGGCAGTGGTAATGCAAGTAACATCGCAAATAACATAACTAAAATTTCTCCAACATTTGACGCCAATAAGTAGCGAATGAACTTACGTATGTTCTCATATATATTTCTTCCTTCTTTAATTGCTGATTTAATTGTAGCAAAATTATCGTCTAGTAAAACAAGTGAAGAGGCTTCTTTCGCAACATCTGTCCCTGTAATTCCCATCGCTATCCCAATATCCGCTGTTTTTATCGCTGGAGCATCGTTCACTCCATCACCTGTCATCGCTACTATATGTCCTTGATTTTGCAGTGCCTTAACAATTTTCAATTTATGCTCAGGTGATACACGAGCGAATACATACGTATCTTCTACAACATTTTCTAATTCCTCCACATCCATATTCGCGAGTTCTACTCCTTCAACAACGCGTCCATCTGGTGGTAAAACTCCTAATTGTTCAGCAATCGCCATTGCTGTCACTTTATGATCACCTGTAATCATTACTGTTCGAATACCAGCTTCTTTACACTCTTTTACCGCCTGCGCCACTTCTGGCCTTGGCGGGTCAATCATACCTTGTATTCCAACCAACATAAAATCTTTTTCAACGTCTCTTTCATGTTCAATAGAATCCGTGACTTTTAAAGGTTTAAACGCAACTGCAATTGTTCGAAGCGCTTGACTACCTAAGCTATGAATAGCCGCCTGTACTTCTTTTCTATATAGCTCACTTAACGGCTGCTGCTTATCCCCCCATAAGATTGTTTGACTCAGTTGCAAAAGAACATCCGGTGCTCCTTTCGTAACAATAAACTTTTTCCCCTCTCGATCTCGTACAATAACACTCATCATTTTTCGAGTTGAATCAAAGGGGAATTCACGAATAATTTCAAATTTCCCTTTTAATGCCTCACGTGTTATCCCGGCTTTCATTGCTGCAGCTACAAGCGCTCCCTCTGTCGGATCTCCATCTAATACGTACGCCTTTTTCTTTTGAATAATATTTGCATTGTTACATAGTGAACCAAATGTAAGTAGCTGATAAAGTGATTTTGTCTTAGCTGGATTCACTTCTTTTTCACCTTTCATAAAAGAGCCATTAGGTTCATATCCTTGCCCTGTCACTTTCCACAATTCTCCGCCTGACCACATATGTGTTACCATCATTTTGTTTTGCGTCATTGTTCCCGTTTTATCAGAGCATATAACAGAAGCGCAGCCTAACGTTTCTACGGCCGGTAACTTCCTTACAATTGCTCTCTTTTTTATCATACGCTGTACACCAAGTGATAAAGCTACTGTAACAATTGCTGGCAATCCTTCTGGAATAGCCGCAACAGCTAGCGATACGCCAGCTAAAAACATATGATATACTTCATTCCCTTGATACACACCAGCCAATACAACGAGCGCTGTCAAAATAAGAGCTACAATAATTAATATTTTTCCGAGCTGTTCTAACCTTCTTTGCAGTGGCGTTTCCATTTGCTCTGCATTTTGCAACATATTTGCAATTTGCCCCATCGCTGTATTCATACCAGTTGCTACAACAACTCCTGTACCAGATCCTCGCGTAATCATTGTCCCCATAAAAGCCATATTTTTTTGATCCCCAATTGCAACATCTTGCCCTTGCAATGCTTCTACCTTCTTTTGTACAGGTACGGACTCCCCTGTCAAAGCAGACTCTTCAATATATAAACTTGATGCCTCAACAAGACGCACATCAGCCCCAATACGATCACCACTGGAAAACTTAATAATATCCCCTAAAACAAGTGCTTTAGATGGTGCTTTTACCCACTTTCCATTCCGCATTACAGTAACTTGCGGAGCGGCTAGTTCCTTTAAAGCTTCCAATGATTTTTCAGCTTTTCTTTCTTGAAAAAAGCCGAGAATACCATTGATAATAACAATGGCAACAATAGCAATAGAATCAATGTATTCACCTAAAAACGCAGAAACAATTGTTGCTCCAAACAAAACGAGTACCATGAAATCTTTAAACTGTGCTAAAAATACCATTAGTGCAGAAGGCCTTTTTGCTTCTTCTAATTCATTAGTACCAAATTTCTTTACTCGCCCTTCTGCTTCTTTCTCTGTAAGTCCAACCTTTACATTCGTATTCGTTCTTTCTTCCACTTCATGTGCTCGCATTCCATACCAGTTCATCCTGCTATCGACCTCCTGATTCCAGACATACTCTATTGAAAGCTTATTCAGCCTCGTCCAAAAAAATGCTATAATTAACATTTAGTTAGAAAGGAGTGTTCATTTATGGCATTCGATGGATTATTTACAAGAGCGATTACACATGAAATTGAAAATTCTCTTTACACAGGAAGAATTTCCAAAATATATCAACCTTCAAAATACGAGATTTTATTACATATTCGAGCGAATGGAAAGAACCAAAAACTAATTCTTTCATCTCATCCTACATATGCGCGTATGCACTTAACGAATCAAAACTACGATTCGCCAGCAATACCGCCGATGTTCTGTATGCTTCTTCGCAAACATTTAGAAGGTGGATTTATTGAAAAAATTGAACAAATCGACTTAGAACGCATTATTCAAATTACAGTTCGCAGTCGTAATGAAATCGGAGACGAATCATTAAAAACATTAGTAATTGAAATAATGGGACGACATAGTAACATTATCTTATTAGATACGAAAACAAACGTGATTTTAGATAGCTTAAAACACGTTTCATTAGCCGTAAACCGTCACCGAACTGTATATGCTGGTGCTGAGTACGTCGCGCCACCAGCCCAACATAAAATCAATCCTCTGCAAATTGAAACTGCAGATGATTTTATTAGACCGCTAGACTTTCTATCTGGAAATATGGATAAACAACTCGTCGGTGCTTTCATGGGAATATCCCCATTATTTGCAAAAGAAGTAGTAAAGAAAGCCGGTATGGTAAACGAGAAAGCATTATCAGAAGCATTTTTCTCTATACAAACACCATTACTATCTCATGCATATACACCTACAATGATTACTGCAAAGGGAAAAGAATTCTTTTATCTTTTCCCTCTTACACACTTGCAAGGAGGGGAAAAAACATTCTCATCAGTGAGCGAATTGTTAGATCGTTTCTTCTTTGGCAAAGCAGAACGTGATCGTGTAAAACAACAAGCTCATGATTTAGAACGCTTTATGCAAAACGAAAAAAATAAAAACGAGAAAAAACTCATTAAACTCGAAAAAACACTGCAAGATGCTGGAAAAGCAGATAAATATCAACTATTTGGAGAGCTACTTACAGCCAATATGTACGCTTTAAAAAAGGGCGATAAAGATATTGAGGTCGTTAATTATTACGATGAGAATGGTGGAACTGTAAAAATTACATTAGATCCTTTAAAAACACCATCTGAAAATGCACAACGCTATTTCCAAAAGTATCAAAAAGCAAAAAATTCAGTTGTTGTTGTAGAAGAACAAATCGAAAAAACAAATGAAGAAATTCTTTATTTTGATAGCTTACTTCAACAAATGGAAGCTGCTTCTTCAAAAGATATTGAAGAAATTCGTGAGGAATTAGCTGAAGAAGGTTATGTGCGCAATCGTAAAACGAAAAACGCAAAGAAAAAGCCTACTAAACCAGTATTAGATAAATATGTAGCAAGTGATGGCACAGAGATTTTCGTTGGTAAAAACAATAAACAAAATGATTATTTAACAACGAAGTTTGCCCGCCGTGATGAAATTTGGTTACATACGAAAGACATACCTGGCTCTCACGTTGTCATTCGTTCTTTAGAGCCTGCTGAAGAAACTTTACTAGAAGCTGCCAAAATTGCTGCCTATTACAGTAAAGCGAAAGAGTCTAGCTCTGTACCTGTTGATTTCACCAAAATACGCCATGTCAAAAAACCGAGTGGTGCAAAACTTGGTTTTGTTACGTACGACAATCAGCAAACCGTATATGTAACACCAGATGTTGATATTGTAATGAAATTAAAAGCGTAAATAAAAAAATGCGTTGCTTATAAGCAACGCATTTTTTTATATTCGTTCACACTAATTCATATACCCATTTACTAATTCATAACACCTTGCTTTTGTCATCTTATATTTCTCTTCTGAGGCTTCGATACGCCTCATCGTTCCGTTATTTGTATCAGTACCAATTGCTTTAACTTTACTTTCTTTTTCTTTAACCCACGCAATTTGTTTCGTTTTTAACGACTGGAACGCATCAGCTGACATCGTACTTTTTAATGTACTGTAAATTTCATTTAGTTTATTATCCCACAGTTCATAATTTCCTTCTATTTCATTTACTATATCATTGGTTGACATAGCATTCGTATGTTTTTCTTGTTTATCTATAGCAGCTAATTCGCTTAAAACATTTGCTCTATCTATCTTTGAAGAAGATTCTTTTTGCGATTGTTTCTCGTCTTTTGAGCCTGTATACGCACTGGAATCCTTTCTCTGTACTTGTTCTGTTTCTTGAATATTTCTTTCTTTCGTTACTTTTTCATACCTATTTTCATCTACATTGTATGAAATAAGAGATGTTTTCGCATTTACAGTAATTAATCCGTTACTATCTTTGAATATATATTTCTTATCGCCACTATTTTCTTCACTTACAAATGACACATTCTTATCGTCTGGCATTTGTAAAATTCTATTTGCTTCTTCTTTTGTAAGTTTTAAATCTTCAGGAAAAACGAATGACCATTTATCCATTAACCATTCCCCTTCTTTATACACCAAATGAAATTCCCATTCTTGGGCCGCATGACCTATTTCATCTTCTAAACTTAATGTATGTACCGTTAAATTTTCTTTATCTTGTGAAGAAGAAAATCTTATTTCAGATTGAAAATAATTTGGGAATGGTAACATATCAGTCTCTCTCGATCTATTAAAGTTATTAAGCAATTCAGGAAGCTGATTCTCTACAAACTTTTCTGAAACTAATCCCTTAACTCCTTTTTTAACTGTCTCTAAATCCCCAGGATTATTTCGGCTCCATCCATTTTCTTTTTCCATCTCACTAAACGCGTTTGCTATTCCATCTACATTCTTTCTTACAATCTTTTTTGCTTCTTTTTCTGTCACTTCTGGCGCTTCATCAAGCTGGTCAATCATTTTATTCACTTGAACTTTGTTTTCACTTGTTTCACACCCCGTTATAACAAGCATACTAGCGGCCAAACAAAATGACATTACTTTACTTAATTTCTTCATACATTCACATTCCTTAACCCAATTTTTTCGTTACATCTCTTTACCTACAAAAAAACGTAACAATCCCTTATTATACCAATTTTTTTAATTTATTTATACAAAAAATATAATATTTAAATTAAAAAGATTTTGTTTGCAAGTTTACATTATTGTTCATTCACATAAAAACTTACTGTAAAAATTTTATATATATTTATTTTACATCCGTCTAGTTTTTTTGACACACAGCTACCCTCTTCTCTTTTATTCTAAATAAATATATTGGCACAATTCTTGCTTTATTAATGTAAAAAGGAGGAATTAAAATGAATATAAGAATAACTAACATCCAAAAACAACTACATAATTACGGAATCGACGGGTTACTTATTACAAAGAAAGAAAACCGTCAATACGCAACAAGCTTTACAGGTAGCGCAGGCGTTGTCTTAATTTCTGCGCATAAAGCTATTTTTATTACCGATTTCCGTTACGTAGATCAAGCAAAAACGGAAATAAAAGCAGCAGAAATTATTATGCATAAAGGAAATTTAGAAGAAGAAGTTGCAAATCAAGTATCAAAATTAAACATTCAAAAACTTGGTATAGAAGACAATAATATGACTTTGCAACAATTTAAGAAACTACAAAAATATATACATACAGAAATGGTTCCAGTATGTGAGATCATTGAAAATATTCGCCTTATTAAAGACACATCTGAAATAGAAACAATGAAAATCGCAGCTACGATCGCTGATCAAGCATTTCACCATATTGTTACATTTCTAAAGCCTGGAATAAGCGAGACTGACGTTCGAGATGAATTAGAATTTTTCATGCGAAAAAAAGGGGCTACATCTTCTTCCTTCCAAATCATTGTAGCTTCAGGCGTTCGTTCTTCACTTCCCCATGGAGTTGCATCAAATAAAATAATCGAACGAGGCGATATCGTTACATTAGACTTCGGTGCACTTTACGACGGATATTGTTCCGATATAACACGTACTGTAGCAATCGGGGAACCATCGGAAGAATTCAAAAAAATATACAATGTTGTACGAGAAGCGTTAAAACGTGGGACTGAAGCGATTAAGCCTGGAGAAACTGCGAAAAGTATCGATGATATAACGAGAGATTACATTACTGAGCATGGATATGGTCAATATTTTGGACACTCTACTGGTCATGGTCTTGGGTTAGAAATACATGAACCTCTTCGCTTATCCCAAGAAAGTAAAGCTACTTTAGAAGAAGGTATGGTCGTTACCGTTGAACCTGGTATTTACATACCAAACTGGGGCGGCTGTAGAATTGAAGATGATATCGTTATCACGAAAGACGGATATGAAGTTATTACAAAATCAAATCGGGAACTAATTGTTATTCCTTGTTAATAACAAAACTTTTTCTTTGCACATAGAATTCCTTCTCTGGAGTATTCATTTAAAGAGGGGGAATTTTAATTGAATTTTATAATTGAGAAAATAGAGGGTTTACAAGGAGAATTTTCAAATCTTGTTTCCATGATGAATTACGCTCGCTATACAACAATGCAAGCAGTGGAAGGTTTAACAATTGAAGAACTTGATTATTTATATGATAAGGACGCAAATTCAATTGGTATGTTATTGTACCATATGGCCGCTATTGAATTTTACTACCAGATTCATACTTTTGAAGACCGTGAACCAACGGAGGCTGAATTAGAACGCTGGTTACCTGGCATTGAATTAGGCGATCTTGGACGTGAGAAAATAAAAGGAAACGCTATAGAATTTTACATAAATACATTACAAGAAGTACGTTCCAAAACAATCGAGACTTTTCAATCGTTACCTGATGAATGGTTATTTAAAACGACAGACTTTTGGTATGACAAACCAGCAAATAACTATTTTAAGTGGTTTCACGTTTTTGAAGATGAAATCAATCATCGTGGACAAATTCGTTTAATTAAAAAGATGCAAAAAGCTCATGCAGTAAAATGAGGAAATGCCACCGAATAAGGTGGCATTTTCTTTTATTCATTAACAAATAGCTTTTCGTTTACTATTTTAGTGACTACCACTACCAACATTAAAATGCATATTAAATATAGCATTTTCGCAATAAACAACCACCCTTGAAACATTACAATTCCATCTATTATCTCATTTCCTTTCCATTCCATAACAAAAACGGAATTGTGCTGATTATAATGACAAATTCGATGCTGAAAACCATTTTCTTTTTTCGACTATATGCTTTCCATTCATTCCAGCGATACATAGGAGCAAAAATCAATACTCCTATACATAATATAACTGGTACCCATTCACTGTTAAGAAATTGTCCTGAAATAACTGATAATAGTAAACAAACTAGCACACCATAATATCCTATTTTTTCTCTCATTCGTACTTCCCCATTCCCCTTCTCCTCAAATCCCATTTTTAGGATTAATTGTATTGTATCATCCATTTTTTATTCTTATCATTACAGTACATGAAATTTCACTTTTTTCTTTTTCCTATACTCACATACTTTCACTGCTTTCATACAATAAACTACACGAATGCCTAAAGGATGTGAATGTTATGGGAGTTGAATTAACGCTATTACACGCTCTCTACATTATTTGTTTACTCACTATTATTACCTTTTTTATTCTCCGAAAAGATACGACTATCATTTGTATCGTTTTTATCTTTTTATTAGCATTAACTGCAACAAGTTCTATCCCTCTTGCCATTAGCGGAATTTTTCAAAGTTTCATTTACGCCATTACTGAGCTATTACCAACTATATTAATCATCTCCATTATCGTATCAATGAGCAATTTACTCGTTCATACTGGCATAAATGATACGATGATTTCACCATTTACAAAAATGATTCGTACACCTACACTCGCCTACTGGATTATCGGCCTTTTAATGATGACCATTTCTTTCTTCTTTTGGCCTTCTCCAGCTGTCGCCTTAATGGGAGCTATTTTATTACCGGTTGCTGTACGTGTCGGCCTTCCTCCAATTGGGGTTGCAATTGCTATGAACTTATTTGGACACGGCATCGCCTTATCAGGAGACTTCGTTATTCAAGGTGCACCGAAATTAACTGCAGACGCGGCTGGTCTCCCTGTTTCCAGCATCGTATCTGCAAGTGTTCCACTCGTTATCGTTATGGGCATTGTGACAACTTCTGTCGCTTTTTTCTTCTTACGAAAAGAGTTTCATACAGGCTTATCTATACAAGAAGCTATTCCATCAACTGAGTCTTCTAAAACGCTCACTTCATTATCTCCTCGCATAAAAAAATGGCTCGCTATTTGTATCCCTATCGTATATATCATTGATATCCTTTGCATGATTCAATTTAAATTACAAGGAAGCGACGCAACTGCACTTATCGGCGGAACGACTGTTATTATGATTATCATCATTTCCCTCATCGCCTACAAAGGAAATGGACTGAATAAAACGACCGATTATTTCATAGAAGGGCTCCAATTTGGCTTTAAAATTTTCGGACCAGTTATTCCTATCGCTGCACTCTTTTATTTAGGAGATAGTGGATTTGTAAAAATTATCGGGGACTATTTACCGAAAGGTTCACACGGAATCATTAACGACTTAGGCATCGCTTTATCTCAAACTGTTCCTTTAAATCAATATGTATCGGCAGGGACATTAACCATCGTTGGTGTCATTACCGGCTTAGATGGATCAGGTTTTTCAGGTATATCACTTGCTGGTTCCATTGCCAATCTTTTTGGAACAGCACTTGGCCATGGAACAGCTACATTAACAGCACTCGGACAAATTGCGGCTATATGGACCGGGGGCGGGACGTTAATTCCTTGGGCACTTATTCCTGCTGCTGCGATTTGTAAAGTCGATCCATTTGAACTTGCACGCCGAAACTTTTTACCGGTTGTTATCGGTTTAATTGTCACCACGATCGTTGCGATGTTTATCCTATAACGTAAGCAAGTGTTCTCTTGCTTACGTTTTTTGCTTGTAAAATTCATCATGAATTATCAGTTTTCAAGAGGGATTCGTTATTACTTAGCGAAATTATATTAGGAGAGTAATTATTTCAAAACGTTTACGAGAAACAGATTACTGCAATTAGAAAAGGGGACATACCTATGAATGAATTGATTTTCGTCTTATTAATTTGTCCATTACTTATCTTTATCGTTTCTGTTATTGGAACGCGCAAGACGAAAACGTATTACGTAATGCCGATTGTAACGTTTGCTAGTTTTTTAATAATAGGTGTTATCGCCTTTACTCCAAAATTTTTCTTTTGGGTTGGCATGTACAGCATCTTCTCATTTATTGTTTCTTATATGACTTTATTGTTTGTAAGAGGATATGAGCTTGCAGAAAGCGCTAAGTAGTTAAGGAGATTGTAATATGATTTTCTTTGATATTGATGGAACTTTACTTGAAATTATAACAATGATATAAAAAAACGACCGCGTTCCCCCGCGGTCGTCTTTTTTCGTGTTACGCTGTGATCCAAGCTTCGTTAGTTGGATTTTTACGCCACTCTTGTAATTTTTTTGTTTCAGCTTGTCCGATCATACCTTTTTCTGCTGCAACTTCAGTTAATGTACTGTAATCACTTAAAGAATATGATGCTACGTTAGCTGCTTCTAGTTTTTCTTTTCCTGCTTCTAACTCGTATGTGAAGATTGATACGATTCCTAATACTTCACATCCAGCTTCGCGAAGTGCTTCTACACATGTAATTGCACTACCGCCAGTTGAAATTAAGTCTTCTACTACTACAACTTTTTGACCTTTTTCAGCTTTTCCTTCGATTTGGTTCCCTTTACCGTGACCTTTTGCTTTACTGCGTACGTAGCACATTGGTAAATCCATACGATCGCTTACCCATGCAGCGTGCGCAATACCAGCAGTTGCTGTTCCTGCAATAATTTCTACAGTTGGGAAGTGCTCTTTAATTAACTCTTCTAATCCAGCTGCAATCGCTTGACGTACTTTTGGATAAGATAAAGTTAAACGGTTATCACAATAAATTGGTGATTTCATACCTGAAGACCATGTGAATGGATCGTTCGGTTGTAAAAATACTGCTCCAATTTCTAATAAATGCGATGCGATTTCTTTTTTCATACTGTTACACCTTCCCACTGTTGTTTTACTGTTTTATACGCTTCAAGCGGATTTTCTGCTTTTGTAATACTACGTCCAACTACGATGTAGCTTGAGCCAAGTTCCCTCGCACGTTTCGGTGTTGCTACGCGCACCTGGTCATTTACATCATCGCTTGCAAGACGAATCCCCGGTGTTACTGTTACAAATTCATTTCCGCATACTTCACGTAATTTTGGAACTTCAAGTGTTGAACAAACAACGCCATCAAGTCCACTTTCTTTCGTTAGTTTTGCATAATGAGCAACCGCTTCTTCTAACGTTTTCTCAATGCCGATCTCTTTTTTCATCATAGCTTCCGAAGTGCTTGTTAGTTGTGTAACTGCAATACAAATCGGTCTCTCTTTTCCTTCTTGCTTACCTTCCTCTAATCCCTCAATCGCAGCTTTCATCATACTGCTTCCCCCAGCAGCATGAACATTTACCATATCAACATCTAGACTAGCTAGGCTACGCATAGCGCTTTTTACTGTATTCGGAATATCATGAAGTTTTAAATCTAGAAAAATCTTATGTCCTTTTTCTTTTAAGTACGTAATAATCGCAGGGCCTTCTTTGTAAAATAACTCCATACCAACTTTGACAAATAACTTTTCCCCTTCAAAGTGGCGCAAGAATTGTTCTACATCTTGTTTCCCTGGAAAATCTAATGCAACGATTAACGACTGTGACATGTTTGCTTCCAGCTCCTTCCTTGACATTCCGAAATGTGATCAAATCCTAATTCATCTAGTAATGCTGGTAACTCTTCAATAATTGTCGGACATACGAACGGATCAATAAAGTTCGCTGTACCTACTGCAACTGCGCTTGCGCCAGCATAGAAGAATTCAATTACATCTTCCGCTGTCTCAATACCACCCATTCCGATAATCGGAATGTTTACCGCTTGGCTTACTTCATGTACCATGCGAATTGCTACTGGCTTAATCGCAGGACCTGATAATCCACCTGTACGGTTTGCTAAAATTGGTTTAGCTGTTTTTAAATCTAGACGCATACCAAGCAATGTATTAATCATCGTTAAACCATCTGCACCTGCATTTTCAATCGCTTTTGCAATTTCCACAATGTTTGCCACGTTCGGTGACAACTTCACGTATACAGGTACTTCAGAAACCTCTTTTACTCGCTTCGTTAAATCAGCAGCAATTTCAGGATTTGTACCAAAGGCGATACCACCTGTTTTTACGTTCGGACAAGAAATGTTTAATTCTAGTGCATGGACATTAGGCGCTTTAGAAATTTCCTTCGCAACCGCTACGTAATCCTCAGCTTGTGAGCCTGCAACGTTCGCAATAATTGGAAGGTCAAATTGTTCTAACCATGGTAATTCCGAATTCATTACTTTGTCTAATCCCGGGTTTTGAAGTCCGATTGCATTTAGCATGCCGCCTGGTGTTTCAGCAACACGAGGCGTTGGATTTCCATAACGTGGTTGTTCTGTCGTCGCTTTAATCATGATTGATCCTAGTACACTTAAATCGTAAAACTGTGCATATTCACGACCAAACCCAAAGCATCCAGATGCCGGTATAATTGGATTTTTTAACGATAATCCTGGTAATTCAACTTGCAATCTGTTCATAGTACAACCTCCCCGATTGGAAATACTGGTCCGTCGCTACACACCTTCTTGTAAGAATGTCCACTTGGATCTTCTTGTAAGTGGCATACACATGCGAAACAAGCTCCAATACCACAGCCCATACGTTCTTCTAATGAAATATAGGCTTTTTTCTCTTTGTAACGTCCTTCTAATGCACGAAGCATCGCTAACGGACCACATGAATAAAGAATATCAAAGTCAATTCCGTAATTATCAATTACATCTGTGACAAATCCTTTTGTACCGTGTGTACCGTCTACTGTTGCAACGTACGTATCACCAAGTTCTGCAAATTTTTCTTCATAGAAAACTACATCTTTCGTTTGAAAACCTAGGATGTGAATTACGCGTACCCCTTTTGCAACGAGGCGCTGTGATAATTCATAAAGTGGTGGTACACCAATTCCCCCGCCTACTAGTAAAGCTGTTTGACCAGCTTCTGCTTCTTCTACAGGAAAACCATGTCCTAGCGGTCCTAGTACGTCTACCATTTCACCTTGTTTTCTAGTTGCTAATGTTTTTGTCCCTTGTCCTTCTGCACGATATAGCATTGTAAATTCGTTCTTCTCTTGATTTACATTACAAATACTAATCGGGCGGCGCAGAAGGGGCGCAATGCCCTCTGCTACCTTAATGTGTACAAACTGCCCTGGTTCGTTCATTTGCTGTACTAACGTTCCTTGAAGCACTAATTCGTAAATGTTTTTTGCGATTTCTTTTTGGTTAACGACAATCATATTTTGCTTTTGCATCATGCATGTACCACCTCGTGACGCTTTGTTTGCGTAATTTCTTTCATTGAATGAGCTGAGAATGTCATAGATTCTAGTACTCGTAAGATTGCTCTCGTTGTATCAAGTGATGTTAAGCAAGCCACACCATTTTCTACTGATTCACGGCGAATGCGGAAACCATCACGCGCTGGTTGTTTGCCTTTCGTTAGCGTATTGATTACAAACTGTGCTTTTCCTTGACGGATAATATCTAGTAAGTTGTAGTCTTCAGAATCAATTTTGTTTACAACTTGCACTGGAATATTTTGCTCAGCTAACGACTGTGCTGTTCCAGCTGTTGCTAATAAGTTATAACCGATTTCGTGGAAACGTTTTGCAATTTCCATTGCCTCTTCTTTATCTTTATCCGCTACAGTAATGATTACTGATCCGTGCGTTGGGATGTTAATTCCAGAAGCAACTAATCCTTTGTATAATGCTTTTTCAAGCGTTAAGTCTTTACCCATTACTTCCCCTGTTGATTTCATTTCAGGTCCTAATGTTGTATCAACTGAGCGTAGTTTTGCGAATGAGAATACCGGAGCCTTTACATATACTTCTTTCTCTTCTGGGTGATAACCAGTTCCGTATCCTTGCTCTACTAGGTCTTGCCCTAAAATAACTTTCGTTGCAACATTCGCCATCGGTACGCCTGTAATTTTACTTAAGAATGGTACTGTACGGCTCGCACGTGGATTTACTTCGATTACATACACTTCATCTTTGAATACTACAAACTGAATGTTTAGTAATCCAACAATGTTTAAACCTTTTCCAAGTGCAATTGTATGTTCAATAATTTGTTCTTTTAGTTTTGCAGATAAGCTTTGCGGTGGATATACTCCGATTGAGTCACCAGAGTGAACTCCAGCGCGTTCAATATGTTCCATAATACCCGGAATGAATACATTCTCACCATCTGAAATTGCATCTACTTCAATTTCTTTACCAACCATGTAACGATCGATTAATACTGGGTGATCTGCGTGAACTTTAACCGCATTTTTCATGTAGTGCAGCAGTTCTTCTTGACGATATACGATTTCCATCGCGCGTCCACCTAGTACGTAAGATGGTCTTACTAATACTGGGTAACCAATTTTGTCAGCGATTGCTACTGCTTGCTCTACAGTCGTTGCTGTTTTACCAACTGGTTGCGGGATACCAAGTTGTGTTAGCGCTGCTTCAAACTTATCACGATCTTCTGCACGGTCTAAATCTTCAAGTGATGTTCCTAAGATTTTCACACCGTGAGCTTCTAATTTAGCAGCTAAGTTAATTGCCGTTTGTCCACCGAACTGAACGATAACACCTTCTGGTTTTTCTAAATCGATAATGTGCATTACATCTTCAATCGTTAATGGTTCAAAGTATAATTTGTCAGAAATACTGAAGTCTGTTGAAACTGTTTCTGGGTTGTTATTAACAATGATTGCCTCATATCCAGCTTCTTTAATTGCCCATACTGAGTGAACTGTTGCGTAGTCAAACTCAACACCTTGACCAATGCGGATCGGACCAGATCCTAGAACTACTACACTCTTACGATCTGTTACAATCGATTCATTTTCGTCCGCATATGTGCTGTAGTAATATGGCGTTGCAGATTCAAACTCTGCCGCACAAGTATCTACCATTTTGAATACTGGCATCATATTATTTTCTTTACGCATATCGTAAATTTCGCGCTCCGTTTTGTTCCAAGCTGCTGCAATGTAGTGATCGCTGAAGCCCATTTCTTTTGCAGTTTGTAGTACTTCCATATTTCCTACGTTCGCTTTTACTTCACGTTCCATATTTACGATGTTTTCAACTTTTTGTAAGAAGAAGAAGTCCATTTCACACCATTCATTGATTTCTTCTTTCGTTACACCTTGGCGAATTGCTTCTGCTACAATAAACAGTCGTTCATCATCCGCTTTAATGATACGTTTTTTCATCGTTTCTTTATCAAGTTCTTTTAAGTGCTCTAATTCTAAGTGATAAATGCCAAGCTCTAAAGAACGAACTGCTTTTAGTAATGATTCTTCTAAGTTACGTCCGATTGACATAACTTCACCAGTTGCTTTCATTTGTGTTCCAAGCGTTCTGTTCGCTGATTCAAACTTATCAAACGGCCAACGTGGAATTTTTGAAACAACATAGTCTAACGCTGGCTCGAAACAAGCGTAAGTTTTTTGTGTTACTGGGTTTACGATTTCATCTAACGTTAAGCCGACTGCAATTTTTGCTGCTAATTTCGCAATTGGATATCCAGTTGCTTTAGATGCTAGTGCAGATGAACGACTTACACGTGGATTTACTTCAATTACATAGTATTGGAAGCTATATGGATCAAGCGCAAGCTGAACGTTACATCCGCCTTCAATTCCTAGTGCACGAATAATTCGTAATGAAGTGTTACGTAACATTTGATATTCACGGTCGCTTAGCGTTTGGCTCGGTGCTACTACAATCGAATCACCTGTGTGAACACCAACTGGATCGATGTTTTCCATGTTACATACTACAATCGCGTTATCATTTGAATCACGCATTACTTCATATTCAATTTCCTTACAGCCAGCAATACTTTTCTCTAATAAACATTGTGTTACTGGACTATGTTTTAAACCACTTGTTACGATTTCAATTAGCTCTTCTTCGTTATGGCAAATTCCGCCGCCCGTTCCTCCTAATGTGAACGCTGGTCGAACGATTACTGGATAACCAATTTCGTTTACAAATCCATATGCTTCATCAAGGTTATGAATAATTTCACTTGGTGGTGTTGGTTCATTTAAATCTTGCATTAATGTACGGAATAAATCACGATCTTCCGCTTGCTCGATTGCTGATAATTTTGTTCCTAAAATTTCAACTCCGCACTCGTCAAGTACGCCTGATTTTGCAAGTTCAACAGCCATGTTTAAACCTGTTTGACCACCTAATGTTGGTAGGATTGCATCAGGACGTTCTTTACGAATAATACGGCTTACGAATTCTAATGTTAATGGCTCGATGTATACTTTATCTGCTGTTGCAGTATCCGTCATAATTGTTGCTGGGTTAGAGTTAACAAGGATTACTTTGTAACCTTCCTCTTTAAGAGATTGACAAGCTTGTGTACCAGAGTAGTCAAACTCCGCTGCTTGCCCAATTACAATTGGTCCTGATCCGATTACTAAAATTGTGTTAATGTCTAGGCGTTTTGGCATAACTCTTCCCCTTCTTTCTTGAAGTTTTCAATCATTGTTAAGAAATCTTCGAATAAATCATTTGCATCTTCTGGTCCCGCTGAAGCTTCTGGATGGTATTGTACTGTAAATGCTGGGAACTTCTTATGACGAAGACCTTCTACCGTTCCATCGTTTAAAGCAACATGTGTAATTTCAAGATCTGTATTTTCAACTGATTCTTCTTCTACTGCGTATCCGTGGTTTTGAGATGTAATTGCTACTTTTCCAGTTGCAAGATTTTTTACTGGATGGTTTAAACCACGGTGACCAAATTTCAACTTACTTGTATTTGCACCTGATGCTAGAGCGAACAATTGATGTCCTAGGCAAATTCCGAATAAAGGAACTTTACCGATAATGTCTTTTAACATTTCAATTGCTTCTGGTACATCTTTCGGATCTCCAGGTCCATTACTTAACATAATTCCATCTGGGCTAAGGCGTAAAATTTCTTCTGCTGTTGTGTTGTAAGGAACTACAATTACATCACAGTCACGCTTATTTAATTCTCGTAAAATACCATGTTTCATACCGAAGTCTACTAGTACAACTCGGTGACCACGACCTGGGCTTGGGTATGGATCTTTCGTTGATACGCGTTTTACATGATCTGTAAATACTGTCGCTTTTAATTGACTTACAATGTACTCTACATCTGCATCCATATTACAAAGGCGTCCGCGTAATGTACCGTATTGACGAATTTTTCTCGTTAATTTTCTCGTATCAATCCCTGCTAATCCTGGGATATTTCTTTCGTTCAAGTAATCATTTAACGAAATTTCATTACGGAAGTTTGATGGATGATCACAAATTTCGTTTACGATTAAACCATTTACAGATGGGTGAATGGATTCAAAATCGTCACGGTTAATGCCGTAGTTTCCGATTAATGGGTACGTGAATGTTACGATTTGACCGCAATATGATGGATCAGATAATGTTTCTTGATATCCAGTCATTCCTGTTGTAAATACAACCTCACCTGACTTTTCGATTTCGCCTCCGAAACCTGTTCCAATTAATACTGTTCCATCTTCTAAGATAAGTTGTCTTTTCATACTAATGCACTCTCCTTTTGCCATGCGATCTTACCACCAACGATTGTCATTACCGGCCATCCTTGGCATTTCCAACCTGCGAATGGTGTATTTTTTCCTTTTGATAAGAATGTTGTTGGGTCAATCTCTTCTTCTTGTTCTAAATCAATGATTGTAATATCAGCTGTTCTACCTTCTTTCAGGCGACCTGCTTCTAAGCCGAATGTATCAGCTGGCTTTTCTGTTAAGAATTGAATTAATTGTTCTAATGTAATAATTCCTTTTTTCACAAGGTTTGTGTATAGAAGTGGGAATGCTGTTTCAAAACCAGTAATTCCAAACGGTGCTCTTTCAATTCCTTGTGCTTTCTCTTCCGCTGTATGCGGTGCATGGTCAGTTGCAATCATATCGATCGTTCCATCTAATAAACCTTCAATTAATGCTGCATGGTCTTCTTTTCCACGAAGCGGTGGGTTCATTTTAAAGTTAGGATCAGCTGATGGGATATCATCTTCACATAACACTAGGTGATGCGGTGTTACTTCTGCTGTTACTTTAATTCCAGCGCGTTTCGCATCACGGATTACACGTACCGAACCTTTCGTACTTACATGACATACGTGATAGTGGCAATCTGCTGCTTCAGCAAGCAGTATATCCCTTGCAATATGTACAGATTCACATACTGATGGGATACCGTTTAATCCGTGTTTCTCAGAAAACTTCCCTTCATGTACACAACCTTTATTAATAAGCGTATTCTCTTCACAGTGCGCAACTACTGCCATATCTAATTTTGCTGCACGTTTCATAGCCGCTAACATCATGCTCGCATCTTGTACGCCTACGCCGTCATCTGTGAAAGCAAATGCTCCAAGTTCTTTTAATGTTTCGAAATCTGTCATTTCAGAACCAGCTTGACGTACTGTAATTGCTCCGTATGGTAGTACGTTAACATGAGCTTTTTCTTCAATACGTTTTTGCAAGTCTTCCATATGTTCTCTGCAATCTGGTACCGGACGTGTATTTGGCATTGCGCAAATTGTAGTGAATCCACCTTTTGCCGCTGCTAGTGTACCTGTTTCAATTGTTTCTTTATGTTCACCACCTGGTTCACGAAGATGTACGTGTACATCTACTAATCCAGGTGCGATTAACTTTCCGTTCACATCGATTACTTCAGCATTATCTGCCGTAATATTTTCTGCTACCTTAGCGATTTTACCGTCTTGTACGAGAAGATCCGTTGCTACGATTTTTCCTTCTTCATTCATATAACGACCATTTTTAAACAAGTAATTCATGTTTCATTCCTCCTAATACATTTGGTAAGGCGCGTTTTAGTACAGCCATTCTTACGTAAACTCCATTTTCCATTTGTTTAAATATGCGTGAACGCTCACACTCAACAAGTTCACTTGCAATTTCAACATCACGGTTTACAGGAGCTGGATGCATAATAATGCTTCCTTCTTTCATACGCTTTTCTCTTTCCACTGTTAATCCGTGTTTCTCATGATACTCTTTCATAATGTCTGTTTCATAATGATCATGACGCTCATGTTGTACACGAAGTAACATCATTACATCCACTTCTGGAACAAGTTCATCTAATGGTTTGTATGTTCCAAATGTGTTGTCTTCATCTTTCCACTCTTCTGGACTTGCAAAGTAGATTGTTGCACCTAGTTTCGTTAATGCTTCTGCATTCGAACGCGCTACTCTGCTATGACGAACATCTCCTACTATCGCAATCTTTAATCCTTCAAATCTTCCAAACTCTTGTTTAATTGTAAGGAGATCGAGTAGGCACTGCGTTGGGTGGTTTCCACATCCATCTCCAGCATTTAAGATTGGGATATTCACCTGATCTTTTAGTTCATCGAAGTAGCGATCTTGCTCATGGCGGACGATTACCGCTTTTGTTCCGATTGATTCTAATGTTCTTATCGTATCGTATAAAGTTTCTCCTTTTTGTACGCTAGATGCATCAGCTGAAAAGTTTAAAACATCAAGTCCTAATCTCTTCTCAGCAACCTCAAAGCTAAATCTCGTTCTCGTACTATTCTCAAAGAACAAGTTCGCAACAAAAGTTTGCTCTGTCGTTTTGCTTTCTTTTCCATTCGCAAAATCTTCTGCGTCTTTTAGGATTTCTGAAATTTCTACTTCCGATAATTCACTCATCGTTAACAAATGGCTCATCGTCATCCCTCATCTTTCTAATTTTTATGTTACCACTTTCGTATATTTATAACAACCTTTGTATAAAAATACCCTAGTCATGTGAGACTAGGGTGCAAGAAAGAAGCCACCCTTTTCGGTCTCACAGGACTGAATTAAAAGGTTATTATTATGAAGCAATTTGCTTAGATTGTTTTATTTGTTTCGTTTCTGGTAGTAGTAGATTTAATAGTACACCTACAATTGCTGCTAGTGCCATTCCTTCTACTTGGAACGATTCTCCTACGTGAAGTACCGCTCCGCCAATACCAATCACTAGTATCACTGATGCAATCATTAAGTTTCGTTTGTCACTTAGGTCTGTTTTATCATCTACCATCATGCGTAATCCGCTTGATGCGATTACACCGAATAGTAGGATTGATACACCACCCATAACTGGTGTTGGGATCGAATGAATCAGTGCAGAAATCTTACCGATAAACCCGAATATGATTGCAAACACTGCTGAACCGATGAATAAGTATACACTGTATGCTCTCGTAATTGCTAGCACACCGATGTTTTCACCATACGTCGTATTCGGCGGTCCACCGATTAGTGACGCGATTAATGTCGCTACCCCATCACCGAAGATTGAACGGTGTAAACCTGGTTTTTCAATTAAATCTCTTTTAATAACATTTCCAAGTACAATTTGATGTCCGATATGCTCTGAAATTGTTACTAGTGCAACTGGTACCATCAGGAGTACAATCTTCCACGAAAACTCCGGCGTATATGTTACAAATGGTACTGTGAAATCTGGTATAACAAACCATTTTGCCTCAGCTACCGGCTTTAAGTCTACTAGCCCTTGGAAGTAAGCGAAGATATATCCGCCGACAATCCCTAGTAACACTGGTATGATACTGAAAAACCCTCTCCCGAATATCGAGCAGATAATTGTAATTGCTAACGTTACTAACGCTACTGAAAAGTGTGTAAAGCTATATTTGCCATCCGCACCGTTCATCGCCATGTTAACTGCTGTATGTGCTAAAGCTAGACCGATTACCATTACTACTGGACCAACTACGATTGGCGGAAGTAATTTCATAATCCACTCTGATCCTGACTTCTTAATTCCGAGTGAGATTAAGATGTACACAAGTCCTGCTAGCAAACCACCAAGCATTGCTGCTCCCGGTCCACCTGCCGTTTTCGCTGTTATAATCGGTGCGATAAAGGCGAATGATGATCCTAGATAGGCAGGTACTTGACCTTTCGTTATAAGAAGGAACGCTAACGTTCCTAATCCACTTGATATTAATGCTACTGATGGATTCAATCCTGTTAAAAACGGAACAAGCACTGTTGATCCAAACATCGCGAACAAATGTTGTATACTTAAAAATAACCATTTTCCCGGTTTCGGTACTTCATTAACGTCTAACACTGGCTTTTGTTCCATTGTTACATCCTCCTTCAGTTTAAATCTTTGCAATAAAAAAACTCTTTGTGCCTGTGCACAAAGAGTCCTACACTTTCGTATGCCAAATTTGACATATGAAAGCCAAGACCCTTTGGCAGCCTCACAGGACTACATTTAAAAGGGCTTTACTTATCGTATATGCTTACTCGATCTTGTTGATCTGTCTCTTGCAAATCAACTTCTATACGCTCTTCACTTGATGTTGGAATGTTCTTCCCTACATAATCAGCGCGAATTGGTAATTCGCGATGACCTCTATCAACAAGAACCGCCAATTGGATTTGAGATGGTCTACCTAAATCCATAAGAGCATCCATTGCTGCTCGAACTGTTCTTCCTGTATATAATACGTCATCCACAAGGATAACTTTCTTCTTCGTAATATCTACAGGGATATCAGAACCTTTTACAAGTGGTTCTTTATTTTTCGATTGTAGTGTTAAATCATCACGATATAACGTAATGTCTAACTCTCCAACTTCCATTTCTTTTCCTTCAATTTGACCAATTCGTTCTGCCAAACGTTGTGCAATAAAAATTCCACGAGTTTTAATTCCGACAAGAACACAATTATCGACACCTTTATTTCGTTCCACGATTTCATGACTAATTCGTGTTAAAGCGCGGCGAATCATTTGGTCATCTAAAACGACAGCTTTCTCTTGCATGCTCTACACCTCCAAGCTTTTTTCTTGCGTGAGAGTAATGGTATAAAAAAAGTCCTCTCAGCGTGTGCGAGAGGACTTTTGAAAAAAGGGTACAACATACCCTAAGTATTTCAAACCGTTACCTTCTCAACCTCACGGGGCTGTGTTAAAGGATCATTATTTAACTGTTGTCAGTATCTCAGTTTTCTTATGATTTGTCAATACTATTTTCGTAAAATATTTAATACGTCTTCAAACACTTCTGGAATCGGTGCCTCAAACTGAATATATTCACCAGTACGAGGATGATCAAAGCCTAAAATACCCGCATGAAGTGCTTGTCCATTCATATCTAACGTTTTCTTCGGACCATACTTCGGATCTCCTGCAAGTGGATAGCCAATATATTTCATATGAACACGAATTTGGTGCGTACGTCCCGTTTCTAAGCGACATTCTACAAGCGTAAAGTCTTTAAAGCGTTCTAACACTTGGAAGTGCGTAACAGCGTTCTTACCATTTTCATCAACTGTCATACTTTGACGCTCTTTCTTATCACGAGCAATCGGAGCATCAATCGTTCCCTTATCATGCGGAATCACACCGTGTACAATCGCTTTGTAACGTCTCGTTACTGTTTTTGCTACAAGCTGATTTACAAGCGATTCATGTGCCATATCATTTTTAGCAACCATTAATAGTCCAGATGTATCTTTATCAATACGATGCACGATACCTGGGCGCATTACACCGTTAATGCCTGATAAGTCTGTACAATGGTGCATAAGGCCGTTTACAAGTGTACCACTTGTATGCCCTGGTGCTGGATGTACAACCATACCACGTGGCTTATTTACAACAAGCACATCTGCATCTTCATAATAAATTTCTAAATTTAAATCCTCTGGTTGAATATCTAACTCTTCTGGTTCAGGAATTGTTACTGTAATTTCATCTTCTTCTTTTACTTTATAATTCCCTTTTACCGCTTTTCCGTTTACTGTCACAACGTCATCTTTAATCCATTGCTGCACTTGCGTACGTGACCATTCGTTATTTATCCCTGCAACGAATTTATCAATTCGCTCGTTTTTTTGCTCTGCTGCAACTGTTACTTGTACTACTTCACTCATTCAATTACTCCTTCGCTTTCTTGCCTTCTAATAATGTTTGAATAATAATTAATACAACACCAATACATAATGCTGAATCAGCTATATTGAATACTGGATAGTTGTACGAGAAAATATACACGTGAATGAAATCCACTACTTCTTGTCTAAATACACGATCAATAAAGTTACCAATTGCCCCGCCCAAAATTAGGCTTAACGAAATACCTAGAAGCTTGTCTGTTTTCGCATACTTTTTCATATAAAATACAATAAACACTACAAAAACAACTGTAATAATGTAGAAGAACCACATTTTATTTTCTAAAATACCCCAAGCAGCGCCTCTATTTCGATGTGATGTTATGTATAATACATTGTCGATAATCGGAATACTCGTACCCAATTCCATGTTCTTTACAATTAACCACTTCGATATTTGATCGATAGCAATGACGAATAACGCTATTACATAATATATCATTTTCATTTCCCCCACAAAGACAGTGTACCTCAAAATTTTAGCATAGCTGCTACCTTTTCACAATGAACCTTTATAGAAGAATAAAATAAATTTAAAAAAGGTAATATAATATCGTTGTGCGTATTCATACATTTACCTTTTCGTAGAAGAATTCATGAATCGTACGGGCAGTCGGCATTGTCTTCATTTGCTTTGTCGAAATTAATCTCCCTGTCTCTTCACAAATACCATACATGTCTATTTCCATTTTAAATAATGCGCGTTCTACATCCTTTAAATCCTCTTTTATATCATGTAATAGCAATTTTTTCTTTATCTCTTCCTTAATTTCATATCCAAGCTCTTGGCTGAACTCGACATCATATTTGTGCATTACTTCTTTAGCTAGTCTCTCTTGCAACTCTTTTCTCATCAATTGCAATTCTTCTTTTATTTCCATGTAAATTTCATTCACGTGTACATTCCTCCTAGCTGTAATGTACAGTTAGTGTGTCCGAAATTTATTTGCTTACCTCACACACATTTTTCCTTCACAGGAAAGAGTCTGAAAGTGATCTTGATATGCCATCAACAAAAAAACTGACCGCATCAATAGCAGTCAGTTTTTTATTATTTTACATAGTTTTCTTTAACAACTGTTGCACAACGCTCACATAATGTTTCATGTTCAGCATCTTTACCAATTGTTTCTGAAACTACCCAACAACGTTCACATGTTTCACCAGTTGCTTGAACAACAACAACCGCTGTATGTTCATACTTCGGTGCATCTGCTGGCGCTTCATCCATCATACCACCAAGTTTATACTCAGAAACGATGAATAATTGCTTTAAGTCTTCGCTAATAGACTCTAACATAGCTTTCATTTCTGCAGTTGGATATAGCGTAATGCTTGCATTTAATGACTTACCGATTACTTTTTCATTACGAGCTACTTCTAGTGCTTTTAACACGTCATCACGTAATGTCATAAATGCATCCCATTTTGTTTTTAACGCTTCCGCGTCATCTAATTGTACAGCTTCTGGCATATCAGTTAATTGTACACTTTCTTCTGTTACGCCTGGAATATATGGCCATACCTCATCAGCTGTGTGCGGTAAGATTGGTGTTACAAGTTTCGTTAACGCAACAAGAACATCATATAATACAGTTTGAATTGCACGACGATCTTCGTGGTTTGCACCTTCAATGTATAAAATGTCTTTTGCAAAGTCTAAGTAGAATGAACTTAAATCAATTGTACAGAAGTTATGAATTGCATGATACACAGCAGCGAAGTCGTATGTCTCATATGCTTCTTTAACTTTTGTAATTAAGTCATTTAATTTTACTAACATGTAACGATCTACTTCACGAAGTTCAGCTACAGCTACTGCATTTTCACTTGGCTTAAAGTCGTCTAAGTTTCCTAATAAGAAACGGAATGTGTTACGGATTTTACGATACACTTCTGCTACTTGTTTTAAAATATCATCTGAAATACGTACGTCAGATTGATAGTCAACAGAAGATACCCATAAGCGTAAAATGTCTCCGCCTAATTGATCCATGATTTTCTTCGGTACGACGATGTTTCCAATCGACTTACTCATTTTACGTCCTTCACCATCTAGTACGAAACCGTGGCTTAGTACGCCTTTATATGGAGCTTTACCTGTTACAGCAACTGCTGTTGATAATGAAGAGTTAAACCAACCACGATACTGGTCAGATCCTTCTAAATATAAATCAGCTGGACGCTGTAAATCTTCGCGCTCTTCTAATACCGCTTGGTGAGAAGAACCTGAATCGAACCATACATCCATGATGTCTGTTTCTTTACGGAATTCGCCATTTGGGCTACCTGGATGTGTAAATCCTTCTGGTAATAGATCTTTCGCTTCACGCTCGAACCATACGTTAGAACCGTGTTCACGGAATAAATCTGCTACATGGTTAATTGTTTCATCCGTAATAATTGGATCACCATTCTCAGCATAGAATACCGGAATTGGCACACCCCATGCACGCTGACGAGAAATACACCAGTCACCACGGTCACGAACCATATTATGAAGACGAGTTTCTCCCCATGCTGGTACCCATTTTGTTTCTGCTACAGCTTCTATTAATTCTTTACGGAATGCTTCAATAGATGCAAACCACTGTGCTGTTGCACGGAAAATAATTGGTTTTTTCGTTCTCCAATCATGTGGGTATGAATGTGTAATGAATGTTAGTTTCAGTAACGCGCCTACTTCTTCTAATTTTTCTGTAATTGGTTTGTTAGCTTTATCATAGAATAAGCCTTCAAATCCAGGTGCCTCATTTGTTAATACACCTTTATCATCGACTGGGCAAAGTACTTCTAATCCATACTTTTTACCAACAACGAAGTCATCTTCCCCGTGTCCTGGTGCTGTATGAACACAACCTGTACCTGCATCTGTTGTTACGTGATCTCCTAGCATAACTAATGAATCACGATTGTAGAATGGATGTTTTGCAACTGTATACTCAAGTTCGCTACCTTTTACTGTTTTCACAACTTCAGCATTTTCCCACTCTAACGTTTTTGCAACTGTCTCAAACAGCTCAGAAGCAATGATATATTTCTCATCATTTACTTTTACAATGCTATATTCAAGCTCTGGATGAACAGAAATACCTAAGTTTGCAGGTAATGTCCAAGGTGTTGTTGTCCAAATGATGTACTTTTCATCACCTTCTAATACGTTCTTTCCATCTTTTACAGGGAATGCTACGTAAATAGATGCTGATTTTTTATCTTGATATTCAATTTCAGCTTCCGCTAAAGCAGATTCACTCGTTGGAGACCAGTAAACTGGTTTTTGACCTTTATAGATATAACCTTTTTTCGCCATGTCACCAAACACTTTAATTTGTTGTGCTTCATAAGCTGGCTCTAAAGTAATATATGGATTATCCCAATCTGCACGTACACCTAGACGCTTAAATTGTTCACGTTGACGTTCTACTTGTTCATATGCATACTCTGCACATAACTTACGGAACTCAGCAACTGTCATTTCTTTACGTTTTACACCTTTATTTGTTAAAGCTTGTTCAATTGGTAAACCGTGCGTATCCCATCCTGGAACATATGGCGCACTAAAACCACTCATTGATTTATAACGAACAATAAAGTCTTTTAATACTTTATTTAATGCATGTCCCATATGAATGTCACCATTCGCATATGGAGGTCCATCATGCAATACAAATAAAGGACGACCTTTTGTATGTTCTTGTACTTTTTCGTAAATATTCATTTCAGCCCATTTTTCTTGCATTGCAGGCTCACGTTTTGGTAAATTCCCACGCATTGGGAACTCAGTTTTTGGCATCAGTAATGTATTTTTGTACTCCATGCTCAATTCCTCCTTACATGTATAAAAGAAATACTTAAAAAACGGAATAAAAAAGAGACCTTCTCATCCCAAAAAGGGACGAGAAAGTCTCCCGCGGTACCACCCTAGTAGATCATATACATATGTATAGAATCCTCTTTATATTCTTAACGCGAATACACGCCTACGCTTACTCTATTTGTTCAGCGCGGAACTCCAGGGTGATATTCCCACTATCTCCTTATCCTGAGCTTACACCATCCTCAGTTCGCTATATAAGGTTTGAAAAGGTACTTATCCCTATCTTCGTTTTTCTTAATAAATATGTTGTTTAAAATTATATGTAATAATGAGAAAAACGTCAAGCTTACACTGTTTCTTCTTTTTTCAACAGTTCATCTACTTCGTCTTCTAATTCAATTAGTTTATCCCAATCATCGTTGTTTAACATCTCAAGCTGTGTTTCTAATAACATACGGAAACGAGTTCGGAATACTTTCGCTTGTTTCTTTAGCTCTTCAATATCAAAAGCAACTTTTCTTGATTTTACTAATGCTTCGTTAATAATACGATCAGCATTCTTTTCAGCTTCACGCACAATTAATTTCGCTTCTTTTTGCGCATTACGTTTTACTTCTTCCGCTGCTTCTTGTGCAACAACGATAGATTTGTTTAACGTATCTTCAATATTAGAGAAATGATCTAACTTCCCTTCTAACTGCGCAACTTTTTCTTCTAAAGCTTTTTTCTCACGAATGACCAATTCATAATCTTTGATAATTTGATCAAGAAACTCATTTACTTGATCTTCATCATAGCCACGGAATCCGCGACCAAATTCTTTGTTATGAATATCTAATGGTGTTAACGGCACAACGCCACCTCCAAGTAGTTATCTAAATTTCCTCTTTCAATTATATCTTTTCTTCGACAAAATAGGAGGATTTCCTTCTAAAAAACCAATCATTTTAGTATACCATACAAAATTCTCCATTTGTCGCGTTTTGTTCTACCTTCTACAGAAAATAATTTACTTCGGCCATATCCTCTAACAGAAAAAACATCTCCTGGATAACATTCATAAGAAGTTTGCTCCACTGTTTTCCAATTGACTTTTACTAAACCATTTTTTATGAAAGGTTGTACTTTCTGTCTAGATAAATGTAACATTTCAGCTAACATAACATCTAAACGAAGTGAAGAAACCGTTCCAGATTTCTCTCCCCACGTTTCATGTATCTGTAGAATTTGTTCTCCATGCACTGACGCTAAAGAGACTTTTACTTTCCCTATTGATTGTAAGTTCATCTCAATATACGATACAATTTCTTTCGCAACTACAATTTGGGCACGATTTTCTTGCAGCAAAATATCACCACATTTTTCTCTTGTTAAACCAAGAGACATAAATGTACCTAATATTTGCCTATGTTCTAGCGTATAAAACTTGGAAGGATAGTCAATTTCTAATACTTCTACTTGAAATTCTTCTTCATTTAATTCTAGATAGTCTGGATAAATAAGTGCTCTTTTACGCTCTGCATTAGGCGTTGCACCACCAAATTGCACAGCAACATCACCTTGTCCTATTACCATAGAAACAATTTGTTGTTGCCTAGGATCGAGAAAATCCGTTAACTTCACTTGATGGTACTCCGCCGCTCGCTTCCACTCTAGCACTTTATCCACAAAGACCTCCTCATCAGGCCTAAAATGTTCGTAGATGCTCATGTATTTACCTTCTTACTATAAGAAATAGCTTAATAAACTGAACAAACCAGTTTTAGCAAGTTTCAACGCAAAGATCGCAACGATTGGAGAAATATCAATCATTCCAAGCGGCGGAATAAAGCGGCGGAACGGTTCTAAATACGGTTCACAAATACGTGCCAGGAACTCTCCAAAAGATGATTCCTTCGCACCAGGAAACCATGATAGGAGAATGTAAATAATAAGTGCCCACGAGTAAATCTCGATAGCATAACTTAACACTATAAAAACTGTTGTCATGGCGTATTACCACCTCTTTATATTTGTTTCTTCTTCTTCACCGAATAACTCTGAAATCGCACCAACAATATCTACATTTTCAGGTGTACACATAAATGTTTTCGGCCCTATTTTTTGAATGTCCCCGCCTATAGCGTATACAGTACCACTTAAAAAGTCAACGATACGTACCGCTTGATCAGTAGACATTCTCTGCAAATTAATTACAACAGCTCGTCTACCTTTTAAGTGGTCCGCAATCCCTTGTGCTTCCGAATATGTGCGTGGTTCTAATAAAACAACTTTTGAAGATTGTTTTGCTGTTTCAATACTCACAACATTTTGCTTCGGTTGCGCTTTCGGAAACGTAACGTCTTGTTGTTCTGGTGGATCTTGCTGCTTTTTCATGTCTGTTTGCTCCTTTTCATAACCATATTGAGCTGCTTCTTTTTCTTCCGGTGTATCAAAAAAGAAGTATTTTACTTTTGACCAACTCATAATAAGATTCTCCTTCCTTTTACGCTTTTCCTACTAAAATCGTTCCCAAACGAATATATGTAGCCCCTTCTTCAATTGCAATCTTGTAATCGTTGGACATTCCCATTGATAATTCTTTACATGGCGCATGTAATAACTCTAGCTCCTGCACCTCTGTTTGCAGCATACGTAATTCCTTAAAACAGCGTCTGATTTCTTCCTCTTCTTCTGTAAATGGAGCCATCGTCATTAGTCCAACCACTTCAATTTTATCGAATTCTTGCAAACTTTGAATAAAAGAAACAACCTCTTCTATTGCCAATCCTTGCTTCGATTCTTCAGATGAGGTTTTCACTTGAATAAAGCATTTCACTTTCTTATCAGCACGTTTCTGAATTTCTTTCGCCAGTGAAAGACGATCTAACGAATGTAAATAATCAATTTCATTAATGATTTCTTTTACTTTTCTCGTTTGTAATGAGCCAATAAAGTGCCAATTAACTTTTGAACCGAAATGCTCGTATTTCTGTAAGAAACCTTCATTTCTATTTTCACCTAAATCGATAACTCCAGCTTCAATTACTTCGTTTGTTTTTTCAATCCCTACAGTTTTTGTAACTGCAACAAGTTTAATATCTTGCAACGAACGTCCAGCTCGAGCGCAAGATTCTTTAATAGCTTCGTTTACAATTACTAAATTTTCTTGTACTGTCACTTGCTTTCTTCCTCCTTAAAACCTATGAAACTCAACATTCTTCCTGTCTTACCTTGATCACGACGATGAGAGAAAAATAGTTGCTCTTCACAGCTTGTACAAAGAGATGACATTACAATATGCTCTTCTTTTATGCCTGCTTGTACACATAATATACGATTAATTTCTTTTAAATTAATTGCGTACTGCCCGTCAGAAATTTTTTGATGAGGAACAGCACCCCTAACTACTTCCTGTGCTGCTGTTAATACACGATCATCCACAACATAACAACAAGATCCGATCGACGGCCCAATTGCAACATGAATTTCATCACTTGAAATACCTTCTGCATTCCACTTTTGAATCATTTCCTTTGCAATCTCTTGTACAGTGCCTTTCCATCCAGCATGCGCAAGTCCTATCATACCATGTGATGGTGCATAAAAATAGAGCGGAACACAATCCGCGTAACAAGACGTTAACAGAACATCTTCATTACTCGTATAAATGCCATCTGTTTTTGAAATGCCGTCCTCATATGAATAGACACCACTTCCCTTTTCCTGTTGCCCTACTTTTTCAACATGATGAGCATGAATTTGTTCAGAGCAAATCCAGTTTTCTAATGGTTTTTGTAACTTATTTGCTAAAATGCGTCTGTTTTCATGAACGTTCTCCACGATATCATTCACATGTAATCCTAAATTCATCGCATGAAAGGAGCCCGTACTTATCCCACCATCTTTTGTCGTAAATCCAGCAGTAATGTTTCCAAGTTCTTTCCACGCTTGTAAATACAGTATACCGTCCACATATTTAAATGGTTCTCTCATAATAAAGCGGCTCCTTTTAATTAAAATAACAGAAAAAAGCATGGTACTTCCTGTCTATTTTACCATACTTTTATTTTTTCATAATCCTAACAGAAAAAAAAGAGGAATTTGTAATATTCTTTATGAAATTGTCGGTGTTTGTATTGATTCTGTTACAGAATTAACAGGATTTACTCTTACAAGTATGACATCTTCCCCAATTTTCACAATTTCCTTCCAAGGAATTACAATCTCAACATCTTTTCCAAAAATACCTAGCATACGTGTCTGTTTGGAAATAATAACAGAACAAATTTTCCCTGTGTTCATATCAATTTCAATATCTCCAATATTCCCAATCCTTTTTCCATCTGAAATATTTATAACATCCTTCATCTGTAACTCTGAAATTCGTATCACCATTTTCATCCTCTCCCTTATATGACAAATTGGAAACTGTTTCTCATATTTACAGGAAGCCACCTATACGAAATTATATGAACACTAATCCCCTACTATGAGCACAAACCATATTACATATAAAAAGGTCTCACCATAATTGGTGAGACCTTATCCTTGAATCGTTTTATTCATTTGTTTAATGGCTGACTTCTCTAAACGTGATACTTGCGCTTGGGAAATCCCAATTTCTTCTGCAACTTCCATCTGTGTCTTTCCTTGGAAGAAACGTTTTCTAATAATCATTTTCTCTCTATCATTTAAACGCTTCATTCCTTCTTTCAATGCTAATTCTTCAACCCACTGCTCGTCCTTTTGTTTTTCATCACTTAACTGATCCATAACAAAGATAGGATCTCCCCCATCATTATAAATCGGTTCAAATAATGAGACTGGATCTTGAATTGCATCTAAAGCAAATACTATCTCTTCATGAGTTACTTCTAGCACTTTTGCAATATCCATTGCTGTTGGTTCTTTTGAATTTTCTGCAATCAACTTTTCTCTTACTTGCAAAGCTTTATACGCAATATCTCGCAATGAGCGCGATACGCGAATCGGATTATTATCACGCAAATATCTGCGTATTTCCCCAATAATCATCGGCACAGCATACGTTGAAAATTTTACATTTTGGCCTAAATCAAAATTATCAATTGATTTCATAAGTCCGATGCAACCAACTTGAAATAAATCGTCAACATATTCTCCTCTGTTATTAAATCTTTGGATGACGCTCAGTACAAGACGTAAGTTTCCATTCACTAATTTTTCTCTTGCGCTTATCTCTCCACTTTGCATTTCACGAAATAATTTACGCATCTCTTCATTTTTTAATACTGGAAGTTTAGCTGTATCAACACCGCAAATTTCTACTTTGTTTCTCGTCAAAGTGTTCCCTCCTATCGGGAGTTGCTGTACAGTGTAAAGTATTTCCTTTGAAGGGGATTTTATGCATGTGGTTTTTTCACGATTTGTTATTTAAATTATCTTTCCTAATACAACTAAATAGAATAAGACCAGCCTACATAACGGCTGGTCTTATTCTTTACACCATTTTATTAAATTCTTTTCGTAATCTTTTTATAATTCTTTTTTCTAAACGCGAAATGTATGACTGTGAAATCCCAAGCATATCAGCCACATCTTTTTGCGTCTTTTCCTCTCCTCCAGCAAGCCCAAACCGAAGTTCCATAATTTGTTTTTCACGATCATTTAATTGGTGTAATGCTTTCATTAAAAGGTGACGATCTACAGTAGCTTCTAAATCTTTTGTAATAATATCATCATCTGTACCTAACACGTCAGACAATAACAGTTCATTCCCATCCCAATCAATGTTTAGTGGTTCATCAAAAGAAACTTCCGAACGATTTTTGTTATTTCGACGTAAATGCATTAAAATTTCATTTTCTATACAACGCGATGCATATGTTGCTAATTTTATTTTCTTTTCTGGATTAAATGTATTTACCGCTTTAATAAGGCCGATTGTTCCTATACTAATCAAATCTTCAATATTTATCCCTGTATTTTCAAACTTTCTTGCTATATATACAACGAGCCTTAAGTTACGTTCAATAAGTAATGACCTTGCTGCCTGATCTCCTTTTGGCAATTTATTCAAAAGAACTTCCTCTTCTTCTTTTGTTAACGGTGGTGGCAACGCTTCACTTCCACCAATATAATAAATTTCATCGGTCTTAATTCCTAATTTCAGCAATACTTTATACCAAAGGTATACTAAATAAAATTTTAATTTCATCATATTATCCCGCCTCTCATTATTAAGCAATTACCATTTTTTGTGAAATCAACATTTTTGGATGCACAATACATTGATACTCCCCATTAGTAGAAAGCTGTTGTGTATTTAATCCAATTAATACTTTGTTTACAACAATAGAACTACCTTCATGGTCAACTTGCACACTGTCAGGCTTAATTGCCCACAAAAATTGACTCTCTACTCCTACTGCACGGAAAGGAATTAAGCGTAATTTTGTCGCCCAACCAGAATCATTTTCTGGTATTTGAGGAATTTCTGTTTTGGAATAAATTTGTTCTGTTAACCAAGATGGTAAGCAATGTTCTAATGATGAAACATGCATAATCATAACGGGTGTTTTTGTTAATGGGTCATAAAGTTGGTTCCCACTGTCAATAAGACCTGCCAGTTCTAGTTCTTCTTCTGCTAATTGAATTTTTACTTTCACAATTTGATCATAGTGTATTTTCGTGACCTCTACGCTTTCAATACGCTTTTTAGAAAAATAATAAATTACTGGAAAACCAAAAATAACAAATAACCAACTAATTGGATCACCGTAAGAAATTGACTGAGATTGAACCAATCCATTTACCATTTCATTCGTTTGCAAAAAGAAATGAGTTCCAATTAATCCTCCGCCAACCATAAAGGTTACAAAGTAAAAAGTAAAAACAGTTTGTGCATAATTTCTAAATGTTGTAAACCCAAATGCTGTATACACAATAAGTAATGAGTACAGTAGTTTCATAATTGGATGTGTCATCATAGAAGCAAAAGGAGTAAAGGCAAAAATAACAATAGTTGAACCTATAAATGCCCCTAACACAAGCCTCCATTTTTTGATTTTCTTTTTTAACACGGTAGCTGTTAATAAAAGCAAAAGAAAATCAATGCAGGCGTTTAACAACCAAACAACGTCGGCGTAAACAACCAAACAATTCACCTCTTTTTTCAAGTTGAGACTAGTATAATGCATATCCAATAGGAAAGTGTGTCAATTTGCGGAGGTGTTTTTTTGTTATTTTGTGATTTCTAGACATAATCTGTCGGTAAAAAATAAAAGTACAAATTCATAGAATGATATACTCTTATTTTCACCAACAAAATATACCAAATAAAAAAAAGACCTGCTTAGCAGGTCTTTTCCATTTAAAAAACAAAAAAGGAGCATGAAAGCTCCTTTTTTTATCGTCTACGACGGTTACGTAAAAATGCTGGAATATCGATATCATCTGAATCTGAATGACGCTCATGTACAACTGGCTCTTCACGCTTCATTTCACGTTTTACTTCACGTTGTTTTGAAGGTTGAGCTACTGGTTGTTGCTGTTGTTGCGTGTGGTTCGCATTCGGACGAATAATTGGTTTTGGTGGTTGAGTTGCAATGCTATCATCAAAACCAGTTGCAATTACAGTTACAACGATATCATCTTTTAATCCTTCGTTAATAACAGAACCGAAGATCATATTTACTTCTGGATCTGAAGCTGAAGCTACAATATCTGCCGCTTCTTGTACTTCATATAAGCTTAAGTTAGCGCCACCCGTAATGTTCATGATAACACCTTGAGCTCCATCAATAGATGTTTCTAGTAATGGACTAGAAATCGCTTTTTTCGCAGCTTCTGCAGCACGATTTTCCCCGTTACCAGAACCAATACCCATTAAAGCAGAACCTCTATTAGACATAATTGTCTTTACGTCTGCAAAGTCTAAGTTAATTAAACCTGGCGTTGCAATTAAATCCGAAATACCTTGAACACCTTGACGTAATACGTTATCAGCTTCACGGAATGCTTCTAACATTGGCGTATTTTTATCAACAATCTCTAATAAGCGATCGTTTGGAATTACAATAAGAGTATCTACATTTTCTTTAAATGCTGCAATACCAGATGCTGCTTGCGTCGCACGCTTACGTCCTTCAAAAGTAAATGGACGTGTTACAACACCAACTGTTAAAGCACCTAATTCTTTTGCAACTTGAGCAACAACTGGAGCTGCACCAGTTCCAGTTCCACCGCCCATACCGGCAGTTACGAAGACCATATCCGCACCACGAAGTGCTTCTTGGATCTGTTCTTTACTTTCTTCTGCAGCTTTTTTCCCTACTTCAGGGTTTGCGCCTGCACCAAGTCCACGCGTTAATTTTCCACCAATTTGCATTTTTGTTTCAGCTTTTGATAGATTTAATGCTTGTGCATCAGTGTTCACAGCGATAAAGTCTACACCTTGTACACCGTGTTCAATCATACGGTTTACAGCATTGTTTCCGCCACCGCCGACACCGATAACTTTTATATTCGCTAATTGATCTTGAGTAGTATCAAACTCTAACATGTCGAAATCCCCCTAGAACCTCATTTTTCGTGTCCAATTTTAATCCCATAAATAACGGAATACACGTTTTACTTTTGACATCATGCGGTCATCATTTTGATTATTATTGTTTTGATTACGAGTTTTTTGTTTCGCGGGTTGCTGTTGTACCGGCGTTGGTGCTGGTGCTGGTACTGGTTCAAAATGCTCTTGCTTTTCCTGCACATTTTTCCCACGTAATTTAGCTTTTTGATAAGAATGTTTAATTAATCCAACTCCACTTGTATATTGAGGCTCACGCACACCAATATAATCAGGAGTTGCTACACGAACATTTTCATGTAAAATATCATATGCAAGATCAAGAACACCTGGCATAGAAGCAATTCCGCCAGTTAGTACATAACCAGAAGCCACTTGCTTTACTCCTAACTTACGCACTTCATCTTGAACAAACATTAAAATTTCCTCTACACGAGCCTCTATTATATCCGATAATTCCAACTGAGAATATTGTTCTGTTTGATCACTTCCCATAATAGGAACCGTAAACATCTCTTCTTCAGATGCTGTATCATAAAAAGCATGTCCATATTTCAACTTAATTTGATCTGCATTTTCTGTTGAAGTTTTCAACCCAATCGCAATATCTTTCGTTATATGGTCTCCACCTAATGGTAATACGCTCGTCGCTTGTAACTCTCCATCTTTAAAAATAGATAAAGTTGTAGATCCTCCCCCCATATCAACAAGGGCTACTCCTCTATTTTTTTCATCTGAAGATATAGCAACTGTTGCAGCCGCTAAAGGTTGAAGACAAATATCAACAATTTCAAGACCTGCTTTTTCTACACAACGAAGTAGGTTATGTAGTAAAGTTCTCGAGCCTGTAATAAGTGTACCTTCCATTTCTAATCTTACACCGATCATCCCGCGTGGATCGTTAATCTCGTCAAGACCGTCTACGATGAACTGTCGAGGTACCACATCAATAAACTCACGTTCTGGAGCAATTGACACAACTTGTGCTGCATCTAGAACGCGTAAGACATCTTCATTCCCGATTTCACGATCTTCATTTGAAACAGCGACTACTCCGTGACAAGGAAGTAGCTGTACCTGGTTTGCATTGACACCTACTACAACTTGCTCAATGTGGATTCCCACCATGCGCTCAGCTTGTTCAATTGCTTTTTTAATTGATCGAACAGTCTCGTCTATATCAACTATCGATCCCTTCTTTAAACCATTTGATTTTACATTTCCAACACCAATAATGTTTAAGCTGTCATTAACCATTTCACCAATGATGACTTTAACATTGGATGTACCGATGTCAAGACTAACATATATTTCATTGCTGTTCATTCTTTGGCACCTCCTTCTTTATTTATACCATACAACTCAATATATGGAACAACAATCGCAACTTTACTATTTATAAGAAAAATATTCAACGTCTTTATACGTTTCCCTTTTTTAACCCTATATTTTTCTTATTTTTATTTAGCATTCAATTAAGAATATCGCAGTAAACTATGAATAACTGCTTATCTTGAAATAATTCTATTTCGAGTGTAAAGTTTACCGCCAAGTATAAGTCTACACTAAGATGTACTCATAGAAAAGTGAAACTTGTACCAATACTAGTATGAATCTAAGAATTTTTACATATTTTTCATCAAATGAACCATTCTTCTAAATTCGTATACATATAATAGAACATTCGTTTCGTTTTTTCTGCTATAAGCAACGAAAACTACCATTCTATTCTTTTTTTTCTTCCGCACCTAATTCTTTCGTATATGCACCTACTTCTAAGTCAATTAATACCTTCTTACCTGGCTCAATTGTTTTTAAAATAAGTGGATAGGCTTCCATACGTTTTGCGAAATTTTGAATCGTAGTGCTCACTTCATAACCTTCATTCATATATAAAGTAAGATGATCTTCATTCGCATTCGTTGGTGAATAGCGAATCTCCGAAATAGATTTTAAAATAGCTGGTGTTAATTTTTCTAGTTCAGCGATTAACTCCTTCATTTTCTCTTCTTTAAAAGGTTCAAAAATCGGTGCTGCAACAGGAAGTTTTCCATTAGGTAGTACATCAAGCGTTTTTCCATTTTCTAATAACGGTTGTAATTTTCCCTCTTTATTTATATAACCAATCGTTAAATATTCTTCGATATGAATATCAATCTTGTTTGGAAAACGTTTTTTTACATTTACTGCTTTAATTTCTTTTCGCTTCGTTAAGTTTTCTTCAGCTTTATGTGCTGTCACTCGGAAATAACTTGTATCATATGTCACGCCTGAATCCTTCATTACTTGCTCATCCGTCATATAGTGATTTCCAAACACACTAATCTTTTTTATATTACTAAGCGGAGACCGAAAATAAATTAAAAAGAGCACTAATAAAAATAAAATTGATATGTATAAAATCAATCGATGATTAACATTTTTTTTGTTTTTTTTCTTTTGATTTTTCAATTTTGGTACACGATCTTGTAGTTTAATCACTTTACTATTATTCATGTACGATCCCCCTATGTAACATAAAGAACGGCATGTTCCTCATGCCGTTCTTATCTTCTTATTATAACATAAATGATAATGAGCGGAACGAATAACCGTTATCTTCCAATGATTTCTACTTCTGTGTGCATATCTACATCAAATTTATCCTTAATTGTATGTTTTATTAATTCAATTAAAGACAATACATCTTGCGCTGAAGCTCCCCCGGTATTAACAATAAAATTGCCATGCATTTCAGAAATTTGAGCTCCACCAATCCTATAACCACGAAGCCCTGCTTTTTCTACTAAATCTCCTGCAAAATGTGGGATTGGATTCCGAAATACACTTCCTGCACACGGGTGATTCCATGGTTGCGTTTCACGGCGGTAATCTTTATTATTTTGCATACTACGTACAATTTCTTCACGTTTTCCCGCCTGTAATTGAAACACCGCCTCTAAAACAATACCAGGACGTTTCGTTTGCAATACAGATGCCCGATAAGAAAACTCCAGTTCTTTATTCGTTAACCAGTCAATTGTACCGTCTTCAAACAGAATGAGAGCCTTCGATAATACACTCGATATATCCGATTTATGTGCACCTGCATTCATGTATACTGCACCACCGACACTTCCTGGAATACCGCTCGCAAACTCCAATCCAGCTAACCCTTGACGACTAAGTAAAGTTGACAATTTAATAAGAGGATATCCACTACCAACTCTTACCTTATGTTTTTCGACCTCTAAGTGATCTAATCCTTCTCCTAAACGAATAACAACACCTTCTATGCCTTGATCAGATACAAGAAGGTTTGAACCGCGACCAATTACAGTCCACTTCGTTTTGTATTGCTTTACTAACTGTAATGTTTTTTCAATACCGGCTACATGCTTTGGCACAATTAAAATATCCGCTGGTCCACCTATTTTCATAGTTGTATAACGTGCTAACGGCTCGTTAACTAAAACACGACCAACGTCTGCTTCTATAAGCTCATTTACTAATTGTTCCATAGACAATCTCCCCCATATTAAGTCTCCTTATGACAATAATATGCAGGGCGTTCACCTAACGTTATCCCTCTATTTACGGGCAGTACAGCTCCTAAATCAAAATTCGGCGATAACAAAGAAATTAGGCGGAATCAGGATGTCAGTAAACATCCTATTAGTGAAAGATAATAATCAAAGAGAGAGAATCACTCCCCACTGATTAAAGCCTCACTTTATTTTTTTACAAGCTTATTCATTACTTCATACAGCTTATTTGCTGCATCTGGAATACCTAGTTGCTTAGCCGCTAGCTTCATATTTTGTAATGTTTGTGCATTCAATAAAATCTCATCAATATCACGAATAAGCGTTTCAGCTGTTAAATCTTTTTCAAGTAACATTTTTGCCGCTCCTTTATCAACAACTGAACGTGCATTCTTTTCCTGATGATTATTTGTTACATACGGACTCGGTATTAACACACTTGGTTTTCCTAACGCTGTTAATTCTGCAAGTGTTGTTGCCCCAGCCCTTGAAACAACAAGGTCTACACCAGTTAGTACCTCTGGCATATTATGAATGAACGGCTTAATAATAACATTGCTTGGGTTTCCTTTTTGCTTCACGGCTTCCATCACTTTATCATAATGTACTTCACCCGTTACATATAGTATTTCGTAGCTTTTGTTCCCAAACTGTTCAATTGCTTCAACGAAGGCATCGTTAATCGGTCTAGCCCCACGACTTCCACCAAATATAAGTACAGACTTTTTAGGAAGAGAAAGCCCAACTGAACGTTTCCCCTTCATTCCATTTTGATCCATTACCTCTGATGCTCTTGGATTGCCTGTCATTACCACTTTTGACTCTGGAAAATGCTCTATAGCTGCTTCAAAACAAACAGCAACTTTATCAACATAACGGCTTAAAAACTTGTTCGTTACACCTGGTACACTATTTTGTTCATGTACAATAGTTGGAATACCTAGTTTGGCTGCAGCGTATACAACTGGTCCACATACATATCCACCCGTTCCAATTACGATATCCGGATTAAAACGACGAATGTATCGTTTACTATCCTGTACACCTTTTAGAAAACGCATTACTGTTTTCACATTATCTAATGATATTTTTCGTTTAAATCCACTTATAACAATAGATTGAAATGGTATACCTGCTTTTGGAACGATTGTACTCTCTAGTCCATTTTCCGTACCAATATATAAAAATCTCGCTTCTGGATTTAACTTTTTTATTTCTCTAATTAAAGCAAGAGCTGGATAAATATGACCACCAGTACCCCCACCACTCACTAATACACGCACTACTAACTCCTCCGCTTCTCTTTTCTTATTTCCATTATACTTATTTCTATATACATATTGCATTTTTACACACATACGAAAAACCCTGTCTTATAAACAGGGTTTAGTAGCGAGAATGGCGACTTATATTTAATAATACACCTACTGCCATTAACATTAATGTCAAACTTGATCCACCATAACTTAAAAACGGCAAGGTAATACCCGTAACAGGCATCAGTCCTGTTACAACACCAACATTAATCATTACTTGAATCGCAATCATCGCCACAATACCTACTGCTAAAAACGTACCATATAAATCTGGCGCTCCTAATGCGATACGAATCCCGCGCCATAATAATAGACTAAATAATAATAACACAAATGAACCACCAATAAAACCTAATTCCTCGGATAAGATTGCAAATATAAAGTCAGTTTGCGGTTCAGGTAAATAAAGAAATTTTTGTCTACTTTGTCCAAGTCCAAGCCCAAATAATCCACCAGGTCCAATTGCAAGTAATGATTGGATAATTTGAAATCCACTCCCGAGCGGATCTGACCACGGATCTAAATATGATGTAATGCGTTTCATTCGATACGGTGCTGATGCAATTAACCCTACAAATCCTGCTACACCAATCAAACCAAACATTGCAAAGTGAAAGACTCTCGCTCCCGAAATGAATATCATAATGATACATGTCCCAACCATTACCGTTCCTGTCCCAAGGTCTGGCTGTAACATAATCATCCCAAAAGCAAGAAAAACAAAACTAAGAGCCGGTAATAAACCACGTTTAAAAGATGTAATCAATTTTTGCCGTTCTGCTAAAAACTTTGCCAAGAAAATAATCATCGCAAACTTCATAAATTCTGACGGTTGAATCGAAAATGCTCCGATTCCAATCCAACTTCGTGCTCCTCCTCGAACAAGACCTACTCCAGGAATAAGAACGAGAATAAGAAGAATGAAGCAAACTAGCAAAATCACTTTTGAATACGTACGCCACACCCAATAATCAATTTTCATAATAAAAAACATAGCTACTACACCAAGACCCGCAAACAGTAATTGTCTTTTTGCAAAAAAGAATGAGTCCCCCATTTTATAAGAGGCCCAAACTGCACTCGCACTATAAACCATAATCATTCCGATTGTCAACAATGAAAGTGTTACGATGATGAGAATAAAATCAGGCGTTTTCTTCATTACCCACAAACACCACCTCTTTAGGCAGAACCTTTTGCCCTATGTAACAAAACATCAGTAGGTGTTAGCCTACTGATGTTTTGATTTACTTTATATAAGTTTATGCACAGCTTGTATAAAAATGTCTCCTCTTTCTTCAAATGTTTTAAATTGATCCCAGCTTGCACACGCTGGAGAAAGAAGAACAACATCGCCATCTTTAGAATGAGCATAAGCCTTCACCACTGCTTCATCCAAAGTATCGACACTTTCAATTATATCTAATCCCGCTTTTTCTGCCGCTCTTACTAGTTTAGGAGCTGTTTGTCCAAATGTTACAATCGCTTTTACATTTTTGAAATACGGAATTAAATCATCGAATTCATTTCCGCGATCAAGCCCACCTGCTAGTAACACAATCGGTTGTGTAAACGCAGATAGTGCTTTCTCAGTCGCTAACATATTCGTTGCTTTTGAATCATTATAAAACTTACGGTTGTTAATCGTTGTTACATATTCTAAACGATGTTTTACACCCGTAAAACGTTTTAACACGACCGTAATTGCTTCATTAGAAGTACCTAATAATTTCGCAATACTCATCGCAGCTAAAATATTTTCTAAATTATGTTGACCAGGTAAAACGATATCGCTTACTTCAACAACTTTTTCACCTTTGAAATAAAGAGCGTTATCTTTTATACACGCGCCATCTTCAATTTCTTTCGTTGTCGAAAACAGGATTTTTTGACCTTTAGAATACGCAGACAAAGCCATCACATCTGCATCATCCGCATTTATTACACTATAATCATTTTCTGTTTGGTTTTTAAAAATATTTGCTTTCGCTAAACCATATTCTTTCTTCGTCCCATGATAATCTAAGTGGGCCTCAAATAAATTTAAAAACGCAGCAATTTTAGGTTGGAACAATTCTACTCCCATCAATTGAAACGATGAAAGTTCTGTAACTACAACTTCATTTTCTTTTGCACCCTGTGCTACTTCACACGCTACAGTTCCAATGTTCCCTGCAATTACAGGATGCTTTTGTCCTTCTTTTAGCATTTCAAATGTCAGCATTGTCGTCGTCGTTTTACCGTTAGACCCCGTAATCCCAACAAATGGTGCTTCTGAAATACGATATGCTAATTCAACTTCCGTAACAATTGGAATTTGCTTTTCTTTCGCAGCAACTAATATTGGATTAGAATACGGGATTCCTGGATTTTTTACTACAAGAGAAATATTTCTCTCTAATAATTCTAAAGGATGACCACCGCATACAACGTCCATTCCTTTTGCTTGTAATTCTGCAGCAAGTACATTCTCTGCTAAAGGCTTTCCGTCATTTACAATAACATTTGCCCCTAACTTTTGTAACAATGTAGCTGCTGCATAACCACTTTTTGCAATGCCTAATACAAGAATATTCTTATTTTGAAATTCAGTTACAGTTTTCAATTACATCCACACCCCGATATAAATTCCTAACACAGCTAATAAAAATCCTGCAGACCAAAACGTCACAACAACACGCCACTCTGACCAACCACATAATTCATAATGATGGTGTAATGGACTCATTTTAAAGACACGTTTTCCTGTTGTTTTAAATGAAATGACCTGAATGATAACCGATAAAGTTTCCATTACGAATACTCCGCCAATAATTACAAGTAGCAATTCTTGTTTTAATAAAATCGCTACAGCTGCAATGGCTCCACCTAAAGCTAATGAACCTGTATCTCCCATAAACACTTTTGCTGGATTCGCATTGAATACTAAAAATCCAAGTACAGCTCCTACAACTGCCATACAAAATATCGCTACTCCAAATTGCTCTTGTGCCACAGCAATAATACTAAATGCTCCAAATGCAATAGCAGCTGTTCCTGATAATAAACCATCTAAACCGTCAGTTAAGTTAACTGCATTTGATCCACCAATAAGCATAAATAGTACAAGTACAAAATACGCCCAACCTAATTCAAACTTAACATCCGTTCCCGGAATCATGATGTATGTGTGGAACGCTTGCCCTTTTCCAATTAAAAAGAATGCAATAGCAATAACAAGCTGACCTACTAATTTTTGTTTTGATGTTAAACCAAGATTTCTCTTCTTAACTACCTTTATGTAGTCATCTAAAAATCCAATCAATCCGTAACCAAACGTCACTAATAGTAATAACGAAACCTCTGCACCTAAATAATTAAACTTAATCGCCATAATAAGTGAAGTTACCATCATAGATACGTATATGACGATACCACCCATTGTTGGTGTCCCTGATTTTTTTTGATGTGACTTTGGTCCTTCATCACGAATACTCTGTCCGAACTTTAATTTTCTTAAAAATGGAATAAACAATGGCGAAAGGGCAACAGAAATTAAGAATGCTACCCCAGCCGTTACTAATAAACCTTGCTCAAGCACATGTAGTCCTCCTCTCACGTTGTTACTCTTCGTTGCTTAAACGCCCTTTAATTGCTTCTTTAGCAACTTCACGATCATCAAAATGATGAACTTCTTTACCAATAATTTGATACGTTTCATGACCCTTACCAGCAATAATAATGATATCATCTGCTTTCGCTTTAGTGATTGCATGGTGTATCGCTTCTTTTCTATCAATAATCACTTCATAATTTTTCCCACTTGCACCATGTACCATATCATCTAAAATAGCCGCTGGATCTTCACTTCTTGGATTATCTGATGTGTAAATTGCATGAGTTGCATATTTTGTTGCAACACTTGCCATTATCGGTCTCTTCGTTCGGTCCCTATCGCCGCCACAACCAACGATACAATACACATCACCTTTTGCAAATTGTTTTGCAGTTTTTAATACATTTTCTAAACTATCCGGCGTATGTGCGTAATCAACAATAACTGTATAATTTTGTCCTCCATCAACAACTTCAAAACGCCCTGGAACCCCAGCTAGTTCTTTTATAACAGCAATGATTGTTTCTAATTTCACACCCGAAACAAGTCCTGCTGCTGTTGCTGCAAGTACGTTATATACATTAAATTTACCTATTAATTTCATCGTAACATTTACACTTTCATATGGTGTGACAAGCGTAAATGTAGTCCCGCCACTCGTCATAACGATATTTTTTGCCATAATGTCACTTGTTGTATCAATACCATATGTTACAACTGTTGCTGCAGTACTTCTCATATACTCTTCTGTTACATTATCATCGCTATTCAGCACAGCGTACTTTTCGCCATTATGATTATAACTATTGCCAAGCTGTGCAAATAGTAACCCTTTTGCATGTTTATATTCTTCCATCGTTTGATGATAGTCTAAATGATCTTGTGTTAAATTCGTAAATACCGCTACATCGTAATCACATCCGTGTACACGACCAAGATCTAACGCATGTGACGAAACTTCCATTACCGTGCTGTCCACACCTTGTTCAACCATTTTTGAAAACGTCTGTTGAAGTGTTAGTGCATCTGGTGTTGTATTTTTCACCTCAAATGTTTCATCACCGATTTTCATATTAATCGTTCCAATTAGCCCTGTTTTATGACCATGTGCTCGCATAATCTCATCCATAATATGCGATGTTGTTGTCTTTCCATTTGTACCTGTAATTCCGATTAAATGTAACTTGTGTGTCGGTTGACCATAAAAATAATCAGCTAAAACCGCTAACGAACGAAAAGTATTTTTCACAAGTACAACTGGAACGTCAACATCAATTGGTCTTTCCGCAACAATAGCAGCCGCTCCTTGTGCCGCTGCTTGCTTAGCAAAATCATGGCTATCAACCGTATATCCTTTCATACATACAAATAAGCTTCCCTCTTTCACTTTACGTGAATCAGCTTCTATAGATGTGATTTCTGGATTTTCTTTTGGAACAACTGGAAAATCATGCAAACATGATACAAGTGTATGCAACTTCATTTCACTAAACCCTCTCTACATTGTTTATTTATCTTTTTTAGTAAGCAACACATTACCTCCTATATAAGGAGGTAAGTGCTACTGACCTATTTATGAATGAGACACTTACTGTCTCAAATTAAGTAACTGTTCTATAAAGAACTCACTTCCACCAATTGTACCATAAAACGTACTATGTTACCTTTAATTCCCGAAGTAAATTCTAATTTTTGAGCCTTCTTTTACTTTAGCTCCCGCTTCTGGTGATTGTTTAATTACTTTCTCTCCATCTCCACTTATATCAAGCTTCAAATCGACGAGTTGTGTTTGTAAGTCTTTCTTTTTCATTCCAATTAAATTCGGAACTTCCACAGTTGGTGTATCGCCCCATTTATATTCTTTCTCAACTTGTTCTTTTCTCGGTTTCACTCCCATAACAGGAAGCGCATCTCGAAGAATATTCCCGACAATTGGAGCTGCTACCACTCCACCAAACTGTGTAACCCCTTTTGGATTATCAACAGCAACATACACAACAATCTCTGGATCATCCGCTGGAGCAAATCCGATAAAAGATACTATATAATTATTCTCTAAATATTTACCATCTTTCACCTTTTGAGCAGTACCCGTTTTTCCACCTACACGATATCCATCAATATAAGCACCTTTACCAGAACCTTTCGCTACAACATTCTCTAATGCATAACGAACTTTTTCTGAAGTTTCCTTGGAAATAACTTTTCTTTTCTCAACAGGTGTCTTTTTACTAACAACTTGATTATTTTTCGGATCAATAAACTCCTTAGCTATATACGGCTGATACAATGTTCCACCATTTACAGCCGCCGCTACAGCTGCTACTTGTTGAATCGGTGTAACAGAAACCCCTTGGCCGAATGAAGTTGTTGCTTGCTCTACTGGACCAACTTTATCTAAATTAAATAAAATCCCACTGCCTTCACCTTGCAAGTCAATTCCAGTCTTCTGCCCAAAACCAAAATTACGAATGTATTTAAATAATCGGTCTTTACCAAGGCGATCACCAAGTTCAATAAATCCCGGGTTACATGAGTTTTGAACGACTTCTAAAAACGTTTGACTGCCATGACCTCCTGCTTTCCAGCATTTCAATCTAGCTCCACCTACTTCAGCTGCTCCATCATCATAAAACGTATCCTTCTCTAAGTCTACTAAATTTTCATTCAATGCTGCAGCTAATGTAATGATCTTAAATGTTGAACCAGGCTCATACGTACTCCATACAGGTAGATTTCTGTTATACACTTCTGGAGAGACACTTTGAAAATCCGCTGGGTCAAAACTCGGTCGACTAGACATCCCTAAAACTTCACCATTTTTAGGGTTCATCGCAATCGCAATCATACCGTCAGGATTATAAGTTGACTCCGCGATATTCATTTCTCTTTCCATAATCCTTGTAATACGCGCATCGATTGTTAATCCTAAATTTAAACCGGCTTCTGGCTTTTTGAAATCATCACCAACATTAGGCATCCTTTGTCCTTTCGCATCTGCAAAAAAACGCACATGACCTTTGTCCCCATTTAGCTCTTTATCATAATATTTTTCTAGTCCCATAAGACCTTGGTTATCGCTACCTGCAAAACCTAATACATGTGATAAAAAGTTTCCAAATGGATAGTACCGGATAGAATCCTCTGCGATATACACGCCCTTCAGACTTAATCCTCGTACTTCTTTCGCTTTGTCATGTGATATTTTCCTTCCGCCTTTATCTAACCTTACAATCGATTCTTTTTTTGTAATCCTTTTATAAATCTCATCTTTTTCCACACCTAATACTGCAGCTAACTTCTCTGCAGTCTCTGCTGGTTTTTCAATTTGCCTCGGTACAACAAAGACAGTTGGAGCACTTTTATTCGTGGCAAGTTCCACACCATTTCGGTCTAAAATTTTCCCACGTTCGGGTTCAAAAGTAATATTACGACTCCATGAATCTTTCGCACGATCCGTTAACATATTCCCAAGAAAAAATTGCACATATCCAAGACGAATATCGATAATCGTGAAAATAAGTATACCTGATATAAGTATAAAAATAAGTCGTTTTCTAACTGTTACATTTGATACACGCATATCGGAACAAGCCTCCCTTACGCCTAGCTTGTTCCAATATATGCTTGTACTTATTTAATTAGAACTTATTCTCTTTTACCATTACGGCTTTTCTGCTTCTTGCTGTGGTTCGAGTGGCGGTACGAGTGTGACACCTAATTCTGTACCAGGTTGTAATAATGTTCCTTCCGCCACACTTTGTTCTGTTACGTATCCTGTACCAGAAGGTTTCAAGTTAAGCTGTAATGTCTTCGCTAAATTCATAACATCACGCAGTGCCCATCCTTGTATATTTGGCATTGTAGGCTTATCTCCTACCAAGAAGACTCGGTCGCCTTTTAATGTTTGTTCAGTCGCTTTTGGTACTTGTTGCTGTACTTTCCCTTCACCTAGTACGATTGGACGAAGTTTTGCTTTATCAATCGCTTTCCCCGCTTCAGCCATCGTTTTACCATTTACATCCGGAACAGTAGTTTGTTGTTCTTTCAGATGTTTTTTCGGATCTTTCACTTCATTTGGCTTAATCTTTAAATACTCTAAACTATTTTTTGTTACATATTTAAAAATATCAGCTAACGGTTGTGCACCGTTCTCATCATCTTTTAATTTCGGCTGTTTAACAGCTACATACACAACAAGTTGTGGATCGTCCATTGGTGCCATACCTAAGAATGAGAATATATAATTCTGTCTCCCTGTCATATAGCCGCCTTTTCCATCCGGAATTTGCGCTGTACCTGTTTTACCACCAACTGAATATCCATCAATTTTATAAGCTGTCCCTGTACCTTTCGGAGATGTAACAACACGTTCTAATAATTGTCTTACTTGCGCTGCTGTTTCCTTTGTAACAGGTTTTCCTACTTCTTCTGGCTTATGTTCTAATTTTACTTTGTCTGTTATCGGATCTACAATTTTATCAATTGCATAAGGTTTCATCATTTTCCCATCATTTGCAATGGCCGTTGCAGCTTGTACAAGCTGAATTGGTGTTACAGTGGAACCTTGTCCAAAAGCTGTTGTCACTTGTTGTATTTGCTGATCAAATAAAATTGTATTCGATCCTTCACCTGATAAATCAATGTTCGTTTTTTCATCTAATCCAAAACTATGAATATATTTTCGGAAACGTTCTGGACCAAGTTTTTGATCTCCTAAAATTGCAAACGCTACGTTTGAAGAACGCTCTACCCCTTCATCAAACGTGATAGAGCCCCAACCAGCACCACCGTTATGATCTTTTATTTTCCTATTTCCGACTTGATATGTCCCGGACTGATAATAATCTTGCCCTTTGTACACACCTTCATTAATGGCTGCCGCTAACGTGAAAATTTTCATTGTTGATCCAGGTTCAAATGCATTGGCAATTGCATCATTGAAGAAATATTTAATTTGACGATCATTAGGGTCATAACTAGGTTTAGTAGACATCGCTAATATTTTCCCAGTTTTCGGATCTGCAACAATCCCTATTAAACTTTCTGGCTCATATTGCTTACTTGCTGCTTTCATCGCGTCTTCTAAATAACTTTGGACACGTTGATCAATTGTTAAATACGCGTTATCTCCATTTTTAGGTGCCTTTACATTAACTTTTCCACCATCAAGGGACACACCTTTACGATCACCTGTATACGCTACTTCTCCGTTCGAAGCACTTAAGTATTTATCCAAGCTTTTCTCTATGCCAAATTGACCTACCGAGGTTCCATTCTCATTTGGTTTTGCATGACCTATAACGTAAGATGCAAAATCACCGTTTGGATACACCCTTGCATTTTCTGTAATAAAAGATATTCCCGGCAACTTCAACGCTTCTATTTGTTCCTTCTTTTCTTTCGTCAAATCCTTGCCTAACGTTCCAAATTCGACTTGACTTCTACCTTCCTTATTTAAAGAAGCTAAAATATCCTCTTCGCCTTTTCCAAGTACTCCTGCAATTTTCTTTGCAGTATCTTCTTTATTCTCAACTGAGTTAGCACCTTTTAGTGCAGCTACCATTTTGTAAGAGTTTGCATCTTGCGCTAACACATGACCGTTTTGATCATAAATGGTTCCTCGGTTCGCTTCAAGAACTCCTTTTTTACTATGCTTTTGTTTAGCAAGTGCATCTAAATCCTGATTATGAACTGTTCCTGTTGATTGTATGTAAAAAAATCGGGCTAATAACAGCAAAAAGAGCAGGAGGAAAAATATCATAAAATAACCTGCTCCCTTATTGGTATGAAATTTAGTCATATTCTTCTTCATCGTTCCTTCACACCTATTGCCTTATTTGAGGCCTTTCACATTATTCGCATTAATTTCTAGCCCGTGTTTTTTTGCAACTTCAGCGATTCGTTCATAGCGACTTAACTTCTCTACTTCAGCTTGTAATTCTTGATTTTCTTTTTGCTGCTGTACAATTTTTTCTTCTATCGTCGCTGCTTCTACATTAACTTGATAAAGGCCTGCTTTATTTCCAATAAACGCGACACAGGCATACAATAAAAAGCCAATAAACGCTACATACAACAGTTTTTCGATTCTTGTAATTTTTGCTTTAACCTTCGGCTTAGCCATCTGCTGTGGGGGCGTTTGAATTTGCACCTCTTCTTGCGCTTGTTGTTTGTACTTTACAGCTAAATTAGTCATACCTCTCTCTCCCTTTTATCGTTTTTCAGCGATTCTCAACTTCGCAGAACGCGCACGATTATTTTCTTCTAGCTCTATATCAGAAGGTAAAATCGGTTTTCTTGTAATAAGCTTTAATTTCGGCTTAAATTCATCAGGAATAATCGGTAATCCTGGCGGCAATTGTGGCGTTGTACTATTTCGCTTAAACGTTGTTTTACAAATACGATCTTCTAATGAATGGAATGTTATAACACTAACCCTTCCACCTGGCTTAACCATCTCAATAGCAGATTCCAATGCTTCTTCAAATACTTTTAATTCATCATTTACAGCTATACGAATTGCCTGAAACACTCGCTTAGCAGGATGCCCACCCGTTCTACGAGCTGGAGCCGGAATACCTTCTTTAATTAGCTCTACTAATTCTCCTGTCGTTTCAATAGCTTTATTCTCACGATAAGCTTCAATTTTTCTTGCAATTTGTTTTGAAAATTTCTCTTCACCGTATTGGAAGAAAATCCTTACAAGTTGTTCATATGACCAGCTATTTACAACATCATACGCTGTTAATGGGGCATCTTGATCCATCCGCATATCTAGCGGTGCATCATGATGATAACTAAAGCCTCGTTCTGGTGTATCTAATTGTGGGGATGAAACACCTAAATCAAATAAAATGCCATCTACTTCTGTTATACCTATTTCCTGCAGTTTTTCAGCTAAATAACGGAAGTTACTCTTTACTGTTATAAACTGTTCACCGTATGAAGAGAACTTTTCTTTCGCGTTTTGAATCGCTATCTCATCTTGATCAAACGCTATTAATTTTCCACCTTCAGTTAATTGGGATAATAAATAAGAACTATGTCCTCCTCCCCCCAGTGTACAATCTACATATGTACCATCTGGCTTTATATCTAAGCCGTCTACTGTTTCCTTTAAAAGCACTGTTACGTGTTTAAACATTGTTGCACCTACTCTTTTTCCAATTAATTATGTTGAATGTATCCCTTCCTCTAAACACATATTTCACGCTTAGAGAATGAAATAATACGAAAGAACGACTCATTTAACTTACCAACAAAGGCAACATACTATACAAATCGCTATTTTCTTTTATTATATACTAAATTTTATCATCTTTTGCGGGAATTTAAATAAAAAACTGTCGAAAAAGCGAATAATACGTTTACATTTTGTGCTATTTTGTCATATATTTAAGTATCCAACACAATTGCCATATCTAACATTTTTTGATTGATAATTCAGAAAAAAATCACTTCACAGTAAATTCAACGGAATAAAAATAAAATCCTGCTCCAAAGAGCAAGATTTTATAGTTTTATAACATGATGTTTTCCGTCCCAAGAAAAAGGGTTTTCCATTACACGATCAACGAAATCCAAACCAAACTGATTTAAATAATAACATACATTCCACACACGTTCTTGCGGTGCACCTAATGGACGAAGTGCGAATTGTATACGGCGGAATTTATTTAGCTGAACCTCATACTTTTTCTCAACATTTCTTTTCAACATTCTTTCCAACAGTTCAATTTGTTCATTAATTTTCAATTCGTTTTTCCCTGCAAACGCACCTAACCCTGGCTCTATTTTCTTTACAAATTGCTGTAAAGATGTATGAATATCGGCAATTTCTTTTTTCGCCTTTTCAAAATGATCATCAATCGGTTCCTCTATTTGATTAGACAACCAGTTTTCACGCAGTTTATCGACATCATTTAAAAACGGATCAATTTCTCTCAATTGCAGATCGAATAAATCTGTCGCTATATCTCTCTCCACATAAGTAATTGTAAGACGAGGAACGACAGGTGGCATTTGAAAACCGACAGTATGGAATACTTGTTGTAATTCACTCCAATAAGCTAATTCCCCTGGACCTCCAATAAATGCGAGCGTAGGAAATACATACTCTTGCATAAGAGGACGTGTTACAACATTATTACTAAAACGTGCCGGATTTCTCTCCATCTCTTCAATCAACTCTTCGTATGAAAAGGAATGCGCCCCATCCTTTCCAACAAACTTCCCTTGATGCTCTTCAAGCAATACTCGTTCATTATCTATTTCCATGAATATATGCACTGCATGAGACTTCGTTTCAATAATCGGTTTGTATCCTAGTTCTTTAATTACTTCCTGCTGATTACGAAGGCCCTTTTGTACCTCTTTATACTTACTTATAATTCGCTTGAAAAATGGAATTTCTAACTTTCTTAATTCAGGATGATGTGAATCAACAAGGATTAAACCAGAATTAGCAAAGATTTTCGTAATAAGATGAGCAAAGAAATCTACATACGTATTCGATTTTTTCAAAGCATCATCAACAAATTTTAATACATCTTTTGTAAAATTTGTTTCTGGGTATGTTTTAAAAATCTCTTCAATCCAATTTCTACAATCTTCAACAGAAAGTTCAGACTCAGAAGCACTTGCCTTTTTCGGATTACGGTCATAAAAAATAGTTTTTTTCATCTTTTTATTTTTCGCTACAAAAGTATGATTAATCTCATCCATATCATGGTCTTCACCCGCAATCCAGAAGACAGGGACAACTTTAACTCCTAAACTTTCTTCCTTTTCCTTTGCAAGCTGTAAAATTGAAATAACTTTATGAATTGTATAAAGCGGTCCAGTTAATAACCCCGCTTGTTGTCCAGCTATAACAACATATGTATTTTCATCTCCAAGCGCTTTTACATTTTGAAGTGTAGATTCTCCCGCTTGTAATTTTGTATTATATTCTAATAAATGCGCTACTAAATCTTGGCGGAAAAACTCCCTTTCACGCAAATCATGTAAACGTTGTTTAAAAGCATCTTCTGTTAACATATAATCAAAACATGACTGTATCTCTTTTTTACCGTTCATATAGTCCGCTACAATACCTTGTTGCGGAACAGAGATTTCTTTTATCTCCATATAATTCTTCCTTTCGTATCCAGTTCTCTCACCAATCCACATTGTAGTCAATGTTTCACGTAAAAGCAAAGAATAACACTTATACTCTTGTTTCTAAACCTTTTATTGCATCGAACAAAAATTGAAGTGTCGGAACTGGTCGTTGCTGTTTCTTAGCTTCTTCTAATACATATCCAACAATCGCATTAATTTCCGTCTGTCTACTCGCTCTTACATCCGCTAGCATAGAAGATGTATTACGAGACGTTCCTTCACACACATTTCGTACCATTTGCCATACCATTTCTTTTTCTCCTCTAATAAGAAATGCTGCCTCCTGAAACACTTGCTCCATCATTTGATAAAAAAAACGATTCGTGATTAATTCACCATTCTTAACTCCCAATAGTGCTGTCAACGGATTGATACATACATTTACTACTAATTTTTTATGCATAATCTCTTCCCAATCCGTTTCTATTTGAACTGGAAAATAAGCAACAGGAAAATAATTGAATATTTTTTTAAAATGTATAGATTGACCACAAACCACTCCAAATTTTGTTACCCCTATCCCAGTATGATGAACGATATGCCCTCCCTCTTTTTTCGCACCATGTTCTACAATACCAACAGCTATATTTTTACTCCCTATGTTCAGCATCTTTTGAAGATGCGACATTCCGTTTTGCAAAAAGATTAATGATGATGCCCCTTCCACAAACGGTAGTACGTCATCTATATGATATTGCTTCACAGCAATAAATATATAATCTAAATTTTGCGCTACCATACTTTCTATCGGTAAAACAGATGGATATACTGTTTCACATCTTCCATCTCTAATACAAGTTACACCTATTTCATTTAATTCTTCAGCTTGCTTAGCTGTTCTTGTAAACAACGTAACATCTTGGTTATTTTTTTGTAAATAAAATGTATACAATAGACCAATAGCACCTGGTCCGACAATTCCAATTTTCATTTTCACACAAGGAATTCACACTAAGTGCCCTTGCCTTCCCCCCTTTATATCTTTTTAAAGCACCTGAGCACGCCCTATAATTCCGCTGTCCTCTGCCCAACAAATATACTCTCATTTTTCACTATGTATGTACCACCTATTAATACGCTTCTACTCTTAGTTTAGCAAATCCTCAAAAAAAATAAAAAAAGAAATATACTATCTTCTTCATAAAAATAAAAAAATGAGTTATACTATTATTATAAATATTTTTACTTTTCTGCATTCAACGAGACAAGAAAAGGATGTGATGTAATGGGATTCCCAAAAGTTGAGCGCTTGCTCATCAATTATAAAACGTTAGATGAATTCAAAAAATTTAAAGGGTGCGGAGCCCAGGAACTATCTATGCTGGAAGAATTGCAAGCAAACATTATTGAAAACGACAGTGAATCTCCATTTTACGGTATTTATTATGGCGGATCACTAATCGCACGTATGAGTCTATATATGAAAAGAAACGGCGGAGAACCATTCGAAATTACAGGTCCCTACCTAGAACTTTATAAACTTGAAGTATTACCAACTTTTCAAAAACAAGGATTCGGGCAAATGCTTGTAAATCATGCGAAACAAATGCAATTTCCTATTAAAACGATAGCACGTATTCATTCAGCTGGTTTTTGGGATAAATTAAATTTCAACCCCGTATCAGTAACTGATGGAGATTTTTATATTTGGCAGCCAGAAGCAAATTTGAATGCGGTTACAAACGAAGAATCGGCTTAAGAAATAAAAAAACAGCTGTATAACAGCTGTTTTTTATTTCTTAAGCTTCTCTAACTTCTCATTCGAGCGAGCATTGTTTCTTTCCGCTACCATTACACTTCTTTTTTGATCGATATAATCAAGTAGTGTTCTATACTCTTCTTCATATACTGATAATCGCTCCAGAAGACGCTCTCTTTCTGTTTGTAATGATTCAACTTGTTGTTGCAACACTGTTAAAGAGTTTTCATCTTTATAATTTTGCAAGAAATCAATAACATCATTCAACGTAATTGACGTAGGTTCTAACACCTTTGTCTCTTTCACTTCATAATTTTCTACTTTACGAAGTTGCTTTGCTTCCTCAATACGTTCTTTATATTGCTTTCTTACGTAAGAATTCCATCTAAACCCACATGCTGCTGGTGTACGAGATAAATTTTTCCCCACTTCCTTAAAGGCAGAAAGTTGTGTTCCACCTTCTCGAATATGCCGGAGTACTACTTCTGCCAGAAGCAAATCTTCATCATCAGTCCAAGCATCTTGTCTTGTTGTCGCCATCTCTCTAGTCCTCCCTATGCATTTTTTATTAAGCATATGCAGTTACTAGAAAAGATAGAATACAACAACTAAAGATTAAGACAAAAAAAATAAACGCAGAAGATATCTTCTGCGTTTATTTTCCCGCAATTACTTGCTGATTACTTCTTTACCTTTGTAAGTACCGCATGCTTTACATACACGGTGAGCTAATTTCGCTTCACCACAGCTTGGGCACTCTACCATACCAGGTACTGATAATTTGAAATGCGTACGACGCTTTCTTTTTACTGTTTTAGAAGTTCTTCTAAAAGGTACAGCCATTCTTCCCACCTCCTTAAAAGAAATAGTTATTTTCATATGAAGGCCTGAACCAGTCTTCCGATTATTTGTCAAAAAACTTTGCAAGTCCTGCCAATCTTGGATCAACAGTCTTTTCTTTGTCTTCTTCCGAAATCACTTGCCAGTCTTGACCTTGCGTCGGTGCTCCACCAGAAACATCATCACTGAAAATTTGCATTGGAATCTCCAAAAGTATATTTTCCTTGATTACGGGCAGTAAGTCAAGTACTTCTCCTTCTAAAGAATGAATTTCAGCTTCAGTTTCAAATTCTTCTTGTGAAGTTTGGAACACCTCAGTTGTTTTAATGTCAAATGGTAATGTCACATCTACTAAAGAGCGAGAACATGGTAAAACCATGCTTCCAGTTATATGTAGATGAAACGTAAACTTACCGGAGCCAAAATCAACTCTTCCCGTTACATGAACAGGATTAATTTCACGAATATCTTTCTCGACCTCTTTTAGCTCACTTACATCTACCATCTCATCCAATGTCAATCCTTTATTTCTCAATTTATTCAATTGATGGATGGACCATTTCATATCATATCACCTCAAGGCAACAAACAAAATTATAGCTAGCCATTTTATATTTGTCAATGTTTTTTCTTTACACCTCTAAAGAAGCATTGTGTCCATTATGTGTTAAAACGTGTGTTTTTGTCCAGCTATATTTTCTATTTTAGACAAAATGGACATAAAGTAAATAATAAATGTGGTACAAGTTGTGGTCAATGTGGTCTGCGTGGTCAAAAGAGAGTGGTCGTTTGCGATCACTCTCTTCTTATATATATATTCCCATTTACTATCCCCGTTAACTCCTACAGAATTAAATTTCTTGAATTACATATACTTTTACAAATACATCATATTTTGCTGCCAGTTGTTCCAATTTCTTTTCTCTATATTTGGTTATGGTGAAGAAATGAATAACTGGCACTTTTCCGTTATATTTTTGTTTATATATTCTAGTAAGCTCCTCGTAACATTTTAATTTTTCATCATTGACCACCATCTTTTGGGTGCGATCTATTTCTACAGCATGAAGTATTCTGTCCTCGTCACGAAATTTCACATCAGGAATTATCTTCTTCTTTTTGTTATCTTTTATATATCTAATTTCTGTTTCTATTTGCCAGTCATTTGGGCAAAACAAATGTAGCCAAGCTTCATTGCGTAAAATAGCATGTGCCACTCGGCTACGATGAACTACTTTCCCTTCACCAAATAGCTTGTGCCCTAATTGATTTAAATAATAAACATATTCTTTATTGTGAGTTAATTTACTCGTGTAAGAAGAGAGATCCTTCATAATTCGATTTGCATTTCTTATCCCACCCATATCATGCACACTCATTAAATGCCTTCTTGTCGCAAACTGTAGCTTCCTAATCGTCGCAAGTATCGCCATTTGACGGTTGATTTGCATATGCGTTTGCATCCTCATGTTTCTCCACCTCAAATTGTTTTAAATAATTCCACATCACTTCATTGCTAATATAAGGCACCTGTATTTCAGTAAGTCTATCGGTTTTGAAAATTGCACGACCAGGAATGCTTTTTATTGATTCTAATCCTGGTTCATCTATTACAACATTTGAAGCTGTTTGAGTTGGTAGCCTAAAACCTAATTTCGCATCACTATTTTGTTTCACTTGGCGTGGCAATGTATCTCCTGTAGGATACTGTGTACAGAAAATTAATCTAAATCCTAAGGCACCGCCTATACGAGCTATGTGGGACAGCATTTGTTGACACGCTCCCAATAGTCTTTGTTGTTCTTTTTTCATACTTTTATCAGGACAAAGTTCAGCTCCTTCGTCTACTATAATGAAGTACCGCTCTTTGATATTTGTTTCTACAACGTTTGTATAATGTCTATCTTTCATGTATTGCATTTTCTCTTCCATCTTCTCAAGAATGTCCTTTAATATCATAAAGGCTTCTACGGGCTTCTCAGCAATGGAAACTATTTGTTTTAAGTTCTTATATGGTCCGAACTCCAAACCGCCTTTTAAATCAATAATGTATAAATGAATATGCTCTGGTTGCGCTATAGTAAGTGACGTAACTACATTCTTTAGAAACACCGTCTTACCCATTCGTGTGAGACCACCTAGTGTCATATGTGGAGTTTTATCAAAATCATGGTAGATAAGTTTTTCTAAACCTTGGCCCATTGGTACACGCCATTTCCCTTGTGTCACTAAGTCATTTGACCATGACCATTTTTTCGGTATATCTCTATGAAACACACGAATATTTAATTTGTAATTGTCGTAATCAATTCGAACAGGTTTGTTCAATCCTTCAGAAACAACATCCTCAACTTTCTGAATAATTTTACTTGGCATTCCTACTGGTAATCGATATACATAAGTTGTGCTTCGGTCATCATTTTTTTGCTCAAGAAAAACCGGATACTGTAATCTCTCCTCAATCCGGATAGCAATTCCACTTACCTCAAAAAATACTTGTATCTTTTTACGGTCATCATCTTTACTTTTAAGTTTATCACCGAATATGGCGAATAATAATCCAGCGACCGGTACCGATAATAGCTCCAACATAAAATCACTCCCTATATCCCTCTTATAGAGGGTATATATCCCTGTTTCAAGGAATACGTGCATACAAGCAAAATCCCTTATGACATATAGAATATAAGCTTTCCACATCCCATTCCTTCATAGAAACATAACTAGAACATAACGTAGAAGGTATAAAAACGAACCTGTAAGCGTTGTGTACAAAGTAATACGTGGAAGCCAATGTGGAACGTTCTTCCCCATTTTTTCTGCTACCTTCATCGTAATTACTGACAAACCTGTTGCCGTCCAAATAATTACTGCTTCTCCTGCAAGTGTCATACCTATTCCTCCTCTTCTTTTTCGCGGAATATAATACCTTTTCTCGCAAGCACTACATCATAACAATCCATTAGGATTTCCCAATTTAAAATGTCTTCTTCCTCACCGTATAGATCCTCTTCGATAACCTGGGATAAACTGAAATACCTTTTATATTCCTTGTTATTAAACACTTCATGATTTTTCATGTGATTCATAATTGATTCTGTTTCTGATTTGGATTTTGATTCGTTATACATTTGACGTAATTCTTTTGAAGGATGTAAATATGGAGTTGTGTTTAAGTGATTATACTGCCAACGCATGTAACTCTCTCCCCTCTTGTTGTCTCTTCTTCCTTGTGGGCTTCTAAATGGAAGTAATATAGGTATATGTGATGGAATTTAATATTTGCCTGTCCAATTAAACTTTTTATGACAGAAAGCATTTTATTAAAAAGGTGTATTACTTGATGTGTTGAATCATATATATAGGAGGGATCTATATGAATTTCAAATGTAGATTACGCATCATTTTCGCCGAAAGAGAAATAAAACAAAAAGAATTTGCTAAACGTGTAAACTTAAGTCAATCTACACTAAGCACTCTTGTAAATAATACAAAACTACCTACTTTCCCTACAGCCTATAAAATTGCTAAAGAACTAAACTTGTACATAGAGGATATTTGGATTGAAGAAGAATCGAATATTAAATAAATTTCAAGGTGGAGATTATATGAAAGTCATACGCTCTATTTTTAATGCGTATCGCATATTCGGTAGAATTTTAAAACCTATACTACGTGCATTATCTAAAAGATAACTTTAAATACCATAATAATAAAAACAGGCCTAATCATAAAAGATAGGCTTTTTTTACGCATTCCAAAAGAACATATGTTTGTGTATAATAATATCAAACAGCTTGAATCGGAGGATCTCATTATGGAAAATGAAAATTGGGGAACACCTAAATTGAAAGGGCGCGGTATGATAAAGTGGCGACCATTTGCTTCACTTCCAGAACAATTTATCGGAATTAAGGAAATGCTAAACGATTTGAATAAGGTTCCTAAACCAACGATCACAGAAGATATGCGCGAACAAATTGAGCGTGGACTTATTCATTCAATGCAAAATAAAGAGGAAATATTAATTTCATACTATCGTGACGGAATAATTCACGACATGTACATAAATGTATTACATATTGAACCAATGCTAAAAACTGTGTATTGTACAGATGCTTTTGGTTTAAATACTGAGTTTAAGTTTGATGAATTGGTGAATATAAACTAAAAAAAGCCGCCCAATAGGACGGCTCTTATTTTTACTTTTCAAACTTCACATATTCACCTGAAACCCATTGGTCGCCACCAACATTATACCAACCGTCTCTATATCCCCAAGACTGATATCTTTCGCTCTGGTACACATTTTTTACGACACCATAGTTAGTTCCTGGACCAGTACGAACGCGTAACACATCAGCAGTAATAGTCACTACACCAATACCATCATTTGAAGGTTTAGAAGGTGTCGGTGCCTCCCCTCCTGTATAACGAATGTACGATGGATCATTATAAATCCACTGATCGCCACCAAGGTTTAACCACCCGTTTGATTGTCCCCATACTTCGTAGGACTCACCTTTACCTAATTGACGAATAACCCCGTATCCAGTACCCGGTCCTTTACGAAGGTTAACGCCATTCCCCTCAATATATGCAATACCTGTCCCGTTATTTGACGGCGGAATAGGTGTAGGAGTTACTTTACCACCTCCATTGTATGCGTTTTGGACTCTTTCAATAAAACTATTCCAACGTCCTTCTGCTAACATACGATGAGGACAGTACTTTCCACTCCATGATTGGTGTGTGCGAACTTTACTAATTGGAATATTGTACTGTTTCATGAGTTGAGCTACAACGATAGCTGCATTATCTTCTGCTTTATAATATCGATCTCCACCATTTAAAGAATAGCAAATCTCAACCCCGATAGACTTTCGATTACCATTTCCTCCACCATCACCACAATGCCAAGCGTTACGCTCTAAAGGAATACCTTGTACAGCTTCCTTATCATCTACTGCGATATGAAACGAAACTTGGTTGTCATTGCGAATCATATAAGATACTTCATTTTCTGCTGTAGCATCATTATACGTATTGTGAACTGTGATAAATTCTGGATTCATTGTATACGGACACTTTGTACCATATTTACTTGGGTCAACTAATTTTTTTCTGATTTCCATTATTGAACATCTCCTTTTAGTGTAAATTATTTTTTTCTAATACATCTTTTTGTTGTAATCCTTTGTTACTCAAATAGTTGTTCTTCCACGCCATATACAAAGTAAATGCGCCTGTAATTACGGCTACTAAATCGTTTGTGATTTTGTCATCAATGGTTTGGTATCCAACAAGATTTAAAACACTATTAATTACAGCAATCACCAATATGACATAGCGACTAATTGATGCTGCATCAAGATTTTTCATATTCTCACCTCCTCTCAATAAAAAAAGTGACCGTATATACGATCACTTCCCTGCGAATTTAAAAAGAGCCATTATCCCACCAGTGATAATAGCTCCAACTACTGTAGTACCAATCCAGAATACTAATTTATCTAATCGATCAATCCGTAAATGAGCGCTTTTCGCTGATTGCTGTGCTTCAATCGCAACATCCTTAACGTTACCAAGTGTGTCTAACTTTGTTTCCACCCTTGTTAACCCTACTAATAGTTCTTTAAAATCATCATGTTTTTGCTCTGACATTGGGTCAACTCCTTTCCAAATAAAAGCCCTATTTTATACAAAATAAAAAAGCCTGCTTATGCACGCTTAATCTGTAATATTTAAATTAAAAAGCTCATTGCAATATGAATTGTATTCCCGCTCTGAACACCATTTACGAAAATCCCACCATCACTTTTAACCGTAACCTCACAAACTGTTGGTCCATTGCCATAAGCAAGTGCTGGAAAAGCAATATTTTGTACAGGGCGAAATCCAGTCGGAAGGGTTGCGAATACTGTCGTATTTGTCGGATTTCTAACTGATCCAATGACAGATATCTGCTCACCGCTTCTTTTATATTTCATATTTCTATCAGCAACATTTTCTATCCCTGTTGTAGGAAGGTTAATCCACCCTGTATCATTTGCTTGTCTAATTGTCCCATCTGTTCGAAATTCTACTCTTTTGGACCAATCCCAAGTATCCCCTTGAGAAACTGTGGATGGAGCAAAAATCAGCTCTCCCTGCGCCCCTTTGTGAATGACTGTCTTATAAGAACGACTACCTAATACAATTGCATTATCGCTCTTAAATTCAAGTAACCCATTTATGATGTCGCCAGCTTTTTTTAGAAGATTATCAGCAAAAACATTGAATACCCCAGTAGGTGATTTATCAAGCAACACTTTATTATTTTTCCAGTCTTTTAAATAGAATTGACCATCCGAGGCTCCTACAAGACCGATATCTAATAACTTATCCTCACTATTGAATCCAACTCCGATATTGGAACCGGACGTTGGTTTCATTGTTAGATAACCTGTCATTATCCCGCCTGATCGCTTTACAACATCCATTTTATCAACCGCTTGCTGCAAAGCATCTATCTGTTTCTTGAGCTTATCGAACTCAGAAATATAGTTTTCGATTTTAATATTACCTTCTTTTACATCCCGTCTTAATGTAATCCGAATGTCTGGTGTACTCATTCGTTCTGTACTTTTTTCCATAACAAAATAAGCTGTCCAATCATCCGATGCGGAAACAGCTTGTGAGGACAATGTGTATGAAAATATACCATTCTTTGCATCAACTATTTGAGCATCATCTCGAACAAACAGTCCGACTTGATTAATCGCTTCGTACTTCACTGCATACCCTGTTAAATCAACAATTTGCCCCTTTTCTCTTACATATACAGTAATCTTCAAGCCGTTTTTATCATTTTGTCTCGAACGAATTGTTTTGGTAAACACAGGATCTGCTAAATCTATAATAATTTCCTCATTTCGCATGACTACACCTCTCTCTAACTATTCCTTTTCACGCGTCTAGGCGGTCTTCTTTGACGTTTTACTTTGTTCCTGTGTTTTATATTTCCTTTAGGCTTTATTGGCTCTAATTCTTCGATTCTAGCATCTGTTTTGGCTACATACTCCTGAAATGCTTTAACAGTCTGCGCAATCATCCCATATAAGCCAACACCATTTTCTTTTGATTCATCCGGAAGCACAACTCCATAATGAGTTGTAATATCATTTGTTGTAAGGATTGGATCTCCTTCTTTACGTTTCATACGCATATCATACAACTCGGCTACTTCTGTCTTAAGGTTGTACTGTTTAATTTCCCAGCCCATTACCTTCTCTAACGCATCAAATTTAATATCACGTATATTTGTTTTATATTTCTTTTTAGAAGATACTTTAAAATCTGCTGCTAAAACACCGTTGAAATAAGTTCCCCCAGCACTTTTCACTTGCACATAGGTACTTTCATAATTTCTGTTGTTCCGTAATAAAATGTTCTGAAATACGATGTCACTATCTCCGCCAGATGACTGTTTCAAATCCACAACCCGATCTCCATTTTGGCGAAAGCTAAATCCTTCTTTTGCAGTGAAATAAGCACCACCTGTTCTACTTTCCAGAAAAAGATTATTTTGGCTTCTCAAAGAAGCATAGGATGCTTTTGACTCTAGTTCTAGGCTTTGATCCGCTCTTAGTTCCGCATGTCCATTTTGATTAAACGCAAGGGACGCTGAAAAATAGACTCTGTTTGGATCACCATTTAGGTATCCATTTGATATTCCGATTCCTCCTGACTTGGGAGAACCTTCGAGTTGGTAAACTAACACTGCACCCTGCGTTGCTGTTATATCATTGTTGCCACCTAATACAATAGTGGGTTGCATGACATTACTTTGATTTATATAATAGCCCATGAAAATCCGGGTGGTATACGATTCCATTAACCTAATAAACTGTTTGGAAATAGAGACATAATTAGAATCATTGGCAGTTCTAAGAGTAGTTCCTGTTATTTCTCCACCTCTAATCACATTTCCAGTCAATACTCCAGTTGTAATAAAATCCGCAACAATACGCCCATCTTTTGTTATTGCTATTTCATACGGACCATTTACCCCGTTTGATGAATAACCTAATCCGTTTATGTTCCACTGCCACACTTTTGAAGCTGTCATTTCATTTTTTGTATCCATAATTAGAATTCGGTCTGGATATACACGAACATTTCCACCAAATCCTGAATTGATTAGTTTTGTTGCATTTTCTTTCGCTGCATCCAGTAAAGATCCTGGCATATTGGATAAATCTTGTTGAATTTGATCTACCTTACCAGCCATATCTGTAAAAGATTCTTTAAAGTTCCCAATGGTTACATTGATATATTCCTTTTTAATCGGATCATATTTATACGCAATGACTTTTGCTTGAATATCAATACCGTCTTCCTCATGTTTAACTGTAACAATATCTCCCATCCAGACACGCTGCAAGATTTTATATTCTTTATATTCCTCTGTTTGAGACAACTCTTGAAATTCAACCTTATATGTTGCTTTCGGTTGATCTACCATCTGAATATCAAACATAGCTTTAGCGGCTTGACGTAACCTTTTATACGCTTCTTCTACAGGTACTGCGTCTTCATCATTCGCATTTTTACCGATAGCTGCCTTTATATGATTAAATTCAATAACTCGTATTCTCGGATGCGGATACTTATTAATCAGTGGGCTATCTACATATTTTTCTGGTAATAACAATCCGTCAAACCCTTGTGGCATAATTCTGGTAGTAGGGCTTTTCCAGTCCACACTGCCTTCATACCCTAACAAATCTTTTTTATGCCTTATCACTACTCCACGGTTAGATCCTCGGCTTTTCAACATCTTTACATCAAAGTTATCTCTTTTTAATTCCCCGCCCCATCGATTTACGAATGAATTATCTTGGCTCGTATCCAACATTGCTTCAACAGGATTCTTTCGAACAATACGTGCGGTGGATATATTTGTTACATCAGAATAAAAAGTAAAAGGATGCTTATATTGACAACCTGATGACAACCTAGCCATTGCCGCACTACCATTTGTGGGCTGAATAAATATATCTTCAATCAAGTTTTCCGTTAAATCATAAAAAATATGGTAACAAACCGCTTTGATTTCTCCCATACTCACTTTAGGAGTTACCACGCGAAATAACTGATCCCCATCAGGAGTAGGAACTTTTATGATGCTCATTCCGTCAATCTTCGTTCCATATGGAGCAAATAAAGGATAATTAAAATTAAAAACAAATAAACCGTTGAGTTCTTCCTCAACAGTTGCACTATAAATATGTTTATCTAAAACACCAATTCCGTTATGCGTAAAGTCTGTTTCATTTGGTTTATATAAAGTAATCA
>NZ_RPSJ01000044.1:0-833 GCF_003946765.1 Bacillus sp. 2D03 | reverse complement strand
AAAGAAATAACAGGAAAACAATTTAAGTTTTATAAAGAAGATGTTTTAAATCGCGAAGCGCTTGACGCAATTTTTGAAGAAAATTCAATTGAAGCAGTTATTCACTTTGCAGGATTTAAAGCTGTAGGGGAGTCAGTAGCGATTCCATTAACATATTATCATAACAACATTACAAGCACGTTAGTGCTATGTGAAGTAATGCAGAAACATAATGTAAAGAAGATAATCTTTAGTTCATCTGCAACTGTATATGGTATCCCGGAAACGTCACCGATTACGGAGGAGTTTCCATTAAGTGCAACAAATCCATATGGTCAAACGAAATTAATGATTGAGCAAATTATGCGTGATGTAGCATTTGCAGATCCAGAATGGAGTATCGCATTACTTCGCTATTTCAATCCATTTGGTGCACACGAAAGTGGGCGTATCGGAGAAGATCCAAATGGAATCCCAAATAACTTAATGCCATATGTAACGCAAGTAGCGGTAGGTAAGTTAAAAGAATTAAGCGTATTCGGAAATGACTATCCAACGAAAGATGGAACAGGAGTCCGTGATTACATCCATGTTGTGGACTTAGCAAATGGTCACGTAAAGGCGCTTGAGAAAGTACTGAGTACAACAGGAGTAGATGCTTATAACCTGGGCACAGGCATGGGCTATAGTGTACTAGAGATGGTTGAAGCATTTGAAAAAGTTTCAGGCAAGAAAGTTCCTTATAAAATTACAGAGCGTCGCCCAGGTGATGTGGCAGTATGTTTTGCTGATGCATCGAAAGCAAAGCGTGAATTAGGCTGGGAGGCAACACGCGGATTAGAAGAAATGTGTGC
>NZ_RPSJ01000008.1:0-334264 GCF_003946765.1 Bacillus sp. 2D03 | reverse complement strand
TAAAAACATATATTGAAAATCAAAGTGAAAAGTGAGGTGAAATGATATGACAAAGCAGAATAAAGCATATAAATTCCGTTTGTATCCAACAGAAGACCAAGCACATCTTATGCATAAAACTTTCGGTTGCGTACGTTTCGTGTATAACAGAATGTTAGCTGAACGGAAAGAAGCGTATGAAAAACATAAAGATGATAAGAATCAACTAAAGAAACAAAAGCTTCCCACTCCTGCGAAATACAAAGCAGAATTTGAGTGGTTAAAAGAAGTTGATTCATTAGCTTTGGCAAATGCTCAACTAAACTTGCAAACTGCCTATAAAAATTTCTTTCGTGGTCAAAATGACTTCCCAACATTCAAAAGCAAAAAAGACAGAAAGTCTTATACAACGAATGTAGTGAACGGAAATATTATGTTGCTTAACGGTCATATCAAATTGCCAAAACTGAAAATGGTACGTATCAAACAGCATAGAGAAATACCACAAGGCCATATAATCAAGTCATGTACGATTTCTATGACACCTACTGGTAAATACTATGTGTCCATTTTGACTGAATACGAAAAAGAGATCGTACAAAAAGAAGTAGAAACAATTGTTGGATTAGACTTTGCGATGGATCAATTATACGTCAGTTCTGAGGATGAGAGAGCCAATTATCCTAAGTTCTATCGTGAAATGTTAGACCAGTTAGCAAATGCTCAACGAGTATTATCAAGACGTACAAAAGGTTCAGGGCGTTGGAATAAACAACGTATCCGTGTAGCTAAGCTGCATGAAAAAGTAGCAAACCAACGTAAGAACTTCCTTCATCATAAGTCTAAAGAGTTAGCTACTCATTTTGATGTTGTAGCTATTGAAGATCTAAATATGAAAGGAATGTCGCAAGCACTTCATTTTGGAAAAAGTGTCGCTGACAATGGTTGGGGTATGTTCACTTCTTTTTTAGCTTATAAACTACATGAACAAGGCAAACAACTTGTGAAAATAGACAAATGGTTTCCTTCCACAAAAACATGTAGCAGTTGTGGAAATGTGAAAAATATGTCATTGTCTGAGCGAGTCTATTCTTGTATATGCGGTGTAAATCTCGATAGAGATTATAACGCAGCTATCAATATCAAAAATGAAGCAATACGCCTATTGGCGTTAGTATAGATAGCAATAAAATAACCCTTGGAACAAGGGAGTTAGCTCGGCTGTCTTAGGACGAATTCGTTAGCTACCAAAAGTAACGACTAACCGAGAAGCCCCCACTTCAAACAGTCCGTTAGGACGTTAAGTGGCGGGTAGTTCACGAGTTCAACTATTTGTACTAGCTATTCTATAGGAGTGAGGTTTAAAGCAGGAAAATAAATTTTGGTATTATGTGTAATGAGTTCTTCTTTTTTATGAACCGATAAACCACTTTGTAGGATAGCTGTAATAATAAAACTACTATTTTATAGGAATACATTTCCGAATGATCTATTACCATCAATTTAATATTTTTCAAGTTTCCCAAAAACTGAAGTAATTACTAAAGTCTTTATAAGGAAATAGAAAGCTTTTTAAATCTTGACTAATATCTTCTAGATTCCCATATATATTATCTGCTGCTAAATTAATGTCCTCATTAAAATTATATAGCTGTTCATCTACATAACTGAATCCCTCACAGCAATTATTATGTATCAAATTAGATATAAATGGTTTTATTTTCAATACATTTTCTTCATTTAGGATAAATTTATCCCATAACAGCCCCAGTATTATTTTTACGGGTAATTTTTTATCATACGTTCCTTTTACGTTTTTTAATTTAGGTACGATGTCAACCAACTTATCATTACTAGATAGAGAAACTTCTATAATTTCAATAGAAGGGCTATCTAATGCTTCAATTGTCTGATCAGCCCAATCAATTATTTCAGTTTTTGAAAATAAACCAATTTGTAACCCTATACTCAGAACCTCAGCTATTATTTTCATATTATCCATATATAAAACTCCTTAGATTTTCCGGTAATTATACATCACAGTAACCTAAATTTCAAAAGGTTGTTGCTAGTATGCAGTAACTAAAGGGATTTTTAAACCTAGGATATCTCCACATTGTTAGCAAGATAAAAACAAAATCTCTCCTAAAACGAAAAAAAGATGAACAAAATAATAAAAAAGGCTCATTTCTATTTCTTTTTTAGATTCCATTCCTTAGTAAAAGAACTTAATAGATGAAAAGGTTAGATTGCACAATTAATTGGGAGATACGTACAAGTAACTTTGAATCTCTTGAACAAATAGTTCTAATTTATCATATACAGAAACAGACATAAAAAAAACATCCTTTCCTATGATTCTACAGAAAGAATGGCCTGTTTTAATATTTGTAGGATAGTTTTAAATACAAAAATATAGAATTGTGCAACTTATACATGACTTAATGTAAAATATATATTGCATTTATGTTATTAATAATTTAATATATAAAATATAAGATTTATGGTATGAAGTTATGTTTACAAGTGAGGTGTATTTAATGTCCGTAAGTAAAGTGAAGTTTGCAAGGGTTGAAAAAGGTCTGACCCAACAAGGGTTGGTCGATATTGTAAATGTTACACGACATAACATTAGTATTATTGAAAGTAATAATTATAACCCTTCTTTAAACCTTTGCATTCATACAGCTAAAACACTAGATAAAAGTTTAGATAAATTATTTTGGGAGGAATTTTAAAATGGAAAAACTAAAAAAATGGTTTTCACTCAGTACACACCCAGATGAAAGAATTCAACAAGTCGAAATGAAAATTTGGGCTCAATCTGGAATTATTGTCCTACTTATAGTTTTTGTTGATTTTGTAATAAGAGGAGCATATCTACACCGTCCATTTTTAGAATGGGCTGCTTCATTAGCCATTATAATTTGTTATATGATATTCGTTTTTATTAAGTCTATTCTAACTGGTGTCTATGAAACGGATATTAATAATAAAGAACAATTAAAAGAAAAATTAAAAGAAAAAATGAACAATACCTTTATTTTTTGTTTTGTCGCAATAGGTGCTACCACATACAAATATAACTTACCTGAAGATTTCGTTGGATGGTTATCAGTAATAGCAAGATTTATTATACTTTTCGCTTTCTTATTTGGTATTCAATATCTTATTACAGTATTAGCATGGAAGAAATCAAATAAAATTTAATAAGTATAGACAAAAAAGCTTATCTTTTAGCACTTAATGATAAGCTTTTTATTATTTTTTTCATCTTTTTTCGTTTTGGTGTACAATGAATTTCTTAGCTTGATAGCGATGGGATAGAACCACATCGCCATCAAGCGGAAATTTTATAGTACCCCAGAACAAAATTTCGTGCTAACTTGTAACAAAAAAACATGTGAAATTGCCCATAGATAACTATCTTATATTAATTACATAAACTAGTGTGTGATATAATAATATAAAGATATTACATTTAAAGGGGGATTCAAATTGGTTAAAAACTTACCTTTACTAATAGTGATTTTACTACTTGGTATAAGTTCTTCTACGTTAAGTACGAATGGATACTTTTCTCCAGTTATAGAAGGGTCTTTAATGATTATAAGTATTATTTTAAACATTGCTGCAGTGATAGGTTTATCACTACACGTTCTTGTATACCAACCTATGAAAAGATTTGAAACAAATTTAAAAGAGACATTTAAATAAAATAATTATATTTGAGGTAACACCCCATTGCTATCGAGCTAAAAAGTGTATCTATAAAAAGAAAAAATACGCTATTCTTTCTGTAGAATCATAGGAAAGGATGGCGTTTTTTATTTTAGGGAGTATTTTGTTCTGTTAGCTTGATGGATGTGTGGCGGTACCCTATTACTATCGATTTAAAAGAATGACTGCCACGTTTTATGCAAATATTAATTTGTTTTGATTGAAAATAGATTATAAAATTAATATTTAAATATAAAGAATTTGAATATTAGTATGTTATCATTTAAATGATTCAAATGATTCAAATATGTAGTACAAAGTCAATATTTGTAGCTGAGTTCGTTTATACATATGAAAGAATTAAATTATGAAAAGGCGGTATTTATTATGAAAGCAATTAAATTAGCAGGTTTAACAATTGCAGCAGGTTTATTATTGGCAGCGTGTGGTACTGAAGAAGCGAAAATAGAGCAAGACGTTAAGAAAGAGGAACAAAAAGAAAAAGTTAAAGCATTTCAGGCAGAAAAGCAGCAAGAAGATAGGAAAGTAACTGTGCAACAATCGACGGATAAGTCAAAACAGCATGAAAATGTAGCAAAAGAAACAGTTAAAGAAGAACAAAAAGCGGAGTCAACGCCTGTTGAACAACCAAAAGTCAGCGGGTTAAATGAGGCACAAGCACAAGAAAAAGTGGAACAATCGATGACAGCACAAGGCCAGGGAGCGCGTAATAAAGATGTGAAATTAAGCCAATTAGGCATCCAAACAGCAAAGGATGGAATAAAGGTGGCTGCACAGGCGCAAGACGTTCATATTGAAGCAAAAGACAGTCTAACTCGAATTGTTGTTATCGTTCCAGCTGGAACAACGAAAGAAAGAGCGCAACAAGTAGGCGACATAGCAGCGCGCCAAGTGGCAAGTTTTGGGGCTATGGGATTAAATGTAGATTTGAAAGCACCATCAAAAGACTATTTAGGGGAATATTGGGAGAATTTCTCTGGTGATATCGGTATCTATGACAGTAACGAAAAACAATTAGTACGTGGATATATTTCCAAGTTAAATCCAACAAAAATTAAATGGTAAGAAAAACAGAGTCCCTACACAATGTATGGGGATTTTTCCATAAAGAAAAAAACTTAAGGGGTCTTCGGACGAATTGAATTATCGTACAGTAATGCATGTTAATTAATAAAATTAACTATACAAATAATTTATTGTATATCCATGTAATCTAGCTGATATAATATGTAAGGGAATTATTGGTTAATTAATGATGTATATATGTAAGATTAGGGGGATACATAAGTAAAGTTAGATGCTATTTTGGCAGTTGTAGAAATACTCTTCGGTTTTTTTGTATTTATAATAACTTTATTTGCTTATCTTTTTTCAACAGGAGAAGAAAAGCAACAAGCAAAGGAGGATTTAAAGGAGCTTTCTAAAACTGCTCTCATCCCATTTGTAGTGGTTGTAATCGTAATATTATTTTTTGTTGTTAAGGTGATTGATCATGACAATAAAGTTGAACAAGAACAACAAAGGCTACATGAAGAGAACTACCAATGTTACCATAATGATAGTAATTCTAATCTAGATAAAAATCTGGAACAAGATATTAAATAATATAGATAAGAACCTCGCTATTTCTATAAGATGGCGAGGTTCTTACGCATAAAGAAAAGACACTCTAAGGTGCCTTTTCTAATAGTTTTTTAGCAGAAGCAACTGCATCCGATAATGATTAATAGTATAAAGAGTACAACGAGTAGAGCAAAGCCTCCAGCAAAACCGCAGCCCTCGCCGCAACTACCACCATATCCCATAATAATAGTTCCTCCTTTAGATAAGAGAAAAAGACTAGGGGGTCATTCCATGTGTTTTAATGGGTTCACTTTACCTTATGTTTTTACGTATGAATTGAGCAGGTCCTTTTGAAAATAAGGGAGAGATCATTTAATGTGCTTCCCCGAAATATTGATTACCTATTTTCTAAAAAACAAACTATTTAATTATATCAATAATAATATATATTAATATAATGTATTAATCCTAACAGAAGGGAGGATTAGCCATGCAATTAGTTTGTTTTAAATTAGTAAATGGTCAATACTTTTTAGTTGTAGAAGGTATCGAAATTCCTGCGCCAATTCCAGCGTTTACTGCAGCTTTATTAATTGGTTTAGGAGTAATCCCACTTTGTTCTTAATTTAAAGAATTTCAAACAGCTCTATCTTTCAATCGATAACCCCTTAAGTATATGAATGCTTGAGGGGTTTTTATAATAAAAAAAGAAAAGACGCCATAAGGCGTCCCCACAATTAGGTAGATAAGACTTTAGTTTTCCAATCTAAAGAAATTTTGTATCAGTTCTTTGAAAAAATATCATAATATCCAATTGATTTATTATGCATTATTACATTCTTCTCTCAAACCTTCTAGATTCTATTTGATAAAATAGAATCCTAATATTACTAAAAATCAAATAAATGTTTCTAAAAACCCTAAATATTTATAAGGGTAACAAAAGTGATACATTTAAGGTGCAAATTATAAAAAATATAAAAGGAGGGTGAATAAAGCGGTATTTAAAAAGGGCTATTATAAACGGTGAGCAGTTATACAGTATATGAACCTGAATCTTGTTAAAAAATGATACTCATTTGAGTGTACTTTCTGATTTGAACCAACTTGATTAAAATAATGAAAAATCATCATTTGTTTATTCTGATTTCTGGAAAAGTTTTAATAGTTTCATGCTGAACAAACATACTTTTTAGAAAGAGGAGAGATTATTGATGGATAATCAATTACTATATCAACAGCAAAAAAGAGAAAAGGCACTTGTGATTGGAGCTGGTATTGCAGGCTTACTTACTGCACGCGTGCTTTCCAGTTATTTTGAGACAGTGATAGTTGTTGAAAAAGATGAGTTACCTCAAAAACCATCTGAACGTCCAGGTACACCCCAAGACTTTCATCCTCATCGTGTATTACCACGTGGAGAAATAATTATGAACCGTTTCTTTCCTGGATATGTTGATGATTTATTAAATTTAGGGGCCCATAATGTCAAGAATGATAAAATGATTCGATTTTCTCCGTATGGGGCACTGGAACTAGTTATAGAACGAAAAGGTGCAGCAAGCAGTCGAGCATTGTTAGAATGGACAATTCGCCAACGTGTGCAAGAAATTCCTAATGTACATTTTTATTCAAAGCAAGCGGTGACAGGCCTTTTAGCTTCGTCTGATCACAAGCGTGTTATTGGAATTCATATTCAAGAACGAGACGAATTAAAAACAAAGCGAACTGTGTTAACCGATTTGGTAGTTGACACATGTGGTCGTCAATCTAAACTCAATAAATGGCTTACATCTATGGGCTATGATGTTCCAGAACCAGAACGTTTAAAGGTGAATTTTGGATATAGCACGAGATATTATAAAGTACCTTCACATATCAAAGAGAAATTGAGTGCAATTTCTGAAGGAGATCCTGCTAAAAACGTTGGAGCTGTAGGGTTATTATATATTGAAGATAACATAGCTCAAGCGCTACTATTTGTTGCTGGAGGTATGCACTATCCACCAACCAATTCAACAGAATATGAAAAAGAACTGGACTCATTAGTTACCCCTATGATGAGGGAGTTAATTAAAGAGTTAGAACCAATTAGTGTCCCAAGAGGATTTAGAGCGCAGGAGTCAACTCGTCAACATTTTGAACAAATGGAAAATTGGCCATCTGGATTATTAGTGTTAGGTGATGCTTTTTGTAATTTTGATCCCATTTATGGACAGGGGATGACCGTAGCTGCCATTGAAGCTGAAATGTTAGATACTTGTTTAAAAGAACATTCTACTCATAAACCTGGATTCGAACGCAAGGTGCTGCAACGTATGCAACAAGCTATTGAGCCGGCATGGTGGCTGAGTTCAATTGCGGATTTACGTTGGAAAGGTGTTGAACATGTAGGAGCTGTTCCACTCAAAGGTGTGAAATTTGCACAGAAATATTTTGATTTATATCTTAAACAAGCTGCAAAGCAAGCAAATGAAGGTAATTCATCCATGCTCCAAAAATATATAATGATGAATGGGCTAGTTCATTCGCCTCATGAAATCATTAACTCAGATATGTTAAGAATGTTAATCAATGGAGATGAGTCTTCAGAAGAGAATGAACTTTTGAACGAACTTGGAGAAGTAGATAAGAAACCAATGCAAGAAAGAATACATGAACTAATCCCTTCCTTTACATTAGCTTTTGAGAATAGCGTTCCAAATCTGTTCTCATCCATTTCAATTTCTAATGTCAAATGAGGAAAAGAAACATTGCTCTAATTAGGGCAATGTTTCTTTTATTAGATAAGCAGTATTTAATCAACTACTTTTTCAATTGTTGGCATTATAGCGATTGGTGGTAAAGAGTAAGTCCAAGCAGCAGCGTATACGTTTAATTTTTCACCTAATTTGTAGTTTTCACCATTGGATACAGGTACTCTTAAAATTTTATTTTGGGAAACTAGCTCCCACCAATTATTCTGATAATAAAGTGCTTCTTCTTTCGTAAAAGTATCAGCAACAATTAAGTAATTATCGTCTGCTGAAATAACATAGCCCGTGAAAGGTATTTGTATTCGTACCTGTTCCTCCTTAATTGGAGAAGTGTTATTGGCTGTATCCGCAGAAGCAGGTGTTAAGCCAAAAGTAAATCCGCACCCTAATGTTAATGTTGTAACTACTGTTAATAATTTTTGTTTTTTTGAAAACATAATAGAAAGCCTCCTTAAATTTTATTACCACACCAACACCTTTCTATTCATTTAGATATAAAGCCTTTCTGCATTCAAATATTTAACAATTTTGTCATAAATAAAACAAAATTGTATGTGATATGTATTTTTTAGAGTGATTTATGATATAATTCACTAGGTAAAGTATTTTCGTGGTTCATCTCTATATAGTTTTTTACCCTACTTACTCTGTAAAATATTATTGGTGAAGAGAGAATGTTTTCTCTCTTCTTTTTTTATTTGACATTAATAATATCGTTAATAAAGTATGTTTAATATTTTTTAGGCTATTTTGTTGTTGGTAATTAGTTTTGGTACGTATAATAAAATATGGTTTGATTAAGAGATTTAGTCTTGACGTACAGAATTTGCAAAATGTTGGTGTTCCGTCTTTATTTACATCAAATGTTAAATGTATTCTAATTTTAAATGAATTCAACATAATATTTTGTATCTATAATCCCAAAGGAAACTTTACATGGAAATGAAATTTTTCCTGCAGAAGCAGCTTGCATACAAGAAATTACCCAAGATTCCAATTCTAAAGGCAAGCGGTATACTTGAATATTACCATCACTGTTTTTTACAGTTACAATCGGTGTATTTACTCTGGTTGTAGCAAAATCGTCCGTTGTTATCATTCTTACTGCATTATTAGTGTGAAAACCAGTGTTTATAACTTCATAAATCTGTCCATCTTTCTCTTTAATAACCATAGGTATATTTAAATAGGGATAGTTTTTAATATCATTATGAATAATTGCTCCTACTGCATTCTTTCTTATTTGAACCTCTTGCATTCTTTTATGCTCCTTTATAATGATTTAAACATGTTTACGTAAATTTATTTTATTTTACATCTATATCTAAAGCTATTTTGCTCATTAATGGGTTAGGGTCAATTCCTATTGTGCATTCGATCTGTGTTTTTGCATATATTTCACGTTTAAATTTCAACGCAAATTCATAGGGATCGTTAGTAAATAAATGAATGCTATCCGTAATATCCATGAAGAACTCGTCGATGGAATATTGGTGAAAATCCTCAATAGGAACGTACTGCAAAGCTAACTTTGTTATGTAATTAGAACATTTAATGTATGTTCCCATAATCGGATTTATAACAAGAATGTCTTTTCTTCGAGGAATCTCGTATAATCTGGCCATCTTCTTTACTCCCAATTCTTTTAATGGGTGAGTGGCAGCTAATACGAAAGAACCGTTTCTATTTACATCACCGACTACTGCCAATTGTGTATACATAGGATCTAACCCCATTTTGATGCAACTTATAGAAGCGTAAAAGCTACGTAAATCAACACATAAGATGATTCTATTCGGTAAGATAGAATAGTCATACACTGCTATTCTTTCCTAAACAAAAGAACGTTTGTTCTTATTATATACGAGCTTGTGTTCTTTTATAAAGAGGTTTTGTTTTAAAATAATTTTTTCAGATATTTTTCTTGTGGGAGCAGCAGTTCTAACAACAATCAGTAATAGGGGGCGTGACATATGTCCATCAAGCTAAAATTTTAACATACCCACAAAAAGAAAATTTTTATCTCTCTACACCAATTTATGACAAATCATTTTTTTCATTTTTAGGATAATGAATTTCTTAACTTGATGGCAATGACCTAACATTAAAGTGTATGGGTAATTTCTATTAATTAATATATTGAATTTAATAAATATATTAATTAAAGCATAGGTGTATGATAAACGTATGTAATATCCTTCATTATGTCCATAAATGTGCCCTGGATTTATTAGTATTTTTTTGCTAAAACCATACTAAATAAAGGCCGCAATAAAATTAAAGGTAAAATGAACAGAATATTCAAAATTATATATATCAACTTATTTAAAGGTTAATCTAATGTAATACCATGATACCATGGTTTTACATTAGATATAGATAATTTTGGAAAAGGGGAAGATTCTATGAATGTTCAACTAGAAAATGAACAAATAACAAAATTATTAAACGACTGGTATCAATCCATGTTAAAACAACAATTAGTTAAAGCAAAACAATTAAAAGAGTATATAGAAAATGAAATTAACAATGTCAAAGAAAATCAAAACGTACTCTTATATTATTCTTTATTAGATTTTAGATACAAAGCATTAACAGATTGGATAAGTATTAACGAAAGCAGTTTTGATGAAATGGATAATTTCACAACTCCAGCAGATGACTTCCTAGCTTATTATTATCACTTCTTTAAAGCATTCCATTCTACTTTAACATCCAATTACACTGAAGCAAGTGAACACTATGAAAAAGCTAAAGAACTATTAATACACATTCCTGATCCAATAGAACATGCTGAATTTAATTATCGAATGGGGTATTTTTATTATCAAATCTATAAACAAGTAATAGCTCTTGATTATATAAAATTAGCTAAAGAAGAATTTTTAAAACATGAAGGTTATGAAATAAATGTAGCACTATGTGACAATTTTATAGGTCTGTGTTGTATTGATTTAAAACATTTCGAATTAGCTGAGGAGTCATTTAATAAGGCACTAGACACATTCCAAAAAAATAACCATAAAAATTCTATCCTTATGGTAAGACATAATTTAGCTTGGTTATATTCAAAACAAAATTTATCTAAACTCGCGATTCGTCATGTATCTGAAGTAACAAAGAACAATCCAAACCATTTCAAAGCATTTTTCGTAGAAGCATATGAATACTATAAGATAAATGACCATAATTACAGCGATCAACTAATTCAAAAAGGATTAAAACTTAGTAACGATTTTAACAATCAAGAATTCCAACATCGTTTTAAAATTTTAAGAGCCCTCAACAACAATGTCCCTACATTAACTTTAGAAATATTTATTTCAGAAGGTATTACTTATTTCAAACAAGAAAAACTATGGGAATGCGTAAAAGAATATGCTGATATCTTAGCTCTAAAGTTTTATGAAGAAAATAACCATAACAAAGCAAGTCAATATTTTTATATGAGCAATACAGCTCAAAAAAATGAATTAGAAAAAGGAGCGTTAAAATAATGAAAAAAATCTATCTAACTATACTTGGAATATCTTTAATTAGTATCCTATCGTTAGGGTTAAACGACTCTTTTAAAAATCAAGCTGTAAATATAGGAGACGGTGGAGGTGCACCAGCAAGACCAGATTATTTATTACAAACACACGCTGACTTATAAGAAAAAAACACCTTCATTCTTGAAGGTGTTTTTTTATAATCTGATTTTTAAATAAATGAAAAACGGAATATATCAAAGTTCTCTAAGCTAACATTATATTCCAATTATTAGAAAAATATTAAAAATTTTCATTTTTTGTTCTATTATGGAGGTGAGGAGAAATTATACTTATAAGGGAGCTGTATTAGTTTGAAAAAATTTTTAGGATTAGTTTTTGTCGTAGTTATATTTGCTTTTGGAGTTTTTCAACCATACTCACTAAATTTAGAAAAAGTTTTTGCACAAGATAATACTAGTAACAATATTAATAATAATACCAAAGAAAAAAAGATCGATTGTGTACCTTGTAAAAAACCAGAAAATCTTTCGAAAAATGAAACAAATAAATTTGCTGACGAACAAATTTTGGACAAAGTAAAAAAACAATTAACTGATCTTAAACAAAACAAATTAAGTATTTATTCCACAGCAGATTTTGAATGGAAAGAAGCTGTTAAAGTCGATTATAAAGAGAATAAAACATCGGCTATCATAATTCCTTCAAAAGAAAACCCTAAATCCAATGATACAAAACAATATCTAACTGTAGGATTTAACGAATCTGAAAGTAAGTTTGCAGACCCTACATTTTTAGAGTTGAAAACACCAAATAATGGTGATACGATTCTTTTAACAGTAAAAACATTAGATGGTGAAAATGTAGGGACTTTAGACCTAAATTCAAAAGATGGAAAACTTAATCAGATGAAATTATTCACTGATGGAAAAAGTGAATCAATCTTAAAAGAAAACAATGCAAAAGCAGGTTACTGGGAAGATGTTCAACGTTGTATTAAAAACAACTGGAAAACTATGCCTCAATGGGCTAAATGGGCTTGCGAAGGTGCATGTGGAGGATGTTTATTTGCTAGTCCATATGCATGTGGTGGTTGTCTTGGATGTCTAGCTGGTTACGCAATTGGTTGCGCTGCTAGTCAAATATAAAAAGAAGGGTGTGATTCCTCAAATGGAAATGTCTAAAGGAATACTGTTTTATAGACTAACATTGATTATTGCTTGTTTCGCAGTAGTTGCCTTCACATATCCATCTGAATTCTCTAAATTCGCATTAATCGCAGGTATTGTTGGTATTTTTATTACACTAGATAAAATAATAGCAAAAGATAACAAAAAAAGAGTTTATCTCCTCGTATCATTACTCTTTTTAATCGGATTTGCTATAACCTTCTACTACACATTCTTATAAAAATACTTTACAATAGGCGATACTTCAAAAAAAAGAATCCTGATTTTTAAAGGATTCTTTTTTTTGCCCTCCTTCTCTTTTCCCCCCTTAACAAACCAGATTAGCTAGCCAAAACAGGATATGCGAAGGGTAGGGGGCAAAGCTGGGGTGTGGAAAGCCTTTTGACTATGTGTAATTATTTCACTGCCTCTTTAAATTCTTTTCCAGCTTTAAAAGCAGGTGCTTTTGAAGCCGCGATTTGCATTTCTTCACCTGTTTGTGGGTTACGTCCTGTACGTGCAGATCTTTCACGTACTTCAAATGTACCAAAACCAAGAATCTGTACTTTCTCTCCAGTTGCTAACGCATTTGTTATTGTATCTAATAATGCTTGTGTTGCTGCTGCAGCATCTTTTTGTGTAAGTTCAGCTTTTTCTGCTACTACTTTTGTTAATTCAGTTTTATTCATTTTCTGCACCTCTTAATATGTAATTAGGTGACTATTATAACGTGTGTGTATTCATGACGCAATTATACTGTACATAGAGCCATAGCAAGAGCAAGAGGACAATGTCTGTGTAAAAGGCATAAGGAGGATATTAATTATCGCTTTAAACTCTGTTCATATTTCTTTACATCTTCCAGAGTTTTAAATGTTAACACATCAAAAACTCCTTTTTCATTCCCACATACAACAACAAAACCATCTGTTGCTTCGAGAACTCTACCGACGCCACCATCTGTAAGTGAAATATTGGTGAGATGTTTTACGTTCAGTTTTTCTTCTTTTTGAATGTAAGTAGTTATGGGTGTTCCTACAGGAAATGCGTCTGTGATCTCTTTTGTTGTATATGTGCCATCATCTATTGATTGAGTTTTAGCTGTAATAGAATCAGTTTGAGTGGCACATCCTGTTGAACATATTAAAAGAATTCCAGTAATCATACTTACACAAGCTGTTTTTACCATTCACAAAATCCTCCTATAACTGTTCGTATCGTCAACCTATTTAGGGTAACAAATTATATATACGAAGTTTGTTGGTTTATGTGAGTCGTAAATCAACAAAGATACAGGTATTTTGCCAGAATGTGTTTCAAACAAAAGAAAAGACACCCAAAGGCGCCTTCCTGCGACTGGAACCATCGTAATATGGTATTGGGTGCCAACCCGATCATTATTTTACTACATTAAGTAATTTTGATTGTTGAGAAATATAATTCAAATCTATATGTTGTTTACTTTTGCTTTGTTGGCTTTTTTGTAATGGATTCTTCAATCTGTTCAGATGTACTTTTAATTTCATCGGTTATTGCTATCTTGCTATCCGGTTGCACATAATAACGGTATTTTTTGCACCAGAACAAAAAAAGTAATTAAATGTAATAAAGTTAAAAGTCGAAACGTATGTTATTATTATATTGTGAATTATAAATTAAAGGTGGCATCTGGAAGGGAATAGTTAAAAATGAAAACAATAAAGGGGAAGTTATCTTTTAGCATTGATATTATAGGTTGTATCCTTTGCATTATAATGTTTATTATAAGTCTTGTTAATTTTAGAACATGGGTACACCCATTTTTATTCCTTATCTTCGGACTAATTTTCTTCATTAATATAGTAAATACCCGTAAGAGAAAAGGGCGTAATTCAAATTAAAATAAAATTGTATCCGTATAACCAAAAAACGCTATTCTTTTTGTAGAGATATACAGAGAGGATGGCATTTTTTATAATTTTTTTTGTTTCAAGATGAACTTCAATGATTTGCTTAGGGATTATATCAATATTTTCCTCCTTCACTTTTAGAACAGCTTGCTAGAGGGGGAGATTTTGTTTAAAGAAAGGGAGCTTTTGCGATGTTACCTAATTATATAAAAATAGCTCATGAGATAGCCAAAAAAGCCCATGCTGGACAAGTAGATAAAGCAGGTATGGATTATATCAAACACCCTGAGGCAGTTGCTAGATTTGTAAATACGGCCGAAGAGAAAGCTACTGCTTATTTGCATGATGTTCTGGAAGATACTGAGATAACTGCTAATGATCTGTTAAGTGCTGGTATACCTCATAACGTAGTTGAGGCAGTGCAGGTACTAACAAAAGAGAAATACACACCTTATTTTGAGTATCTGAGCAGAGTGAAAGAAAATTCTCTTGCCCGTACAGTTAAACTTGCAGACTTAAAACATAATTCTGATCGTTCAAGACTTGCTAGGATAACAGATAAAGACCTAAAACGATTGGAGAAGTACCGCAAAGCGATTCAGTTTTTAGGGAAATAAAAGAAACAGCAACTTCTTTAGTGATAATTTCTTATAATACTAGTTGTTTAAAGAAACTCCTTCTTGCAATGTTTTAAGAGATGTAAGAACAATTCTCTGGTTGTTATAAAATAAAAAAATAAGAGACGATATTCTAAAGGAGTCTAGAATATCGTCTCTTATTATAAGCCTTAAAACGTTAATTCAGGAATATGTAAATGGTTTTTTAATAAGTTCCAAGTCTCATCTAGAATGGGTTTTGGTGGTATGTAAATAATTGTTCCATCCCGACCTCTTGTTAAAATAACTCTATATGCATTGAGTTTAATTTGGAATGGATCTTCAACACCCCATTGATAGTGTTGCCCCTTCCAAGTCCCATTTTGTAGATATAGATCATCATCCCAATGAACAAGCGTCATATCTAGTTCAAGTCCCTGTGTTTGGAATTCAGTTGAGCTGTAGTTGAGCGCTCTACAATAGTATTGGGATTCGGCATAGTTAAAGTATTGAGCGATCTTACTAGGGCGTTCATATCGTTCATCTCTTGGTAGAACAGGGACTTCTTTTTGATGATCAGCGCCACCAGCACAGACAACGCCAACTGTTTTTGTATCATCCTGATAAAGCTGATGTAAAGTGTGTTTGGCTTTGGCTAAATCACGCGTAATAAAAAGTTGATAATGTTCTTTTGGTAGCTTATGAATAAGCTGTTTTGTTTGTTCAAAATTAGCATCTAATAAGGTATTAATAATTTTATAGTATTTTAAAGCTGCATGAGCACGGAAAGATGAGTTTAAATGTAGCTGAGAATGTGTTCTATAATGTGCTGCATTTGTGAATATAGAATTAGAATGTTTAGAGTGAACAGTCACGTTTTTTCCAGCGATCGCATGATTCCACAGGGCGAGACCGCCTTCTTCTCCAGAATAGATCTCCTGTCCGTCTCCGATTAAGCCAATTGTTACACTCCACGGTTTATTGTTTGTTGTAACATTCATTATAATATCCGGTTCGCTTAAGTTTTGGGCTTTTCGATTTCTTTTAGTGAGCGATTGATCGACTTTTTTTGTATCCCATGCTCGTTGGGCCTCATCAAAAATGATGATCTGTTCCTTTGGAATCATTCTCTTTTCGAGAAAGTCCATTTTATAGCCATATAGGCCTTGTACAAAGGTTCTATTTTTCAACGTATCTTGTAATACGTCTACTAATGGACCGTTACCTGATAAATAAACTGCATTTTTCATCTCATGTGCAATGGTTAGACCTAAATATGTTTTACCTGCTCCTGGCTCGCCAGATACTAAAATGAGATGATGGGTATTTGTATGTTGGGCTTCTTCAATGATTGAGCGTACAGTTTGTTGTACTGCTGGAAAGTTACTGCTTGATACAGCTTTAATATCAGGGAGCGGTTCATTATTTAAAATGGATCGAGCAGCTTCTAGCATAGAAGGTGAGGGTTCATAGACACCATTGATTACTTCCTCTAGCGTCAAAGTTGGTACTTCTGTTTTATTTAATATTCGTTTAAGTATGCTTTCCAATCCATCAACTGTTGAAAGGGTTACTTGATAATCTTTTTGGAAAACCCAATGTTCACCTTCATAATTTGTAAGCAGTAAAACACCAATGACTTGGATGTTAGATTGTTGAATAGCCGAGTGATAATGTTCGAGATCACGCATATAAAGGGATGTTTGGATATATTCAGAAGGGGAAACGTTATTATAACTTTTACATTCGAGAATTATCAAATAACCATTAATCAATAAAAGCACATCTGGACGACGACCGCCTCCGCGTAAAATCTCATATTCAAAAATAAGTGATGCATCTAAATTAGAAAATCGATTGAATAAATCTTGTAGCTTATTAAAACTATCAATCCATGCTCTCTTTTGAGAAGCTATTTTTGGATCATTTGTATTGGTTTTATAGACATGATCTAGCAATTGTTTAATAAAAAACTGTACATCTAATTGCTTAAATTGTTCAATAGTTCCAGTCCAGCCATAGTTCAAGATAAAGGCCTCCTTGTAATATGGTTTTATATATGAATATCTTTATTATACAAAATAAAATAAATAGTTTGGAATAAGAAAAGAGTTAATCCATTTATTTGAGCATTTTCTTTCTCAATTTCCCGATTAAGATGAAGAGGTTAAGAAGGGGAGATGAAGTGAGCTAAGATAAAATTTTTATATGCAAATTAAGATAAGTAATGATCAAGTGGTGATCAAGTGATGATCAAGTAATGATCAAGTGATGATCAAGTAATGATCAAGTGGTGATCAAGTGATGATCAAGTAATGATCAAGTGATGATCAAGTAATGATCAAGTGGTGATCAAGTGATGATCAAGTAATGATCAAGTGATGATCAAGTAATGATCAAGTGGTGATCAAGTGATGATCAAGTAATGATCAAATAATGATCAAGTAATGATCACTTAATCGAATCTTTGTGTTATAATGTATACACAAAGATGTAATTTGTATTTACAAAATAAAAAAGAATAAGTGTTCCAGCACTTATTCTTTAAAGAAACAATAATAAAACGATTTACCAGCATACTTATTTTTTTAGACCGTTTTCTATAGTTCCAGCTACAGAAACGGTTTTTTTCTGTTGTTCCATAAATGCTTTCCTTTTAAAATAATAGTCTATGTATAATTTTCCAACACATTCAATACTATTAAATAACACCAAAACAATAGCACTTATTACGACATTCTCCATTTAAAACACACCCCCTTCCCACACACAGTAAAAGAGAGTTAAATCGTCTTATTATTGCTGATATATATAGCATACCATATAAAAAATACTTATCCTATATAAAATGAGAGTATCATAGCAAAAAATGTTTGTATGCTAATCTATATGATATTAGCTTATTCTATGTATATGATAATTTCGATTCTTCTTTTTTAGGCATCAGAATTTAAAATTCCGAATATTAGTCTTCCACCAAGTAAATTCTTTTTTTTCTTTATTTACCGTATATTCATCTAGTAAAATTCTAATACTTTCTTTAATATGTTTTTTCTTTTCAAATTCACCAAAATACTTTGGGTTGTCTAAAGAAAATTTTATATTTTGTAATATCTCAATCAAATAAGAAATCCTTTGATCTCCCCACCTTAAAATCTCATCTATAAATAAATGTTTAAGAAGAATATATAACGCAAGCACAATAATAATACTACCGAATATAACACCTAAATAAGCTGTTGCTTGCCCTAATGCCATTGGATGATTTTCTTTATTATAATATTGAGTAAAAAACCAAGTATTAAAGCCTGTCCAAGCGGGAACCATAAAAGCTATAAATACAGCACTATATGATGAAAAAATTGTTAAAAACCTTGTTTTTTTCTTTCTTTCAAGTCTGCTTTCTAGTCTTTCTATACAAAAATCTAATGTGTTTCTATTTTTTTCTAAATCCTCTTTTTTAACAGACAAAATTTCTTGATAAATCAAAAATTCTTTTAACAAGATACATCTAAAAATATTCCATTCTTCATTATACAATTCTATTTTATAAATTCTAAAAAACTTTTTTTTACCTTTTCTAACAATACATAAATCAAAAATAAAAAGTAAGATTATCTCCCAAATTATAAAAAGGGACATATACCAAGTTGACATTTCATTTGTATTATCTAAACCGTAAAAGGAAAAAATCACAAAAGCTATAAAAGTACATACCTGAATTACTACAAAAAGAGTAGACCTTATCCATACTAGCTTAAATAATAATGACCACATACTCATACCCTTTCTATAAAAATTTAATATTTCTCTTTCAAACAAAGCAAAACCCCTCCAATATAAATTTTAAATGTTTTTAAATATAAACATGTCCTTCTCTCATTATCACCTAAATAAATGAATAAATGAATAACACTTCCATATTTAGAGATTCACATTCATTTTTCCTTAATAGTTGTCTAAACACATGGGGGAAACCACTACTTAAATTCTAGAATATGATATCGTATGAGGATTATCAAAATTTTTGAAGTACATAGAGCAATCTTTTAGGAATATGGAAATATACATTCTAACTATGTTTTAGTAACAGGTCAATTCAAAAATGCAGTTTTAAAGAGTGATTTAAAAGGTTTTGAATTTATTGAAGTCTGGGATTAAGAAGAGTTTGTATAAGGACATCTTAAAAAGATTGTTAATGGGGAACGATTTATATATGAAGTGAGAATGGAGTAATTATGTGTAGAGAAAAATTGCAGTTTCAAAGAAAATCAAACTGCAATTTTTAATTTTTATAGTAAGAAGATCCAGAATGGAAATTAAGTTTTTAGTAGGTTTGTTTAATTTTAAAATTTGTTTGGATGAAGGGGGAAGCTAAATACACTATGTTGTTCATTTCCTTCTTGGTTCATACCTGCTTGATAAGAAGAAAATCCTTTATACGTTTTTCTTTTCCATTGCCATAAGCCATTAGTTTGATCGAATTCACCATAGTAATGATTGTAATCTAGTTTGTTCCCAGTGTTTTTATTAAAACTATTGCTAATAAAAATACGGCTATTACTTGCATAGATTTGGTTATTGGTAATTACATTGTTCCGAGTATCATAATTTAATTCGATTTGGCCACTCTCTTGATCTTTTGTATCATTTTTATAAATTACATTGTTCGTAATCGTGTTATTTTCCGCATATCCTTGCTGACTGTCATATCCACCAATTGCAATACCACTCATGATATTATTGGATATTGTATTGTCTCTAACAGTAATTTGGCTTGCGCTTTTTCCTGCATGTTCGCTGGCTACTTCAATACCGAGATCATTTTCATAGCTTTGATTTTGCTCAATGATAATTTCCTTCCCACCATCCACGTAAATACCATCAGCTGAATATTCATTGTAACTAGTATTATTAATGGATGTATTGTGATGGACAATGTTATTACGAACAACTCCATTTCGTGCCTGATCTAAAGCAGCTACTGGAGATACGCCTTCATGTCCAATTAGAACAATTCCGATGTTGTTGTTATCATGTACTTTGTTATTGGTAACTTCAAAAGAATCCACATTCCCATTCACAGCAATTGCTTCACTTAATCCTAATTTCAAATTTGCTACTTCGTTATTATCGATGACAATATGATTTAAATTATTTTGTGCACTAGATGAAGTACCGTATACAGCAATACCGTGTGCGTTTCCATCCTGTACAGTCGCTTCAATGTGATGGATATAATTATTTCTAATATTAATGTAACTTCCTGTTCCAGTGATATAAATACCAATAGGGGTTTCGTTAACTTTCGTTGACTTTAAATTGCGAAATTCTAATCCATTTACTTGAATATAGTTTTTGTCTTCTATTGTAAATAACCCATCATCTTCTAATTTGACCTTAGAACCATCGAGAATGACTTTTTCATCCTGGTAATTTTGAAAAGTAATGGGTGCTCCTGAGTTACCAGAATGAGCGACACGAACTTTTTGGTTATAAACTCCGCCTCTTATGTAGATTGTACTTCCTTCTTTTGCGACATTAGCAGCTTTTTGAATGGTAGCGAAAGGTTGATCTAATGTACCGGGATTGAGGTCATTTCCTGTTGGCGATACATAGTAATTTGTAACAGAAATTACATTGTCATTGGATTGTGCAAAGGTAGAGGCAGGGAGTGTGAAAATTAACATACTGAAAGAAAGGATAAAGATAAAAAGCGGTTTTTTTAATGAGGAAAATAAAGTTTGATATTTCATCATGATCCTCCTTCTTTATTAAGCATTCCTTCTCAACTATATAATTCAAACTGACGATTTATATCTTGTACTAATAAAAAAAGACCCAGTAATGTATTCTGGATTAAGAAACACCAACTCCTATGGTCTACGTATTCTATCTGAAACTAAATTTTTAATAATTCATGGTTTTTCGTATAAAATCAAATCATATATATATGTACTTGAAGAAATACGGATATTAAAATCGGTAGACGAGGGAATGAGGGATACTGATACTAATTTTAAGGGAAGTTATTCAAAATATATTTTCTATTCAATTAAATCTTCCCTGTGTATCACGTTAACTGTTGTACTAATTGGATTGGTAAGATTAGCAGATAATTATTTAAAGTGGGGGTAGTTCAATAAATCTGAAATTAACATTGTTTAATATAAGTATTCGAAAAAAGTTTATCAAGTTTTAATATTCAAAAAATAATTTATATAAACTAGTATGTTGTGGTAACATTTAACAAAAGGGGGTAGCGTATATGAATGTTGAAATTATTTCTAAAGAAGAAATCACAAAATTATTAAACGACTGGTATCAAGCTATAATTTCACAACATGTATTACAGTCTAATAAAATAAAAGAAGAGATTGCAGATAAAATCAATAATATTAAGGAAGACCAAACAATATTAGTCTACTATGCTTTATTGAATGCACGGTATAATCTGCTAATTCGTGATATGGATAGTTCAAAAGATATTTTGGATAAAATTGAGCCATTACAAGAGCCTACAGAAACATTTTTAGAGTACTATCATTATTTATTTAAAGCTATTTATGCTACTAATACAGCAAACCATAGTGAAGCAAGAATGCAATTTGAAGAAGCTGAAAAGTATTTAGAGTACATGCATGATGAAATCGAAAAAGCTGAATTTAATTATTGGCTTGCAGTTCATTACTATCACATATTGAAACCAATCCTAGCAGTTCAATTTGCTACGAAGGCAAATGAAGTATTTTCAATTAGTCCAGGGTATGAATTAAAAACTGCTGCTTGTTTGAATACTTTAGGGATGGCACACACTCGCTTAAGTGATTTCGAAAGTGCAGAAGAATATTTACTTTCAGCATTGGGTACTTTCCAAAAATCTCATGACGAAAGTCTTACTAAACGTGTAAAGCACAATTTAGGACTTTTATATGCAAGTCAAAACATGTCAGAGTTAGCAATTAAGCATTTAGAGGAATCACTAGAAAACAACGCTAAAACGATGTTTCTTTTAGCAAGAGAACATTTTAAGTTAGGTCATAATCATAATGCTAATGAATATATTGAGAATGGCTATAAGATTAGTGACTTATGTTATCGTCATCATTTTCAAATTTTACAAGCAGTACATAACTATGCACCACAAGAAGAATTAGAAAAGGTGGTCATGGAAGGTATTTCGTATTTTGAAAAAGAAGAATTATATGATTGGGTAAAAGAATATGCTTATCTTTTAGGTAATATATTCTATGGTTCAGAAAATCACGAAAAATCCAGCAAGTATTTACACATCGCTTTAGATGCAGACAAAAAGAGTATAGAAAGAAGGGCGCTAAAATGAAAAAAGCAATCTTATTAATGATGATGTTATCCGCTGTTTTTACTTTTGGTCTTACTAATGTAAAAGACGTATCACAAAATGAAACTATTGAAGTGTTTATGGATCATGGAGAGCATATTTAATTATCTAAAAAAAGAGGGAGCTGCGAGCACCCTCTTTTTTAATTATGACCATATTAATTTAGAAATAACATAAGTAGCAGTAGGAAAAATATAAGAGATAATGTTTCATAGTACCAAATACTGTCTGATTTACATTCTTAAATACCAAACCATACATTCTTCTTTACACCCAATGCTTTTAAGGGTGGAGTTGCGGCTATAACGATTGAACCGCTTCTATTTACATCACCGACTACTGCTAATTTTGTATGCACAGGGTCTAATCCCATTGCTATCAAGCTAATATTTTGTGGTACCTCCATAACGAAAAAACAGTATTTTTTCTATCTAGGATGTACATGTATCTTTTGAATAAAGTTTGATAAAAATGCTTTTTCTCCCATCCATAAGGAATAGTTTATATTTTTGATACTAGAAAATTGAATTTTTAAACTTGTACCTACAGTTACGTGAGGTAGTATGATCAAGGTAAACAGGTTTGAATAAAGAAGGGAGAATGTAAAATGAGTAATAATAAAAAATATTCAATTGGAGAATTTTCTGCTAAAACCGGGACATCAATACGAACATTACATTATTATGATGAAATAGGGTTACTCAAAGCTGAAAAGCAACTTTCTTCTGGTCATCGGCAATATAATGACCAAGATGTCCTTACGTTGCAAAAAATAGTTAGTTTTAAATTTTTAGGCTATAGTTTGGAACAAATCGGTAAAATGATGAAGGAGTCTAGTTTTAATTCAAACTTAAATGACACATTACAAAAACAAAAAAAGGCTTTCGAGCAGAAAAAAGAACAAATTGAAACCACATTAAACGCTATTAATCGCACGATTGAATTAATAGCAGATGAAGGAGAAGTTGATAGTCCAGTTTTAATGAGTTTAATTAACAGCATGCAAATAGAGAAGGACCAACGACTATGGGTTGAACAACATATATCAAAAGATGTGGCTGATCAGTTATTTAACAAGCCTAAAGAAGAACTAGTGGCATTAGATAAAGAATTTATTCAGTTGTCTAAGGAAGTAAAAAGGTTGATGGGAAAATCGGTGCAGGATCCTGAGGTACAAGAGGTAGTAAATAAGCATATGAAGGCAACATTTGAATTTGTTGGTGAAGAAGCGATATACGCTATACGAGATTTAGAAGATTTAGAAAAAGAAAAGCTTGAAAATATGTTTTCCTCCCCATATACAAAAGAAGAGGAAGAATGGTTAAATCAAGCGATGGAGTATTATATGATTCAGAATGGTATGTATACTCCAAAGGTAGATTGAAAAATATAACAGTGCATTATGTTAGTTAGTGTTTCCTTTTTTATGGATTCAATCTTTAATAAAAAAAGTTAGTTTGATAGCAAAAAGAAATACCCTCAAAATAAAAAATACGTTATTCTTTCTGTAGAATCATAGGAAAGGATGGCGTTTTTTGTATGTCTATTTCTGTATCTGACGAATTACAACTATTCGCGCAGGAGATTCAGAGTCTTTTATCCCCAAATACCTTACAGAATCTAGCTAGAGATGTTGGGTTTGTACAGCGAGCAAGTAAGTATCGAGCACAAGATTTAATAGCTTTATGTGTATGGATAAGCCAAAGTGTAGCAAAAACGTCTTTAACCCAGTTATGCAGTTGTTTAGAATCATCAACAGAAGTGCTCATCAGTCCCGAAGGACTAAATCAGCGATTTAACGCTGCAGCTGTGCAGTTTCTACAGAAAGTATTAGCCAAACTTCTCAACCAAAAGTTATCTTCAGCTAAGCTGCTCTCTTCTCCATACACTTCTATTTTCAAGCGTATTCGTATCCTAGATTCAACTGCATTTCAACTTCCAGATCCTTTTTCATTCGTTTATCCAGGAGCAGGAGGATGCAGTCATACAGCGGGAATAAAGATTCAGCTTGAGTATGATTTATTAAGTGGACAGTTTCTTCATATTCATACAGGTCCAGGTAAACAACATGATCGAACCTATGGTTCCCTGTGTGTCCCAACTGTAACAACGAATGATTTATGCATCCAAGATTTAGGTTATTTTCATTTGAAAGATCTTCAATATATACAAGATAAAAAAGTTTATTATATCTCACGTATCAAATCGAATACACGTATTTATCAAAAAAATCCTAACCCTGATTATTTTCAAGATGGCAGAATCAAGAAAGGTACAGAGTATATCCAGATAGATATGGAGGTTGTAATGAACTCTCTTCAACCAGGACAAACATGTGAAATATCCAATGCTTATGTAGAATGAATGATAAAATCCCAACTCGTGTGATTGTTCATCGACTAACAAAAGAACAACAAAAAAACGATTACAAGATCAAACTGTAAGAGAAAAAAAGAAAGGAATGAAGTATTCCGCTCGTAGTAAACGACTTAGCGGTATCAATGTATATATGACAAATACTCCTACAGATATTGTCCCAATGGGACAAGTACATGATTGGTATTCTTTACGTTGGCAAATCGAGATTTTATTTAAAACGTGGAAATCATTCTTTTATATTCATCATTGTAAAAAAATAAAACGAGAACGATTAGAATGCCATTTGTATGGACAATTGGTTGCCATTCTACTCTGTTCTTCTACCATGTTTCAAATGCGTCAATTACTTCTTATGAAAAAGAAACGAGAACTGAGTGAATATAAGGCCATATATATAATTAAAGATTACTTTCTTCTTCTTTTCCAAGCTATATAGAAAGACACCCAAGAGCTATCAAAGATTCTAATTCGCCAGTTTAACCTCCTACAGCAAAACGGGAGAAAATCTCATCGATATGAGAAGAAAACAGTCTTTGATATATTAGGTGTCGTTTACAATTGTACCATGTCTGATAATCAAGCGGCTTAATTCAAAAAAATGAAACCTGTTAGGGCTTATTTCGCATGCAAATCTTTAAATTCCCTACACGTGGTCTTTAGAAAAAAGAAGCAACCCCTACTATGATTGACGTTGTATGAGCTTAGCTTGATAGCGATGGGTCTAATCCCTTTACTTGAATATAATTTTTGTCTTCTATTGTAAATAATCCATCATCTTCTAACTTGACTTTAGAACCATCTAGAATTACCTTTTCATCTTGGTAATTTTGAAAAGTAATGGTTGCTCCTGAGGAACCAGAATGAGTCACATGAACCTTTTGGTTATAAACTCCGCCTCTTATGTAGATTGTACTTCCTTCTGTTGCGACATTAGCAGCTTTTTAAATAGTAGCGAAAGGTTGATCTAATGTACCGAGATTGAGGTCGTTTCCTGTTGGGAATATATAGTAATTTGTAACAGAAATTACATTGTCATTGGATTGTACAAAGGTAGAGGCAGGGAGTGTGAAAATTAACATACTGAAAGAAAGTATAAAGATAAAAAGAGATTTTTTTAATAAGGGAAATAAGGTTTGATATTTCATCATGATCCTCCTTCTTTTTTTAGGCATTTCTTCTCAACTATATAGTTAAAACTGATGATTTATATCTTGTTTCAATAAAAAAAGACCTGGAACTGAATTCCGGGTCAAAGGACATCAACCACCGTGGTCTCCGTCTGCCATCATACTTTGAACGACTTTTACTACGTGACTATCTGTTTGAGATGTAATTCCCAATGTAAACATTAAAGCAGTAGCAATACTCATCACTTTAATTAGCTTTTTCATTTTAAAGCTCCTTTCGCATCGGCTTTTTTCTTAGCTTGAATTGCTTTATAGAAGTATGTACCTGCTTTGGCATGCTGACCTTGTTCAAAAATCTTTTCTGCTAAAGCATTACAGCATTCATAGATATACTCATATAAATCTTCTCGTTCAAAGTATTCAATTCCTGCAAGAACGGTAGCTTCTAATTTCTCGGCAGGGACATTATTATTAATGTCTCTTAAAATTTTAAACCGATGCTGATATTCTTCATTGTTTAGTTCTGTACAGAGTTGTAATCCTCTTTCAAATAAAGTATTAGCAGTTTCTTGGTTTCCTAGTTTAGAGTGTTCTCTGCCTTCGATGAAAATTGCTTTATAGTGGTTAGGTTTCTTTTCGGATACTTCAGAGAGGTAGCGAATAGCTAATTCAGACATATTTTGCCCTGCATATAATAAACCTAAATTATGACGAACCATTACAGTGAATTTTTCTTCTCCAATTTTTTGGAATAGATCCATTGCTTTTACAAGGTGTTCTTCGGCTAATGCCCATTCTCTTAAATTGGTACATGCCATGCCAAAAAGGTTTTCACAGAATCCTATATTTCGTTCATAGCCTTCATGTTTAGAGAATATTTCTTTAGCTTTGTTAACATACTTAATTGATTGTAGTGATTCGTAAATATCATAATGGAAAGCACCAATTTTATAGTAAAATTCAGCCTGCTCAATTTCATCAGATACCTCATTTAGAAGTTCTTCTGCTTTATCATAATTATCTCTTGCTAATGAATAGCTGCCTACGGTACTGGCATGAATTGCTTTAAAGAAGTGATAGTAGTAGGTTAATATATTATCATTTGGAATTTGAAAAGTTTCTACTTTGTCGAAGCAACCCTTTGAAATATTTAAATTATCTACTATATACTTATAACGAAAATCTAATAGTGAATAATATAAGTGTAAGCTCTGATCCGAGACATCTTTCATTCTATTATCAATTTCTTCTTTTAGCTGGTGAGCATTATCAATGCGTCTCGCACGGATTTCAATATACCAATCATTTAACATATTAGCGACTACTTCATATTTTTTGACTAAAGTATCCATAGTATCCTCCTCATCCTATTGCAGTATATGTATTAATAATAACAGAATTTGGATATATTTTATCTAAAAATATAGAAAATTACAATAAATAAAGACACTATGAGTAAATTTATATATTTTTAGAGATTATTAGTTTATAAATAAAAAGAAATTTTAATACTAACTTTAACGAATTGTCCTATTAGGAGAAAACTAGCGCTGATTTTAATTTGAAATTATACGTTTCCTTATGCTTCTAATATTTATTTTTGGTATATTTTTCAAGAAAGTTCTAACCTTTTTGGTAATATTTTCGGTGATGAGTGATTAGATTTATTATGAAGAAAATGAGTTTTATTGTATTTTAATTTGAGTCTTCTGAGTAAATATTTCTCCATTTGGTTTTAAAAAGGTAAGTCCATTTTCATATAAATTATCATGATTTTTGAACAGGTAGGTAGATTCATAGCATCATCTTTATATTTATAAGCTGAATAGATATGAGAAGTTATTAAAACAGAGCTAAGTGTTTTATCATCAGGGCACATTGATTATTATATGTATTAAGCACATTTGGTCTGAAATTAATTTTTTAACTGTAGTTTCCGTTTACTCCCTTCCAATAGGGGAGGGTCTTTTAGCGTTTATTGTTTCTTCAGTCTCGAGTTTAACTGTTCCATTTTCGTGAAATATAACTTTTTATAGAGAATTATATCTGTTCTTTGGTAAATCTAAATGCGCTGTTGTTTCTTTCTTGCTCAAAATAATTTTAATTCTGACTTCTCCTCTATCATGTTTGTCATAGGCAGCTAATAGGGGATAAACTTTATTATCTAGCAAACGATGAAGGTAATTTTTATCTAATAGGCGTTTTCTTTAATGAATGCATTATTAGCCTCTATTAAAAGAGTATTTATTATTAAGTCGAATAGGGTGCATAAGACCTAGTATCCTTTTTAATATTAATTACACCTAATGAATTATTACAATGCAATTTATAGATATGTATTATTGGTAATACATAATTAAAAAGTAATTATAGTTAATGTAAACATAGAAAAGATTTAATTAATAAAATTGTATACTATTCAATTTAAGAAATAAGAGCAACCAAGATAGTGAGTGATAGTTCCTATTCATAAACTGTAAGATAAGTGTTATGGTCATAAATAAAATTTAAGGGGATTACTAGAATATTTTAAGAACAAAAAATTAAGAAATTAAATTATGAAAAGTTTGCGGTGATATAATTTAATTGTATATTTTTATGGTTGAATTTATTAGGCTCATACATTAGATAATTTAATATGTTATATATTAATATATAACTATAGTTATAGTATAATGATATATTGGGGAGTGGTTAAGAGTATGGAAAATGAGAAAGAACGTCAAAAAATTCAAGATAGGATACCTCGGTTAGCATTAATACTCACTATCTTTGGAGGAAATGTGTTTGTTACTAAATGGTTTTTAGTAGCATGGTGGAAAACTTTTTCGAATAGTGCATATACCCAAACAATTTATAATAAAGAACATATACTAGTTTTATTTCTAGCTTTGATAGCATCCATAATTTCCATAAAGTTTATTTATTATATCTATCTTGAATTAAGAACTTTAGGTTATTATAAAAATGATAAAGAACATACAACTTCAATTAATAGGGCTGATGAGGCGTATAGAGATGTGTTTAAAACTATGCAACTAAGTTCTAAGATAATGCTAATTCCATCAGTAATAATAATTGTTACGGAAACTCTAAAGAGAAAAGAAACAATACCTTTTATTGTATATGGCGTATGCATTGTTGGAATTTGTTTAGTTTTAGTACATTTTTTGCGGAGGAAAACCACTTTTTTTGAAAAGAAAATATTTAATTATAAAATTTTTAAGAAAGTAAACAGTCCTTTTGAATCTCTTATGGAGATAGGATATTTTTTTATTTTATTTGTGATTTTAAGTTTTACTATAACTACAGTAGCTGCAGGGGGAAACAAGCAGTTAGAAATAAATATAGGTGAAATTAAAGAAGTTCCTATTACATTAACTACACAAAATATCAAAAACTTAAATATACAAATGAAAATTAACGATAAAATATACATTAAGACGGAAGAATTCGAAAAAAGTGACAATCTTGTAGAGGTATTTGATAATAGTGAAGATTTATCGAAAAAGTATATAGATATTGATAAAGTATCTGAAGAAGTAAATAAGAATAATTATGGAATCCAACTAGAAAAAACAAAATATAAAGATAAATATGAAATGGAATTAGAAAAGTATATGGTAGAAGGAAAAAATAAAGTTGAGATGTTAGTAATGTTTACTAGTAACGACATTGATAAATATTTGAATTTTAAAACTTATATTTATATAAAAAAAGATAAAATAAAAATCTCTGAAAATAATATCAAAGTTTCATGGTGAAAATTTGATATATATGTATTGAAAAAATGGAAGAACATTATTATATAAATGAAAAGAAATAACCGGTAATTTATATTAAAAGAGTTGATTTATACTTTTTATAGGCTATAGAAAAACTTTTATTTTAAAGAAAAGAGAATGGGGCTGATTAATATAGGTGGTTTAATGCCTTCTTATACTAATGAAAAAGAAATAAAGGAAAAAATTGAAATATTTAAGGGGGAATTTCATACTTTTATTAAAGAGAAATTAGATATTGAGGATATGGAGTATTTAATTGATATTGGTACTATTAGAAATATAGACGGTTTTCCAGAAGATAGTATTAAAGCAAGCACAATTATTAGTAAGTATGAATCCAAAGTAGAAAAGGTAGTATTCTTTACAAAAAGTATTAGTGCGGATATCAATTTTAGATTTGCTAAAATTACAAATTCAAATATGTTTAAAGAGGTAGTATCTCTTTATATAATGTTTGTGTTTATTCATGAGTTGGTCCATGTAAAACAGATTAAGAATGGTATGAAAATAGAAGAGTATAATGAAATAGAATACAAAATTAATGAATTTGAACAAGAAGCTAATGATAAGGCGAAAGAAATTTTGAGTGAATTTGGAGAATTTCAAAGAGAAATATCTTATATAATTTATAGCAATAAAATGGTAGATAATGATAGTTTTATAGAACTTATAAAGCTTTATAAAGAAAAAGAGTTCCAATGATTTGATAAATATATTTCTATTTAATTAAAAGGTAGTATCTTAAAAAAATTCTTTACTTAAAGTTGAGATAAAAATTGTTTACTACTGAATTATTTAAAATGTATTTGTGTAAAATAACGTTCATCCTTTTTGTTGATGAACGTTATTTTTGTGTGTTGTCTATATTTTTCTATTGTCTAGAAGATGTATATAAGTATATGGGATACAGAGGTATGTTACTCGAAAATAGAGAAGATTACCCTTTATAATATTATCTAAAGCATCGGTTTAATACTAAGTATCTTATTTTATTATTAAGAGCAGTCTTAACATTTAAAACAGTTATCGATCATCTTTTATTAGTGATTTTAGATGAAGTAAGGCAAGAGGATTAAAAAATTTACCGACCTTTTAAAAGCGTTATATAATTTACAAAAAAATAGTTTAAAGAGTTCTAAGTAATCTTGGCATCATCAGAGAAATTAAATATTAGAAAAAAGATATTTTTTTATCTAGAAGAAAAGTAATGTTTAATCAAAGAGAGTGTTACAGGATAAACAGTGAAAAAATATAAATTTTATTAATAATAACTAATATATAATGAACTTCAAACCGTCAGGTATAAAGATTATTTTTAGAAAACAAGTTTACAAAATGTTTATTTCAGTTTGGAAATAACATCTTCTATTTAATAGACTATGATAAATAATACATATGCAATGAAATTTTAAAAAAGAAAGGAGAAACAAAGGTGCATAAACATGAATATATTTCTTTTACCTTAGCTACAGAAACAGCTGCGAGAGTAATTTCAAGTTTTTATAGGGAAGATGAAGAAAGTGAAGTTTCATTAGAAGATTTTTGGAATTGGGAGAAAGAAAATATAATAAAAGTACTTATTAAACCACATCGAAAAACAGTGATACATATGTGGTTAGAATACTATGTGCATGTAGATTGTGAACTATATAATGCTAAAACAAGTTTAGATAAAGAAAGTTATATTAATGAAATGATTTACTTATTACATGAAGTAGAAGTGCTTCCTCGAGAGTATGAGCCCATTCGTTATACTACTGAGTATTTCCGATTAGAATTAAACGAGGCAGAATTTATAACCATAATAACAGATGAGAATAATAAGAAGATACAAGAATTGGAACAAATGGTTTCTGATAATCTTCAAAAAATAAATGATCTTATAATACACTCTGCTTTTCAAATTATAATGCAAAATCGTATGTTTCTTCATGATTTTCATTTAAGACTTAGTGAAATTTTGGAAAAAAGATTTGACTGGATTAGTGAAAATTATCCTGAAAATGTTACAGATACTAAGAAATTAAAAAGAGCAAATTATTGGCCTACTTGGCTAGAGGGTGCTATTTTTTATCGTGATAAAGGTACTTGTGTTATTTGTCGAAGAGATGTATCTGGTTTAAGAAATCTTAGTATGAAACAAGCTATAGATCACATTATACCTATAAGTTTGTATGGAAGTAATGATGCTACTAATTTACAGATTCTTTGCCGTAGCTGTAATGAAGAAAAAGGTAATAGGTCTACAGCAACAAGTGGAATAAATGTTCCCTTTTGGAATTTAGACCAAAATTAGTCATGTTATTTTTAGAATGATGCCCTTGATCTACTGATTTTTGTTGCTATGTGATGAAAAATACTGAGTTTATTAGTTGATTTGGTTTTTCGTTGGATTAATTTAATAGAATATGATGTGTTGAAATATGTTTTATAATTTGGACTCTAGATAAATGTAAATAGATACATAAGAACGTCTTTACTGAATTAAAGGGAAATAAGTTCCATCGCATACAGAGAGGTTCTCTATGCTGTCAGAAATAGATAGTGTTTTGTGCTATAAAGTAGGGATTTTGGAAGCTTGCTGACGGAAATATTTATTCATGTTCCTAAAGTTATACATGTTGAATAAGTAAAATGGGAGAATTAGTATGGTCTTAAGTATTAATCAGGCTGAAGCATACCATAAGTAAGGCTCTTTACCTTTATAAATTATAGGCAGAATTATAATTTATAAATTTTGGTTGTTCTCTGGTTAAATTTATATATTAATATTATTCCAATAAAATTTAGTTTTAAAAATAGGCTACTTTCTTGTCTAACTATAACAAGAAGCATAAGATGGCCGTTTTGGCCAACTTATGCTTCTTTTAGTTTACTGCCAACTTATGCTTCCTTTAGCGGTAGCTTTATGGGTAAGGTCATAAAGGGTGTTTCTTGAAACAAAGAAACAGCCGTCCGTATAAATCAGCTTTTTTTTGTCATAAAATTATTTAGCAGGCAACCATTAAATAATTAGACCAAAAAATCTATACAACATCTTTGAAAGATTACAGGAATATCAACGAAAAGCGTGATTCATTTCTACCTCGATTAGAGTTGAGCTTTGTATTGGTCACAATATAGGGAAACGTTATTTTCCATGAGAACTATCGTATAATGTAAGTAGTTATGAAATGGTGATATATTTGCTTTAAATACATAATTAAATATAGGAGTATTTGAAATGGGAAAAGGTAAAACGCACGAGGAATATCTTGCGGAACTATTAGAAAAACGCGGGGACGAATTCGAGGTTATCGAAAACTATGAAACAAATGCTAAAAAAATAATGCATCGTTGTAGAAAATGTTCGCATGAATGGCCTGTAAGACCTATAAACCTTTTAAGAGGTAGCGGTTGCCCTGGATGTAGAAATAAAAACTTAAGTAAAGAACGAAAAAAGACAAAAAAACAATATGCAGCAGAAATTTTAAGAGTTCATGGTGGTAATATCAAAGTTATAGGTACATACAATGGCGCTAGAAATACCACAGACCACCAATGTAATGTATGTAAAAATATTTGGAGCGCAGCACCAACAAATATCTTAAAAGGAAGAGGTTGCCCAAAATGTGTAGGTAAGAACAAAACGCAAGATGATTATATAAACTGCGTTTATAAAGTTCATGGCGATAATATCCGTGTTATAGGAATGTATAAAGGAGCACGCGAAAAAACAAAACATAAATGTAAGTGTGGCCACGAATGGAATCCAATGCCGACAGATATTTTAGGAGGAAAAGGTTGCATAGTATGTGGTGGGAAAATGAAGCGTACACATGAAAGATATGTTAGAGAAGTTTTTGAAGTACACAGCGATAAGATTGAGGTTATAGGAACATACGTAAATGCTAAGACAAAAATAATGCATCGTTGCAAGGCGTATGGCCACGAATGGGATGCAGCACCTTTAAATGTTGTAAATAAAAGCTCAGCTTGTCCAAAATGTAATGAGTCGACAGGCGAAAAACTTGTAACTGAAATTTTAGAATCACATAATGTTTTATTTGATACACAGGTTTCGTTTGGAGACCTGGGATTCAAGAAACATACTAGATTAAGACCAGACTTTGTTTTATACAGCAACGAGAAACCGACGCTTGTTATCGAATATAATGGGATACAACATTATAGACCGGTGGATATATTCGACGGTGAAAAAGGCTTTAAAATAACGGTGAAACGTGACAATATCAAACGTGAGATGTTAAATAAAGCAGGTATACATATATTAGAAATCCCATACTACAAAACGGATGTAGAAGTTAGGGAAATGATAGAGGAAGCTATTGAACGTTTTGGAATAGAAAAAGAGTATGATTTCATAGATCGTGCTTAATTAGAAGAACAAACTCTATTCAATCCATAAATTTAACATAAATGATAAGCGTCGTAAAGAAGTTTATTAGATTTTTACGATTATGATGAACAAAAAGGATTAATGCAGTTATAAATTTTGCAAAAGACAATGACGATAAAGTAATTAGTTCTAAGAATGATTAGTTTTAATTAAATAATTTAAGAGCGTGTTTTGATTAATCTTTTTCAAAACACGCTCTTTCTTTTTACTCGTTTATTAAAGGTATTGGTATGGAACTTTATGGGTAAAGACATATAATCAATTTTTTTTATAAAAAAAGAAAGTTTATAATAAAAAAGAAAGCTTTTAATTAAACTAAATTTTAAATCTACATTAAGTCCGGTCGCAAAATTAAATAAATTTTCAAAAATATGATGCTTGTAAATTGTGTTTAATGATTGTTCGTAATACAATATATAGTAGTTATGGTTTTGTTTACTAAAAGATGAAATTTTAGAAGGGTTAAATTTCATGAAAATGATTATAAAAACCCAGAGGAATTTTAGGATGTTTAGAAGGTAGATAAAACCAAGGGGAGGAATCTTAGCGTGAATAGTAAAGGGACAAAATACCGGTCAATTATTTCTACAGATAAAAGATATAGAATCCAGCAAAATCCGTTATACTTTATTTTAAATGAAAACCAAAGCATCTTTAAAAGTGCAGAATATAGAGCTTCCGAACAAGAAGTCCAAAGGATTATTGAGCTAGAATTAGAACAGGATTTTAAAATTGGTGGGCACGTAGATTTTGACTATTTACTTGATAATATAAAAGAATACGATGACTTTAATAAGGAATCGAATCAGAAAGCGAATGTTAAATTGTGTTCCCTCTTTGTAGACTTGCGAAATTTTACAAGAAGAGCTTTGTTTGTAAATGAACCGGGTATAGAATCAATTCAAGAGATTGCCAGTTTAAAACAAAAAGCGATCTCCACATGGATTAAATTAGCTAGATTTTACCAAGCTCATATTCATTCTATTACTGGGGACGGCTTGATGATTCTTATCGGTGGAACCCAACCAGAAGATGCGGATGACTGGACATTAGGAGCAAGAGCTTACCTTTTGGCATTGCGTATTTTGGAAAGCACAGATACTTTGAATGAGGAATTAAAACAGATTTTAATTGAAAAAGGTAAGCCAACGCATGCAACCAACCATAATAACCTATTAGATATAAAAGTAGGCGTTGAATTTTCAAATGAAACACTTATGAATCCGCAAGGCGTTGTCGTTAACGTGGATGGAGTAAAAAAAGCTGTTGGTGAGATTAAAGCTACTGCTTTTGAAATTGATTTCTCCGCAAAATTGCTTGGGCATTATAATAGTATTAAGACGAATAAAATTGAAGGAACCCCTAAATATGGGAGAGTTTTATTGATGGGGGAGAGATATAAGGAGCTAATGAATTTCATAGATGAAACTTCTATTGTTCATTATGCAAATTATGAAAAACAGATGTTTGATGTAAAGCAATCCAGAAAAGTTTTATATAGGGATTGTAAGGACCATAAAGGTTCAATCATCACAATTGAAGAAGTAGCAGCACTTTGTAACGTCCACGATATTTCTGAACAAGCAAGAATGGCAAGTATTCATATAGCTAGGGAGGAAAAAACTCAGCATGGATAAACAAATAAGTGATGTGAAAACCGAGTTGGAAAAACTCGGTTTTCATTTTCCTAAGGAAAATATTGCTGTTGGAAGAGTTCCACAGGATAGCGATATATCTGGCTTTTTCATTAAAGTGGAGATTAACCTGGACAATTTCCCGATAAAACAGCCATCAATAAAATTAATTAGTATAAACGATAAGGAAGATTTATATAAAAGTATCCCTGTTCACTGGAGACATGTGGACGAGTTCGTTGGCTCAAATCCAAAAAACTCCCAATTTCATATATGTTGTTTACATAATTGGAGTGCGAAACAAGAATACAATGGTGTGTTCATATACCAAAGAATATTAGATTGGTTAAAATCTAATATAGATGAAAAGTGGAACCCAGAAGAAGATTTAATTACGTGGCGCATTTTACCGCAATTTAGCCAATCAGTTATTTATATTCCACAAACTTTTATTAAAGAGTTAGAGAAAAGCGAAGTAAGAACTCTTTTTGAAGTTGATATATGTCATCAGCCCTTCACTTTTAAAACAGGGGCTCAAGCTTCTCTCAAAAATAGGGGTGAAACATATTCATACAGTCAAATTGATTATAATCAATCTTATCATTTTTTTCCGGAAATCAAGGGTGATGTGGAACATGTTCTGCTAAAAGATTTGATGATTAAAGAAAAGCATTCAAAATCGAGATTACATATTATTAGACTTCCTAGCCGTTCTGCATTTAAAACGTTTTATCAGTTGCTTATCTATATAAGAAACAACACTGAATTAACAAAAATAGAAAAAAGTGTAAAAAATATCGTTTTATTTGTTATGTTTAAAGGTGATAGCGGAAAAATGGAGTACATCTCTTTTATTGTTGGGAGAGAATTCTTGGATAGAAAGAAAGATTTCCAAACAACAATTTTAAAAATAGAAAGCATTGCCCAAAGGGAAAGTGCTGTAGACTTGGCAGTTGGATTATTGGGAGTGGGCTCTTTAGGAAGCCAAGTGGCACGAGTATTGGTTGAAAAGGATGTAAAGAAATTGATACTTGCTGATTATGATAGATTTTCACTTGAAAACCTTGGCCGTCATGTATTAGGGTCCGTACATTTAGGATTGAGTAAATCAGTTGCCTTGAAAAATTTTTTATCAATGTATTATTTAAAAAATAATATTATTGGAGTGGGTAGTAATCAAGATATTGAAGTTGCTGAACATGCGGATTTACTTCTAGTGACTGTAGGAGATACCCAAGCATACGATAAGCTGGCATTCCAAAAATTACTAAATTATGACAAACCAATAATCTGGGCATGGACTTCTGAAAATAATATTTTACAGGAGATCGTTATTACAACAAAATCAACAGGTTGTTTAAATTGTTACTACAGAAGAATTATAGAGGATGATGAACTTAAGCAACTGCAGAAGCTAGCCAAACAGGAAATAGCAAAATACCCTAAAGCTGAAATCGATGTTTGCGGAAATCCGCATACAGCCTCATTAATGGAGCGTATGGTATTTTTAGCTTCACAAATTGTTTCGATTATATCTTATTATTCTAAACATAAAAGTTTTAAGTTCGATTATGTAAACTACTATTGGGGAATGGATGACATTATTCCAACACCTTTGGTAGGGTATCTTGAAAAGAATCAATCATGCTTTTGTAATTAGGAGAATATATGAAAAAAAGAAAAATATTAATTTCAAAATATGTCTTAAAAAAAATGGAACTTTTAACAACGAAATATGATAGGGTAGAAAATGGTGGATTGATATACGGCAGGATGAATCCGGAGTGGATTCAAATTAACGATGTATCAGATGCTGGCGAAAAAGCTAAAAGGACATATTCAGGTGTTGAGTTCGATAGTGAATATTTATCGAAGTATACAGAACAAAAATTACTTGAAGAGCAGTTTGTAGTTGGTACATGGCATTCCCATCCTAAGGGATATGACATTGTTCCCTCCGCCATTGATCGGACTACGATGAGTCGTTTATTTCGATATTACGATGAATCGCATTATCCTGTTTTTATCATAACAAAGTTTGAAGAAAACAAGTTTTTTTTCGCACTTTATAAAATTGAAGAAGATGGTTCAGTTACAAATCTGGTTGATTATGAGGTGTTTGAGGAGGAGACATAGCATTTGGCTGAAGAGAAAAAGGATAATAAAAATCGGTTAGATTTCTTATATAAAGCAATCGATGATACACAAAACACCATTCGCTTTACAGATACAAAGGCTGGTGCCGTAGTTGTTTTTTGGACTTTGGTATTGAATATTATTTTGCGTAAAGATTTCAATTGGTACTTAAGCGTACTAACCACTAATAATTGGGTTGAACAATTAGTGGTAGTAATTTTAACTGCAACCTTAATTTACTTTTTTGCAAAAAGTGTATGGATGGTATATATGACATTGGTACCCCGTATTAATCCAAGGGAACATATTGATACTACGGATTTTGATGCACAGCATTTATTTTTCTTATCAGAGACAGTCCCTGGGATAGAGGGGAAGTATCTTTATAGTAATTACGGGAATCCTAAAATGAAAATAAGTGCTAAAGAATATTATGATAAATTAACTAATTTAGATTCCGAAGGTGTTGAAAAAGAATTAATTATTGAGTTACAAAAGGTGTCCTATATACGTAATGTAAAACTAGCAAGGGCCAATGTGGCAATAACAGCTGTGGTATATTCCTTAATTACAGTAACATTGTTAGTGCTGTACCTTACGGGCAATAAATTTTTCACACAATAAGGAGGAGGATTGATATGGTTCATTTAGAACTAAATGTTTCCTTATTTATAGTGTTATATATTGGACATAAAATTGGTGATTACTTGCTTCAAACAGATTACCAAGCAGTAAATAAGAAAGATAATTGGATAGCTTTAATTAGTCATTGCTTTATTTATACTTTAGCTGTATCTATAATGGCGTATGTGTTCGTCGGTTTCTTCAACTGGACTGCTATCTTTATATTATTTATTAGCCACATAATTATTGATAGAAAAATTTTTTTAAATTGGTGGGCAAAAAATATAAAAAGAATTAGAGATACCGAAGAACCAGCTGTTCAACCGGGATTAATTGAATTAGATCAGGCATTTCACTATATTATATTATTTATAATCAGTTTTTTATAAGGTGAATGTAAAAATATTGATACAGAAGAAGTAAAAGGACAGATGGATAGCGAAATCTGTCCTTTTGTTTATAAAAAAGTTGCACTGTTTTTCCCCTTTTCGATTACAGAATTCTAAATGATTATTAATAAAACTAGTGGTTTTATTCCGCTATATTGTATATAAAGATATAATATAATGGAAACAATCAAAAAATATGTTTTTTATAAGGGGATGAAAGGATGAGTAACTTATTTATTATTGGTAATGGATTTGACTTATCACATGAGTTACCTACAATGTATAAGGATTTTTATAAATACTTAATAGAAAACTACCCTAATGCAATGGATATGAATCTAACGTTTAATATTGATGGTTCATCAATGCCTGATGGTTCAATAGAATTTGATAAAGATGAGGTAGTAGCTTTTCTTATCGATTTGATTTCTAGAGCTGAGAGAAACGGAGAAGACTGGTGCGATATCGAAACAAGTTTAGCGCGTTTGGATTATGATCAGTACTTTGATGAAATGTCTTATCTATATGATGAGGATGAGGATGAATTTAGAATAGCAAACATATATGAAGATGTTGCATCAAATTTTTATTTAGTCACTATACAGATTAAAGAATTGTTTGCAGAGTGGATTAACACTATTGATATATCCCAAGTTGAATTTAAAGATTCTTTTTATGAATACTTAGATCCAGAGAGAGATTCTTTTTTAACCTTTAACTATACATCCGTTCTAGAAGAGGTGTATGGTGCTATATATGTAGAACATATACATGGAATGCAAAAAAGAGATATAATAATTGGTCATGGAAATAGAGACAGAGATTTCCAAAATGGCCCTATAGGTACAGAGTGGCCGTTGTCAAAAATACATGATTCTTTAAGAAAAGATACGCAAAAGATTATAGAACAGAAACAGGATTTTTTTAATTACTTACCACCTGTAGAAAAGATATATTCATATGGTTTTTCTTTTTCAAATGTAGACTTACCTTATATAAAAGAAATCTGTAATAAATTAGATACTATAAATATTACTTGGTTTCTACATGATTACCACGAAAAAGAAGTTAGGGATAGGTACAGAAAGATTATTAGGGAATGTGGGTTTAAAGGGAAATTTGAAGTGTTTAGTGTAAATGAATAAGATGTGAATTTAAAGTAGAGCCTTACTACTTAGAAAAGAAAGTTCGGTTTGACAATGAAAGCCCCAGGAGGACTAAATTATGTTGGATATATTTGATGGGAATTCTAAAATCTACAAAAAAATTGTCCACGAAGTGTTAGATATTGTTGTTGAACATTTCATGGAAGTGGGAAGTAACCCTGAATACGATGAAATATATGGAAATGTATTTCCATTACATAAGCAAGATGAAGAAGATAGAGAAAATCAAGGATTAGCTTTTCTAAAAAAATTGCATAGAGAAATCATTGATAACTTTTCACATGAATTTTCTCCTTTAAAAGAATATGTTTTATACCATATTCTGTTGTTTGTTCATGAAGCTTCAGAAGGAACCTTTTTACTTTCCGAAACGATTCAAAAATTCTTAAAGGAAAGAGAGATAAGCAGCCTGGATGAAGATGAATTAAATGTACTAAATTCTATTAAAACGCCTGAAGATTTAATTGGAGTTTGTTTTGAGGATTTGGATTTCCTTGAGGTTGAAAGGATATTTAATATATACAAAAAAAAACCAAGAATTGTAACTGATTTTCTTCATGTCGATTTAGAATATTATAAAGAGTTGCTACCTGATGATATCTTATCTGAGTACAATCAAATTCAAGAATATCTCAATCTTAAAGAGGGGAGCACTAAACAGGATACAAACATTAAGGAAGTACCAGAAATTGTGAATACAAAAGATGATTTTTATAAAAACGTAGAAGATTTGATTGCTACGTTCAAGCATTATATTGAACACAAGAAGGTACATATTCTTTTAAATAATGAAAAGGGAAAAGCTAAAGAAAAACAGGTTCAAGTAATATTCGGTATGATGGCTAATCTAGCTCTAAAAGGATCTGGAATTGTAATCTCACCAGAAGTTCACACTGGGAGAGGAATCGTTGATTTTCAACTTTCAAAAGGCGCGGATTTCCAAGTACTTATAGAACTTAAGTTGGGGAATCATGGAAGGTATGAGGATGGATTGAATTACCAGTTACCTACATACTTATTGACTGAACAAGTTGACCATGGCTTTTTTGTTTTAGTTTGTTATACGCAGGAAATCTATGAAGAGGCGCAATCTTTGTATCACAAAGCTGAAGAACTTAGTCAAAAATACAACAAGAAAATCCAATTTGAGAGAATCGATGCCAGTGGAACATTAGAATCCGCATCAAAAATCCGAACAGAGAAATACATGGGTTTTAACTAGTACTGCTTTTTGAAAAAGTAGTAACAAAATATGAGAATCAGGATAGACCCTATTCAAAATGTTGTAACTATATGAGTAAACTATGAAGAAGTGTGCTTAAACGAACGGGTGGTGTTAGTGAAAGAGGGACCGATCTATGTCTTATGACAATTTTGTAGTTTTAATCTTTAGCAACCGTGTGCTTTAATTGAATATAGAAAAAGCGTGTTTTGAACAATCTAAAATAACTAGATTTTTAAAAAGATTTAGCAACCTTCTTTCACTTACATAGATAGAAGGCTACTGTAATTTTTTATTATTACTACAAAGGTAAGCGCAATACATTAACAAAAATATTTTTGTTAAAAAGTTAAACACAATAGATTATAAATATATATTATAACAATAATTTAATAGGAGGATTTGATTATTAGTGAAAATTAATAGAGAAGCATTTGATGAATTTAATCTAGTATGTAATGATTACTTTGAAAAAGACGCAAATAAAAATGTTGGTCTTATCCCTGTCAAGTAGACAGTATTAAAAAGACTAAGCAGCCATCGAGATTCGATATTCTATCGGAGCTCGATGGTTGAGTCGTTTTTGGAAACGTTTATAGTTATAAAAGTAAATATATTCTTCAATTGCTTGTATTAAATCCGCTTCTGTTTTAAAATGATTCAAATACAACATCTCCGATTTAAAATGGGAGAAAAATGACTCGATACAGGCATTATCATGGCAGTTTCCTTTGCGAGAGTGGCTGCCAATGATACCTAAATCTAAAAGTCGTTTGTTGTAGGCATGAGATGTGTACTGGAACCCCTGATCTGAATGGAGAATGGTTCCACGCACATCTCTTTTTTGTGCCAACAGTTCAATTGTATCTAATACAAGTTCATTATCATTACGCTTGGATATTTTCCAAGAAACAACTTCGTTATTATAAATATCTTGTACAACAGAAAGATAGCGGAAGCCCTCTTGAAATCGTAGGTAGGTAATGTCTGTAACAAGTGCTTCATTTTGTTGGCGATCTTTGAATTCACGGTTTAAAACATTTGGAAAAGTATTAGAATAATTCCCTTTAAAGAAGCGACGCTTCTTCCGAATAATAGACTGAATGTTAAGCTCACTCATTAATCGATATACCTTTTTGTGATTTATAAAATAACACTCTTCTTCTAAAGCAATTTTCATACGTGGATAACCATATTCTTTGTGCTTTAGGTGAATAGATTGAATTACCTTTTTTAATCGTTTATCGGATTCTAGTCGTATGTTGTTCATACTTTTTGTATGAACCCACTTATAGTAACTTGAGCGATGTACACCCGCAAAATTAGGAAGCCATATAACGGGATATTTTCTCTTTAGTAATTCAATGATATGATATCGTTCTTTATATTTTAGTACGCCCCCATTTACAGATTTGGATACTGCTTTTTTAAATATTCAACCTGAGCCTTATAGTAATCACGCTCTTCTTCAACACTTTTAAAATGAATCCGTTTACCTTTTAAAGGGTTCGGTATACCTTTCATTTTATTATTTTCCCCACGAGTATCTGTAATTTCACCACATTCTTTATATTTTTTCACCCAATTTTTAAGTTGTGTAGAGCTTCTAATTTGATATTTCTCCGCTATCATATCGTAGCTTCCTTCACCATTTAAATAACTTTGAACCGCTGATAACTTTATCTCATTTGAGTATGTATTAAATGTTGTACCTTTTTTGGCCATGAAAAATCCCCTCCAAGTAATAGTGTAACATCCATGTGTATACATGGTCTTTTTCACACTGTCTACCTAAAGGGGATAATATCAAAAGAGAGTTACACCAAACTTTTAAAAAAGACAATAGTCATCATGAGAATGTGAATTAAAGGTGAATAGCTTAAAATCTTTAAAGAATAACCCTTAGAATTAAACTTAAAGATTATCAACGCCATATATTCAGAAGATATAGAGAGAGTGGGATTCGTATTTAGAATTTGTGGATTAAACGTTGGAAGGAATATTTGTAAAATTGCTTATATTAAATGTTACGTAGTATTTACCTAAATTAAAATATTGAATATTTATGTAGGAACAGGTGATTAAAAAATTAATTTATAGAATAAAATTTTTGATTTGTAAATTGATCTAAAATAATATTGAAAACCTAAAGTACTGTTTGATGCAGATACTCTATATTAATTAAGTTTGTGTACAGTTATTCTTTGTAGAATGAAGTACTACGTATTAAAATTCTTGAGATTCAAGAAGAAAGGATTTCTATTATAACCATTACAAACACTTCTTCATTCTGTTAAAATTACAAATAGAAGTAAGTAAAAAGAATCATGGGAGGTTAAAAGTCGGTGCTAGCTAGAAATGTTAAAGTGAATATTAGGGACTTATATAAGAATCTTGCAACAGAATTATTCGACAAGTTTGTCATTAATAAGAAGTATTTTGCAGAACAGCAAAGTAATGGGAAATATAGTACAAAGAATAATATTTTTGATCCTTTGCGAATAAATGATATGTTAATGAATCAGAAAAGTTATCTCACATATCAGCAAGTTAAAACTAGGTTGAAATGGATCTGTTTAGATTTCGATATAGATAAAAAGATACTAGAAAATGACTTTCCTAAAGATCAACAAAAATACATTGATATACTTATTAATGAAGTAAGAGAAATTTGCAGGTTTCTTGATTCATTTAAAATTGATTATCTTGTCGAGTTTTCAGGCAATAGAGGCATACATATTTGGGTAATATTCACCGAACCGGTTGAAAAATCACATGCCTTTCAGCTCGTAAAGAGGTTGAATGAGGAGATTGAGAATAATCTGAGCCCTTATATCAATGTCGACCTCTTTCCTAAAAGTGGTCAAAATAATAATAATAAAGTAGGGTTTGGGGTAAAATTACCTTTATCTCTTCATACTAAGTCTCAGAATTATTCTTATTTTATAGATGACATTTATTCATTCGTATATTCATCTGAAATATGGAAGAATAAACTTGATGAAGAGTTTCTTTCCTCTCAACTTACTTTGCTATCGTGTTACCCAAAGCAAAGTTTTAAAGATGTGGCCTTAAAGTTAAATTTAAAGTTAGAAGCTGCAGAGATTACTACACAAACTAACCCATTTATACCAACAAAGAATGCTTTAAAAGGGACAAATGAAAATCTGGATGATGTTCTAAAGAAAATAAAGCAATGTACAATTATCGATCAAATATTAAAGAAGTATCCAAACGATTTAAATGAGAGTGAAAGAATTATATTTGTTGGTCTACTGAATAAATTGAGGACTCCTCAAAATGACAACTATGGGAAAGAACTTCTTTGGGACTTTTTCTCTAAAATGGATAACTTCAAACCTGAACTTACAAGAAAAAAGTTGGAGAACCTTAATCTCCATCCTCCGACATGTGGTTTCTTAAAAAGTAAGTTCTCTCAACATAATTGTAAGTGTGAAAGTAACTGTAGTCTTGAGGATAAAGATATTATCGATTTAAAAACAACATCTCCACTTAAGTTTCTTGATGTTGATTTATTGCCTTATGACGCTTTTGAAGTAAAGAAATCAGAAATAGACAAAATTATTAAGGCTCAAAAGAAGTATACTGACCAGAACGATGAAATTGCATTTTTGTTTACTCAATTAGAACTTGAAAATATCGATGTCAAGGATATGAAAGAAGACATAGAAAATATTCTTGTTGGTAACTATACAGTAAGGGAACCTTATAAATTCTCTCGTTTAGAAAAAAATAGTAAGGTTCGAAGTCTCTATGCACTTCAAGCTGAAGAAAAAGTAATGAGTACATACCTAATAAAAATACTTAATGCTTTCTATTACACTGAGTTTTCTGATGATTCTTATGGCTATAAATTTGAAAATAGCTTTGCTAACTACAATATTTTCAAACCATGGATGCAACAATGGCTAATTTATCGGAATAAAATTATGGAAAGGCTGAATGATGACTTACTTGCAGAACATTATATAATAAAACTTGACATTAAAAATTTCTATTCAAGTCTTAATTTAGGGAGATTAAAAACAAAGTTAATTCATGGGCCCTCTGAAATAATTAAAGAGAAAATAAATTCACTCTCAAGCGAGCAGCTCAGTAAATATAATCATTTAATAGATTACTTAATAAAGCTTTGCGAAAAAGATAATTTGGAATCCAAAGGCGTGCCACAGGGTCCAGCATTTGCCAGATATTTAGCAGAAGTCTATTTAATTGAGTTAGATAAATACATACATAGTTTGCTTGAAGATAACTTTAACTTTTACTTTAGATATGTAGATGACATGATTTTAATTGTAGAAAATGAGGGGAAAGCTAAAGAAACTTTAGAAAAGATACAAACTTATTTAGAATCATTAGATTTACATATAAATTGGGATAAGTACCTTCTTTCCCAGGTAAAGGCTTCTAAAAGTGACTTTGAAAGTTATTTTAATGATAACAAGTACTTTATAGATAACTCTTCAAAAAGCCAAGAAACTAATTCATCTTTCATTAATAAAAAAGCTACACGCCTGCTCAGCAAAATGGTTAAACCAACCATTGATGAAGTCAATGAAGAAAATCTGAGTTTTTATTTCACTCATTTTAATAACAATAGGCGTCTTTTAGAGGAAAAAAGAGATCTTGAGTCCCATTTATTTAATTTAGAGATAGGTAGAGGATCACTATTTAGAAACTATTTCCGTTATTATTTTTCAAAAAATAATAATTTCAATAACTTAGTTGAAAGCTCCAAAACTCTAAAAGGCCTTGGCAAAGGAGTTTTTCTAAACACGTTACTAGAGGCTATATATTATAAAAGTTATACTCACAAAGAAACGACAAAGCAAGTAATATATGAACTTATAAAGTCAGAGGTAAATAATTATGAGACAGAGTTAATACTGTCTTTAATGTTGTTAGAAAATGAATTTGTCCATGATGAATTTATATTAAAAGTTCATGATAAAACTCTATTAAACGTTCTAAGATTCAAATTCGAAAAAGTTATACCAGAATTTTTGGAAGAACGGATTTTGAATGCTCTTGAGAAAGAACGTGATATCCAAGAATTTATATTGAATACTTATGACTTAATTTTTTATAATAGTGTATCGCCAGAATTTATAATTAAGGTTTCTGAAATATTTTTCAATAAAGTTAATCAGTCTATGGGAACTACCGAGCCTAAAGATTTCGTATCAGAGTTTCTAGACAGTAGGAGGACTATAAATAAGTATTATCACTTATGTTGTCTATTAACATTGACTGAGAAAAATTTCACTAACATAAAAAGAGTTTGGGAAAATTTAATAACGTATGTAAATACCTATTTCCCTACTATAAATATAGATTACAACAAGTGGTTAAGAAGAACTTCTACCTTAAAACTAAAACTATTAACAAGAAATAACTTAAACACAATACTGACTATAAAGGTTCATGATAACTTTGTAGATGGCAATGGTAATATTGATGTCCTTAAGTTGTATGATCATTTCCACACTGGAATTGTCTTATTCCTGATGGAAGCAAAAGACGATTCAGAAAGTATCTCCGATTATCTGAATCAAGAAAGCATTAATGTATTAGAAAATATTCAAAAAAAATATAATTTAGAATTTATTAATTGGATTATTAATGAAAAAGAAGTTTCAATGTATCCAAATAAAAAAATTGGCCAACGGAATGTTATAGAAAACGATAGAATTGTTCTACAGCGCGGTAATCAGTTGCTGGTTCGAATTTCTAGGAAAGAAGTTGTAGATTTAGAGTTTGATTATTTAAAGGAAGTTCAAATAAAAGATGAAAAATGGCTAGACGGTGAGTATGTATCAATATCTTTCAGATACAATAGACATGATTACATATCCTTACATCATTTATTAAATACAGAAAAAGAATTCCACTCTTATATTGATAAGGTAATAAGTGTATTTGAAAGTATTGGTTTGTTTAAGAAAAAGTTTATAAAAAACAAAGAAAAGTTTCCAAGCATATTAGGTCATTATGATTTAATCCATAAAGAAACGTATTTTCCATTAATGCCATTCTCTAGTTATGATAACAAGTTAGTATTATCGGACAACGAGGTAGTTGAGAATAGCACAAAAAATTTTCATTTAACCTTCTTTAGTAAAATTAATAACAACATTGAATTATTCAGAGGGAAACCTTATACAATAAAAACATCTAAGATAAATGAAGATTTCTTTCCAAAAAATATTCAGGAAGATGCAGAGTTGAAAATATTTTATTTGAAAAGATTTTTAGCTATCTTAGATAAGGATCAAATAGATGATGCTTTTTATTTTGAACTTTGTAAGTTTAAAACAATTGTATCTTTAATTGATTCTATAATTAAAACAATTGGGGAAGAGAAAAGAGCATTTTATCTTTACCTAGAATACTATCATTCTCTATATAAGGGAAAATCTGATTTACTAAAGCTTTTATTTACCCCTGTTGATATTAAAACTGACTCTATTGTTCATGTTTTTGAAACAATAAAAAATAGTATCATCAGTTCAGTTAACTGTTATGATTTCAATTTAATAGAAGATATATGGGAAAAGGAGATTCGTTTCTTAGAGCATTTAATTACTCCCCATATATCAGTAGAAGAAAATCTTCAGATTATGGATGTATTTAAAAAGTGCACCTTTGAGTATGATGATAACTTAAATGAAATTAAAATTGATATAGAAAATGATACTTGGATCATTCCAGAAGAAGACTGGTCCAGCATAAAGATATATCAACTCCAACAAGGTAATTCTTTGATGCAAAAATTCAAATTAAGTGATGTAAATGTAATAGAAAATACAGAGTATTGTTTTGCTTACAAGTCTAATGATAGCTATTTAATCCTTATTATGCCTGATATTATCAGCAAAACACTTGATAGTATAAATGTAAGGCAAAAGTTATATAAAAAGTATGGAAAGGAAAAAAATTCAATAAATTTAGATTGTTTTATTAATAACATCCAAATTGAAAAAGAAATTTTATACTCTCCTTACTTTAGTCCAGCAGTCGACATAATAAAGGAACAATCATTTTATAAGGAAAGGGGATTAAAGGAAATTGAGGCTGATTTAATAGCTTGGATTAGAAGATTTGACCCAAAATATCATCAAGCTCTTCTAAATGTAATTGCAAGTCATCAATATATTAAAGAGAAGGATGTAACAGAATTCTTTATGAAGGTTGAAGAGACCATTGGAAATGCCAAAAAGATATTTTTTCATATCAAATCCGCTGAGGATTATAACGGATTTCATAGATTAGTTTTAAGTGGATTTCCAAAAATAAGACAATTGAGATTGGATCAATTTGTATCTAGGGTTTTAACAGAGCCTACCACAGATTATGATTTAGTAATATTATCTGAAATTGGAATCTCTGGCAGTCAAACTGTTAATGCCTTAAAACGTTATTATTTATCAAATAATTTGACTGATGAAACTGCTCAAAAACTTGTTGATAAGGAAAAATACTATCCTATTCAATTAAGTCGGCACACTGCTTTTAAAGAGAAGATAAAATCGTTTAAGAATATACGTTTATTTTTTATAGGCTATACAGAGAAATCACGTAAAAAGCTACAAGAAGAAATATGTGAGTTATTGGATTATCCGAAAGAAAAAATATCTTTTTTCCCTGAAGAGCATACTATTAATTTTAAAGAATCAATTTTAGTGTCTAATCCTAACATTGATTCTAGAAATCAGAAGATATTTGAAGAATTAATAAGGGATACAGAATATATTGGAGAATTGTTTAACTTTAATGAAGATAAAAAGAAACAATATATAAAGTATCTTCGAGATCTAGATAAAACCAGAACAAGTTATAATTCCGATTATAACCTGATCTTAAGAAAAGGATCTACTCCAAAGAAAAGTCATCCAATCTTTACACTCGAATCTGATGAAATTCGTCCTCTATTTGAAAGAACTAAAGAGCATTCGGAAAACTAGTTAGCATTTATAGATCAAGTTGAGTGATTTTTAAAGTAATTAAAAGAAATAAGCCTTAGAAATCTAATAATCACCTTTTCTAGAACATATATACTAAGAAACATAAGGAACTATTATTTAAATAACCTAAATAATAAAAAATCTAACATTGACTCTTTATAGGGGTAATGTTAGATTTTTTTAAAAGTTCACAATCTTGGGATGTTCTGAGGAGATTTTATTTGTTAGCATGATAGCATTGTTGTGCTTTCAAATATAGCGATAGAATATAGCATCACAAGACAAAAGGTTTATAGGATTAAACAAGCATGGTAGGGATAATTAATAAATTTTTTAATTTATAGGGGGTTACTTTAAAACTTACAAATAATATCAAATGTCCTTATAGAAATAGGAAAGTACAAAAACTATATATAAATAGGAAATGCTAATTTATATTATAGTCCAATAAGTACTATTGTTTGAATTTGGTATACATCTAAATTTTGAATTTTTTTACATTTCAAATAACTAATGTCTTTAAATATTCAGCGAAGGAAGAAGAACGAAGCTTCTAAAGATGGCGCTTGTTCTTTTATTATATAACTAAAAATAGAGAGGTGAACAAACCTCTCTATTTTTAGTTTATGAATATATTTATTTATATACCCACATTAAGTGAATTACAAACAAGACACATACCATAGTGCACACAATTCCAAAAGTAGTGGCTTTGCAAGTTGAAAGTTTTTTATGTACCCATTCAAAAAATTTTGTTCCGTATACCCCCAAAAGAAACAGTGTAAAGTTTGTAAGATAGAACATTGCTAATAGATTAATATTTTCCATTATATATTTTCCTCCATGTTTTTAATAATTCTGGGTAATAGCTAGAAATTACGTTGCAGTATTACCCATGATTATTTAAGTAGGAAAAGCAAATGGAAATATAGTTTAGCGCAGTTTCTTCTTACGCTGTGAGGACTAAATAATACAAAATAGGTGATTCATTAATTATTTTTCTATAAATCTAACATGTACGTAATCATTGTTTCTGTGTGAACAATCATCTATAGATATAGATATATGGTTTAAAAATATGTTTTTTTGCATTAATTTCACCTCCTTTCATAGATATTAAAAATTTGAAATATGTCCTCACAAATAAAATTATACAAGAAAAATTCTATAATCTCAATAAATAGATATTATAGAAGTATTTGTTTTCACTAATAATATTTTCTTAATTACCTATACTTTATAGAAGGGCATTTAATCATAAGTGCTGATTACTTGATCTTTATTTTTAAGGGAAGTGAAATGCCTGCTTTAAGAATTATCGAGGTATATATCGGTGAAGACCGTACACAAGAATATAGGTTGGTTAACTTAAACAAGCTAAAGAAGCACAGAGCAGTCGTATTGAAAGAGAAGCTAAGTAAAGGTGAAGAATACCAAGATAATGACTTGGTGATGTGTACTCCTTTTGGAACGCCAATTAATCCTGCTAGCGTTAGAAGAAGTTTAAATGCTTTGATTCAGAAAGCAGTTGTGCAAAAATTTGCTTTCATGATTTAAGTCATACACATGCTACTCTGCTATTGGCTAAGGGTGTGAATGTGATTTCTGAGAGATTGGGACATAGTAATATCAAAATCACATTAGACACTTATTCACATGTATTACCAACAATGCAAGAAGATGCGGTTAACAAAATAGAATAGATTCTGTAGGGATTGTGACCAATTCTGTGACCACTAGTGTTGTAGAGTATAAGAGTACACAAATAAAAACCGCATCAAACGTTAATTTGATACGGTCTCTTTTTTATGCCCGGAGAGGCTCGAACTCAAGACCTCCAGTCAAGGTTGGGGGTCTTTTAAATAATCTAGTCTTCTCTTTGTATTATAAACTCCCAAAACTTCTTTAATTCCTCACGCTTTTGAGGAGTCGCATTTATTATATCTTCAAACCATTGATAAAGCTCAGGATCTTGTATGTCTGTAACTTGTCTCATTTCAGTTGTACCGAGGAGGTAATCAATTGATACTTCAAAGAAAGTCGCTAATTTTATCAATGTATTATAATCAGGTTCTCGATTTCCTTGTTCATACATTGCATATGTAGTTCGAGCAATCCCTAGTTGCTTTGCCATGTCTTCTTGACGCAGTTTGCGTTCTTTTCGAAGAGTGTGTAGTCTAGTGCCAAACATATGCTACCTCCTTTTAGGTGTTTTCTATATCAATTATAACGTCACAATATGTAACATTTAACGAAGTACACGAAATGTGTAAAAAATATTGATTTTACATTTTTTTCATATATTATTATCATTAAGTACACATTATGTGACAATTCAGGAGGGGGATAATGAGAGTATGGTTATTAAAAAAACGTAAACATAGAGAGAAAACACAGGAGTATATTGCATGTAAAGCAAGAATATCTAGAAGTATGTATGCAATGATTGAAAGTGGTGAAAGGAGTCCCAGTGTACCTGTTGCAAAAAAAATAGCTAAGGTACTAAATTTTGATTGGACTCTTTTTTTTGAAGAATAATGTCGCGTTTTGTGTAATTATGGATCTGAAAAGTTCATTTCTATATTGTTCTCTAAAACAAAATAATTTATTAAGTATTTTTAAACAAATATTAAATGAAGGAAGTGTTCAATATGAATATGAAAAAATTTGAAATGCGTGAAAAAAGATTAGCAGAACTACTAGGTGCAAAAGTACTATGGGAATTTATAAGTGCTATAACAGAGGAAATTGAAAAGCAGGAATTAGAGTCTACACCTGGTTTATTAGAAGACCTATTCATACATGTGAAAGAAACTATTCAAATTCAAAATATGAATCAACGCATAAAAAAAGCCCCTATAAAAACAGAGGCTGATGGTATAAATAAAGACATATTATTTATGGAAGCATATGTAGAATTAATCAATCATAAGTTTGTTATTTCTGAATTAGCTGTAGAGCTTTCATCTGTTCTAAAAGAATTAAATTGTTTTGTTCAATCATCTTTGCCACAGCTTCAAAGTAAGCTTGATTCTCAAGAACTTCAATCTGCTTCTCTTTAGGGAGTGATTAAAGTATTTTTTATTTCTCTACACTCGAATATGTTATTCCCGGAGTCTCAGATTAATTTATTATATAGTATGAGTAGGAAATGTACTTGATAGTTTACATTGGCGGTAACATTATTACGAGTAAGGTAGACAAAGTGATATCAACAACAGCGCAAGCATATTGTTTGCTAAACAAAGCCGTAGATTTTGTGGGAGTACAGATCATGGGAAATCATTCGCTAAGAAAATTATTTAGATATAGGTGAGAGATATTTGCCACCAACTAAAAAATAATTGGAGGTAAAGGGAATTGGAACTAGATGACAAAGTATACAATCAAATTGTACAACTGTGTGAAGAGGGAGATATGCTATTTGAAGTAGAACAATTTGATCAAGCACTGGAGAAATATTTAATGGCTTTAGAAATGGTGCCAGCACCAAAGACGGATTGGGAAGCAAGTACATGGTTATATACAGTAATAGGTGACACTTATCTTATTAAAGATGACTATGAAATGGCAAAAAGTAATTTTTATAATGCTATAAACTGTCCAGACGGTATTTCGAATCCATTGATTTTATTGAGACTTGGAGAAAGCTTGTTTGAATGTGGAGAACCTGAAAAAGCTAAGGAATATTTATTAAAAGCATACATGCTAGAAGGTTACAAGATATTTTTTAAAGAAGATGATAAATATTTTGATTTGATTAAAGACCTTATTTAAGGAGGAGCAATATGGCTATATTACAATCACCTATAAAAGAGAAATTCGAAAGTCTCGTTAATCAGAGTAATGATGAATTTGATAACGGTAATCATAATGAGTCTATCACATTATTAGAAGAGGCTTGGAGTGTATTGCCTAATCCGAAAGGTATTTATAATGAAAGTTATGATTTAGTGAATGATATTATTGATACTTGTTTTAATGTAAAGGATTTTAAGACAGCAAAAAAATGGTCAGATAAAATGTTTTTAACCGGATTTATGCGTATTGATACAGGTGAAAAAGAATTTATTTCAGGAAAAGTTGCGTATGAATTGGGTAATTTAGAAATAGCAAAAGAGTTTTTTAACTTTGCTAACAAAAAATCAGAAGGAAAATGTTTTGAAGATGAGGATGTTAAGTATCTTAAATTCTTCAAAAGTTAAGAGTGTAGGCTAGGTGGTAGATAGCTAAACATTTTATGTATGACGAAGATGAAGAATAATTGAAATATAGGCGTGAACCTCGGTTCACGTCTTTTTTGCGTTTTTTTTCAGTTTCTCCGTTACAAAATCGACTTAGGGTCGGATTTAATAGTGTGAGAGACGAGTAGTAGCTGGCCATCTTTCTACCGGCGCCTCTTCCAAGATATACGAAAAGAAGTTTTGAAGCTTTTTTGAAATTAACGTTACGAAGCAATTCAGGGGTCGGATTTATACATAGGAAAAAGAATTCAATAACAATTGGAGGTAGTTACTATTGAAAAATCAATATCGTTAACTGTAAGTGACAGCGCTTCGCTGATACGCAAGAATGTGTCTATAAGAGATTCATAATAACGTAATCTTGAAAATTGCTATAGCCTCGTTTATTTTAAGCATCAAGTAAACGTCGTAATTCATCAACTGTAAGTACAGCAATCTCCTCTTGTGGTTCGTTTACGTTTTTTATTTGCTTCATAGGATTACGCTCAATCAATTCTTCATCAACTAAAAAGCGGAACATCACTCGTAATGTCTTCAGCCGTGTATTAATCGTTGAAGGGGAGAGACCAATTGTTTTACAATCATCAGGTTTGTAATTATGGTCTTCAAACTGTGTTTTCTCGTTCTTCATAAATACTATGTAATAGAAAAAACGCCTCCTATTTCGTTTTTGAAAACGAAATGGGAGGCGTATAACTAACCGTTGCAGCCGACCGCCACCCTGCGTCAAGTCAATGTTAAGTCAACGGAAAATAAAAACCGCATCAAACATTAATTTGACACGGTTTCTACAACTATGACCCCGGAGAGGCTCTCCTAGTTAAATTATGGGATAAACGTTGATTTAAATGCATTTTTACTGATTTATATAAACAAAATTCTACTGAAAGGGTAATGATTATTGTAAGTACTGTGACCATTTGTGGCCACAAAATTATGTTCTTAGCTGTCTGTATAACGGTAAGGAGAATGAGGAGTGATGTAGAGGGGGGATTTTCACAATCGGAGGAGGACTTGTCGAGAGAATAGGTATAGGTTGATTCAGACACATGGTATGGAAATGTTGAGTGTCCTAGAAAGAAATATGAGAGTGTGGAAGCTGAAAAAGAAAATTGATGATAAAGAGAATGAATTAACAAACATAAAGAGAAAGGTTAAAGAAAGCATGGATGTTGAGCGAAAGAAGTTTGACAATAGAAGGACAGGATTCTAAGAGGTTTTAAACCTTGTTGATAATAAGGATCAATTAACATCAGAAGTTGATAAGTTAGAAATAGATGTTGAGGCTAAGAAAGTCGAGATTAATATAATTTACATTCTAATGAAAAACAATTAAACTGTATAAATGAATTAATTAATTAGTAACAGACAAAAAAGGAGAGTTATCGTGAAAACAAAAAAATGGACAATTTGGGGAATTATCTTTTACATTCATTCAGCAATATTACTTTTCTTAGGATTCGATAGACTCGGAGGATATCAAAATTCTGAAACATATACCGATTCGAATAAATATGCCTACGTAGGCGGAGATGCGTATAATTATATTATCAATACAAATGTACTTACAGGTTTCTTTGTACTTAGTGCGTCATTCTTTGTAGCAGGTACGATGTTAATAGCAACTGGTTCAATTCTAAGAGCTATCAAGGAAAAGTAAGTGAAGAACAAATACTTGAACCGTCAATAACACTATATAATTAAAAATGGACTTCCTTAGGGAGGTCTTTTTTTATCTTTACTTTTGTTTCTACGAAGCAGGACATGACTTACGAGATAGTACAGATTCAACTCTCTGCTCATTATAAGGAGAATAATGGAGTATATGGAATTATTTTATAAATAAGCTAAACTAAGAGCGTTTTTAATAAAATCAATATTTCATTAGCAATTGATATGCAATTTAAATGTAACGTTTTTTGTAACCTGATTTTAATAAAATAAAATGTATCTGTTATTTGCTTGTGTATCGTTACATCCTACTTATCAGGTTTGGATTTGGAAGTATAAGTAAAATGTTATAAAAACGGCTCAAACCCTTGGTATCATTGGATTCGTAGCTTTTTAATGATATTATGATAGTATATCAATTGAGACAAGTCTCGCTCTTCTATTTAAACCTTAAAGACTTATTTGATTCTAAATATAATCAAGAACAGGAGAATGATGATGAATCTAAATAGTATGGTTAATTCAGCCTTAAAAGAAAAAGAAATAAGTAAACATTCATGGGTTTTAAAATCAAATAATATTGCTATGAAAAAAATGGATAAATCCTCTTTTATTAACAATGAAACAGGTATTCCTATTGATATAAGGTCTTTTTTTGAGATAGATGTAATGAAGGAAAATAGCAATTTTCAAATAACTCTAGAGTTTATGAAACAAGACTATCTTGCTAGGATTAGAAAGGGGTTGGGAGAAAAAGCTAGGACAAAATTATTATGGACTAGTAAACTAACCGAGTATGTTCAAATGAAGTATCCTAATATATATGAAGAATTTAGAAAGGGTAATAAAGTTGATGATAACGTACCGTATATGATTTTTAAAAAGATAGATAAGAAATACTATAAGGTTTCTTTTTCTACAAGTTTGGAAGAATATGAAGGAATAGGTTCTGTTCAAGTTACTTCAACTTCAAAGTTAGAACCAGTTAAAAGAAATCGAGAGTATAGTTCTTATGGAGAGGAAATAAGAGATTCTGTTGTATATGAGTACTTATTCAATGCGAAAAGTCACCGCTGGATTGATGAAAATATCCTTGGTTTAGATTCGAAGGAGAGCAAAGGTTATCAAGCTATGGGTATTCTACATCATATTGGGATAAAGAATGACCATAAAGGAATCTTTGAAGGAATAAATATTTCTGATGCTCTGTCTCTGTTACAAAAAGAAATGGAAGATTTTAATCCTATTAAGGATGTTCTAATACGATTGAGTGAAGAAGCTATAACAATAACTCTTGATACACATGTGGATGAAGAAGATGATTTTCCTGAAGGGAAAGAAAAGTTTAGATTACACAGATATAGAGAACGTAATAATAAATTAGTTAAACAAGCTAAGGAACGCTTTATCCAAGTACACGGGAGGCTTTATTGTGAGGCGTGCGGAATGGACTTTGAACAAGTTTATGGTGATAGAGGAAGGAATTTCATAGAGGCACATCATAGAAAACCGATATCTGAAATGAAAAATGATGAAACGACTAAAATTGAAGATTTAGCAATGCTTTGCCCTAATTGTCATAGTATGATTCATCGTAAGCCACTGGTAACTGTTGAAGAGCTGAGGGTTTTAATTCAATCGAAAAGGAAATTTGCATAAATAGATTAAAAAATTTAACAATGTAACACATAATGGTATGAATAAGTCCTTAATATGATGTTTTATCGTAAAGGAATAGGTGAAAGTTATGCTGCACGTGAAGTTTGATTTTTAAAAAGGTGTGATATTACACCTATATATAATAAAGGTACTTAAATTTGGAATTTATATCAGGAGAAGTTATTCATTTAAGATAATGAATTAATTTGAATTTTGTTTAAGAAAACCGTGAATTGGATGGAGCAACGTATTTTGATGAGTTATATAATGTTATATTTAGACCCGAAGATACATAATCGAGAAGGGGAACCGCTATTCTCAGAGTACATTTATGGAGATGGTGAGAAAAATGGGAAGATTTTGAAAGCTAAAGTTTCCAAGGGAGTCTTCCTTTTTTATAAAAGTATAGAAAATATCCTCTGTATTACCGTATTTTACGGAATAGAAAAAAACAGATGTTCATAAAGCGGCGCCGTTCCTAAGGTACGCTTTCATGATTTACGTCATACCCATGCAACGCTACTACAAGATAAGGATGTGAATATTAAGATTATTTCTGAGAGATTAGGACATAATAACCTTAAAATCACATTAAATACATACTCGCGTGTGCTGCGAACAATGCCAGAGGTTGCATTCAACAAAATTGAGTAGATCTTGTAAGTAATGTGACCAATTCGGTGAAGATTGGTGTTATAAAGTATGAAAGTAATCAAATAAACCTCCACCCTATCAAGGTGGAGGCCTTTTAGCTAATTTAGTCTTCCTTATGTATTAAAAACTCCCAAAACTTCTTTAATTCCTCCTGCTTTTGAGGAGAGGCACTTTTAATAGCTTTAAACCACTGTTCTAATTCTGTATCAGTTACCTCAATATTATCTCTTGTAATGAATCCTATTTCTTCTAATAAGGATTTTGTGCTTATATTCATGGCATTTGATATCTTCTCTATTACTAAAAGTGTGGGTTCTACAGGTTTTCCAGTTCTTGAATCTACACCTTTTTCAAGTTTGTCTATATAAGTATGACTAACATCACATTTTAGAGCAAACTCGCGTAAGGATAGTTTATTTGTTAAACGATAATTTTTTATAATTTCACCAAGAGTTTTCTTCATATATAATCCTCCTAGTACAATTGTAAACAATAATTTACAAAAAGAAACTAAAATAGAGAAAAAACATGTAAAACATTGTTGACGATTAAGTAAACTATGGTTTACAATTGTTTTGTAATCATATGAATACATAAGTGGAGAGGAGTAGAGCAATGAATAAGATAGCTGAATTAAGGAAAGAAAAACTAATATCACAAGAAAAGTTAGCGGCACAAGTTGGTTTATCGCGCACTTATATTTCTGAGATAGAGAATAATAAAAAACAACCTAACGTTAAGTTAGCTATAAAAATAGCAAAAGTTTTAGGAACAAGCGTGGAATCTATTTTTAGCTCCTCTTGTAAACTATAGTTTACGATAATAGAGGTAGAGAATTTGATTGCCAATATAGCTGTTCCATCATAATTTAGATAGTCCAATTAATAGTAAAAAATACAGAAGAGGAAGTGTTCAATATGAATATGAAAACATTTGAAATGCGTGAAAAACGATTAGCAGAACTATTAGGTGCAAAAGTACTATGGGAATTTATAAGTGCTGTTACAGAGGAAATTGAAAAACAAGAATTAGAGTCTACACCAGGTTTATTAGAAGATCTATTCGTACATGTGAAAGAAACCATTCAAATTCAAAATATGAATCAACGTATAACAAAAGCCCCTGTAAAAACAGAGGCTGATGGTATAAATAAAGATACATTATTTATGGAAGCATATGTAGAATTAATTAATCATAAGTTTATTATTTCTGAATTAGCTGTAGAGCTTTCATCTGTTCTAAAAGAATTAAATTGTTTTGCTCAATCATCTTTGCCACAGCTTCAAAATAAGCTTGACTTTCAAGAACCTCAACCTGCTTCTATTTAAGGAATTTTATTTCTTTATGCTCAAATATGTTATTTCCGGATTGTCGGATTAATTTATTATCTATGCACAACGTATTGTAGAATATGTTTTATTTTAAATTATATATGTGTGATATAATATATAAATCATTTTTGGGGAGGAATTATTTATGAAGTGCAATAAATATAATTGGGTACATTTAAAGAGGGAAAGCGTATCAATGACCCTATAAACTACGTCTACCCTTATTATTGGAGGGTAAAGTGTGAATTCATCTCATTCACATTCAATATTACGCCATAATCAAATTTTATTATGGCTCTGTGTTCTTTCTTTTTTCAGTGTTTTAAACGAAATGGTTTTGAATGTTTCATTACCTGATATCGCTAGTGATTTTAATAAGGAGCCAGCAAGTATAAACTGGATAAATGCAGCGTTCATATTAACTTTTTCTATAGGAACAGCTGTATATGGAAAGTTATCGGATCATTTAGGTATTAAAAAGCTACTCCTATTTGGAATTATAGTAAATTGCTTCGGATCAGTTATCGGGTTTGTTGGACATTCGTTCTTTTCTGTACTTATTTTGGCTCGGTTTATTCAGGGAGCTGGGGCAGCTGCATTTCCAGCACTTGTGATGGTGGTTATTGCGCGCTATATTCCAAAAGAAAATAGCGGTAAAGCATTTGGGCTTATTGGGTCCATTGTAGCAATGGGAGAAGGTGTGGGACCATCTGTTGGTGGAGTAATTGCCGAATATGCTCATTGGTCTTATATACTGCTTTTGCCTGCTGTAACGATTATCACTGTTCCATTTCTTGCAAAATTATTGAAACAGGAAGATGTAATAAAAGGAAGTATTGATGTTAAAGGAATAATATTTATGTCCGTCGGTATTGTATTTTTTATAATGTTTACGACATCTTATAGAATTTCCTTTCTAGTCGTTAGCATTATATGTTTCTTGATATTTGTTAAACATATTAGGAAAGTGTCTAATCCTTTTGTTAATCCTTCGCTAGGAAAAAATATATCATTTATGATTGGAATCATTTGTGGAGGACTTATATTGGGAACCGTAGCAGGATTTATTTCTATGGTTCCTTATATGATGAGAGATGTCTACCAATTAAGTAGTGCCACAATTGGAAGTAGGATTATTTTTCCTGGAGCAATGAGTGTTATTGTTTTCGGTTATATTGGTGGAGTGCTTGTTGATAGGAAAGGTTCTCTATTTGTATTAACAACTGGAGTTGCATTTCTTTCTATAAGCTTTTTAGTAGCTGCTCTTTTTATTGAAACAACGCCTTGGGTCATAACAATTATAGTAATCTTTGTTTTTGGCGGGCTTTCTTTTACAAAAACAGTTATCTCTACCATTGTTTCAAGTAGTTTGGAACAAAAGGAAGCTGGTGCTGGGATGAGTTTGCTTAATTTCACAAGCTTTCTATCGGAAGGAATGGGTATTGCAATTGTAGGTGGATTATTATCGATACATTTGCTAAATCGAAAATTATTACCTATAAATGCTGATCTGTCTACTCATTTGTATAGTAATTTGCTATTAATTTTTGCAGGAATCACAATTACTAGCTGGTTAGTTACAATGAAAATGTATAAACGCTCAAGAAGAAATATATATAATAGCCAAAGAAGTCTTTTTTAAACGAATTTATTGTTATATTTTTTGGTAGTGAATATCTTACATCAAAAATTATACTATTTTAAGTATAACCTCGTCCTAATTATAGAACGGGGTTATACTTTTTTTAACTTTTAAACATAAATAACTTCATTGTCGCTTTATTATGATACATTGCCTACCTGATGCCCAAAGCTCTTTTTGGCTCTAGGAATATCTGTTAGCACCATCCGCAGTAATAGCAACAATCTAAAGGACTACTTCCACCTTTTGCACATTCTTTCATACAAGGATCATTTGAAGGGGTACTATGAGAATCTACGTACATCGTTCCAGGATAGGAATAGGGAGAAAAAGATGGCTGTGGATTATAAGGTATAGTTTGGTTCATGCCATAAGGTGTATATGCCGTAGGTCTTGTACATTGTAGATACCAAGGTCTTGTTTTATACGGCCAACATATAGGCCGACATTCATATTCGAAACCTGGAGATCCAGGTGTGCAATCCGCCATACATTGGGCATAGGTATAAGGGACTTTATAACAATCCTGAGGATACAAAGACAATCACTCCTTATCTTAATCTTGTTTTCCACAATATTATATTTAGCTGTATACTTTTTGGGAAATTGTCCATGCATAATTAATTGTCTAACATGCATAGTAGAGCTTAAATTTAAAATAGGAACAAAACTATTTTAACGGATCCGGAATCGCCCGTTAATTGAAAGGCGTTGAGAAATTGGGTTTAAGAGATAGGTTTTCAAATTTTTTATTTAAACAAGCTGAAAAGCGCGGTTTATTCGAAGATATTTTTAATAATACTGTTCGTTATGGTGGTAGATATGCAGGCGATGATAATATCTTGGAATCTAGTGATGTATATGAATTACTACAAGATATAAGTAATCAAATGATGATGCAAGGTCCGTTAAAATGATTCCACTAGGAAAAGGGTACTTAATAGAAACGCTTAAAAGCCCACTAGATGATGAAAAGACTCTGGCCTATCTAAAAATGTATATAAAAAGGATTTAGGTAAGTTTTTAGGGGTAAATGTGGACACATACACGGCCTTGATTAAGGAAGACCAAGCAATGATGTATTTGCATAACAAGGCAGTTAGACCGATAATGAAAAATTTTGAAGACCATTTGAGTCTTCTTTTTTTCGGAAAAAATTCCGACAAACGTATTAAATTCAAGATAAATATCCTTGATTTTGTTACTTATAGCATGAAAACAAACATTGCTTACAACATTGTTCGGACAGGAATTACATCGCCATATAATGTTGCGGATATGCTTGAATTCCCTATGCAAAATACACCTGAATCACAAGCGATTTATATTTCAAATGACTTATCAAAAATTGGTGAGAAACAAACTACAGATGATTCACTGAAGGGAGGTGATGGAAATGGTAAAGACCAAAATACGGACATTTGACATCACCAAATTAAGTACCAGGGATGCTACAGAAGAACAACCTTCCAAGATAACGGGTTATGCAGCTGTGTTTAATTCAAAAACAACTATTGGTGGATGGTTTGATGAAGTGATTTATTTGTAATTACAACAAATTAGTTAAGAAAGACTTAAATACAAGTGGTTACTAAGATAGTGTCTTTTTTAAATTGTTCTCATCTAATGTACCTCATGTATCAGTCTTCTTATTTCATTTTTTCTAAGAGTCATCCCAGCTTCAGAAACTGTGTAACAGAAACCAAAGAAACATGAAGCCAATTAATATAGTAAAAGAACAATTTAAAAATATGTTGAGATTATAAAATGGTGCCAAGAAAGGATTGCTCATTTTATGCTTCTACAGTTCATACAATAAATTGATGAATTTCTAAAAGCGGAACCATATTCGGAAATTTAGGCTGATGGTGAGTGAAGTAAAGATGCTTGGTGTTGTGAAAAATTAGGTAGTTTAAAAGGGGATTTTTTATGAAGAATGAACGAGTAGTAACTTGTAATAAAAAAGGAAGTATTGCAGTCGTTACAATTCAAAATCCACCAGTCAACACTTTAAGTTTAGAAGTAGTTCAACAATTAGTAGATGTATTAGAGGAAATAGAAATTGATAATGATATTTCAGTCGTAATTATAACTGGAAGTGGAGAAAAGGCCTTTGTAGCAGGAGGGAATATAAAAGAATTTCCAGATTGGATGGGCAAAGGTGAAAAATATGCCGAGATGAAATCATTAGAATTGCACCAACCTCTTAAGCAACTAGAGAATCTGTCTAAACCGACTATAGCCGCTGTTAATGGGTTAGCACTAGGTGGTGGATGTGAATTAGCACTTGCTTGTGACTTAAGGATAATAGAAGAACAATCTTTAATTGGATTACCGGAAATTACGTTAGGTTTATTTCCTGGTGCTGGAGGAACCCAACGCTTACCTAGATTAATTGGAGAAGGAAAAGCAAAAGAGATGATGTTCACAGGGAAATCGATTACAGCTAAAGAAGCAAAAGAAATAGGCTTGGTTAACTACATTACCCCTCGAGGAGAGGCGTTAAATAAAGCAAAAGAGATTGCAAGGGATATAAGTAAATTTTCTCTTCCGGCTCTCGCCTATATGAAGTTGGCAATTCGCGAAGGGGCAGCAGTACCTTTACAAGAAGGGCTTGAGATTGAAGCGCGTTACTTTGGAAAAGTATTTCAAACAGAGGATGTGAAGGAGGGGGTAAAGGCATTTATTGAAAAAAGAATGCCGCATTTTACAAATAAATAGAATGGGACGAAAAAAGTTATCCAGGTTTATTCTACACTATGTCAACATAGATGCTGTTTTTAAAGCTATTTATTTGTTTTTCGCAATACCTTTCAGATCTAGTTCGTCTAATAAATAGATTTGTAGTAGCATGTCTATTTCAAAAGTGAAAATAAATAAAAAGGCGGAGGAATAGAATGGAAAATGGTACAAATGAAAAGGAAATAAATCAAACGCCTTTAGTAAGTGTATTAATTCCTACGTATAATCGTCCACACTACTTTGAAAAAGCTTTATGTAGTGTATTAGAACAAACGTATCCTAATATAGAAATTATAATAGGGGATGATAGTACAAACGACGAAACAGAGAAAGTGTTACAAAAGTACTTGTATGATCATTCAAATATTATTTATATAAAAAATAAGTCAACTCTTGGACAATTTGAGAACTCACGTATGTTATTTCATAAAGCGAAAGGTCAGTATATAAACTTCTTAATGGATGATGATTTATTTCATGTAAATAAAATTGAAAAAATGATGAAATACTTTTTAAATGACCTAGATAATGAAATTAAGCTTGTAACATCCCATCGCCAAGTAATGGACGCAGAAGGAAACCTATTGCCAGATGTTTATTCAACGATGCGTTTATTTTATACAGATACGATTATAGATGGGTCACAATTAGGAAAAATGGTGATTATGAATCAAAAAAATTATATAGGAGAACCGACAACGGTTTTATTTCGTAAAAGTGATTTAACAGAACCGTATGGTGTATTTGATAAAAGGCGGTATCTTTGCAACGTAGATGTAGCTTCATGGTTATCCTTACTGAGTAAAGGGAAAGCAGTATATATAGCGGAGACACTCAGTTACTTTCGATTACATTCCAATCAGCAGTTAAATGAATCTAATAAAATGATGGATGGGTTAGAGGATTTTTCTCATAGTATTATTATAGCTGGAGAAAAATATGGTTTCTTATCCTCCGAAGAGGAGTTAGACAGAGCTATTACAAATTTTCTAGACTATGCAAGAAGAATTGTTCCATCATCCATATTATATTCATTGGACTACTATCAACAAATCAAGCTAAAGAAAATAAATATTGAAAAGAAAAAACAGCGTATGAATATCAACTCGCACCTCCCAAAAGTCAGTATACTAATTCCTGCCTACAATAGACCTCATTACTTAGAATTAGCCCTCAAAAGTGCTTTGAATCAAACCTATGAAAATATTGAAATTATAATTTCTGACGATAGTACAAATGATGAAGTAAAAACAATGATCCAGCCATACTTAAAAGAACATGAATGTATAACATATGTTAAAAATGAAAATCCATTGGTGGCTGAAAATTTTAATCAATGTATAGAGCTTGCTACTGGTGAATATATAAATTTTTTATTAGATGATGATTTATTTCATCATGAAAAGATTGAGAGAATGATGAAATACTTTTTTGAATTAGAAAACATTGCATTTGTGACGTCGTACCGTGAACTGATTGATGAAAATGGAGAGATATTACCACCCTCAACATTGAATGTGAAAATTGCCACAGAAACTACAATTTTTGAAGGGGAAACACTAGGGAATTATATGTTGAAAAACTTGAAAAACGTAGTTGGAGAACCGACAACGGTTTTGTTCAATCGCAATTTTTTTGGAGGGGAATTTGGTTATTTTAAGGGAAAAGCGTATTCTTCCATTAATGACATTGCAACTTGGTTAGATATGATGAGGAAAGGGAAAGTAGTTTATATACAGGAACCTCTTAGCTACTTTAGACAACATAGTGGACAAAATCAAAAACAAATGCACTTTATATTAATGACAATTGAAGAATGGATTGAATTAATTACAGATGCACATAATAGTGGTTTTTTAAATGCTGAACAAGATTATAAAGAGAGCTTATCTTATTGTTTGGAGAATGCAGGATTTATACTGAAGGATGCAGTAAGAAGTGGAGAACTAAATCAAATTTATAATGAAAAGATAAAAAGCGGGTTAAATAAACTAGTTACTCGTATATTCGAGAAAGATATTTGTTATTGCCAATATTGCAATCAACAATTTGAAAAATTTTCCCCTTGGCCAGCACATTATGATTTTCTAAAATATCAATTTGAGATGTGGAATAAAGATACAGGTATCTGTCCAGTTTGCTATTCGATGGATCGTGATAGGTTGTATCGTGCGTACATTGAAACAGAAACGGATTTGTTAAGTAGGAATTATACTATGCTGCATATTGCACCTGAAGTGAAGGTAAGAGGATGGCTTAACCAGTTTAAAAACATTACTTATATATGTGGGGATTTAGAACCAAAGGATTCTTTAATGGAGGAAATTGATATTACGAGAATTGCATACGAAAATAATACCTTTGATGTTATTTTATGTAGTCATGTATTAGAACACGTGCCTGACGATGAAAAAGCAATGCGAGAATTATATAGGGTACTAAAGCCAAATGGATGGGGAATTATTCAGGTGCCAATCGTAATGAATGTAGATTTTATTATAGAGGATAAATCTATTGTAACGCCATTATTGAGAAAAATAGCCTTTGGTCAAGAAGATCATGTAAGGATTTATAATCGATCGGGATTTATTCAACGATTAACAGATGCGGGATTTAAGGTGGAATTGTATAACATAGCTGAGAAACAAGGAATAGAAATTGCTAGGAAATTCGGATTATCTGAAACGGATATGCTCTATATTGTCCGAAAATGATAGAAAGGAATAGATGAATATGGAGAATATTCCTTTTTTACGTGTATCACTTGTACCTGTAAACGAGTACTTAGATGAATTAGAGCGAATTGATATATCCCACATATATACAAATTATGGACCTATAAATCAACATTTTGAAGAAACGATTATGTCGGAATTTTTTCAGAACAGGGGAGCTGTTACAACAGTAGCAAACGCAACGATAGGGTTAATGGCGGCAATTCAATTTAAAAAAAGAAAAAAAGGAAAGTATGCGCTCATGCCTAGTTTTACATTCCCTGCAACTCCATTGGCGGCTATTTGGTGTGGATTGGAACCTTATTTTATTGATATTTCAATAGATGATTGGTGTATGGATAAAACGGTACTTTTGGATAAGATTGAGGAATTAAAAGAAGAGGTTGCAGTCGTTGTTCCATATGCAACATTCGGATCATGGATGGATTTAAAAGAATATGAAGAATTAGAGAGAAAAGGTATTCCAGTTGTTGTAGATGCGGCACCAGGGTTTGGATTAATGCATGGGGAGATACATTACGGTCAGGATTTTAGTGGGATGATTGTATATAGTTTTCATGCAACAAAGCCTTTCGGAATTGGTGAGGGTGGTATGATATATAGCCATAATGAAGAAGATATAAATCAAATTAAAAGAATGAGCAATTTTGGATTTGATCATAATCGTGAATGTACGATGATGGGGTTTAACTGTAAAATGACTGAATATGCAGCAGCTATTGGGATTGCAACGATAAATACATGGAATCAAAAAATGAAAGAACGAAATCGTATCTCTGAATGGTATAAACAGTTATTACAAAGTACGGGATTAATGAAAAAGGGTTGGCAAGTTCAAAAGACAGAAGCAGTTATTCATCAATTTATGCCTATTCTCTGTCCAGAAAAAATTAACAATATGCAAGTAATAGAAGTGTTGAAAAAGCAAAAGATAGAAGCTAGATCATATTTTTCACCATCTTGTCACCAACAAGATTTCTTTAAAAACTACAAGTCTACAGATTTAACAAATACAAATAAAATAGCAAAACGAATAATTAGTCTACCTTTATGGGAAGGAATGACGAAAGAAATCGTGGAGCAAATTATAATGTGTTTAATGCAGAAGGTGGTGTCCACAGATGAATAGTTTTTATAGTCAAGAAGAGTTGAGTGAAATTGGCTTTCTATCTGTCGGGGAAAATGTATTAATAAGTAAAAAAACCAGTATATATAATCCAGGTGCTATATCCGTTGGAAATAATGTAAGAATCGATGACTTTTGCATTTTAAGTGGCAAAATTACAATTGGAAGTTATTCGCATATAGCGGCATATACAGCGTTATATGGAGGAGAAATGGGGATTGAAATGCATGATTTTGCAAATATTTCATCTAAAACAATTGTATATGCAGCAATTGATGATTTTAGCGGAAATACATTAATGGGACCGACTGTTCCACATCAATATAAAAATGTGAAAGCTGGAAAAGTTATCTTAAAAAAGCATGCCATTGTTGGTGCGCATTCTATTATCTTTCCAAATGTAGTAATAGGAGAAGGAGCGGCAGTTGGCGCGATGAGTATGGTAAAAGAAAGTTTAGATGATTGGTATGTGTATGTCGGGGTGCCCGTAAGAAAAATAAAAGCTCGTAAAAGAAAGATAGTAGAATTAGAAAATGAATTTTTAAAAAGCATTAATTCCTGAGTCCTTAAAAGATTTCGCTGCAAATTATCTCAAAAAAATAAACAAAGACATGTGTGTAAGGGGATATTATAAGATTACTAGTAGGTTGCAAAAAGTTAAAGAATTGTGCGGATAAAATTGTGATTTAAACCATAAATTTGCCGTTTCGGTAAGGTTATGGTTCTTTTTGTTTGTGGAAGAAAACTTATTATTGAGAGCACTACATGTCCATCGCCACTAAGATAGCCTTAAAGTAGACATAATTTCTTAAAAATGATACTACATAATAGTTAAAAAATACCTTTGTATCGCTCCTGCTTTATATAAAAATAGCAACATGCAATTGTTTATAATCTCCATTGCAAAGGAATAAGATAAGCTATAGAATTTAAAAGTATTTAAATGCCGGATATTGTTTAAATCATTTTAACTAATACTTAAGAGGAGAATACAATGAATAAAATAAAAAAGTTACTTAAACGTAAAACGACTTGGATAATTTTTATTCTTTTCGTACTTGTTTATGTAAATAACAGTTCTTTTTTTGCGAAGAGGGACGAGGGAAATCCTCTTCTTCTTGCTCATCGAGGACTTTCGCAAACATTTAGCATGGAGGGAATTGAGGGGGATACGTGTACAGCAGAACGTATAAATAAACCTGAACATTCTTATTTAGAAAATACAATTCCATCTATGGAAGCGGCATTTAAAGCTGGAGCTGACCTAGTAGAGTTTGATGTTCAACCAACTAAAGATAATAATTTTGTCATTTTTCATGATTGGACTCTTGATTGCCGTACTAATGGTAAAGGTGTTACAAGAGATTTTACAACTAAAGAATTACAAGCACTTGATATTGGTTACGGGTATACAGCTGACGGGGGAAAAACATTCCCGTTTCGTGGAAAAGGGATTAATCTTATGCCAACACTTGATGAAGTACTTAACCATTTTCCAGATCGTTCTTTTCTTATTCATATTAAAAGTGATGATGAAAATGAAGGAATCCAATTGGCTACTTACCTCAAGAAACTACCAGCGAAACGTCTTGCTCAACTAACAGTATATGGTGGTGATAAGCCGATTGCTTCGATAAGAGAGCACATCCCTAGTTTACGAACGATGTCAAAAGCAACCATGAAAAAGGATCTTCTTACTTATATGGCGTTAGGGTGGACTGGTTACATACCTTCAAGCATGAAGCATGGAGAGTTACATATACCAGATAAAGTAGCTCCTTTGCTTTGGGGATGGCCTAATCGTTTTCTTAATCGAATGGATAAAGCAGATACTCGAATTATCGTTGTAGGAGGAAATGGGCTTGGATTTTCAAGTGGATTTGACTCATCTGAAGATATAAAACGCCTTCCAGATGATTATACAGGTGGAATTTGGACAAATCGCATTGATAAAATAGCACCTCTATATAGAAAATAAGGGATGACATTAAAAGCGGAGTTTTTTCATGTATTTGGCCATTTATATTTTAAAACAAGACCTATTGAAAATATTGAAGTTTGATCTACTGAAAAACCCCTCTGATTTCATATATATTATGGAAATCAGAGGGGTTTTTTTATGAATTTGACTTATTTAATGTACATTCATGCAAAAGTCCGACATGGATTAAAAAATAAACTGCTAGATGTACAAAATGAGCTTTATCTACATAAGTAACTAAATGTCGATAAAGTTTGGAGGTACTTTCAAAACATTCAGTTGATAGGCAGTGGAGGTTACATACCTTTGTTTAAAAAGTCAACGGCTCTATAATTAAAGCGCCTCTTGTTCAACAAACAGGTGCTTTAGTTGAATAAGATTAAACAACTATGTTATTGATTTTTGAGTTTAGATGTATTTAAATGAATAGAAATTAAAAAACTTTAAAGAGCCTTGCTACAATAAAATGTAGCAAGGCTCTTATATTTTTTATATTAAAATTAAATAACTTTATTATCAATTTGCATTTTAATCTATTATTACTTTTTTCCTCTTTTGTTTATTTATAGGGAATAGAGAAATAAATGAGATGGGAAAGCAAACTTTACAATGCTCCTTCGTATTTATAACTAAAAAGAGTCGAATACCTGCAAATAAAAGTAGTTTTTACCGATTATACTTTGAAAAAATCAAATATTATGGAGAAGATAGTTATGCGAAGTGGTGTAAGGCGTTCTTTTCCAGTAGATATTACGCATTAAATGCTCATGTGTATTGATAATCACTAGTTAACACTTCCATGTCTAAAGGCAGACTAAACTCCAGTATCATGAAATCTATGGTGTACGTTGAATGTATGAAATAGGAGGCTTCCATTTCATAAAGTTTGGCGGCGTAACGCAAATATTTCGGCTAATTTAATGAATAAATTATCGGACAAAAATAAGCGCTCTAACTTTGGGTAGAACGCCATTTTACCGTAATATATGGCCCGGAAAGGGCTCGAACTCAAGACCTCCACACTGTAAAGGTGGGGGGGGGTATTTTATTACTTTTCTTCCTGCATTATAAATTTCCAAAAACGTTTTAATTCTTCACGTTTTTGGGATGGAGCAAGTTTTATATCATTTAACCATTGATCTAGTTCTGAATCATTTCTTTTCCCTTCAGCATCAAAATCTCTCCCTAGAAGAAAATCAGTAGATACTTTAAAGTAATCTGCTATACGTATCAAGGTATTGTAATCAGGTTGACGTTCATTACGTTCATACATACCAATTGTACTTTCACTTAGTTGAAGGGATTGAGCTAGTTCTTTTTGCGTAATTCCTTTTTGTTTTCTTAAATCACGAATTATATTTCCAAACGTTTTCATTCTATCACCTGATAATATATTAACACAATATGTGTTAATATATTAAAACTTTTAAAAATTGATAATTGAAATCTATTGACAACACACTTTGTGCGGTTTATATTTTAATTAACAACACGAAGTGTGGTTTTAGGGGTGAGAATGTATGAATTATGAAAGAGTAGCTGAAAATCTAATTAATTTAAGAAATGGGAGATCTAGAGAAGAGGTGGCAAAAGCAGTCGGGATCAGTATTAGTACATTGCAGATGTATGAAAATGGACAGAGAATCCCACGAGATAATATAAAAATAAAATTAGCGAATTTTTATGGTGTTACAGTTCAAACAATTTTTTTTGATTCAGAACAACACGAAGTGTGTTGAATAATGTTGGATTTTTAAGATGATGTAGTGATTTTTTAGAAATGTAAGTTTAGAAAGTGTTTTAGTTGATTTTACATAAAAAGGTAATGTTTTATCGTTATATATAAATTAAAGGGGTGTATTTGCATGAACATGAAAACATTTGAAGTGCGTGAAAAACGATTAGCAGAACTATTAGGTGCAAAGGTACTATGGGAATTTATAAGTGCTGTCACAGAGGAAATTGAAAAGCAAGAACTAGAATCTACACCAGGATTATTAGAAGATCTATTCATACATGTAAAAGAAACTATTCAAATTCAAAATATGAATCAACGCATAACAAAAGCCCCTGTAAAAACAGAGGCTGATGGTATAAATAAAGATACAATATTTATGGAAGCATATGTAGAATTAATTAATCATAAGTTTGTTATTTCTGAGCTAGCTGTAGAGCTTTCATCTGTTCTAAAAGAATTAAATTGTTTTGTTCAATCATCTTTGCCACAGCTTCAAAGTGAGCTTGATTCTCAAGAACCTCAATCTGCTTCTCTTTAGGGAGTGATTGAAGTATTTCTTTTATTTCTTTACACTCGTATATGTTATTCTCCGAGTCTTCAATTAATTTATTGCGACGATTGGTGTATTCAAGTGCACCTAGAGTCGCTAATGCGCGAGGATCTAATCCTATAATTTCCATGTATTCCTCTCCTTTCCTCTACAATAATTCGATAGGAGAAAGGAGATTCCTTTAATGATTTGCTAGAGTTTTTATATAGTTATATAACATGTTATTTATTAGTGGGAATGTTATTTAGCTGGAATACAATAGAATTAGACTTAAAAGAGCTTCAAAAAAGGATGAGAAGAAAGGGGAATCCAATAGGTCTGACTCCTTTCCCTTAAATAATCTACTTATGGAACGGTTGTTTACTTGTAAAATGAATTTTAAATTGGATTTCTTGAGGGAGATTTGATCGACGGAGGGAATGGATAGATAAACAAAATTAAAGAGAATTGTAATGGAAAGAACTATAGGAAATATTTAAGGAGTTATTAGATAATATGTTTTTTAGTATTTAAGAAGAGTCCCGTGTATAAATTATTACATATCAAAATAAGCGATTAGTCATTAAATAGAGAGAAGGACACTAGTTATTTGTATAAATGGAATACCGGAGAGTAGGAAATTAATATAAGTAGAGAGTGCAATCCTCAGTATTTCTTGAATGTTAATAAGCATTAAACTTTATATTGCAACACTTACAGGTGATGCTCCAACTGTTACTATTGTATTTACGGTATAGTCAACGGAGTTAAGAATAGTAACTGTGTTTTGTTCTGGCTGTGCAATATAGATGAATTTTCCATCAGGGGTAAACGCAGCGCTTTTTGGGCCATTTATGGAAATAGTGCCTGTGGATTGATGTTGTGCTGTATCAATAATATTGATTTCATCTGTAGTTTCTTCTCCTAGCAATGCTACAGGTTGATTAGGTGAAAGAGCAAGGAACGAGTAGTAATATGCTCCAGTAAGAATATCCCCAATCTCTTGGAAAGTGGACAAGTCAATAACTGTAAGGGTAGTCCCAGACGCCACCAACTCTTCTGTAACATAAGCGAATCCGTCAAGCAAGCTGATTTCTATGAGATTTGGATAATCGTTTGAAGTAGGGCGTTCTGCTACAATTTCTCCTGTGTTTAGATCAACCTTTACAATACTCCAAGTCGTATAATTTACGATGTAGGCGTATTGTCCATTCGGATCAATTGCTATACTTGAAAATCCATATCCTCCAAGCGAGATAGTATTAGAGATGGTTTGAGTTAAGAGGTTAAAAACAGTAATGCCCATTGAACCAGTTAAAAAATTTAGTATATACGCAAACTGGTTATCCGGAGAAAATCCAATATCAATTGGGTCGTTTATCGAGAAAGTAGAGATAATGGTAAGTGTTTCATTATTAATTGTAGAAACACTATTATCATTTGAGTGCAAAACTAAAGTGTATGTTTTGTTTGGACTAACAGCAACTTTAATTGGCTGATATGGAAGATTGATTACATGCTGGACAGTCTTTGTTGCTGTATTAATTACTGAAAGAGTATTATCATCTCTATTTGCTGTAAAAGCATAAATAGGAGGATTTGGTGGTACTGGTAAAACAGAGAGGGTGCCATTTAAGATAAATGTATTTTTATCTTGTGGCGTAACTGTTAAACTCTTAAGTTTAAAGCTACTAAAATCAAAGCAGCAATTCGAATCAATTGTATAATAAACAATCTGATTGATAGAGAATTTATGCCATTTAGAAAAAGCTGCATCTCCTTGTCCATATTGATTTTGAACAGGGGAAATACTAACAAGCATTGTAAGTACTCCATATATGCGAACACTGTGTACTGGATAGGAACCATCTGGTAGATCAGTTTGAAGAAGGCAAGGGTTCGGTGCTTGCAGCGTACATGGTTCAAATGCACATTTTAATCGGTTTGTATTCCAGGTGACAGCACCGGTATAATTCGTATCATTAATTATATATCCTTCAGGAGCTGTAATTAAAACCTCAAAATCTACATATTGATTGCACGTACCTTGGCAAGGTAACATGTACTTCACTTCCTTTATCAAAAATTATGTGTTATTTCATGTGGTATATAAAGTTGATTACATACCGTATTAAGAAAAATAATTTTAGAACTTATGCCTTTTTATGAAATAATCATGTTTGAAAGGCATTTACTTGTTGATATGACATGCCAATAGGTGGCAATGCTCTATATTATGCTTCCTATTTTCTAATGCTTGTACATATCGTGGTTATTTTAATCGGGATAATATTTGATCCAATAATAGTAAAACACGTTGAGGTAAATATAAAATTGATCTCGATAGGTTAATGCTGATAAAGCGCTATTGAATTCAAAGAAGTCAAAGCATGAAAGGTGACACAGCGCTATGGCAGAAACGGAAATTGCATATGTACCACTAATAAGGATTGTGACGCTTAAGAGTGAGGGGGAGTAAGTCTAGAAAGCGATTAGAGTTTCCTGGTTTATTTTTCACATTAGAAGATTTTCTAGTTAGCAAGTCATATTGTGATTGAAGTTACTTATGGAATAGATTTTTACGGAAAATAATAAAAATTCATGGACAAACAAGATATCGCCTTTATCTTTTAGTGTATACAAAAAGAAAATCATAATTACCGGAACAGTTCGTTCTTTTTGTTTATATAATAATATAACTGAACTTTATTTAGTGATAAGGAGTGGGATAATAGCTGCCTAAAATTATAGTTATTATGACTAGTTATTACAAGCCATTGTTTGTAGAGAAATCGATACGGAGCGTATTAAATTAGAATTGTCAATGTTCCGCAGTTTTAATTAACGAAGCATCTCAGCCAATTAAAGCTGTAAAAAGACCTGCACAAAAGATTACAAACAATGATCCATATATAATGGATCATTGTTCGACATGTATTGGGCTTCTATTTTGCCAATCGTTCAAAAAATAGGGTTCTTACTGGGATAAGAAACCGAATTTTATTGCATGAGGTATGATATTTTTTTGAGATTGAATCATTTTTGGGTTTTTATCCGATAGATAAGATTTTAGATAAAAAATATATTAATTTAAATTCAATATATTTTTAGTTATTCGCGGAAGAAAAAAATGAATTTATACAATTATTAAACCATAAAGAACATGTAAGGAATTAAGAGAAGACTTAAGAAGAAAAAGAGGGTGAGACCTTGAGTGAAGTCTATTTGAAAAATTATTGGTTATTAAATTTAGAGTATATAAAGGTGTTTTCTGAATTAGTACATCATAACATTTCTTTACCTTTATTAAGTAATTTTTATCAATATTTAGAAGAAGATGTTAAAAGTAAGATGAAAAGTAAGGATTTTTATAAATATTTGTCTGTTGCACCAATAGAAGAAAAACAATTGCAGTCAGAATTTGAAAAATGGTTGCCTCTGCTTGAGCAAACAACAAAGAAAAGAGGATCAGATGGAGTCGTATTGCTTAATACTGATTATCTTCGTTTTTCAGCAGGTAATTTTTCGCATTTTAACCCTAAGTATACAAAAATATTAACAAGAGCAAAAAAAAGCGAGCTTTATGGTCTCCCTACGATTTGCACACTGGATTATACAAATAAAGTTCCTGATAGTTCTCATATTTTCATTGAAAAAGCTCAAAAAATTTTTTCAACATGTAAAGAACATCCGTTATTTTCTAATAAATTTTTTCAAACAAAACTACTCAATGATCTTCCTATCATGATTGAAAAAATTAATATGGCATATTTTATTTTTGAAGAACATGATATCTCGAGTGTGATTGTTGGTACAACAGAAGATATAACGAACCGAGTACTTACTCTTATCTCTAAAAGTAAGGGGATTCCAAGTTATTGTCTTCAGCATGGGGCCATAATGGGAGAAGAAGCGTTTTTTCCAATTTTCGCTACGAAACAGATTGTATATGGAGAGTATGAACGAGAGTGGTATTTTCGAAGAGGTGGAGCGGATTCTCAAATCGAGATATTGGGACACCCAAGATATGATGATATCTTTGAAAGGAAGCATTTAGAAAAAAAAGTACTTTGTAAGAAACTAAATATAGATACCTCTAAGAAAATAATCTTTATAGCAACGCAACCATTTAAAACCCAAGTTTATGTTGAACTAACAAAACAATTGATGAAAGACAAAAATATTACAGTTATTATAAAGCCTCACCCTTGGGAAAAAGGTCGTAATTTAGTGAGCGAATATATTCATTTAAGTAAGGTATACCCTAATGTCAAGTATATTACAACAGAAGTAAGTATTTATGATGTCACTTCTAATTCAGATCTTGTAGTTATCTCTAATTCAACAGTAGGATTAGAGGCTATGTTATTGGATAAACCAGTAGTCGTTTATAAATCTAAGTCAGAGGAGAGAGATTATAAATATTACGATGAATTAAGCTGGCTTGTAACTCATTCTATTGAAAATATGATACAGACAATTGAAAAGGTTTTATATGATTCTTCCTATTCTACAACTGCTAAGCAATTAAGGGATTACTTCATACAGAAAAATTACCCTCAAACAACAGTTACTCAAAAATTACAGGATTTATCTCGAAGCATGTAAGAGTGAAAAATCTTTATAAAACACCATGGATTATACAGCTAGACATCTAAAAATCGTATCGAACAAGGCCATAGACACGTAAAACGTCGTTGTGCTAGATCCTCAAGATTTTAAAACTCTCTTCAAGCCTCAAGTACAATAAAAGGAATTGAAGCCATTCATTCCTTATATAAAAAAACGGAGTCTTCAACCAAACTCCGTTTTTTAGATATACAATGAATTATAGAAATTATTGCTGCCTGTATAAAATTTATTTTCTTCAACCACAGATCTTTTACATTTTAGTTAATTTTGCAACAGAACTAATATTTCCAATCTAGAACTTCGTCTGGATTGAAATTTCACTACAATATGAAATTTCTTGTGGGCCAAGATGTGTGGGAGAAGTTTGTTATTATGAAATCAGTGCGTTTCCTAATTTTTTTCTGATGGGAATGGCAATACAGTTCGCTCTTCTTTTGGTCTTGAAGTTAAAAGTACATTAATATTTGTTAAGTAAGTAGTTTTTTGGCTTTGATACAATTAGATAATTATATCAAAATGGTTAAATGATTAAGTATTCTTATGAAAAAACAGCAATTTTTTATCGTTATTTTTCTTTTTAGATGAGTTTAACACCTGATCGAATGGTTCCAGTTGAATTTTATAAAAAACTTGCTTTACCAATAGAAGAGATCACAATATAAAAAAACCTCGATCTCAGCATTTAGTACTTTGGGATAATAGTAAAATATCTACTTATCTAGAATATCCCATGAGAAATTCCACCATCAATTGGAATAAAAGTACCTGTAATAGCACTTGCAGCATCACTAGCTAAAAAAGCTACAACATTACCAAATTCTATTGGGTCATTATATCTCTTCATTGGTAAATTTTTTGTGATTTCTAATTCGATATCTTCAACATTTCGCTTTTGTGTTTTAGACATTTCATTTAATAATTCTAATGCGCGAGCAGTTTTGAAAGAACCAGGTCCAACAGTATTAACTGTAACTCCATAACTAGCGTATTGATGAGAAAGAGTTTTAGAAAGAGAAGCTAGTCCAGCCCTATATATGTTTGATAAGGTAAGCATTTTTGAAGGCTCTTTTGCAGTAAGAGAAGAATTTATAATAATTCTTCCCCACTTACGAGAAGACATATCAGGAATTAATTGTTTAGTTAAATAAATGACGGGCAATAACAGATCATTGTGTGCTTTACAGAAATCTTCAATAGTTAAATCCTCTATCGTTCCAGCTTTAGGACCAGCCACATTTGTAAATAAAATATCAATATTCCCCAGTTGCTTTTTTCCTTGCATAATAAGTTTATTTAAATCCTCGATGCTAGTTACGTCGGATGGGATTGCTAGAACTTCTCCTTTACTACCAATATCACAAATTTCTTTTTTAGCTTTTTCTAATTTTTCACTTCTACTTGTAATAATTACATTATGTCCATCAAAGTATAATCTTTTAGCAACTGCTAAGCCAAGTCCATCAGAACTAGCTAACACTAATGCGGTACGTCTTTCAATTTTATTCATTAAATCTCCTCCAACATATCTTCATATAATTGATCATCTTTACTTACATCATATTTTAAAGTTCTACCTATAAAATTCTTAGCTTCTGAAGGTTGGGTACCTGTTCCAGGGCGCTTATATGTTAAATCACTCCATTGGATTTTTGTACCTTTAGTCATATCACTACAAGCTACCAAGGACCTACGAGTTAATATAAAATTTGCATCATCCGTATGCCGGCGCTTTATCGGCACACCCATTGCTTTTTTAATATTACGTATATCAGTTACAAATTGATTTAGTTCATGAGGATTAATAGAAACTTCATAGTCAGGTCTTTTTATTGTAGCGTCTAAACTGAAGTGCTTTTCTATAACGTGAGCACCTAACGTCACTGCTGCTAAGGAGATAGCTGTTCCTGCAGTGTGATCACAGAAGCCTACTGGATAATTAAATTTTTTTAGTGTCTCCATTACTCTAAGATCAACTTCATTAGGTGGAGTCGGATATTTAGTATTAGTTTGATATACAACGACATTTTTTCCACCTGATTTTTCAATCACTTCTAAAGCAGCTTCTATTTCAGATAACAATGCACTTCCAGTAGAAAGAAATATAGGTAAACCAGTTTTTGCACATTCAGCCAAAAAGGGATGGCATGTAATATCCCCGCTAACTATTTTAAGAAAGTCAGCACCTGACTTGACAATAAACTCAAGAGACTTAAAATCTACTACACAAGCCGTCGTAGATAATCCCAATCTATGTGCAGTATCAAACAATTCGATAATCTGTTCGTCTGATAATCTCCATTTATCCCAATCTAATTTGGTCTTAGAAGATTTTCTACAATCAATGTCATTATAGGCTATATGCTGAAAAGTAACTGCATCAGCCATACTTGAGTTGGCAACATCGACCATTTTTTTCGCCTCAATAAATGAACCTGCATGATTAATTCCGGCCTCGGCAATTACAAAAACTGATGAATCATCACCAATTAGCTTCCTATTAATATTAAATTTCTGCATCAGCAATCTGTCCTTTCTCAAGGTAACTACAAAATTGCAGCAGTTGTATAGAATGTAATTTCTTAAGTGTATTTGTAAGGAATTGTTAGCAAGATTTTTTATTTAGAAATGTTTAAACAGAAGTGAAGTGTAAATAATCACATGCTATAGCAGCTGCAGTGTTTATTTAGGAGAAGATATACCTACCTCTCTTAAACATCATCTGGATCATTTGGATCATATTTTAAATCTTTCGCTTTTTTATTTTTCAACAACTTTAATAACGTATGAATCAAGAAACGAATTTAGAACGTGAAATAATTATTTTTTAAAATTATTATTGGGAAAATGGGAAATATTTGTTTTGATTTCCATCAGAGAAATATCAAGTAGTAGTTTTCCATTAATGTATTAGAGTGTGCAATCGCATCACCGTAGCATTCTTTAAGTGAGCTTTTAATTATTCGAGATCCAAAATCATTTGTACCAAATAGCAGTCACTTTCATATACTGGGCAGGATACTATTTACCTGCTTTATCCCGCTATTTGCGGTCAGTAAGGTCTGCCTTGTTGTACGAAGGAGCCTATAGGAACGAATTTGATTTTCGATTTCATAAGGATATAAAAGATAAATCCATTTTTTCTTTGTCGTATCGTACGTATAGAAAATGCCACAGATTCTATATACATTCGGCCCAAAAATTTTAGGCTTTATTCTCTTTACATCAACATTTTTATACGCAATCTTGATAACTAAAAATAAATAAGAAATCTTTATCATGTGAAGGAGAAGAGCTCCTCCTTTAAATGGAGTGAAGGTAGGGGCAGTTCAATGTAAATATATATTGTCATTCTGTTTAAAATATCTAACTAGCCTAAGTGGTTATTATGGAGGTGCTCTATGAAATTAGCATTAGGTACTGTTCAGCTGGGTCTTCATTATGGAATAGGAAATATAATGGGTAAACCTGATAGGGAAGAGGCTTTAAATATCATCAAATATGCTATAAATAATGGTATAGATGTGTTAGATACAGCGTCTTCTTATGGAAATAGTGAAGTTATTATAGGTGAATATGTCTCAAGCAAAACAACAGAAAAAAATTTTCAGGTTGTAACTAAAATACCTATGATTGATTCTGAAAATATTGGTATTGAGCATTTAGATAGCTTAATTGATAAATATATTAAACAATCTATGATGAATTTGAAAACAAATATTATAGACTGTTGCCTGTTACATGATTCTAAAAATATGGTTTCACATAATGGATATATCATTCAAAAATTAAATACATTGAAATTAGGGGGAGTAATCAAAAAGATTGGTGTATCCGTTTATACACCTGATGAAGTTAAGCGGTTTTTGGAATTTGATTGTTTTGATATGATTCAAGTTCCTTTAAATATATTTGATCAACGTCTAATTTGTTCAGGCCTACTACAAAAGCTGAAAACAAAAGGAATAGAAATACATGCTAGAAGCCCATATCTTCAAGGGTTGCTATTAATGGATACGGAAAAAATTCCCGATTATTTACAAATCGCTAAAAAACCAATAAAAGAATTTGAGTTTTTAGCTCAGGAATTCAATTTAAGTAGAGCGCAATTGGCTTTATTATTTGTTCGAGAATTGAAAGAAGTTGATAAGATTATTATTGGATGTGAAACAGTAGATCAATTAAAAGAAAATATTCAAATCTGTAATTCACCTTTATTAGAAGAGAAAGTTCTTAATACTGCAAAGAAATTATTTAAGGATATACCTGAGATAATTATTAATCCGAACTTATGGAGGGTGAATAATGAATCAACATGAATTATTTAGTTTAAAAGGCCAGAATGCAATTGTTACTGGTGGATCTGGTTATCTTGGTTCTGCAATTTCTGAAGGGCTGGCTAAGTATGGTGCAAACGTTATGATAGTTAGTAGAAGCAAAGAAAAATGTATGAATTTAGCTGATCAGTTAAATCAAAAATATAATGTGAAATGTCAGGGATATGCTCTAGATGTTTCAGATAGTAAATCAATAAACCATACATTTGAGGAGATTTATAATTCAGATAATAAGATAGACATTCTTATTAATAATGCTTACTTTGGAGCAGGAAAGACTATTGAAGAAATGACAGAATCGGAGTGGGAAACAGGAATTGATGGTTCTATAAATAATGTGTTTCGGGTTACTAAAAAGGCATTACAATATATGCTACCGAAGAATAAAGGAAATATTATTAATATCTCTTCAATGTATGGTGTTGTTTCCCCAGACCCTTCTATTTATGGCGATTCAGGCTTTAATAATCCTCCGAATTATGGAGCAGGAAAAGCTGCTATCATACAGTTTACTCGGTATCTTGCGTGTCACTATGGTTTAAAAGGAATTAGAGCAAATTCTATCTCTCCAGGTCCATTTCCTAATACAGAAGTTCAGAAAAATAAAGAATTTATTCGAAATTTAAAGAAAAAAACAGCGCTAGGTCGTATTGGAAATCCCCAGGAATTACAAGGGTTGATTGTTTTTCTTGCATCTAATGCTTCAAGCTATGTAACGGGGCAAAATATTTGCATTGATGGTGGCTGGACATCGTGGTAAAACATCGCTAGAAAGTCAAGGATGTAACAAGAAACCTTTCCACTGAAAAAATCTTCTCATTTTATATAAGATGAGAAGATTTTTTAGTTATAGTGAGAATTTGACAATCTAGAAGTGAAAAGAGCCTTCGTTAATAATGTTATATTATATTGATAAATTTATCGTTACAAATACTTTGTTATTCTGTAAAATTCCCTAATTTTAAGGAAGTATTTGATATAGATAGAAGTCATTTCTCTTTATTGAGACTGACTTTTATTTTTGAGTTAGTGCAACTCATTGAAAACCTTTGTTAATATGATTTAGGTATTTTAAGAAGGTTATTTCCAAAATTGTACCAAAATATTAATGGAAAATGAAAAAATACAATTTGTATCATGTTTATTTTTTGAAGCAATATCTCTTATTGGTACTATCCTCTTATATCATTCTTCTTGGTATTCTTTAGCTAAGTGAGAGGGGTATGATGAAATAGGAGGACCAATCTTAAAGAAGGATAAACTAGTTTTTGAAATTGGTATACAGTTCTTTAATAAATATAGTTTTTGCAATATGTCTTTATCTATTGGATGAAGCATGTAATCTGTCATTATGAAATAATTGTGATGATAGATAAATACTTTTCCTTCGGGTAGAATCGTGTAATGAGATAAATTCGGATAAATAGGTGGTCCATCTGAAAATTTATCTAAACTACTTTTTGAAACTTTAATAATTTCTTGATTTGAAAATTTTAATTTGCGAAATGCTATGGTGTTAATGAATGGACGTTTTTGATTATTTTCTATATAAAATAATTCTTCTTTTTCGTTTTGCACAACCCGTAAATTTGGGATTGATTCAGTAAGGGTTATGGGAGGACCTTCAGTATATTTGTAGATAAAGGGATCAGGGATTGAGACAATTTCATTTTGATTATATTTGAAGTAGGAAAGCATTTCTTTCGATATAAGCCTACGTTTATAATTATCAATTAAAAATACTTCACCTTGTGAATTGCTAAACAAAATACCATTTAAATCTTTGGAAGGGAGGTTAGCATATAAATTTTGGAAGGAAAATGGTGTTTTAAAAGTAATATCGAGCACTTTGTTAATGGGATAAAAAGGCTGGAATGTATTTAGGCGTTTCCAAAACATCGCATCTCCAACAAACCAATATAAAGGATTTGTATCCCAATATTCACAGTATTTTTCATAAACCTTTAATAATATTCTTCTAGTATGCATAACTGAACAGTGATCCACAACATTTGCAGCTGTATATAAAATTTTTGAAGCTTCTCTTACATATTCATGAATAGGTTGTAGATTATAATCAACATATTTTACGTATTGAGAAGAGTACACTATATCTATTTCAGGTTGTTTTTCTAAGAAAGATAACATTTCAGCTAATCTGTTTGGAACGTACATAGTATCGTCCGTTAAATAGCAAATATACTCCCCACGTGTTAATGGAAGTGCCTTATTGATGAGAGTTGCATATCTTGTGGTTTTATATCTCTCATTATCTTGTATAAAACTATTTTCATAATAAATTCGAGGGTCATCTAAATAATTTTTTATAATATTTATAGTTTCTGGACAAGAGTTATCATCCATAATAAAAAGTTCCCATTCTTTATAAGTTTGCATTAGGACACTTTCAATAACTTGATTAATTAATGATGGCTTATTATAGCTAGTAAGGATAATTGAAATTAGGGGTTGCAAAATCGTCACCTCTTCTGAGAATATTGAATGTTTTTTCTAGCGAAGTCTAATAGATAATAATAAACCTTTATTGATACATTCTTTTTTGTACTTGGATAGTTTATTACCTTTTCATAGAAATGGTATGGACTATAGTGGAGTAAAAAGAGATATATAGATAAATATAAACGCTGCTATAGACTTTAATATATATAAATTTTTTTTAAAATTATCGGAACGGATTGTCCTTTCTGTTTATATAATAACGTAACTGTTTTTATATTTGGTTATAAGGAGGAGAGGAATATTTGCCTAAAATTTCAGTTATAATGACAAGTTACAATAAGCCTACGTTTGTTGAAAAATCGATATTAAGTGTATTAAACCAAACTTTTCAAGATTTTGAGCTTTTTATCATGGATGATAATTCTAATGAAATGACCCAGAAGGTAATTCAACCATTTATAAATAAGGAAAATATACATTTTTATAAAAGTAATGTGGTCCATATTTCTGAACGGACAAAAAAAGTCAGATATGCGGCTCTAATTAATGAGGCTCTTAAGCATGCGAAGGGGGAGTATATTACTTATATTACTGATGATAATCAATATGAAAAAGAACGACTCAAAAAGATGTCTAGTTATCTTGATGAGAATAAAGATGTTCAAATTATTTATTCTGCATCAAAAACGATTCATCTAGATGAATCAGATTTGCCTATTAAAACTGTTGAAAGAGCTGCCAAAAAAATTACTAATAATGCTCCATGTACAATTGATCATTGTTCTATTATGCATAGAGCCTCTGTTTTACCGATTCTTGAAAAAAGGTGGAATTCATACTGGGATGAAGATCCTCAATTTTATCGTATAGGAGATGCACGTTTTTTTTGGAGATTAAATCATTATTGGGATTTTCATCCTTTAGATGAAATTTTAGATATCAATTATATTACTTCACATTCAATACATTCGCAGTTATTTGCAGAAGAAAAAAATGAATTTGTACAATTATTACCGCCACAAAGAACATGTAAAGAATTAAGAGAAGACTTAAGAAGAAAAAGAGGGTGAAATGTTGAGTGATATCTATTTGGGAATTACTAGGCGCAAAATCTAGAATATATAAATGTTTTTTCTGAGCTAAACCATTATAATATCCGTTTGCCATTACTGAGTAATTTTTATCAATATTTAGACGATGATGTAAAAAATAATATGAAGTAAATAATTTTTATAAACAACTGTCCATTGAGCCAATAGAAGAAACGCAGTTGTAGTTAGAGTTTGAAAAAAATGTCTTCATTTCAACCAAAGATAACTCCTTAAACAACCTCATATTTTCAGTTTTCAATGAGCAACCTGTACAAAAAATATAAAACAGCATCGTATGTTTTGCTATTCAAAAAGCTAATTTATCTCCCACCTATTTGTTGGTGCAATAGCACTACATACAAATTGAGAAAAGAGTTTTCTTGACTAAAAATTATTTCAATAAGAGGAGGTATGCATTTATATGTTTTTTAAAGATAAAAACATTTTAATTATTGGTGGAACAGGAACAATTGGAAAGAGCATTCTTTCTAATATTCTAGAAGAAAAGCCCAAAGTTGTAAGGATTTTTAGTAGAAGTGAATATAATCAATTTTTATTACAAGAAGAACTCAGGGGGAGAAATCAAAATATTCGCTATTTAATTGGGGATATTCGAAATTACGATCGATTATATAGTGCAATGGAAAATATTGATTATGTGTTCCATGTGGCAGCGATGAAGCATGTTTCGTTTTGTGAATATAATCCGTTTGAAGCAGTTTTGACCAATATTTTTGGAACACAAAATGTAATAAAAGCGGCAATTGCTCAGAAAGTAAAAAAGGTAGTTTTTACAAGTTCTGATAAAGCGATTTCACCAACAAATAATTACGGTGCAACAAAATTGACTGCTGAAAGATTGATTACGTCAGCGGAATATTCAAAAGGTTCAAGTGAAACGATATTTGCAAGTGTTCGCTTCGGAAATGTTATGGGGTCAAGAGGCTCTGTCATTCCTTTATTTGAAAATCAAATTAAAGAAAACCAAAAAATAACTGTAACGGATCTTAGTATGAGTAGATTTATGATGACACTGACCCAAGCAACTATGTTAACAATTGAAGCAATGAAAATAGCAAAGGGTGGTGAAACTTTTATATTAAAAATGCCAGTTATTTCATTAAACGATTTAAGTGAAGTGATGATAGAAGAAGTTACAAAGTTATATGGATTGCCCAAGGAGAATATTAAAATTGAAGAAATTGGGTTAAAACCTGGTGAAAAAATGTATGAAGAACTTATGACACATGATGAATCTTTACAGGCTTTTGAATTACCAGATATGTTTATCATTCCTAGCCCATTAAAAAAGGGTGCTCAATATGAAAATGCAAAAAGGGCGAAGGCAGGGTTTTACCGTTCTGATAATCAAAATGCTATTTCAAAAGAAGAGCTTAGAAATTTAATATTAAACCAGCAGCTATTAACAGGAGGGGAGAAACTATGAAAATATTAGTAACTGGTGGTGCAGGTTTTATTGGTAGGTGGGTTGTAAAGAGATTATTGCAGGATAAGCATGAAGTATGGATATTAGACAACTTAGCAAATTCAACTACTGCAAATATTACCGAGTTTGCACACGATCTAAATTTAAAACAATGCATTCAGGGAGATATTAAAGATAAAAAATTAGTTGCTCAATTATTTGAAAATAATTCATTTGACCTTTGTTATCATTTAGCAGCGAGTATTAATGTTCAAGATAGTATAGACGATGCTAGAACAACTTTTGAAAATGATACAGTAGGTACTTTTAATTTGTTAGAACAATGTCATAAGCATAATGTCAAAATGGTCTTTATGAGTACGTGTATGGTATACGATAAAGCTACTAATATACAAGGAATATCAGAATTAGACCCGATTAAACCAGCTTCTCCATATGCTGGGTCAAAAATTGCTGCTGAAAACATGGTTTTATCTTACTATTATGCTTACAAGCTGCCAGTTGTGGTTATTCGTCCATTTAATACGTATGGCCCATTCCAGAAAACTGGTGGTGAAGGTGGGGTTGTTGCTATTTTTATAAATAATAAATTAGATAATGTACCACTAAATATTTATGGAGATGGGAAACAAACGAGAGATCTTTTATATGTTGAAGATTGTGCGGATTTTGTTGTGGCAGCAGGATACTCTTCAAAAGCAAATGGTCATATTATTAACGCAGGAACAGGACAAGATATATCCATTAATAAATTAGCAGAATTGATTTCAGGAAATAAAGTAAGTATTCAACATGTAACTCATATCCATCCCCAAAGTGAAATTCAAAAATTATTATGTAACTATGAAAAAGCAAAAACAATATTGAGTTGGGAACCAAAAGTTTCTTTAGAAGATGGAGTTATTAAAACAGAAGAGTGGATTAAATCTTTAAAAAGTAACCCTAAGGAGAAAGAATAATGGTAAGGGAAATCCTCGGTATACATGGAGGAAAGCCTGTTAGAGAAACTTATTTACCATATGGTCAACAACAAATTGATGAACATGACATTCAGGCGGTTGTAGATGTATTAAAAGGGGATTTTTTAACAACAGGGCCAACGATTCAACAGTTTGAAGAGGCTATAGCGAAATATGTGGGAGCAAAATACGCTGTTTCTTTTTCAAATGGTACAGCTGCTCTGCATGCTGCTTGCTATGCAGCTGGCATAACTGAGGGAGATGAGGTAATTACAACTCCAATGACATTTGTAGCAAGTGCAAATTGTATTTTATACCAGGGAGGAAAGCCAGTATTCGCAGATATTGACAATGAAACATATAACATTAGTCCTAAATCTATTGAGGAAAAGATTACAAACAAAACAAAAGCCATCATTCCCGTACATTTTACTGGGCAGCCTGTAGAGTTAGAGGCAATAAAGAAAATCGCAAAAGAAAATAATTTGATTATCATCGAAGATGCAGCCCACGCATTAGGAGCCACATATAAAAATAAAAAGATTGGTTCTATTGGTGATATGACAATGTTTAGTTTCCATCCGGTGAAACATATTACTACCGGAGAGGGCGGAGTAATTACTACAAATAATCCACTGTTTTATGAAAAACTTGTTCAATTCCGTACGCATGGAATTGAAAGGAATCCTCAAAAACTTCTTGAAAATCATGGGCCTTGGTATTATGAAATGCAATTCTTAGGTTACAACTACAGATTAACGGATATACAAGCTGCTCTTGGCTTATCACAGTTAAATAAATTAGACTCTTTTATTAAGATTAGAAAGAAATATGTAGACATTTATAATAAAGAATTTAGTTGTCTAGCTGAAATCATCATACCAAAGCAATTGCCCCAAACCGACTCAAGTTGGCATCTTTACATTATTCGTTTAAATACTAAATTATTAAAGGGCAATCGAAAAGAAATTTACGAGGCATTACAAAGAGAAAATATCGGTGTGAATGTGCACTATATACCCGTACATTTACAACCGTTTTATCAAAAATTAGGTTATGAAAAAGGTATTTGTCCACAAGCAGAAAATGTATATGAGGAAATTATTACACTGCCTCTATTTCCGAAAATGACAGAAGCTGATGTATGGGATGTAATAAAAGCGGTGAGAAAAGTTCTTTCGTTTTATAGAGTTGCTAAACATTAAATGAAAGGGGTGTTATTAAGATTGCAAAATCAAAAATTGTTAAGAGCTGTTACAAAAATCGATATTAAAAAAGGAGAGATTATTACAGCTAATAAAATAGCTATGGAACTAGATGTTGTTGAAAATGCACTGAACCAGCTTGAAGCAGAGGAATTGTTACCTCAGATAGCTTTATATAATTTGTCTGCAGGTACCCCATTATCAAAAGAGGTTATGGAACCTCCAAAAGTAGTAATAATTGTACTTTGCCGGTTAAAATCTACTAGGTTACCTTTAAAGGCGTTATTACCGATATATGGAATTCCTTCCATTGAAAGATGTCTTATAAATACATTAGCTATTCCAGGAAAACATCAGGTCATACTTGCTACTTCAGATATAGCACAAGATGATCCTTTGGAAAAATTTGATTTAGACGGGAAGATTAAAATTTTCAGAGGTGATCCAGAAAATACTGCTGATCGCATATTCCAAGCTGCCAAACAAGAAAATGCAAATATTGTAATGCGGATTACAGGAGATTGCCCAGTTGTGTCACCAGAAATCAATACTTTTTTACTAGATGAACATTTGAAAAGCGGTGCAGATTATACACAGGCAGAGTTAAGTACGTTACCTGTTGGAACAGCAGGCGATATTTTTACATTAGAGGCAATCGAACGATTGCTACAAACCCAAAAAGCTTTAACCTATGCAGAATACCTTCCGTTGTATTTTATAAATAATCCCCATTTATTCCAAGTCAATATAGTAAAACTCCCTCCTCCATTTCGTTACCCTACTTGGAGGCTAACATTAGATGAACAACCAGATTTAGATATGTTCAATGAACTTTATAAAAGTCTGAATGTAAAATCTAAACCTTTATTTTTTCATCAAATAAAAGATTACATCCTAGGAAATCCTGAACTTATTCAAATCAATAGTCATGTGAAACTGAAATATATAAATCAACAATCATTAGTAGATGAGCTAAATAGAGAAACGAAATTATAAATTAATAAATTGTAGCGCTTTTAGTGAGGAGGGAGTAGCTTGCTTGAGAAAAAAATTGCCTTTCGCGCCGACGCATCTATTGAAATAGGTACCGGTCATATTATGCGTTGTTTAACACTGGCCCAGGTGTTACGGGATAAAGGCGCTCAAATTTATTTCATTTGTCGTAAACTGCAAGGTGATTTGCATCAATATATTTTAAATAAAGGATTTCATGTGTTTTTATTAGATGCAGATGGTGAAAATACGAATTTCTTAAGTACAGTACACGGGAGTTATTTAAATTGGCTAAAATATCATTGGTTTGTTGATGCACAACAGACCGATGATATTTTGTCGCAACTTCCCAACTTTGATTGGTTAATCGTGGATCATTATGGATTAGATAAAAAGTGGGAGTCTGCTTTAAGAAAAACTGTAAGAAAGATTATGGTGATCGATGACCTTGCAAATCGAATGCATGACTGTGATTTATTACTAGATCAAAATTTATATGATAACCTTAATACTCGCTATAAAGATTTATTACCAGAGCAATCATTATTGAAATTAGGACCTAAATATGCCATATTACGACCAGAGTTTCATGCTGCTAAAAAATTTTTAAGAAAAAGAACAGGCGAGATTGAACGCATCTTTGTATTTTTTGGGGGGCATGATGCAACGAATGAAACATTAAAAACATTAAGAGCTATACAAAATATAAGTAGCGATACTTTAAAAGTAGATGTAGTAGTAGGAAGTCAAAATCCCCATAAAGAAGAGATTGAATCTTATTGCAGGAATATTTCTAATGCCTCATTCTATTGTCAAATAGAGAATATGGAAGAGTTTATCGTACGAGCGGATTTAGGGATAGGAGCTGGTGGCACAACCACTTGGGAACGCTGCTTTCTTGGATTACCTTCTATAACAATTACAACTGCTCCAAATCAAATTGAAGTAACCAAGGCTGTGTCGAAAGCTGGAGCTACATGGAATATTGGTACAGCTGAAAGTGTTTCGGATGAAACGATTACGAAATGTCTAAGCAAGCTTTTATCAAATTCTAATATAGTGAAAGAAATGTCTAATAAAGCTCTTTCTATACAGTGTGCCAGTAATTCAGATGAAATAGCAAAAATTATTTTAGGAGGATAGCATGTTAGATATAGGGGATTTTCAATTGAAAAGTCTAGAAAAGAAAGATTTAGAACTTATTTTACAGTGGAGGAATACAAAAGAAATACGTACGGTTATGTATGAAGATCATGAAATTACAATAGACGAACATTTAAAATGGTATAAAAAACTAGAAATAGATGATACAAAGATTGCAAGATTATTAATATATAAAGAAAAACCAATTGGATTTGTTAATTTTACAAAAATAGACGAAATGAATCAGACTTGTTATTGGGGATTTTATATAGGTGACAAACAAAGCGTAAGACGTGCTGGAACTGTATTAGGTTTATTAGCATTAGATTTTATTTTTGCAACAAAAGGCATACAAAAAGTGTGTGCAGAAATATTAGAATTAAATCGGATTAGTTTAAACTTTCATCAGAAACTTGGGTTTGTAGAAAATGGAAGATATGTGAACCATATTTGCAAGGGTAATGAATATATCGATGTCATTAAAATGACACTGTTTTATGAGCAATGGATGGAAAGGAAAAAAGCTATAAAAAAAGAACTTGAAGGTGAAAAACATGAGTAATGTATATATCGGCGGTAGAGAGATTGGCAATAACTCGCCACCATTTATTATTGCAGAAATGTCAGGGAATCATAATCAATCATTAGGTAGAGCATTGCAAATTGTAGAAGCGGCTGCAGAGGCTGGAGCACAGGGATTTAAAATTCAAACATATACACCTGATACAATGACTTTAAATATAGAAAATGGTGATTTTTTAATTCAGGATACGAACAGCTTATGGAAAGGTAAATCACTTTATCATTTATATAAAGAAGCATATACACCATGGGAGTGGCATAAACCAATTTTTGATCGCTGTACAGAATTAGGAATGATACCATTTAGTACGCCATTTGATGAAACTGCTGTAGATTTTCTAGAGTCATTAAATGTTTCTTGTTATAAAATCGCATCTTTTGAAAATACTGATATTCCCCTCATACGTAAAGTAGCCGCAACAGGAAAACCAATAATCATTTCGACAGGTATGGCTTCAGTTGCTGAATTAGATGAAACAGTAAGGGCTGCGAGAGAAGAGGGATGTAAAGAATTAATTCTATTAAAATGTACAAGTACGTATCCTGCATCACCAAAATCTACAAACATAGCTACCATACCTCATATGAAGGAGTTATTTAAATGTGAAATAGGTTTATCTGATCATACACTTGGAGTAGGGGTATCTGTAGCAAGTGTTGCTTTGGGGGCCACAGTAATTGAGAAACATTTAACACTCTCGAGGTCTGACGGAGGTGTAGACGCTGAATTTTCAATGGAACCTGCTGAATTTAAATTATTAGTAAGTGAAACTGAAAAAGCATGGGAATCTTTAGGTAATGTATATTATGGACCAACTAATTTAGAAAAAGACTCTTTAAAGTTTAGAAGGTCATTATATGTTGTAGAAGACATAAAAGCGGGAGAAGTATTCACGAATGAAAATATTAAAGCTATCAGACCAGGTAATGGTTTATTGCCAAAACACTTATCCAAAATTCTCGGAAAGAAAGCGAGTAAGGATATCAAAAAAGGAACACCTATTTCATGGGATTTAATTTGATAGAGTATACTGAAATACTAATAAAATTTCATTTCAAGTATATAGTAGCAAACAAGTTAGCTTACGCTAACCGACATGTATCTCCTACCTATTTGTTAGTGCTAGCACACCTTCAGGAAAAGTAAGGAGGGAGTCTTCTGACGGGAAAAGATAAATTAAAATGCCTTTTCATAAAATTGAAAAGGCATTTTAATTTATTCAGAATGATTATAAAAGAAAAGAAATTTTTAATTTAATAAATCAATTAAGTTGTGATTGTAATATAGTCGTTATAAAATTGATTCTCTCATGAAAAGTATGTTGTGTAATAACTTTTGTGTGAATTTTTTCGATCATTAATCCTTTTGAAATCGTATCATTCAAATGAAGAGATATCTTATTTAAACAATCATTAAAGCTGTTATAGGATATAATTTCATCTTTATTGAAGAAAGATGAAAGATCAGATTTTTCTTCTATAATTTGAAAGCCTTGGCAAGCGGCGATATCAAATGTACGATTATTAATGGTATTACTTTTTACTCTATTTTTATTTTTATTCTGTGGAAACATATAACTACGATGAGGATTTAATATGAGACTAGCGTTATTATAATAGAACGCAACTTCTTGAGGTGGAATCCATTCTTCTATAATCTTAATTCTTCGGTGATTTTTCCATTTTTTAATTAACTTATTTCTCCAGTTTTGACCAATAATAGTATAGTGATAAGGAGTTTTTTCCAAAAGAAACTGTATCAATTTTACTCGGGTTGGATAAGGGTATCCAATGAACAATACTTCACTTTTATATTTTGAATTTTTTAGACCAGGTTTAAATACATCTATATTAGTTGCTAATGGTAAGTGATATACATTGGTATATCCTAAACTTGTGTAATATTTAAGTGCTTCACTATCGATAGTAAATATAAAATCAAAGTTATTTAATAGAAGAAGAGAAGTGTCTATATAAAATGGGTCCTCAGTTAACCAGACAGCTAATTTAATGTTCCTTTTTTTAAAATATTGAATGGCTATTTGCGGTAGATGATTACCTAATAAGGTGAAAACAATATCAGGATGAAACGTTGTTGTAATGAAATCTAATTGCTCTATTAATTCACTCGGCTGTACTGCTAACCATTCGAAATTTTGATTGATAAGTGTTCTCTGTATGCTTTGATCTAGATATTGATAGATTTTTGAGTAACCAGAAGTAATGTATAAGAGTTTCATATTTCAATCCCTGCTTTAGGTATAAAATATATTATGAGCTAAACGTAACACTTTCTATTTCTTTACAACTGATCTTAGTAATACTTATAGTAGGAGGAGTAAGTGAATTTTCCTCTTCTAATGTGACGATACAAGTATTAGGGTTAAAATTTGTAAAAATAGCAGGTCCAATAATATTTCCAGATTTACCAGTCACAGTAACGACTTCGCCTGGTTGTAAATTTTTAAAAATACTACATACTCCACCTGAACAACGAAATAAATTACATAAGAACAAATTTGTCCCTCCTTTAAACAATATACTGTATCATATGAAAGTATGTAGAAGGATGTGTAGACAAGTAACCCTTAGAAGGGGAAAAAATTAAATTAAAGAAAATTATTGAAGTGATAGATAAAATAGAATAATACATTTGTGATTATTCTGATTAGATTTTTTCATAAAAAAGACATTCATTAGAATGTCTTTTTTATAGATTGAACTGGAACCATTTAAATCATCTTAAGGTGTGGTTAAAGTAACGCTTTCTATATCTTCACAACTTATGAATATGGTATTGGTTGAAGAGGGGGTCAGCACATCTTCTTCTACCAATACCACCGCACAAAGATTTGGAAAGAACAGTGAAAAAGTAGCAGGTCCAATAATTTGACCTGATCTAGTAGTAACTGTAACAACTGTACCTGTTGGCCACGAAGAGAATAAAAAACAAGCTAAACCTGTACAATTTGCCATATTAAATCCTCCTAACTCTAATTTCAAATAATGTAGTAAATTACAAACATCTTATAGTGTATGTGGTAGCAGTATAAAGTGCTTGGATATTCGTTCATGATCAACAGGATCACTGTGAAATACTACTATACACACGTTTAAAAGATAAAAATGGTAAGGAGGTTTATGAAGGAGATATTGTATGATTTAGTAATCAGTTATTCAAAGTTCCAAATGATATGGATCGGAATTATGGGGTGGAAGATAACGAGTATATCGAGCTATGCTATATGGTATTTGATTAGGATGAGATAGAAGGCTTAAGTTTTTGGTAGCATTTATGGGAATCCAGAGTAACTAGAAAACTAAATAAAATTCTTATTTGCACGACACGTTTCCTTATAAGTGTGCAAATACGAAATAGGAGGGTTATTAATTTTATGACAACAACTGTTTGACTGAAGGTAGGAATGGAAACCGCCAGGTTGAGCTTAAACTACTTATCTAATACTCCTACATGCAAGGCATGATAATAGTCACAAATTGTATGAAGCTAGGTGAAGTTAGCTGAACAAAACCTAAGTGAGAAATCATATGGTAATGGATAGGTCGGGATGCTACAAAATATCTATGGTGAGAATGTACGGCTCTAAAGGATTAATACATTAGAAATGTGTATGTCGTTAATGACGATGTTATCTACCGAAAAGTAAGAGTAAATGATATGAAATTCGGAACATCTAACGATGAGGATGGAAAGATAACAGGCTTACAGCAAGCACCTAAGGATATATGTATAGCTAAGTCAATCGGAACGTGGTAAGCAAGAAAATGTCACCAAAGCCTACTAGAAGACAGGTGCATATACGGTTCTAACGAACCGAAATTGATTTGTTCTTGTGAAGGTGGGGACACGTATCAACGAAGCATGTAACAAATGTGGAGGGATAGTCCCTAGTCTTATTCGTTGAAAACTAAATCAACTATATGTAACTCACAGGATCGAGTAAGATGATGGGACCTTTCGTAAGAAAAGGGAATGAATACATCGGTGAGTACAATATTGTTCGTAATCTAGTTGCTTTAGTATAAAAGGATAAGATGGGACGCTGTATGCAATGAAAGTCGCGCGTACAGTGTTAAGCCGGGGAAAAGATGGAGATAACTTCAAAGTTATATATCGCAACGATATCTAAATTGTATATGTAGAAAGGAGCACCTAATTAAAGTGCTCCTTAGGAGATTGATTATAAATGTCTGTTCATTAACTATTATTATGTTTATTTTATCAAATGGTGAAAAACTTGGACAAAAACTTCATTTTGCACACCAAAGCAGCTAGTTAATAAAACTAACTGCTCGTTGTACAAAAGAAACGCTATGCTTACAGGAATAGTTTGTAACTTTAAGTTGCAGAAATAGTATCAACAGGGTTAAAAATATTATTCGGAAATGAAAGGTAGCTAAACAAAAACTTTATTTTAAAGCTGCACTTCGGTGATGACTTTTGTATTATTTATCATTTTAGCCAAGAAGACTCCTTCCTCAAGGAGCGTGAAGGGTCACAGTCTAGTGAGTAGGTGGGAGATGAATTGGCTTCGAACAAGGGATGGCAGGAAGCCATCTTAATTGTTCGACATATAGAAAGTATTACTCCACTATCTATCGAATGTACGTTTGGTGTATAATAGTCATATACCGAAATGGAGGTGAATCAAATAATGATGAATAAAGCCTATAAGTTTCGTATCTATCCAAATCAAGCACAAGCAATTCTAATTAACAAAACGATTGGGTGTTCTCGTTTTGTATTCAATTATTTCTTATCCTTATGGGATCATGCATACAAAGAGACAGGAAAAGGCTTGACCTATGGTACATGCTCTGCAAAACTACCTGCCATGAAGAAAGAGCTTGTTTGGCTAAAAGAAGTGGATAGTATTGCGATTCAGTCGTCCGTTCGCAACCTTGCGGATGCTTATATGCGCTTTTTTAAAAAACAAAACAGCGCACCGCGCTTTAAATCTAAGAAGAACAACGTACAATCTTATACCACAAAACAAACAAATGAAAACATTGCCGTTATAGGGAACAAAATAAAGTTGCCGAAACTAGGCCTTGTTCGATTTGCCAAAAGTCGTGAAGTAGAGGGACGTATTGTAAATGCTACAGTTAGACGGAACCCTTCTGGTAGATATTTTGTGTCATTGTTAGTGGAAACAGAAGTACAAGAACTTCCGAAAACACATTCTTACATTGGAATAGATGTAGGACTAAAAGATTTCGCTATTTTGTCAAATGGAACACACTATAAAAATCCGAAGTTTTTCCCGATCATTAGAAGATAAGTTAGCGAAAGCACAGCGTGTTCTTTCTAGAAGAATGAGAGGATCTTCTCGCTGGAATAAACAACGAGTAAAGGTAGCTAGAATTCATGAATACATATCAAATGCTAGAAAAGATTACTTGGACAAAATTTCAACCGAAATCATCAAAAACCACGATGTTATCGGTATAGAGGATTTGCAAGTATCGAATATGTTAAAGAATCATAAGTTAGCAAAAGCAATTAGTGAAGTATCATGGTCGCAATTTCGATCCATGTTAGAATACAAAGCAAAATGGTATGGCAAACAAGTCATTGTCGTATCGAAAACATTTGCTTCCAGCCAATTATGTTCTTGTTGTGGGTATCAAAATAAAGACGTTAAAGATCTAAACCTACGTGAATGGGACTGTCCTTCTTGTCGTACACACCATGATAGGGATATTAACGCAAGTATCAATCTTAAGAATGAAGCGATAAGGCTTCTAACCGCAAGGACTGCGGAGATAGCCTAATCAATTAGAGTTCGATAGAACTCTTTACTTAGGAATCCCCCCACTTCTAAACGAAGTGAAAGTGGGGGTAGTTCAAATAGCTATACAAATTGTTAATGATTAGTAGACATGTTACCTAGCAGGAATGTAATAGAATTAGACTTTAAAGAGCTTCTAAAAAGGATGAAAAGAAAGGGGAATCCAGTAATTCTCACTCTTTTTTCTTAAATGCTAAATATGAAACGGTTGTTTCCTTTTATCATGAATTTTACATTGGATTCGTTGGGGAAGATTAGGTAGATAAAGGATATGGGGGATGAATGGATAGATAAACAAAATGAAAGAGAATTGTAAGAATTACAGGGATTGTTAAGGGATTATTAGGTAATAAATTTTAAAGTACTTAAGAGTGGGAAGATGTGTATCAATCGTTACTTAAAAAGTAAAAGATTAGTTATTAAATAGGGAGAAGTGTCTAAGTTACTTGTATAGATGAAATAATGGAGCATATGAAATTAAAGCATAATGAAACATGTTGAAATAAATAGAAGGGGATCTTTAGGTAGGCTAAGCAAAGAAATAAGGCATACTGAGAAAGTGGCTATTGAATGCCAAGAAGTTAAAGTGTGAAAGGTAGCACTTATGTAAGAATATCTATTACTAATTTACTCTATAAAAAAAAGCAGCTGCACAAAAGTACAGCTAGTTTTCTTTACAAATTTATATGGCTTTAATGACGAATTGAGATTGAGGTATATATAGTAATTGAGCTGTTAAGGAAGTTGTTGTATTAGCAAAGGGGTATGCTTCCTTATAAAGAAAATTACTATACACTATTTCATTCATTTCATAGGTCGTACACAGTTTTTTTAGGATTTTTTGAGAAATTTTATTTGTACAAGCAGCAATAAAATCAAAATCTCTTTTACTTATTTCTTGAATGGCATGTGAAAGCAGGGTAGTGACTATACCACTTCCCATCCAATCTGGATGACAAGCGCCCATATCTAGATAGACCAATTTTTCTTTATCTAAATGAGAAAACTCAATAGATTCTGTCTCTAATGTATCTAAAAGTTGAAAAATAGGTTCCATTTGCGGGCATAGTTCAATCGCTTTCTCTGTATCTATTAGTGGCTGGGTTACTTTTTTGGTTAAAAGAACTCCAACAATTTGAAAATTTTCTATTGCTACAAATGACATGGCTTGAGATACAGCTTGTTTCATCATTTCTTCGCACATTTTGTGAAAAGAAGCAAAAGGAATTTGTAAACTGCTTACAAGAGGTTCATTATTCACAAAAGAATGTGCAAGTAAATGTGCTGCATCATTCACGTGGTGTGTATCTAGTAGCTCTATATTCATATGTTTTTCCTCTTTTCTGATATAGTGAATAGTAATTAAAAGGATTAATAATTTTATTTAATTTAGTTAAGTTTAAATATTAAAGCGCTAACAAAAATGTTTATTAAACATATGAATAAATCTGTTTAGTAGCAATCGAGATATGTTTATAAAGAAATTCTACGATATCATCTATACATTCAACAGTTGTATATGGAGAGATTGAAAAGAATTTCAATGTGAAAATCGGATTTCTATCACAACTGTTTATTACATCTACTACACAAGAACGAGTTGTATCACCAAAAAATACTTGATCGCGATTTTTTCCTAGGTAATTAAATAGTTCTATATTTAATCGGTTTGTATCCTCAATCTCTTCTTTTGTTGCAAGGCCTATTCGTTCTTTTTCCCAATTTTCTTGGCCATCTCCATTCATATAGAAACGGAAAGTTGTAATTGGTCCATATGTAAAATCATTTGTGATTGCGACTTGAGGCAGGGCCTTGCGCAACTTTTCTCTAAATAATAGATTTACACGGATATAATTTGCTAGTAGTTTTTGATATCCTTCAATTCCAAAGGCTAATAGATTGATATACATCGGAATAGCACTACCAGCTCGTGAACATTCTAAAGTATATCCTGTATGATAACTCCCATATGATCTATTACCAAGATAAGGTGTATCATCTTGTTCAATGTCCATCAGTTGTAAATCAGTATGATTTTTTACGATTAAAATACTTGAAGCGTAAGGTGTTTGTCCTAATTTATGAAAATCAAAACATACACTATCTGCAAGGGACATATATTGCATTTTATCTTGTACGTATTGTAAGGCATTTTTCACATTAGGTTCAAATGAGAGTGAATTTTCTTCAAAACTATAATTATTAAAGAAACTATAGAATCCGCCCATTGCAGAATCCGCATGGATATAAATAGGTTTTAATTTATATTTTTTTTGTATTGCTTCAGCGCTCTCTTTAATTTTTTTTATATCATCAATGGTAAAAGTATCTGTTGACCCCATAGTAGCTAGAATATAAAGGGGGATACCACCATTATTAATAACTTGTATCATCTTTGCCTCTAAATCATCTATATCCATAGAATTTGAATAAGGATCAGTTTTCACTTTAATTAAGTGATTTGATCCAATGCCAGTTGCTTCAGCTGACTTTAATAAACTATAATGTGCATTCTCAGAAGCAAAGCAATATACATTTTGTGGAGCACCATATTCTTTTGCTGATGGGAATTGTTTAGAAATTGCTAAGCGCAAGCTCGAAAATACACAACCTTGTCCACCCCATGTTGTATAACCGCCGCTATTATGCGGATTATAACCAATCAGTTTTGAAAGCATGGATACAACTTTTACTTCTGCTTCTGCTGCCCCTGGGCCATAGACATCCCAAACACCATTACCATTTAAAAGAGCCATGGTTAGTTGACCCAATAATGACGGAATACTTGGTAGTGGTACGGCGTTCGATAAGTAGTATTTATTTGGATAAGGATGGCCATTCATAAATTGGTTTAGCTCTTCTATAACCTCAGACATAGTGATTCCAGCTAGTGGAATATGACTTTGGTGAATTAAGCCATTGTAGTATCCTTCTGATTTTTCCTCACATTTACCTAAAGTAGCTCGCTCTTCATTTTTTAATTGGTCAAGATTTTTAATTATTTTCTGCATAGATTCTAATAAAAGTTGTTGTTTTTCTTCATTTCCGTCAACGCTCGGAAATAGTTTTAAAATATCTTGCATGCAGTCACTTCTCCTTGTGAAAAACTGGATTTTTATTTTACTTGGTTAAACATAAGGGTATAATAATTTGTAATTGCCCTTTTGAATACTTAGAAATGAGGAGCTATTTAGAAAAAAATGTAATTCCATAGAAGATTATATGAATTATGGAATTTAAAGTAAAGAAAAATTTTTTGATTTATTTTAAAAAAAGTAATTGTGAGATAATGAAGTTTCTAAAAATATTTCTGAATTAATTGTTTATTCGGTTTGCATGTTGCCTTAGCATGTATTCAACTAGTGTAGTAGATATTTTAATATAATGTAGAACGTACTATAAGGTAGTTGAATAAAAGGGTTCAACTACCTTATAAACTGTAGATATTGTTGGGAAAAGATAAAAAATAGGGTGGAAGTGCTAAAGATATGTTCTAGTGGAGAAGAAGTAGTAGTATGGATTTGGTAGAAAAATCAGCATAATTTTTTATGGAAGAATAATTATTTGATCAAAGTTGTTTAATGAATTCAATTTCATTATCTAATAATAATGGACGAGTTAAGTGTGAAGAGTTTTCTTCAACCTGAGTAGAATTTTTTGCCCCAGGAATAGCAACTGAAACGGCTAGATGACTTAAAACATAACGTAAGGCGACTTGCGCTAAACTTCTATTTGATCGTACAAGTGAACGTAATTTTTCTACTTTGTTTAAGCTATCTTTAAACCACTTTTCTTTTGGCCAATCTTTTCTTAAATCATCGTCTGGAAATTGAGTTTCATGATTAAATTTCCCAGTTAAAATTCCCATCTTAAGTGGACCTCTTATCACAGCACCTAAATTATGTTTTTCAATATAAGGAAGGATGTCTTTTTCAGGTTCTTTATTCAAAATACTATAATCGAATTGTACGACATCTAAATCATTATCTTGATTAAAATGTTTTATATAATCTAAATCATTAGTAGAAACACCAACGGCTCTCACTTTGCCAGATTTTTTTAAGGTTTGGAAAGCTTGTAGAAAGGCTTCTGTCTCTTCATGTTTATCCCACCAAATATGACAAAAGTACACATCTATATAATCCGTTTTAAGCCGTAGTAAACTAGCCTCAAACGCATCAATGATCTTTTGAGGATCTCCATAAACGGCTGGTTGATTTGGGTCATAATGATGACCAATTAATCCACCTTTTGTAGAAAGAATTATATCCTGCCGGCGATTATTTATGGCTTTTGCAACTAACGTTTCACTATGACCTAATCCATAAACATCAGCAGTGTCAATAAAATTGACCCCTAGGTCAATTGCTTTCTCAATTGCATCAAGTGATTCATTATCTTTTACTGCACCCCATTCATCTCCACCAATTGCCCAAGAACCGAATCCTATCTCTGAAACTATTAATCCTGTGTTACCTAATAATCTATATTCCATTATGTACGGACGCCTCCTTTACAGTTTATGTTATAAGAAGTATATATAGTGACCAGTTGGAATATTCTTGAATTTATTTTCGGAGAATAAATTAGGCAATTTACTTTAATAAATATATGCAAGAATACTGTATAAAAAGAAATTAGAATTATTAGTGAAATGGTTTTTTATGCTTAAATTGAATAAAAGTATGAACTGTTACAGTATAAATATGAGTTTTATTCATAATTTTAATAACTATGCAATAAGTGAAATAAATGTTGAATTTAGTCGGAAAATATAGATTTACAAATTGCAGAATATGTACATATAGTTGTAACTGTAAATATTATCCGTTTTTAAATATTTATAAAAGGAGAAATTCATATGAAAGAAATACAAGAGAAATATGAAATTGTAGAAGAATTGGATGCAACGGTAGGCCAAGAAGCATTATGGATAGCTCATCAAATGGAAATAGAAAAAGGAATGAACAATGAACCGATTATAATAAAGTTAAAAGGAAAACTTCAGATAGAGGTTTTGGAGAAAGCGCTTACCATAATAGTGCAATCACATCCGGCGCTACGTACAATATTTAAGAAGAGGGATGAAAAAATAAAGCAATTAATTCAAAAGAATGTAGAATTTGATATACCAATTAAGGATTTAACTGCTTTTAAAAACACACAACAAAAATCTATTTTTAAAAATTTCTTAGAATCTATAGTGAATGAGAAATTTAGTTTAGAAGAGGGGCCTTTGTTTAAATTCCACATTATTAAATTCAGTGAAGATACATTTGTTTTACATTTAATGTTTCATCACATTATTTACGATGGATGGAGTTTAGGAGTTTTCATACGACAATTATCCAATACGTATGGTGAATTACTTCAAGGGAAGACGAATGTAGAATTTGAATCTCCTTATCAGAACCTCGTAAAGTATGAGGAGAGTTTTATTGATAGTGCAATATATAAAGAGGGATCATCGTATTGGAAAGATTATTTACAAGGTGAATTGACTCCTACAGAGTTTCCTATTGATTTTAATAAAATAAATGAAAAGAGATATACGGATAAAAATATAAGCAAGAATATTAATTCGGATCTATTTTATCAAATACAATGTTTTGCTAAAAAAAATAATATAAGTATTTATCGAGTAATGTTAAGTACTTATTGTACGTTACTTCATCAGATGACAAATGCTGAAGAGATAATTGTTGGTATTCCAATTAATACTAGACCACATACAGAAAAACGAAATACTTTTGGTTACTTTGTTAATACAGTACCTATACGTATAACAATAGAAAAGGGAGAGACATTTAAGGGAATACTTAATAAAGTGAATAAATCTATTCATCTAGCTATTACGTATAAACATAATCCTTATTCACATATAGTAAAGGATTTAAATCTAAATAAAAATAAAAATACAAATACAAATCATAATATGGTATATTCCACAGCATTTAATACGATGAAGATACCGGAATTAAAAATTCCTGATATGGAGTCAACAGTTTTAACAAATTGTAAAAGAGTAAATCCTTTTAATATGACCTGGAGAATAATGAGATACGAAGGGGAAACAGAGAATAAAATTGAGGTTGACTATAACTCAGCATTATATAAACCAGAGAGTATTAGTGATTTAATTGAAAGATATGTATATTTGTTACAAAAATTAATGAAGAATGTGAACGAACCTATCCATTCATTGGATTTGCTTTTAGAAAAAGATCATCGTCTATACAAAGAGATGAACTCAAATGCTCTTACATATCCTAATTCAAAAACATTAGATCAATTAATCGATCTACAAGCATTAGAATCGCCAAATCAAATAGCCATTTCAATGGGGGACAAATCCATTACCTATTATGAATTACAGCAAAGGTCAAATCAAATAGCGAATTATTTACGTGAAAATGATTTAAAAAAGGGACAACGTGTAAGTATTACAATGGAGAGAGAGATTGATACCATTGTATGGATTCTAGGCATCTTAAAATCAGGTGGAGTTTATGTACCGATTGATCCAAAGTTTCCTGAAAAAAGAATAGAATACATCTTAAAAGATAGCGAAAGTCAAATGATTATTACGAAGAAAGAATACAGGAGATTGGTTGAACGGTTTGCGATTCATACAATTTATCTAGAAGATTTTCATTACGCTAATTCTATAGAAAATATTGCGTCTACACATACCATAGAAGATGCAGCTTATATTATCTACACGTCAGGTTCAACAGGTTTGCCAAAAGGAGTCGTTGTACCACATAAAGGTGTAGTTAATTTATCATATTCAGTAATCAATACATTTCATTTAGGAAAAGAAGATGTGTTTTTACAATTTGCAACGATCATTTTTGACGCCTCCATTATGGAAATATTTCCGATTTTGCTATGTGGAGGAAGAATGCATTTAATTTCTGAAATCGAAAAACGTTCAGCAGAGGAATTTATAAATGTAAGTCAAAAGAATGGTATTACAAATGTAGTTTTACCAACTGCGTTTTTTAAATTAATAGCTGATATGCCAAAAGAAATGTTACTTAAATTAAGTTCTGTAAAACGTTTATTTGTGGGAGGGGAAACCTTACCTGCTGAATCAGTTCGTAAATGGCAAAGTAAATTAGAGTTAAGGATTCCAGTTCTTAATGCATATGGTCCTACTGAAACTACTGTATGTGCAACCATGTATGAAGTAAATGGTGAGATACAAAAAGAAATTTCTAGTATCCCAATAGGTAAACCAATTGCTAATAGTGAAGTTTTCGTGGTTAGTCCGTTCAATACATTATGTCCGTCAGGTGTAGTAGGTGAATTATTTATTGGCGGTGATGGAGTTGCCAACAGATATTTAAATCAAAAGGAAAAAACAACAGAGGCGTTTATTTCTTTCGATAAATCCTATAATCTTAATAAAAAGATGTATCGCACTGGAGATTTAGTACGTCTTTTACCGAATGGAAATTTAGAATTTATCGGAAGGAAAGATAATCAAGTAAAAATACGTGGGTATCGAATTGAGCTTGATGAAATCGAAGGAACATTATTTAAACATCCAGAGGTGAGAGATGCTGTAGTATTCACTTATCAAAACGACAAAATCGTTAGTTTTTATTTATCAAAAGACAATACAGAACTAAAACAAGAGGCATTAAAAACATTCTTAAGTGAAAGTTTACCAGATTTTATGATGCCAAATTATGTATTCCACCTTGAAAGTTTTCCTGTATCACCAAGCGGGAAACTAGATAGAAAAAAATTAGAATTACAAATCCCATCTTTACTTGAAAACATGCAGAAGCAATATGTACCACCGATAAGTGAAACGGAAAAAAGATTGGCAAAAACATGGGCAGAGATTTTAAATTTAGGGAAATATAGAATCGGCAGAGATGATGACTTTTTTAAACTTGGGGGACATTCATTAATTGCTGTGCAAGTGTTAAATCAAATTCAAAAAGAGTTTCATCTAAAAATTGAAATTAGAGATATTTTTGAGCATACAACGATTGCTAGTCTATCAGCTTACATCGATAAATTAATGATAGTAAATCAAGATAGGGCAGAACAGGAGATGCAAGTATTAAAAGTTGCAGATAAGGAAAGTTATCAGTTATCAAGTGCTCAAAAAAGAATCTGGTTTTTAAATAAGTATAACGCCATTAATAGAGTATATGATACACCACTTCACATATATATTGAGCCGAGTTTGAAAAAAGATATCTTACAAGACACCATAAGATTTTTAGTTGAACGACACGAGATGCTACGAACAGTCTTTATTGAAAGAAATGGGGAGCCTAGACAGGTCATCTTAAACTCAATAGCGATTGACCTGATTCACGATGAGATTGAACACATGTCTAAAAAAGAACAACAAGAATATATACGTACAACAATAAATCAAACGGATCATACACCATTTGATTTAGAAAATGGCCCTCTTTTTAGGATTAGAATTTTTAATCTGAATAAGAAAAAGTCTTATTTATATATTAATTTACATCATATTATTACAGATGAATGGAGTGTAAGGAATTTATTAGATGAATTAATAAAGGTATATAGTGCCTTTGCTAAACGTAGAAATCCTGAGTTGCCAACTATATCTAATCGATATGTAGATTATGCAGAGTGGGAACAGGCGCAGTTAAATTTAGGTCGATGGAATACAGAAAAATCTTATTGGATGGACGAACTTGCAGCACCTCTTCCTATATTAAATCTTCCTTTAGATTTTAGTAGGAATCGTCAAAGTACAAATAAAGGTACAGTATTTGAAATGAAGTCAGATAATGAAATGAAAGAGTCTTTGAAACAAGTATGTGAGCAAGAGAATGTTTCTATGTATATGCTTTTTTTAGCAGCGTATATTCAATTGTTACATTATCTAACGGATCAAAAAGATATTATTGTAGGTACACCGGTTGTTGGAAGGAATCATCAAGAATTTGAACAAATACAAGGATTCTTTGTAAATACCCTAGCAATTAGAACACAATTAAATGATGTGAAAAATTTAACACAGCTATTACAAGTAGTGAGAGAGAAATGTTTGAATTCATTCCAAAACCAATCGTATCCATTTGATAAAGTAATTGAGCAAATAAATCCTGATAGAAGCTTTGGGAATAACCCGATTTTTTCTACTATGTTTAGTTATCAGAAAGATATTCTGCAGCAACATGATGCATACAAGCTTCAGTTGTTACCTAATAAACAAGATATTAGTAAGTTTGACATTTCTTTAGCTGTTGAAGAGGGATTGGATTATGTAGGCATTTCATTTGAGTATGATATTAATCTTTTCAAGGAAGAGTCAATTAAAAGGTTTACTCAAAATTTATTTACTATACTGGACGCATTTATTCATCAACGAACAGTAGCATATGAAAATCTTTCATTCCTATCACAGGAAGAAGAATCTTTATATAAAAAGGTAAATCATACAGAAAGACCCTATCCTTATTTTCAAAATATACAAGAGCAATTCTATATGCAAGTAGATAGACAATCCAATCGGATTGCTATAGCGACTGAAACGGAATCTTTAACATATGGACAATTAAATATGAGCTCTAATCAAGTAGCTCAACATTTACTCGAAAAAGGTATAAAAAGAGGTGATAAGGTAGCCATATTTTTAGATAGAAGTATGAATAGTATCATTTCTATGCTTGGAATATTAAAAGCCGGTGCTGCCTATATACCAATCGATGTAAAATACCCTGAGGATAGAATAAATTATATAGTTCGTGATAGTGAGGCATGTAGAATTATAACGAATATTAAATACAAAAGTCATTTGAATGTAAGTGATTATAAGGTTTCAATAATAGAGGATATATATCGTACGACTATAAATGATGATGTGAAAATTTTAAATAAATCAGATGACTTGGCATATGTAATTTATACTTCAGGATCAACAGGAAAACCAAAAGGTACATTATTAACGCATAAAGGAGTATTAAATTTAGTTGAATGGAGAAATGAAGTATTTCAGATTTCTCCAAATGATAAAGTAACACAGTTTTATTCCCATAGTTTTGATTCTTCTGTATCGGAAATTTTTTCTACCTTGTTAAATGGGGCAGAACTATATTTATTAAGTGATGAACAGCGCTATTCAACTGTCGCATATGCTCAAGCCATTCAAGAAACACAAGCAACTATTTCTGACTTACCAACAGTATTTTTCAATGAATTATCAACGTCATTAACGAAACTGGATAGCGAAAAGATATGTTCTTTAAGATTTATAATAATGGGAGGAGAAGCTGCATCAACAAATGCCATTAGAAGTTGGCAAAATACTTTTAAAAACCAAGTACAGCTGGTAAATGAGTATGGTCCTACTGAAGCAACTGTCTCAGCAATGTATTATTTCATACCAGTCTTAGAAGATGAAAATAATCTTTTAGGAAGCATACCGATAGGTATTCCAATTTCTAATACAAAGGTTCATATATTGAATTCATATATGCAACATTGTCCGGTAGGGGGCATTGGTGAATTATATATTGAAAGTTTAGGATTGGCCCAAGGGTATTGGAAGCAGGAAGAGAAAACAAAACAGGCATTTATTTCAAACCCATTTTCAGAAGACAATAGCAAAAGATTATACCGAACTGGTGATTTAGCAAGATGGTTACCAAATGGAAATATAGAATTTATGGGAAGAAAAGATAAGCAGGTTAAAATTAGAGGGCATAGAATTGAGTTAGGGGAAATAGAAGATGCAATGTTACAACTTGATGGGATAAGTCAGGCTGTGGTAACACAAACGAAAGATGGAATGTTACTGCAAGCTTATTATAAAACAGTGGACGGTATAGGGATAGAGAAAAATAAGTTAGCTTTACATTTATCAAATGTATTGCCAGAATATATGATCCCTAAATATTACTCTCATGTGCTAGAAATACCAATAACGGCGAATGGGAAAATTGATTTTGAAAAACTACCAGAAATAGAGTTTGATCATGAGCAAAAGGATGAGTGTATACTTAAGCCTCAAACTAAAGTACAAAAAAACATTGCAAAGGTATGGTCTGAAGTTCTAAACGTAAAATCTATAGGTTTAAAAGATGATTTCTTTAATTTGGGTGGACATTCTTTAAAAGTTATGCCGGCATTAGTCAAATTAAAACCGTTATATCCTAACTTGAAAATTCAAGATTTCTTTAAGTATAGAACTATAGAAAAATTAGCCTCTCATATTGAAGAGATGGAAGATATGTCGTTCAAGAAAGAGAAAAATATGAATGTAGCATGTAGGGAAAATGAAACGAAAACGACTCCTGTTTATGAAACAACTAAATTAGAAGAATGTGAGTTAGATATGGTGAATTATCCAAAAGCAGTTTTCCTTACAGGGGCAACAGGATATTTAGGAGCACATATTTTAGAACGATTATTACAGTTACCATCTACGACTATTTACTGTTTAGTAAGAAAAAATGAAGATCAAGTAATTGGTGCAAAGTTAAAAGAAAGAATGGAGTTTTATTTCGGTAAAGAAATTCTCCAAAAGTTGAAGGTGAGAGTAGAGTTAATTGAAGGAGATTTATCTCAGATGAATCTAGGTCTAGATTTAAAGCAGCTGGACCATTTAAAGAATAAGGTAGAGTCAATCATACATTGTGGTGGAGAAGTTAGACACTATGGAGAACGTGAGCATTTTCAAAAGGTAAATGTTCAGTCTACAAAATACTTATTGGAATTAGCTAAGAACACAAATGCACGTTTTCATTATATATCGACTTTAAGTGTAGTAGGTCAGGCTGAAAGCGATCCAAAAGAATTTGAATTTTTTGAGTCTAATTTTGATAGAGGACAAAATTTAGATAATCTGTACCTAGAAAGTAAGTTTCAAGGCGAGAAAATGGTCAGAGAAGCAATGGAAAAAGAAGTTCGTGCCACAATATACCGTGTAGGGAATTTAGTGGGTAACTCTAAAACAGGTAAATTTCAATACAATATTAATGAAAACGCATTTTATAGATTATTAAAAGGGATATGCCTATCTAGCATAGCTCCTGACGTCAATACGTATGTAGATTTAACGCCTGTAGACTATGGAAGTTTAGCTATTACTGAATTATCTTATAAGGCCAATACAGTAAATAAAACCATGCATATTTGTAATCCAATTCAGCTAAAATGGGAACAATTTATTAATAGTTTACAAGCTTTTGGATACGATATCCTGTTAATGAAACAAGAAAAATATATAGAGAAGTTTTTTAATACGAATTTAACTACTGATGAACAGAAAGCTTTAGAGCTCATAATGCCTTTATTAGAATCTGTAGAAGAGCTATCAGTAGCTATACCATCTTGTTTATACACGCAAGGATATTTGAAGAACATACATTGTTTAGAGCCAAATCAAGAGTATATTAATTTGTTATTAAATTATGCTATGAGTATAGAGTATTTACCATTAATTAAAGAACCAATACTGTTGTAGTATAATTTATCGATTTTGAACAAAAAAGAACCTGTTTTCCATTGAGAACAGGTTCTTTTTCTGGAAAGAGATCTACTTAGTGGTACGGAATAGATTTCTTTTCAATAGGGTTGGGAACGCACTATTGAAAATATGAATATACAATTATGCGTTTTTAAAGTAATAAATTTGATATTTAATTGAAAAGTTTTTGATAGATAGTTTTAAATTATTTTTAGAAATTTATTTATTAATATTAAAAATCGAAGGTGAAAGCTTGAAGTTAAATGACATTTAAAACATTGCTTAATTTATGCATTCTAGAAGGGGGAGTTAAGTTGATGGAAAATGAAAACATATCAATGAAAGAAAAGATTATGAATACAATATTGGAGTTAATTAAAGATGAACGTTTGTAAAAGGTATTCATTGAAAAAACGTTTATAAAATAAACTTAATCACCTTTATAAACTGGATATTTCAATGTTTCGTATATAAACCCTTTTTGTTTGTAAAGATATACCTTTATAAACAGATAGGTTGTAATAAAATTTTGGTGTATTAGAGTAGTACCACACATCCATCAACTTAAGATCTCATAATACCCTCAGAACGATAAAAATGAGCTGAATTCTTATAAATAACTGCAAAATAATAAAATTTTTGTTTTGGGGACACTTCAAATTACTAGATTGATGATAACGTGGCGGGACTCCTAAAATAGGATTATAATTAGCATTGCTTTTAACAATGTGACAATGATTATTGTCACACTTCCATTTCGGTTACGATATATTTTGTTATTTAAGGCGTTAAAAGAAAACTTCAGAATAAATAGGTAATTTATGTTAAAATATAAAGAAAAATGATAAATATTATTAATTATGAAAAGGGAAATATTATAAAATTAGAATTTAATTCGGAAGGATTGAGTTTATTTATATATTCTTAGGAGTGATGGAATGGATAATCCTTATAAAATAGCTGTAATTGGTGGCACTGGTAAGGTAGGTCGTTATATAGCTTCAGAATCGTTAAAAAATGGCTACCAAATTCGTATGCTTGTTCGGAATCCTAAAAAATTAAAGTATAACGATGATAAAATTGAGATTGTAACAGGTACTGCGGAGAATGTAGATGCAATAAGACAACTACTTGAAGGTTGTCATATTGTTATAAATTGCTTTGGTCAACCTATGAGAGATACACCTATATATAGCAAAGTTACCAGAGATATACTTGAAGTAATGAAAGAAAAGGATATTAAGAGATATATTGGCGTTACAGGAGGTTCTCTCAACATTATAGGAGATAAAAAAGGTCTTTTAAATAAGATTGGAGCAAAAATGTTTGAAGTGCTCTTTTCTAAAATGATGAAAGATAAAAGAGAAGAGCTGAATATTCTTTTGAAAAATAAAGACCTTGATTGGACACTAATAAGACTGCCTTTTGTAAAGGAGGGTGTTGAAGTAAGAGCAGTCAAAGAAAGTCTTATCGATATGCCTGGGGCAATGATTTCAAATAAAGAAATAGCAAATTTTATAATTAGCCAGATTGATAATAAAGAGTATATTCATAAAACACCTTTTATTGCGATTTAATATAAGGGTAGCGTCACATCGCCATCAAGCTAGAAAATTGTATCCATAAAACGAAAAAAACGCTATTCTTTTTGTAGAAATATACAGAAAGGGGGCGTTTTTGTTATGAATTTATCGATTTTAGATGAACTAGAATTGTTCTCTAAAGAACTACAACGATATATGTCACCGTATGCTTTGGAACAGTTAGCTAGAGAGATAGGATTTGTTCAACGAAAAAGTAAATATCGTGCACAAGACTTAGTGGCTTTATGTGTTTGGTTAAGCAAAAATATAGCTCATACTTCATTGACACAATTATGTAGTCGATTAGAAGCTAACACAGGCATTTCCATGAGTCCGGAAGGACTCAATCAACGCTTTAATTCTCGGGCTGTACAGTTTTTACAACAAATATTATCGTATTTACTTAACCAACAATTTCATTCCTCCAACTCAAACAAGATTCCAACTTTGTATACAAACTATTTTCGTAGTATTCGTGTATTGGATTCTACACATTTTCAGGTTCCAGATAAATTTGCTTCTACATATCAAGGTTCAGGAGGTAGTGGTCATAGCGCTGGTGTGAAAATTCAATTAGAGTACGATTTGCTTAGTGGTCAATTTTTACATGTTCATGTAGGTTCGGGAAAGCAAAATGATAAAATTTATGGTTCTACTTGCTTAACGTCTCTTCAACCGCACGATGTATGTATACGTGATCTAGGATATTTCGATTTAAGAGATCTACATACGATAGACGAGTGTGGTGCTTATTTTATTTCACGATTAAAGCTCAATACTCGTATATATCAGAAGAATAGAGAACCTGAATACTTTCAAAATGGAACAATAAAAAAGCAATCTGAATACATCCAACTAGATATGGAGCAATTCATTGACCAATTACAGTCAGGTGAAACATATGAAATTCCTGAGATTTATATTGGAATGTATCAAAAACTTCCTGCAAGACTAATTCTGTACAAATTAACTGAAACGCAAATGAAACGTAGACAAAAGGATTTAGCATCTAAAGAACATAAGAAGCAAATTACCTATAAAGAACGCAGTAAGCGACTTAGTGCAATTAACTTTTACATTACAAATATTCCTTTGGAATATCTACCAAAGGAACAAGTATACGATTTTTACTCCTTACGATGGCAAGTTGAACTTATCTTTAAAACATGGAAATCATTCTTTCGTATTCATCATTGTAATTCTGTAAAATTAGAACGACTAGAATGTCACTTATACGGACAATTAATTAGCATCTTTCTTTGTTCCTCCACTATGTTTCAAATGCGCCAATTACTCCTCAGCAAGAAGAAACGAGAATTAAGCGAATATAAAGCGATTTATATGATAAAAGATTATTTTCCACTTATTTATCACTCTCTACAAAAAGACACCCAAGAATTAACAAAGATATTGTCTCGGCTGTTTAATCTCTTACAGAAAAACGGACGAAAATCCCATAGGTATGAGAAGAAAACAGTCTTTGATATCATAGGCGTCGTATATAACTTTTCTATGTCTCACAATCATGTATCGTAATCAAAAAAATTGAAACCCGATAGGGTTTATTTGGTATGCAAATCTTTAAAGAACTTACACTAGATCTTTAGAAAAAAGAAAAAATCTCACATGAAATTAAACTTATATAAGCTTAGCTTGATGGGCATGGGGTACTTCAAAACCTTAGCTTGATGGCGATGTGGTCACCATATCAAAAAAAGAAAATTGTGCGTATAGTGTAGCCTTGGAATAAAGTTGGATTAAATTAACTTAATAAACCCTGATAAAAGATGCAAATAGAAAAAGTTTGATAATTTTTGCGATCCTTACTCAATTAATGCGCCCTTTGGCTGAAGAAGGGCACATCAGTTTATCACTGATTTTTCTTTTCTAATTTTAATTGATTAACAATGTAAGATACTAATGTAATTAACGGATTAATAATAGTCTTAGATGTTTTATACTCAACTTGCTGAGATGCATCAACCATAGATAATTGAGCAACGGAGATAACTTTCTTTGTATCTTTAATGATTTGATTTAAGAACTTTGCAATTTCTTGGTCGTATTCTTCTTTTAGTCCTTGCATTATCAATTCAAAAGTACTATTTATAACAATAACCTCTAAATCTAAAGATTTTTGATGATTATTAGCATGATGTTTAAGGCGTTCTACCGTACCTTCAACAGTTGCAGGATTTGTAAAAAGAATGGTCTGAGGCTGCTGTATATTGCAGAGGTAATCAAAGAATGGTTCATCAATTTTAATAATTGGCACTGAAATTGAGAGTTGGTCTTCCTGTAAAATTGCAATATAGTTTGTGCAAGTAATAAGGATAGCATCAACATTACATTGGGCAATCCATTCTATTTGCTCTTTAACTTTAAATTGAGCATCTGATTCTTGAAAATTTTCATTTAATGTAACTCGATACATTAAAGCTGGGTCAACAAAATGTATTAATTCAATGTTAAATAGGGAAAATGCGTTTTCTATATATTCTATATTTGAATAATGGGCGTGTAAGCACCCTAATCTTTTTCTCAATTCCATTCCACCTCTATTATATTTCTGCTTATTCTATCAGTATGCGCATCCAAATGTCTATCAAAATTGAGATTGAGACCTTTCCTCTTATTCCACAATATAGTCCTTTAGTGCAGGAACTTTATTGCTATTCAACGATTCCTTAATCCGCCTTTCAGTACAGATCTTCTATTCACTATAAAAACATCACAATTTTTTTATAAACGTCGCGATTTTATTCAAAACATCGCATCTTTTTTAAAAACATCGTGACTTTATTTACAAGCGACATATAGACATATTTTTCAACCGCTTCCTGTACGTTAAGGGACTCGTTATTCTTTTTACAGTTTTTTATTATGAAATTCTAAATAACTAATTATAATAGGTGAAAAAACGATCAATAGTTGGGTTACGGAAAGGATTCGAAATTACATTCTTTCTCAATACATATTATGGATAAATAAAGTAAAATATGGGTTGGGGTTATGTCTCATGTTGTGTTAATCCTAACAATAACTAAGGGTACATAATATGCTTTCATACCTTTGAATAATTTTGTTATAGGAGGGATGGAGATTTAAATGGCTCAAATTGTTGGTATTGATAGATACCTTTGTACTGGGGCTTTATCTATATGCGTGAGGGCCTTTCCCTAAGTCTTGTCAGGAAGTAAGGAACAGTAGGCAAACACTTATACAATATGAATAGAGGAGAGGAATGCCTTATGAAAATACGTAGTCAAATTACATGTGCAAGTCTGGCCCTTTTAATAGCTGGAAGTTCCCTGTTATATACAACACCAACCTCAATTGTAAAAGCAGAGCCCACGCAAAATGTATCTAGTTCGTTACAAACAAATACTCAACGAGATCGTAATTCCGTCAAGCAAGCAATGCGGGATACATTGCAACTTGGATACCCGGGGATACTTGCTAAAACTTCTGAGGGTGGAAAAACGTGGGGGTATGCCGCTGGAATAGCGGATCTGAGAACCAAGAAACCGATGAAAACAGATTTTCGCTTTCGCATTGGGAGTGTGACGAAGACGTTCACTGCAACAGTTGTACTTCAATTAGCTGGAGAGAATCGCCTGAATCTAAACGACTACATCGAAGACTGGTTGCCTGGTGTCATTCAAGGAAATGGATATGATGGTAACAAGATTACTATCCGGCATATATTGAACCATACAAGTGGTATCGCTGAATACTCAAGGTCAAAAGACGCTGATTTTACGGATACAAAAAAATCGTATACGGCTGAAGAGTTAGTGAAGATGGGGATTTCTCTACCCCCAGACTTTGAACCAGGAAAGGGCTGGTCTTATTCAAACACAGGATACGTATTACTGGGTATGCTTATTGAAAAAGTAACCAAAAACAGCTATGCGGAAGAGATTGAAAATCGGATTATTGAGCCACTTGAATTGTCGAATACATTCCTACCTGGGAATTCAAGTGTTATTCCAGGCACCAACCATGCCCGTGGATATGACCAACCAGACAGAGCAAGTGAGCTAAAAGACGTTACTTATTATAACCCAAGTGCAGGTAGCTCTGCTGGAGATATGATTTCTACTGCTGACGACTTAAACAAATTCTTCACTTACTTGCTCGGTGGCAAATTACTGAAAGAACAACAACTAAAACAAATGCTTACTACAGTTCCTACAGGAAGAGAAGGAATCGATGGATATGGTCTTGGAATCTATGAAACTAAGCTTCCGAACGGTGTCTCGATATGGGGACACACAGGTGGCATTCTAGGGTTTACTACTCTTGTTGGAGGTACACTTGGAGGCAAGCATACGTTGGTCGTCAATTGGAACAGTTTGGGTAGAGCTGACAGTCCTAATCCTTTTAAAAATATTTTACTTGCTGAATTTAGTAAGTAGGAAAAAGGAAAAATTTACCGTAGTTTTCATAGTTAAAAATATACTTTTCTGGTTCAAAAGCCCCACCTTATTTTCGAGAAAAATTTGGGGCTTTTTTGTTTTGGTGGCGTTTATTCTTCTTAAGTTGGTGGATGTGGGGTAGCACCACATCACCATCAAGCTAAGGTTTTGAAGTACACACTAAATGAAAATTCTCTTTCTCTTCAATTAGTTATTTTGAGAATTCAACTCATTTTTTCTTTTTGGGGGTATTTACCTTTCTTAAGTTGATGGGCATGTGGCGGACCCCCTTTTAAAACTTTATTTTTTCGCAACCAAAGGACAAATAAAAAAAGTCCTTAACAATTTGTTAAGGATTACGGAATAAAACCGCAATTTGGGTTAAAACCCAATCAGTTTGTAGAAAATAAATTGCAAGTATAGTAGCAATTGTATTCCCAAAAGCAATGTTTCAAATGAATTTTAACACACCTGTAACTGTAATAGTATCAACAAAATGTGGATTGAATTACAAATAGTGGTTGCGAATATTGGAAAAGTTCAAAAATTAATTACATCTCATGAAGAAAAAGCATTAAGAAGAACTTGTAGCGATAAATTTTTAGAGGAAGCACCGATAGCGGGCGCTTTTTTCTTTGCTATATAAAATTTATATAATAATTGAGAAATTTACTAAGCAAACAATTGAACACTGTAACTCATCATCCATATCTCACATATAGATTCATAACTAAAATATTTAAAACAAACGTTTGTTTAATTCTCCTACACCAAATTTCTTCATCACATAAATAAAAAAATAAGAATACTCCATTTACATATATTCAAGAATTACAGTTAGTTATAACGTAAAACTCATTTTCTTATAGTTAATTAATCTTGAATATTTTTATACATGTTTCTGTAAGAATCCTACATTCTTCTCTATTTACCTATACTTACATTTTTTATAATTTATTATGGTATAGATATTGATTCAAAACATTTTATACAAAATGCATAAGTGGTATTTTTAGGGATTAATAGCTCGCTATAACATCTCATTTATTTAATTCACAAAATTTTCAAAAATAAAATCTTAAAGAATTGCAATTTGCTGTATAATGGAATCAAACCATATATAAGATAGTTTCCCCGATATGAATAACCAGATATTTTATGTGTCCTGTGTATTGGCTGTAACCGCAAAAAGAACTTGTAGGATTCCTACAAGTTCTTTTTGCTTTTCTTATTGTATTTAGAGTAGGAACTTTTCAATATACCAGAAAAAATAATGAAGTATTTATCTCTAGTTTGCTAACTCAAGTTTGTATGTTTGAATTTTAATAGGTTTCATTAATAAAAATAGTTTAGACTATAGAATAAAACATTAGACTGTTAAAAAAATAAGCAAAAAGGGAAGAACCACCAATATTCTTCCCTTTTCGCCTTTAATTAGGGTTTCTATATTAATGAATATAGAAGATTATAAAATGTTGGATGCAACATTTTACTCTTGAAATTATAGCAAAATTGACAGGTGTTTTTTATGCAATATTGCATAAAAAGATTATTGTTTATCAAAGATACTGTCTCATGATAGACGATTCTGATGCAAAAACTTAAGGACCAGAATCTGGAGAAGTATTACAAAGGGAAAATAAATAAGCGGTATACTGCGATGCAAAAATTTCTAGGGTAAATCGTATTTTTGATAATTAGCATAAGTAATCCCTTAAATAAAAAAATTCAGGTATGAGGGGGTATTTTTTGAGCCTTTGCCATATCTCAATAGGAAAGTATCAGTATATCGAGTTTACATTAATTCACAAACAAACCATGTATTGATACTAAAGTGAACATTGCTTATTATAAAATACAAAAGGGGGCTACTATTATGTACAACTCAAAAAAAAGAATCGCCATTATTGGAGCTGGTCCAGGTGGATTAACTCTTGCACGTATTTTGCAGCAAGCAGGATTTGAACCTTTGATTTACGAACGTGAACCTTCGTCAACTGAACGATCTCAAGGAGGAACGCTTGACTTGGAATTTCATACAGGTCAAAAAGCTCTACGAGTGGCTGGACTGATGAAAGAATTTGAAAAAGTTTGCCGTTATGAAGGGCAGGAATTAAGGATTATGAATAAGAATGGTCACCTTCGCTATAAGAATGATTTCCAGGATAAAGAGGAAAATTCCAGACCCGAGATTGACCGAATGGATCTAAGAAATTTGCTATTAAATTCTCTACACCCCAATTCCGTTCAATGGGGCTATAAGTTAATTCAGGCTGTCCCTGTGGCAAATCATCAATATGAACTTCAATTCGAACATGGAGAAAAAGTTACTGTGGATCTTGTCATTGCAGCTGATGGTGCTTTCTCACGAATTAGACCTCTGGTAAGCAAGGCCAGTGCCAAATACTCTGGTATTAGCATGATTGAATTAAGTATAATGAATGTCGCTGACCAGCATCCAGACATTTTAAAATTTAATGGCAGTGGCTCTATGTTTGCAATGGGGGACAATAAAACACTTGTGGCTCAAGTAAACGGTGACGGTAGAATTCGCATCTATTTAGGGTTCCGAACGAGTTACAATTTTTTAGATGAATGTGGCATTCCCTTTCATGAACCAGAGAAGGCTAAAAAAGAATTGTTGGAATATTTCGATGATTGGTCGGGCGATTTAAAAAAATATATTTTATGTGCGAATGGAGAAATAATCCCTAGAAGAATCTATATGCTCCCTGTGCATCACCGATGGGAAAATAGATTTGGAGTTACGCTTATCGGTGATGCCGCTCATTTAATGTCTCCTTTTGCTGGTGCTGGAGCAAATTTGGCCATGCTGGATGGCGCAGAACTAGCGCTGTCCATCATTAATCATTCTAATTTGAATGATGCAATTAAAATCTATGAAGACAAAATGTTTGCATACGCTGGAGAAATGGCAGCCATTACTCAAGTTAACTTAGATATGTTTTTCTCAGACCGTGCAGATGAAAAATTGAAGGAGGTTTTTCGTGATATCCAGCATTGATACATTAAAATTTGCGCAGAAGAATTAGTAAAAATATTTTGTTAGTTGTAGAAAGTAGTATTTAGTAGAGAGACATAGCGTTTTATGTCACTCTACTTTTTTTAACATCTTTTGTAGATTTGAAATAAAGTTATGAAATTTCGTATATAAACGTAAAATTACCTTGTGATAAAGCAAAATAAAAAATACAAGGAAACCATCGTATTTTTTATTACGATGGTTTTCTAAACGGATGAAAGCCCTAGTTAATTAAGGATGAAGAGGATATTGTAAGATACATTTTGTATTACATAAAATATGCAAGTTTGATTAATAAAAATGGATGAGTTGATACTATTCAAATTGCCTTCTTTTTAAACGTTCAATCGCCTCACGTTTCTTCTCATTATTGATGTTCGTATAGATACTGGTCACCTCGACAGAAGTATGACCAAGTTGATCATGTAACAATACCAGATCCTTATTTTCTTTATAGTGATTTATAGCATAGGTATGGCGCATTTGATGAGGGCTATGCTTCTCATCAAATGCACTTAAATATTTATCACTTAACTTCTGTATAGCTCTAACAGTTAACTGCGTATATTTCCTTTTATAATTTGTTACGAAAAGTAAGTCTTCATCTTGAGGGCAGTTATATTGATTCTGGTGCAAAAACTTAAGGACCATTGCAATGAATCTATAAACCTTGGACATACTGATACTATTACTTTAGAAAGGGTGTGTGATTGGTGTGGAAAAGGAAAATGTATTCAAATGAAAGCATTCTCAGTCTTATTTTGTTAACGGTAAGATGGTACCTACGGTACAACCTCAGTTTTCGTGATTCAGTGGAAATAATGGAGGAACGGGGCTTATCTATTTCTTATATAACGATTATCCGTTGGATTCATCAGTACAGTTCTGAATTGGACAAACGAATCCGATATCACCTAAAAAAAATAAATGACTCCTGGAGAGTCGATGAAACCTATATCGAAGTAAAAGGTCAATGGAAGTATCTGTATTGTGCTGTTGATTTTAAAGAAAATACAATCGATTTTTACCTAAGCAAAACAAGAGACCTGAAGACTGCAAAGTGCTTTTAATCAAAATCAGATAATATTTAACAAACTTTGCAACAGAACCAAATTGTTTATTTATATAAAAAAATAGGAAATAATGATTCTAAATCATTGTTTCCATTTAAGAAGATTATTTGGCACTTTAAAATATGAATAGACAACATGTCAGCAACATAAAAAAACGATATAACAATACATGTAGTGGCCGACTTTTATTTCTTAGAAAGATTTTATAACGGTTTGGATAGATCCTGTTTCATGATTAAAACAAAATGAAATTTTAATACTAAATTATGTTTATAACAAGAAAGTGAGGGGATTTTTACTATGGCGGAGCAAAAAAGCAGAAGTAGACATTTGATTGATCCAGAAATTATCAGGGCAGTTGATTTAATACCAACAAACGCACTTACCCAATCTACGCTAATGGAATCACGTAAGAATCAATCACAAATGATGCCACAAATAGATATAACACAGATGTTCCCTGTCACATTTGAAGAAAAGGTTGTGCCAAGTTATTTTGGTGGTCCGGATATTCGAATAGAAATCATTAAACCAACTCAATCAAAGTATTATAGGATGCCCTTATTTTATTCGATCCATGGTGGCGGAATGGTTTTAGGAAGCCCAGCCGTTGACCGTTCAAGCAATGCATCATTGGCTGTACAGCATGGTTTTTGTTGTGTATCTGTGTATTATCGCCTGGCACCTGAGCATATTCAGCCAAGTCAACTCGAGGATTGCTATTCAGGGCTAAAATGGTGTATTGAACATGCGGAGGAATTAGGAATAGATACGCAGAAAGTTGCTCTTGCGGGTAGCAGCGCTGGCGGCGGATTGGCAGCTGGATTAGCCCTATACATTCGTGATCAGAAGGAATTCGAAATCCATCATCTAAGACTAATAAGGCCAATGCTAGATGACCGTACGAGTATTGCACCAGAGCATCCCTATGCAGGGGAATTTATTTGGACAAAACAAAGTAATTATTTTGGCTGGAAATCCGTATTAGGGCATGAACTAGGTCTGGAGGAAGTAAGTGAATATTACGTACCTGCACGTGCAAAGTCATTGGCTGGGTTACCACCGACTTATATGAATATAGGTACCATTGATTTATTTATAGACGAAGCCTTAATATTTGCGAAACAACTGATTTTTGATGGTGTTTTAGTGGAATTACATGTCTACCCTGGGTACCATCATTTGTCTTCTATGTTTCCAGAGGCACATTTTTCAAAAGAAGATGCCAAGTCAAGAGAACACGCCTTACTGAAAGCACTGAAGTTAATTTGATATTAATGGTGAAAGTGGGTGCGGTTAGAGGAAGTTTAACAACATAGTTATTAAAATAGTAAATGAAAAGAGCACACAGATAATTATGCTCTTTAAAAAATAAATTTTTATGAGGGAAGAGTGTAAATTAAATAATAGAAATTATTCATTGTTTTTATAAAGAGAAGAGTTCATAGCAAACTCTTCTCTTTATTACGTTTCAAAAGGTACACCCTTTGGTTCGCTTTTTATTATTACGTGTTCAAAGATATAGAGAGCATTTGATATGCCTATAAAAGTGTACCTTTATAAACAGTTTTGAGTTGTAGGTTAGTAACTAGAAACGAAATCAATTTTCTATTGACTTACAATTTGAATTTTCTTAAGGAATAAAAAGAGCCTATACTTCACTGAAGTATAGGGGGAGAGACAGAAATTAATCAGTTATTAATTTCGAATAGATACTTAAATCGATGAATTTTCCATTTGATTTTTCACTTTTTCTTAGCGTTCCTTCTAATGTAAATTTTAATTTTTTTAAAACACTTATGGAATTTAGATTTTCAGGTTCAACTTTTGCTTCAATGCGGTTTAGCTTTAAATTAGTAAATGCATAGTCTAATAAAGCGGAGATTGCTTCAGGTGCATATCCTTTGCCCCAAAATGCTTTTGAAATATCATAACCAATCTCAGTTTTAGAGTTTTCGAAATCTAAGAAATTATAACCACATGAACCAATGATTTGATTAGATTTTGCTTCGATAATAGTAAATCGGAGCGCTTTATTGCTTTGAGCCAGCTCGTTTAGAAATTTAATCATGTCTTTTGCTTGATCCTCAGTAGTGAAATTAATAATATTCATGAATTTCGTAACATCTGGATCAGACCATATTTTAAATAAGCTTAATGAATCGGATTCTTCTGTTTTTCTTAAATGTAATCTTTGTGTGTATAATTCTGTAATCAATACTTTTACCTCCATTATATTGGTGATGGGTAGATTAAAAATATTGATATCTGCGCATAATTCAGCCCTTTCTACTCTTAGTTATTTTTTATTATACATGAGAGAAATAGAGAGAGGGAATTATTTGATTTTTTATATCTACTTTGTTTCTTAATTGTTTTTTCCATTTAATAGCACAAGTGATTTCATTAAAATGAAAGGAGAAAATCTTTACCTTTACTTCAAATATCAGTACGTGATTGATATTAGTAATAATAGAATAGTTATTTAAACTTTAGGGGAGGAACAATAATATGGCAAAAGTTCTAATGTTTAATTTTCCAGGAGAAGGACATATTAATCCGACAATTGCACTTGTCGAAGAACTAATAAAAAGAGGCGAGGAAGTTATTTACTATTGCGTAGAAAAGTATAGAAGTAAAATAGAGAATACAGGAGCTTTGTTTCGACCATATGAAAATTTCATATCACAAATAGACATGGTAAAAAGAATGAGTGGGCAAATAGATTCTCAAGAACTATTATTACACATGGTAAAATCCATGGATAAAATAATAGAGATAATTTTAGAAGAAGTAAAAGAAGAAGAATACGATTATGTTATATATGATAATAATTTCGCTGTTGGATGGATCATAGCAGAAGTATTACAATTACCTAAAATTTCTTCATGTACAACATTTGCCATTACTAAAAAGATAGCTTCTACTCTTATGAAAAATCATGGAGAAGAAAATAAAAAATCCCCTTTATATCAGGAAGTCATGTGTATTTTGAAAAAATGGGAAGATATTTATGGAATTACTCTTAATGAAAAACAGAATGTGATGACATGCCCAGGGGATATTACAATTGTATATACATCAAAATTGTATCAACCAAATGTCGAAGAATTTGATGATTCTTATATATTTGTCGGGCCCTCTATTGCACAGCATAAATATGTAGATTCTTTTTCCTTAGAACAGGCAAAGGGAAACAAGCTGATTTTTATTTCTATGGGAACAGTATTTAACCAGCAACCCGATTTTTATTACACATGTTTTGAAGCATTTCGAGATAGCTCGGTTACTGTCATATTAGCTATAGGGGAACAAAATGATATTAGTCAATTAGATAATATTCCTTCTAATTTTAAGCTATATAATTACGTTCCTCAATTAGACATTCTACAACATACTGATCTATTTATTACACACGGGGGAATGAATAGTTCCAGTGAAAGCTTATATTTTGGTGTTCCTATGCTAGTTATTCCAGTTATGGGAGATCAGCCTATAGTTGCTCAAAGAATAGAAGAATTAGAAGCCGGAGTCCAGTTAGATCGTAATTTGCTTACTCCGGAAATATTACGTAATACAGCAATGCATGTGTTATCGAATGATATTTATATAAAAAATAGCCATAGAATTGGAGAATCTTTAAAAAATGCTGGAGGATATAACAAGGCAGCTGATGAAATTGAAACCTTTAAATTTAAAATGGGTATTAAGTAAAGCAAAACTACTGTGACTTTAAAAGTGAACTATGAAAATGATTTATATGGAGGGAACTAAAATGAAGATTTTAGAACAAAAATATCAAGAAACTAACTATCTACAATCTTATGAGAAAAGTCTAAAATTATGGCCAACTAGTTTTTTATCTTACTTTGTAGAAACATCTCAAGGGAAGACTCATATTATTGAAAGTGGTAATAAATTAGCACAACCTCTCGTATTACTCCATGGAGCAAAGATGAGTTCGACAATGTGGTATTCAAATATTTTACACTGGAGTAAACATTTTAGAATAATGTGTATTGATATTTTAGGAGATAAAAATAAAAGTGTTCCAAAAAAGGGCTTTACAGATCGCTTAAGTTACGCACTATGGTTAAAAGAAGTATTACATACATTAGAAATTAATAGCACCAACATTGTAGGATTGTCATATGGTGCTTTGCATACTGTTAACTTCTTGACATTTTTTCCAGATAAGGTAAATAAGGCCGTAATAATGAGTCCTGCAGCAACGTATATTCCTTTTTATCCTTTGTTTTTTTCCTATGCTTCAGGAATGATGAATAGTAGGGAAGGGGTCGAGAAATTTTTAGAGTGGATTTTTGATAATCGATACACTATTCATCCATTTATTCAAGAACAATTGGTAGCAGGAATGATGTGGAATAATTCAGTGAAAAATGAAACTCCAACAGAACAGGGATTTCCATATATTTTTACAAATCAAGAGTTAGCCAAAATTCAAACGCCTATGCTGTTAATGTTAGGAGAGAATGAAGTAATGTATAACCCAATAGAAGCTTTCAAATGTGCTGAAAATTCATCACCCAATCTAACTGTAGAATTGGTGAAAGATGTAGGACATTTAATGTCCATGGAGAATCCTCAATATATAAATAGCCGTATTTTGGAGTTTTTTAACAAATAAGGCATCTCTAGTATCACATTGCAGATGTAGAATCCATAAAGTTAGTATCTACAACTACTTGAACACCACGTGTATGGTAACTGTCCTTGATGTGTCATATCATGTAACTATGTCGTTTTTAACGTGGGAATTGGTTTGGATATAAACAGAAATATTGCGAGGATAGTAGTTAATGATTCAATGATTTTAAAAAAGGAATGAATCGACGAGTACTATTCATTTCTGTGGTCAAAGGTACCTGTAATACATTTCCTTCAAGAAGGGGTTTATTTGCTAAAAAATTGTGGCTGAGGAATTTGTGGAGTATGTGGTGATTGGTATAAAAATTCTATCTAATAACCTATCAGTTTTATGTTGTTTATTGTTATTCAGTTAGGTTTATATATCTTGCTTTTTACTTTATTCATTTTAAGCATTTTAATTTTTGAGATACTAGAAGTTGAATAATTACGAATAAATACGTTTGATTTATATTCTATTTTTTAGTTATTAAGTTAACTTATTATACAATAGTTCAATATTTTATTATGGACGGAACTCAAGTTAGGTTAGTCTAAATGAAACTGATGTTTGATTCTAAATTAAGTACATTTTGGGTACCGCCACATGCCCACCAAGCTAGTAAAATGAAACATTCCTCAAAAGAGAAAAATTGATATCTCTGGAGTAAAAATATACAATTTTTCTCTTTTGAGGAACATGATGAAAACATAGCTTGATGGCTATGGGAAGTATCCATATAGAAGGGCGTTTTAAAAAGGGTTAGCTAAATTTTATCCCCAAATTTAATTCTGAAATTGGTGATAAAACGTTGATTATTTAATATAGGGTAATCTTTACAAATAATAAAGTTGGGTTTAAAATCTCTTTTTGTCTTTCGTGTACAATTCCTAGAATCACATAGTACCCCTAATAAAAGGAGAAAAGAAAGTTGAAATCATCCTTAGATAATATTCAAGAGAGTGAAAAATCACAAAATCAAGGGCAAACAATATGGAAATCCATGTCTATGTTTTTAGTTCCCTTGCTTTTAAGTAATATATTACAATCAGTTGGACAATTGTTTGGTATGGTAGTGGTAGGGCGATGGCTTGGTGTGAATGATTTAGCTGCTATTTCAGCATTTTTCCCATTATTCTTTTTACTTGTATCATTTGTAATTGGGATTGGATCAGGTAGTTCGATTTTAATTGGTCAGGCATTTGGTGCCCGTAATGAAGATCGTTTAAAAGCTATCGTTGGTACGACGCTGACTTTTACCTTTATAATAGGAGCTATTTTGGCAGTGGTGGGAAGTATATTTGCCCTAAATATTATGCGCCTTATGGGCACGCCAGAAAATATAATTGATATGAGTGTGCATTATGCGCGTATTTTATTTATTTCTATGCCAGTTTTATTCTTATATTTTGCCTATACAACATTTATGCGAGGTACAGGAGATTCTAAAACACCATTTTATTTCTTAATTGTTAGTACAGCTTTAAATATGATTTTATTACCTATTCTAATTTTTGGCTGGCTAGGAATACCGAAGTTTGATGTGTATGGGGCCGCTTATGCTTCTGTTATCTCAACCATTGTAACATTTGTTGTTATGCTTATTTATTTAAAGAAGAAGAATCATCCACTGCAATTAGATGAGACAGTACGGAAATATCTTCGTATGGATTGGGATTTATTAAAACTATTATTACGCCTTGGGATTCCAGCGAGTATTAATATGATACTTATTTCGTTATCTGAGATTGCGGTAATCGCATTTGTGAATCGCTTCGGATCTGATGCGACTGCTGCATATGGGGTTGTGAACCAGGTTGCAAGTTATGTTCAGATGCCGGCAGTCAGTCTTGGAATTACAGTATCCATTTTCGCTGCACAATCCATTGGTGCGAATCAATTTAATCGATTACAGAAAGTTATTCGCGCTGGAATTGTTATGAACTATATAATTGGTGGAATATTAATCACTCTTATTTACTTGTTTTCAAGAGAAATCCTAGCGTTATTCTTAACGAGCCCAAATACAATCGAAATTGCACATAGTTTAGTGATGATTACACTTTGGAGTTACTTAATTTTTGGTCATGCTCAAATTATTGGTGCGACAATGCGAGCAAGTGGAACTGTACTATGGCCCACTGTTATCGGTGTCGTATCAATATGGCTTGTAGAAGTCCCAGTTGCTTATTACCTTTCTTATCATGCAAATTTTGGTATAAAAGGAATATGGATTGGATATCCAGCTGCATTTATTGTGAGTTTACTTTTGCAATACGGATACTATAAACTTTCATGGCAGAAGAAACGCATTTCGCGACTTGTTAGTTAGAAAAGAAGGTGAAAAATGAGGTTGTCCCATAAGTCAATTGTAGGGGTATGGAAACATCGCCATCAAGCTAACAAAACGGAGATACCCCAAAACGGGAATATCTCCGTTTTATATTTCCAACACAATTTTATCCTTTTAGAGAAGAATACATTTCTTAAATTGATGGTAATATGGTAAGTTGTATTTTAAAAATAATGTTACGATGTTTATAAACAAGGTGCGTTGAAAAATGAAATATGTTGATAGATTTCTTAATAATATTCATATAAAATACTATTTTGAATTTGATAAAACTGTGTTTCAAACTAACGATAGAATGTATTTTGAAGAAAGGAACATAGGATAACAAATGAAAGTAAACATTAACATCATTGAAAAACTTAAAGAAGAATCTTGTACTTTTTACGTTCATAAAGTTACATCTTTCATTCAAGATATGGTATCCACACTAGAGAATAGTTCTGATGATTATTTAATAGTAAATTCTATCCACAAAAATGAACAAGAAAAAATCTCTTGTTCAACTATTTATTATTTGGAATACCTTGAAAGAAAAGTGTTTATTTATACAAAAGAAAATATATTTGAGGTAAAAAGTCCTTTATATAAATTGCAATATACACTTCCAGATAACTTTATTAGAATTTCAAAGGCTACAATTGTCAATATCCATTTTTTAAATAAATTCTCGGCTAAGACGAGTGGAAATCTAGAAGCACTGCTTTCAAATGGCGAAAATTTAATTGTATCAAGAAAATATGTTTCTTCTTTAAAAAATAAGCTAAAACAGTATTCTAAATAACCACATATGTATTGATTTTTACCACTTATGTTTAAAAGTATTTCTTTATATCTCCTTTAATGTAAATATTAATAAAAACAAAGGAGGAGATACAATGATTAAAGAAGTGCTTATAAGAACTCCATTATGGGTATGGATATTATTAGTTATTTTAATAAAAAGAGGTATTGCTATTTCTCAAGAAAGACCGATTAATTTGTCTAAAATGTTTCTTGTTCCTGTGATTTTTATGATGTGGGGTTTGGAGAAAATTATTAATAAATTTTCTCACCTAGGGTATTGTTTAATAAGCTATACTATTTTCATTCTTCCAGGCATTTTAATTTGATATTTGTTATATAAAAAATATCAAATTTATTTTAAACAAGAAACAGTTATTTTTAGAAAGAAATGTTATTTGCCATTAATAATTATTTTGATTAACTTTTTTGTGAAATATCTTTTAAATGTAACTTTAGAAGTATCTTCATCATCTTATGATGATATTGCATTTAATGTAATGTATTCTGCTATAAGTGGATTGTCTGTAGGTTTATTTTTTGGAGGAATCTTATATACATTTTATATGCAATCAAAATTAAAGAATATTACCTTACAGTCATAAAAAAATACGAAAGGAAAAAAATATTGAAATTAAAAGAACGACTATATAAAGGCTTAGGAACGGGATCATTTATATATATGATAGTTTTACTATCGAGAAACAATAGCACCTTTATTACAAAAACTGAAATAATAAGTGTTCTGTTAATTTCTGCTTGTGCAGGTATTTTCACATTTATTTTTGATGTTGAAAGAATAAGCTATGTATTTGCTTTAGTAATTCATTTTTTCATAATGATTTTAGTTATTTTTCTTATATCTATATATAACCATTGGATAGCAACCTTTCCAACTGTTGATTTTTTCGAAAGTATAATTTTGATATATGCATTTTCTTGGCTTATATCCTATTTAAATACAAAAAAAGATGCTAAAGAATTAAATATGTTACTAAAAAACAATAAAAAGCAAAACGCATAAAATATCCGTTTTTAAGGTATTTGCTTTTCTTAACTCGATGGCTATGTGGCGAGACTATCCATTACAAGAATCTATTAAATTCATTTATAAAAAAGTACCCCTAGATTTATCTAGGGGTACTTTTTTATAAGGAATTACTTTCAATATAAACAGGAGGGGTATACCCATTAATTAGTATTGGAACAATTAATGAAGAAGCCCAAACCTCCCAGTAAATCTTTTTTCATAATTCTTCATCTCAAGCTTTATTAAACTATTTATTTACCACACTTGCATCAACTTTTACAATTAGTTTTCCTTTTTCAACAATTCCTGAAACTTTTTTAATTTTTAATGGAGCATTTCTTGGTAATATTAATTCCGCATATTCATTTCCCATATATACAGCATGTGTTCCTTTTGGAACTTCAATATCCATACGAATTGTTTTTGGCTTTTCTCCTAGATATTTATCAAGAATAGCTAGTGACGTACTTGTAAAACCTTTGTCTTTAACAGTTTTCCCTTCAAACTTTTTCTTGAATTTTTCAATTGATTCTTTATTAACTATAGTTTCTTTTGGGTTTTTTGGATCTTTGGGAAAAAATGTCCCCGGGGCAATTCCAAACTGTTGTTCATCTGTATATCTATATACCATAATTGTATCTGGTACACTAGCAGTATTTTGTTTAAATACTTTATCCATTTCTGCAGCGTATTCTTTTGCTACTTTTACATACTCTTTAGGATATCCATCTACTTTCCCTTCTCTTAAAGCTTGATTAATCCTTGTTCCATTTTGCTCATAGTTATTAAAAGCTTCTTTTGCTTTTGGTGTTACTACAATTTTATCTCTATGATTAGGAAGGTTCTTTCCATAATTTTTTGCTTCTTTTTCTTTGTCTTTAAAATCTATCAATTTATCTAAAAATGTATCAGTATTTTTTGTAGATTCAATAGAAGAAATAGGATAATCGAGAGTTGAACTTTGCTCCATTGCAGATGCTACATTAGCTGTTCCACTCATAAGAACTATAGTAGCTAGACTAAAAAAAGCAACTTTTTTACTTAACATGCGAATTTTCCCCTTTCAATGTCTTTAATATTTTTCAATTAGCTAAAACATTACAGTACTCAATTAATTGTGTAAACATTAAGAAATTTATAAATATTATTTTGAATTTTAAGTTTGTTTAAAATTCAAAATAATATTTACTAGTACTAACATTGTAGATATTGATTTAGTGGTAAATTAACAATTTTTTCGAAATAACTTTATTCAAAAAACTTCCCCTAAAAAACAAACTTCAAAAGGTACACCTTTTTGAACATATTTAAAGATTACAAAGAAAAAATAAGTTTTACAAAACATACAAAATGTTAAACTCAAAGAACCTAGTAATGTTAAGCAAACATACTAATATCACTGGATTTTTATTTGGTTATTTAATGACGGGTTTTACATATTAAAAAAATGTAAAAATAGTTTTACTGTTGTAGTTGAATTTTCCCAAAAAGTGATATTTTAAATTGGATACTTATTTCATAGTAAAGCAAAAAGCACCCACCATGGGTGCTTTTAAATTTATATATGTTTGTACTTGAACCGTTTTTAAATTCTTAACAATAAAAAAGAATTTAAAAAACGAAAATTATAAAATAAATCCAATCATTATATTAATGAATTGGCCAATCTTAGCTACAACTTGGGAGCCATGAGCCACTATTGAGTTAATATCAGTTAAAGCTGCTTGTGCTTATCTAAGAAGAGAGGGTCTTACAGCTGCACCTTGTTCCGCATTTTGTGCTATTTCTTCAACAAAATCCAAAGCATTCTCTTTAACATCTGAGTTCTCAATAGATATCTCTTTTAGTAATTCTATTTAGTAGAATATTCCCCTGTATAGCATCATTTTTGAGTCCTGATTCCATGAGATTGAAGTTAAGATATATTGAAAAGATCTTATTGAGATTTCTTGTCAATTTCTCATGAGTTTTCAGTTTATTCGGAAATTTAATGGTTTTAATTTTACAGTTTAGTGAAATAGTGGGTTTGAAGATAATATAAAGCGTCTACAGGACAATAGTTATGGATATAAGATGAAAATATCGTATGTGCATAGCAAAACATAACGGAAAATCAACAACATGAACGGAAGGGTAAACAGTACTGTAGCATATGAACTTATTTGGTCTGTCTTAGGAGTCGTACAATGCAAAATTGTAAGTCAGCAATCCTAGAAATAAATTTGCCTTTGGTAGTAAGCGCTCCACTAACGATGTTCATCCTCAATATTTTCTTAAAACGTTTCAAGGAATTTAGTTTATGTATATAACTTTATAAAGAATATTAAATCTGTAGCATATGTAATTCCTTTTGAATGAATTCACTTATAGATCCTCATCTAAACTAAAAAATTTCGCATATAACTTCATTTATGTTTAAAGTTTAAAAGCTCACCATAGATGATTTATAGAGAATGCAATTATAAATACAAGAAAATCTAATTTAAAATTGAAAATTCGTTCTATTTTGGTTAGATATGGAATAAATGAATTTTATTTCTCAATATTCACTGTATGTCACTTTTTTGTTTTTTTCTATATGATATTGGAAAAAGTATGCTTAATTTCATAACATAAAACCCCTACAAAATTATTACTCTACAAATTAATTTCTTAAAGAAAACTTCTTGTGAATATTTTACTAACTACATAAAGTGTAAAATTAACAGAATTATTACCAAAGTATTAGGTTTTTAGAATAAAAATGAGTGCTCAAAATATCATTGAAATCCATGAATAGAAATTGTAATTAAATTTTTTTGTTTTCTGTCAGGTATGTAAATCACTTTAGCTACTTTATGGGTAATTTCATGTGTTTTTTCTTTTGCTTAAGTTTATGAAATAGGAATATTAGCGCTAAATATTGTAGCTAAGAGTATGTAAAGCATAGAAAATCCGAATTAAACAAAATAGGAGGAAAGTGAAAATGAAGCATCAAGATGATAGTAAAACTGGTTTGGAAATAGCGATTATTGGAATGGCAGGTAAATTTCCAGGTGCAAATGAAATAAACCAATTCTGGGATAACCTAAAAAATGGTGTTGATTCAATTTCTACATTTACTGAAGACGAGTTAATTAAAGAAGGTGTTAATTTAGATGTTTTACAACATCCTAATTTTGTGAAAGCAAAAGGGTATTTGGAGGAAGTAGAATATTTTGATGAATCCTTTTTTGCTTATACACCTAGAGAAGCGAAAATAATGGATCCTCAGATCCGTATGTTACAGGAAACAACATGGGAAGCATTAGAGATGGCAGGCTATAATCCATTTGATTATGAAGGATTAATAGGGTTATACGTAGGAGCATCTACTAATTTTAATTGGATGAAGCACACGCCATTATTAAACAGTGATAGTGTGGTTGAGTTTTCAGAGGCGGGTACTCTTTCCTATAAAGATGCAATTTCAACGCTTACATCCTATAAGTTGGGACTTAAGGGACCGAGTTTTACATTGTATACAGCTTGCTCTACATCTCTTTTGAGCATTCATCTTGCATGTAGATCATTGTTAACTGGAGAATGCTCTATTGCAGCTGCAGGTGGAGTATCTATAACGTATCCTAAAAAGAATGGTTATAAATACCATGAAGGAATGACAAGTTCACCTGATGGCAAAGTGCGTACTTTTGATGCAGAAGCCCAGGGCGCAGTTTTTAGTGATGGTGTAGGTATGGTAATACTAAAGAGATTAGAAGATGCGATTGCTGATGGAGATACGATATATGGTGTAATTAAGGGATCAGCAGCAAATAATGATGGTGGTCGAAAAGTAGGCTATACTGCTCCGAGTGTTGAGGGACAGGCTGAAGTAATTCAAGCAGCACATAGTTTTGCTGAAGTTGATCCTTCTACAATTAGTTATATAGAAACGCATGGGACGGCAACGCCATTAGGGGATTCTATCGAAGTAGAGGCTCTAAAGAGAGCGTTTCAAGATGTGGACAAGAAATCTTTTTGTGCAATTGGTTCTGTTAAGAGTAATGTAGGTCATTTAGATACAGCTGCAGGGGTGACGGGACTTATAAAGACAGTTTTATCTATGAGGCATAAACAACTCCCGCCAACTTTAAATGTGAAGCGCCCTAACTCGAAAATTGATTTTATAGATAGCCCATTTTATATCAATACTGATTTGGTGAATTGGCAAAGTGAAGATAATGATCTTCTTCGAGCAGGTGTGAGTGCTTTCGGATATGGTGGAACTAACGTTCATATTGTATTAGAAGAAGCCCCTAAAGTTAAAAGTTCTGCTTCTACTAGAGAGAAAAAACTAATGGTTCTTTCTGCTAGATCAAAAGAAGCTTTAAATAATGCTACAGTAAATATGGTTGAATATCTGGAATCTAATAAAGATGTTGAATTAGCAGATGTAGCATACACATTGCAAACTGGCCGTCGATCATTTCCGTATAGAAGAGCGGTCTTATGTAAGGATATAGATAGCGCCATAGACAATTTAAAAACAGTTAAAGATTTTCACGTAAAAACGCAAGAAAATCCAGATTTGGTATTTGTGTTACCTAGCGAATACTCATCAATTATTGAGAATGTAAAAGAACTATACCAAAAGGAACCATTATTCTTAAAAGTATTTGAGCGTAATATGACTGATGCCCAAATGTATACTGGAAAAGCATTGAAAGAAGCATTCTTTAAAGGAACAGATGATAGCTTGGTTGAAGATTTAACCTTCTTCGTCTGCTTGCAATCGATTATTGATGTATTAATTGAATGTGATGTACGTCCTTCTAACATTATTGGTACAGGCTTAGCTGGAATGGTTTCAGATATTTATAATAAATCTCTTAAGCCAGAAGATGTCCTGAATCCATTAGTTGAGAACTATATAGAGTTACAGATAGAATGGACGCATGGAGAAAAAGTAGAACTTCTAACACAAGTTAAGGATGTAGATCCTAATTTTGTGATTGTACATATTGGAGAGTTATTAAATTCTGAAATTAATAATAATCAGATTATTTTACAGAACGACTTGTTAGAGGTATTGGGACAAGCGTGGGAGTTAGGGGTAGAAATTAATTGGAGTAAACTGTATGAAGAGGAATATAGATTACGTATTGCCTTACCAACTTATCCTTTTGAGAAAAAACGATATTGGATAGATCCAGCTGAACAGCAAAATATAACTAATAGTGAAGAAACATCGATAAAGAAACGTTCTAATATAGCTGAGTGGTTCTATACTCCAGGTTGGATGGAAAAAGAAATTGTAGATGTAACTAAAGAATCTACTAAAAGTTGGTTGTTATTTTTAGACAATGAGCATATAGGCTTAGCTCTTAAAGAAAAGCTTGAAAGAGATGGACATCGTGTTATAACAGTCGGTGTGGGTCCTTCATATAAAAAGATTAGTTTAAATGAATTTACAATATGCCCTACTAAACAAGAAGATTATTATCAGTTATTTAATGAGCTACAAAAACAAGAGTGTTTACCAGAGGAGATTGTTCACCTATGGAATGTGGATAATAAGGATTTAGGTATCGAGACCTTAGATACTGGATTCTATTCATTAATATCACTTGCAAAGACAATTAGTAAATTTAATTTACTTTATCCTATCAATATAAATGTTATGACGAATAATATGCAAAAGGTAGTAGGAGACGAGTCTATTATTGCAGAAAAATCTACTCTTTTGGCTCCTATAAAAGTATTTCCGCAAGAGTATCCAAATATTAGATGCCGTAGTGTAGATTTTATGTTGTCTGATAATGAAGAAGCATTAATATCAAACTTATATTCTGAGATTCAAACGGACATTATTGACACTGTAATAGCAATTCGAAATAACACTCGTTACATTCGAATCTATGAGCCTATACCTGATGAAAAAGTAAGTGAAATGCTAGTAATAAATGAAAATGAATTAGCTTCAAAAATTCCGAATATTCGATCGGAAGGGATTTATTTAATTACTGGTGGAATGGGAGGAGTAGGCCTTAAATTAGCAGAATATTTGGCGCGTACAGTAAAGGCTAAACTAATATTAGTTAGTAGAACAGCTCTTCCTGATCGTGAAGAATGGGATCAAATTCTTCAATCACAGATTGAAAATGAACAATTATGTCAACGTATTAACCATATTCAGAAGTTGGAGTCATTGGGAGCAAAAGTAATGACAGCTGTTGCAGATGTAGCTGATGAAGAGCAGATGAGAAACGTGATTCATCAGACCGAGGCTAATTTTGGTCACATAAATGGGGTAATTCATGCAGCAGGTGTCTTACGTGTTAAATCAGCTCAGTGTCCAATGGAAAAGATAAGTAGGATTGAATGCGAAGAGCAATTTCTTCCTAAAGTACATGGTGTGCTAGTTCTTGATAAGTTATTGAGTAATTATGATCTTGATTTTTGTTATCTTGTTTCATCACTTTCACCTATTTTGGGTGGATTAGGTTTTGTAGCCTATTCAGCAGCAAACCTTTACTTAGATAGTTTTTCAGACAAAGTCAGTAATACATCTAATAATCGATGGACCAGTATTAACTGGGGAGATTGGCAGTATACGGGAGCTCAACAGGTTAATAAAATATTCAATGCTCAAAGTATAGAAGCGCTTGAAATGACATCTGAGGAAGGACAAAAAACATTCCAATGTGTGCTTGGTTTAAGTGGTTTAAATCAGGTAATTATTTCTTCAGGAGATTTAAATAAACGTTTTGATCAATGGATTAATCTGAATTCTCGTAAACGAATTTCTGAATTGGAAACTCAAACGAAAACGGGAGATAAGTTCAGAAATCAAGATGAAGTAGAGGAAATAATTATAGGGATTTGGAAAGAGTTTTACAGTGTTGATACTGTAAATGTAAATGAAAATTTCTTTGATCTTGGTGCAACTTCACTTCATATAATTCAAATTCATGAGAGATTAATTAATAGATTAGAAAAACAGATTTCAATTGGAGTTATGTTTGAGTATCCAAGTATTCGTTCTTTAGCGAGATACTTAAGTGGAGATAAGCAAAAGAATCAAGTTAAACATACAAAACGTTTTAATCGAAAAACGAAAGAAGATAACGATATTGCAATTATAGGAATAGATGGACGTTTTCCTGGAGCACAGAATGTAAATGAATTCTGGAATAATATAAAGTCTGGAACAGAGTCTATTCAATTTTTTACAGATGAAGAGTTAATTGAATCTGGTGTGAATCCTATGGAAGTAAAAAGCCCTAATTATGTTAAAGCGAAAGGGTATTTAGAGGGAACTGATAATTTTGATGCTCCATTCTTTGATTATACACCTCAAGATGCATCGTTAATGGATCCGCAACTACGAGTATTTCATGAATGTGCGTGGTCTGCCCTTGAACATGCTGGATATAATATTGAGACATACCCGGGCCTAATTGGTGTATATAGTGGGGCATCTCCTAACTTATATTGGCAAGTGTTATCTACTCTTTCAGAGGCAAATGAACCAGCTGGACAATTCTTAATTTCATTACTTAACGACAAAGACTCGCTAAGCACTCAAATTTCTTACAAATTTAACCTAAAAGGACCAAGTATGAATATCTTTACAGGATGTTCAACATCATTGGTGGCTATTCATAATGCATGCCAAGCATTATTACAGGGGCATTGTGATATTGCTATAGCTGGAGGAATTACATTAACTCAACCTGAAAAAGCAGGTTATACCTACCAAGAAGGAATGCTATTTTCTTCAGATGGTCATTGTCGTCCTTTTGATGAAAATGCAAATGGAATGCTTTTTGGAGACGGTGTTGGGATTGTTGTTCTGAAGCCTTTACAGGAAGCTATAAATGATGGGGATACTATACATGCAGTAATAAAAGGAACGGCGATCAATAATGATGGGAATCGGAAAATTGGTTACACTGCACCTAGTGTAGAGGGCCAAGTAGAAGTTATTAAAATGGCGCAACATGAAGCAAATGTAGAACCTGAGTCCATTTCCTATATTGAAACACACGGAACTGCTACTAAACTAGGAGATACCATTGAGATCAAGGCGCTTAGTGAAGTGTTTAACTCTAATGAAAAACAATCTGTACCAATTGGATCTGTTAAAGCAAATGTAGGCCATCTAAATGCAGCGTCCGGTGTTGCTGGTCTAATTAAAACGGTCTTTGCGATGAAAGATCAGGTTCTTCCGCCAAGTGTGAATTTTACAAAACCAAACACGCAAATTGGATTTGAAAAGACACCTTTTTATGTAAATCAACAATTAAATGAGTGGAAAGAGGATAATAAACCATTACGTGCAGGTGTTAGTTCATTTGGTATTGGTGGTACAAATGCACATATTATTTTGGAGGAGGCACCAAAGCTTGAAGCAACATCAAATAGTAGACCATACCAGATGTTAATGATTTCGGCAAAATCGAAAGATGCTTTGGATCGTATGACTTTGAATTTAGGAAATCACCTTGAACAGAATCCTCATGTGAATTTGGCAGACGCTAGTTATACATTGCAAATTGGACGTAAGGAATTCAAGCATAGGAGAGCTTTAGTTTGTTCCAGTACTCAAGAAGGAATTGAACAATTAAACCAGCCAGACGGAAGAAGAGTACAATATGCAAATGTAAAAGAGGAACATCCTAAAATCCACTTCCTATTTTCTGGGAACGGATCGCAATATGTAAACATGGGGTTAGAATTATACGAACAAGAGGCAATTTTCCGTGAAGCTATGGATGAATGCTTTGCAATCCTTCAATCTGTTACGAATGTAAACATGAAAGAAGTGTTATACCCAACTACTTTCAGTATTAATGAGGCCACGGAAAAATTAAAAAGAATGGAATTTAGTCAACCAATTCTTTTCGCGTTTGAATACGCAGTTGCGAAACTATTAATGGGTTGGGGAATTAAACCTGAAGCAATGATTGGATATTCTTTTGGCGAATATGTGGCTGCTTGTTTAGCAGAAGTATTTACTTTGGAAGATGCACTTAAATTGGTTGTAAAAAGAGGTCAGCTAATGAGTAGTCTTCCTGCAGGGGTAATGCTTAGCGTTCCACTTCCAGAAGAGGAATTAATTCATTTGATTAATTCTTTTGAAAAAGAATATCAACATACCATTTCTTTAGCAGTAGTTAATGGTCCAGCTTGTATAGTTTCTGGGACAGAAGAAGCGATTGTAGATTTTGAGAATGAATTAAAGAAACAGCGTTTAATGTGTATGCGAGTAACAATAGAAGGAGCAGCACATTCACACGAACTGGATTCAATTCTGGACGAGTATGCTTCCTATGTGAGTACATTGACACTTAGAGAACCTAAAATACCTTATTTGTCAAACTTGACCGGTACTTGGATACGACCTGAAGAAGCAACAAACCCAGTTTATTGGGTAAAACATATGCGTGGAACTGTTCGATTCTCTGATGGAATTCAAGAGTTGAATAGGGACAATACAAGTCTATTCATAGAGATTGGTCCTGGAAATGACCTTAGTAGGCTTACTAGTCGCCTTTTAGACTATGAAAATGGTAATGAAAGAATATTTAATACGGTTCGATCTGTTCAACAAGATGTATCAGATATGTATTTCTTATTCAGTCACATCACTCGAATGTGGGTAACAGGTATTTCTGTAGATTGGGAACAATTTTATAAAGATGAGAAGAGAAGACGTATCCCATTACCAATGTATTCTTTCAATAAAATATCTTATAAATTACAAGGTAATCCGTATGATTTAGGTCAAAAGCTTAATAGTAAGCAATCTAAAATTAGTAAGAATAACAACATTTCTGAATGGTTCTATACGCCGCAATGGAAAAGTTCTACATTGTTTGAACCAAATCATGATGTGAATGAGACATGGATTGTTTTTGTAGATCAAGAAGGATTAGGTAATGAACTAGTTAAGGACTTATTAAATAAAGGGCAGAGAGTAGTTACAGTAGAACCTGGCTTTGCTTTTAATAAGGAGAATAACGATCGCTTCATTATAAATCCTGAAGAACGTACAGATTACGTTAAGTTATTGGATGAAGTACAAGAAATATATGGTTTACCTACAAGAATAATTCATATGTGGGGAATTACCAATGAGGAAAGACAAGCCTCAATTGAATATGTAAATTGTAAACAAAACTTAGGATTCTATTCAATGTTCTACTTAACTCAGGCACTAGGAGACAAGAATATCTCTGATTCAATCTCAATTCGAATCATTACAAATGGTGTTCAACAAGTGATTGGTGATGAAGAATTAATTCCAGAAAAATCAACTGTACTTGGAACGTCATTAGTTGTTCCGCAAGAGTATTCTTATCTTTCTTGTTCAAGTGTTGATGTTGTTTTACCTCTAAACAAAGAAGGGAAGAGTAGGTTAATAAATCAATTAATAGAAGAATGTCTTTCAAATACGAATGATAAGATGATTGCTTATCGAGGAAATAAAAGATTTGTTCAAACTTACGAGCCTTTACAACTAGAACAGCCAGCTAAAGAGAAACTGCCTTTACGAAAAAATGGAGTTTACCTTATTACAGGAGGACTCGGAGGTATTGGTACAATTCTTGCGAAACACTTGGCTCAAACTGTACAAGCCAACATAGTTCTTCTTACACGTACAGGTCTGCCAAATCGTGATGAGTGGGATATGCATTTGAAGGAAAATACGATGTATTCGGACAGAATTCGTAAAGTTTTAGAGATAGAAGAAACGGGATCTAAAGTTTATGTACTTGCTGCTGATGTTACAGATCAATCACAACTATACGAAGCAATTCATAAGGCAGAACAAAAATTTGGAAAGATTAATGGTGTAATTCATGGTGCAGGTATTCTTGGTGGAAAGACTTTTAATTTAATTCAGGAACTTGAAAAAGAGGACTGTGAGGAACAATTTTCTGCAAAAATTTATGGTCTTCTCAATTTAGAAGAGTGCTTACGAAATAAAGATTTAGATTTTTGTGTTCTAATGTCTTCAATTTCAGCGGTCTTAGGTGGATTAGGTTATGTATCATATGCTGCTTCAAATATATACATGGATGTTTTTGCACAATATATAAATCGTTATTCCAACCTGCCTTGGATAAGTGTCAATTGGAGTGATTGGAAATACTGGGAAGATGAAGAAAAAGATATGCAGATAGGTGCAAGTGTACATGAATTATCTATGACACCTGAAGAAGGAGTTCAGGCTTTTAATATAGCACTGTCATGGAAACAAGGGGAAGTACTGATTCATTCTCCAGGAGAACTGCAAGCGCGTATTGATCAATGGGTGTTATTAAATTCTTTCAATGATGAGAAGGAAGAAGAATTAGATTCTACGTTATACCATTCTAGACCACAACTCTTGACTGAATATGTAGCACCTCGTAATGAGGTAGAAGAAAAGCTTTCAAAAATTTGGAGAAATATATTTAAAGTTTCAGAAGTTGGTGTTCATGATGATCTTCTGGAACTAGGTGGAGATTCACTTAAGGCTATTACTATTGTTTCAAAAATTCATAAAGAGTTTAATGTTGAAGTTCCTATTAAAGAACTCTTTACTCTATCAAATATTGAGAAACTAGCAAATTATATTTCAAGGGCAGATAAGAGTGAATTTGATGTTATTGTTCCAGCTGAACCTAAATCTCATTATCAGCTTTCTTCAGCTCAGAAGAGATTTTATGTATTACACCGATTGTATCCAGAAAGTACAGCTTATAATGATACTTCCGTTATTCTTTTGAATGGAAAATTAAACATTGAACGTTTAGAAAAGGCGTTCACTCAATTAATTAAGCGTCATGAGATATTTAGAACTACTATTGAAATGAAAAATGATAAACCGGTACAAATTATTCATGATCATGCTGATTTCCATATTACTCAAATTGAGGGCTTTGAATCTGAAGTGGAACAAATAATTAATGAATTTATTCGCCCATTTAATTTTAATAATGCTCCATATTTCCGTGTAGGGTTAATTAGATTGGAAGAACAAAAACATATTTTAATTATTGATTTACATCATATAGTAACCGATGGAGTTTCCTATGATATTTTTGTTAGAGATCTATTTGCGCTTTACTCAGGAGAGAAATTACCAAACTTAAAAATACAGTATAAGGATTACTCAGAATGGCAGCAAAGTGAAAAAGAAAAAGAAATTGCTCTCAAACATGAACAGTATTGGCTAGAGCAATTTAAAGATGGTGTACCTGTCTTGAATATGCCTACTGATTATACAAGACCTGAAATAATAGATCTGAAAGGTAGTAAAATATCCTTTACTATTGATTCAAATGTTACCAAGAAAATTAAGCGTTTATTAGCAAAAGAAGAAACTACATTATATACGCTAATGCTCTCTGTATATAATATTTTGCTAGGTAAATATACTGGCCAAGAGGATGTTGTTATTGGTTCACCAATTACTGGTCGCCCACATGCGGATTTACAAGATATTATAGGAGTATTTGTAAACATGTTAGGGATAAGGAATTATCCAAGAGCTGAACAAAGGTTTACTCAATTCCTATTTGAAGTAAAAGAACAGGTCTTACAAGCGTTTGAACATCAAAAATGTCAATATGAGGACCTGGTTAATCAATTAGGACTTCAAGGAACGTATAATAGGAACCCACTTTTCGATGTTTCATTTGTTATGCAAAATATGGATGCAGATCATATGTTTATCGATGGTTTAGAACTAAGGACATATGATCACGACTTTAAGCGCGCACAAATGGATTTATTGCTAAGAGTGGTTGAATTGGAAGATACAATTGAACTGACTATGGAATATGCAACCTCTTTATATACTAGGGACACGGTTCAAAAGTTATGTGAGCGTTATGTTGAGATTTTTGAACAAATTGTAGATCATCCTGAAATTTTATTAAAAGATATTTCATTTAAACAAGAAATTCAAGAACTGCAACCAGTTAAGGTATCAGTAGATTTTGGGGATTTTAACTTTTAATTGATTATTGTCAGGAGTGAGTAACTATGGTTGAACGAATAGCAAATAAAGATAAAGTAATTGCCGCAAATGAACGAATAAAGGAAAGAGAATTTTGGTTAGAAAACTTATCAGGGGAACTGGCTGACTGCCATTTCCCTTATGATTACCGGACATCAAACAAACAGGTGAATTTATCAAATGTTAACATAAAACTAAAAGAGGAATTGTCCGAGAAGATTTTAAAGTTAGCAAATGGATCAGATCTTCAGTTGCACATGATTCTTACTGCTGGACTTACCTTGCTGTTAAATAAATATACTAGATTGCAAGATATATGCATTGGTACACCTGTTTTAAAACAAGACAGTGATACTAACCTTATTAATACTTTGTTAGTTTTAAGACATGGTCTTGAGGAACATATGACATTTAGACAAATTCTCCAGCATGTTAGTACAGTAATGGTTAATGCTTTAGAACATCAAAATTTCCCATTGGAAAGTTTACAACCGGTTTTGAGTAACTACCTTCCAGAGGGGCGTAATTATCCGTTCCGTACTGCAATTTTGCTAGAGGAAATTCAAGATTTAAATTATTTAAGTGAGAGCAATGCTGAGATTATATTCTCTTTCCGTCAAGTAAATGGGTGTATAGAAGTTGATATGTATTTTAATGAGCATCTATACAAAACATCTACTGTTATGCGATTTGGTCATCATTTTATAGACTTGTTAGAGCAAGGTTTACTACAACCGAATACACCGCATATAGAGTTAGATTGGGTTAGTGATAATGATGTAAGAGAGTTAATTACATTTAATCAAACTGAGTTAGATTACCCGCATCATTTAACGGTGATACAGTTATTTGAAGAACAAGTCATGCATAATCCAAATAAGCTTGCTGTTTCTGATGACAAAAGAGAAATAACATACGATCAATTAAAAGAAAAGGTAGATCTGGTTGCCAGTTCTCTACATAAAAAAGGAATTGGAAAAGGACACATTGTTGGCCTTATGATGGATCGATCAATTGATGCAGTAATTGCATTGCTAGGTATTTTAAAAAGTGGGGCTGCTTATTTACCTATTAACATATATTTGCCGTATAAAAGGATAGAGGCAATGCTAAAAGAATGTAAATCTCCACTTTGTATAGTAAAACCAGAAGTTATTAGTGAAGATTTTACAAGGGAAATCCAGGATTGTAGTATGGTAAGTTTTAATGAACTACTTGAAACAGAATTGGTTAGTTTCCCTTCAGTAAGTACACCTTACGATTTGGCATATGTTATTTTTACCTCTGGAACAACAGGTAATCCTAAAGGAATTATGGTTGAAAATCGTAGTGTTGTAAATTTAATATTCGGGTTAAAAAATGAAATATATGATAAATATAGTTCCTCTATGCGAATCGGGTTAGTTTCACCTTTTGAGTTTGACGCTTCAGTACAAAACATGTTTGGTGCGCTTTTATTAGGAAATAGTTTATTTATAGTACCAGAGGAAGCAAGAACTGATGGGCAGAAGCTAATGAATTTTTATCAAGAAAAGCAAATAAATATTGCTGATGGAACGCCGATGCATCTTCGATTATTAACTAATTTTATAGATGAAGAGGTAGAATATTCATTTAAACATTTTATTATTGCTGGAGAGGAATTACCACCGATATTAGCACGGAAGTTCCTTGGTTTATTTAATGAAAACTGCCGACCAAATTTAACAAATGCTTATGGACCTACAGAGACAACTGTAGATTCTACATGTTATCATGTTCAGCACGCTGAGTTAGAATTTATGAATCAATTACCAATAGGACGACCTCTAGCCAATCAAAAAGTTTATATTATGGGTGATAATCAACAATTACAACCCGTTGGAATTCCTGGAGAGTTGTGTATTTCAGGAGAAGGGCTAGCAAGGGGGTATTTAAATCAACCTAAGTTAACTATGGACAAATTTGTTCCTATACAAATCACCAAAACAGGTTCTTCTATTATAGATGACAAGGTATATCGTACTGGAGACTTGGCTCGCTGGTTACCAGATGGAAATCTTGAATATTTAGGCCGTATGGATGATCAAGTCAAAATTCGTGGATTACGAATTGAATTAGGAGAAATAGAAAAGCAACTATTACGATATCCTGAAATTGGTGAAGCTATTGTAATTACACGTAAAAAAGAGGGAGAAGATGCTCCGGTTTTATGTGCATATGTTGTTATGAATTCTTCAGCTAAAGTAGAAGAGGTACGCCAATTCCTTAGAGAGTATTTACCTTTTTATATGATTCCTGCATACATCATCCCAATTGAGCAGTTTCCAATCTCATCAAACGGTAAAATAGATCGGAAAGCTCTTCCAGATCCAGTTTGGGAGCAATCCACAGCTTTATTTATTGAACCACGTAATGAAATTGAACAAATGCTCTCTGAGATATGGAAAGTAGTACTTGGAATAGAGAAAATAGGTGTGAATGATAACTTTTTTGAATTAGGAGGTAATTCATTACAAATTACTTCTGTTGTTTCACACATATATATACGTTTAGGTGTAGATGTACCTATACGTGAAATGTTTCAAAGGCCTACAATTATGCTATTAGCGGAGTATATAGAGAAATATGAAGGGAAGAAAAATTATTCTCAAATTGAGATCGTACCTGATAGAGAATTTTATCAAGCTTCTTCTTCACAAAAAAGATTATATATATTAAACCGTTTTGCTGGAATAGGAACTGCCTACAATATACCAGGTGCAATGTTAATAGAAGGTGAGTTTGATTTTATAAAGGCAGAACAATGTGTCAAAGAATTAGTGGAACGTCATGAATCATTAAGAACTTCATTCCAATTTATTAAAGGTGAACCAGTTCAATTTATTCATGATAGTTTAGATATTAGAATTGAACATTTATATAAATCTGATAGATCAACAATTGAAGAGTTAATACAGGAATTTGTTCGTCCTTTTCAGTTAGATAGGGCTCCACTTATGCGCGTCGGTTTAATGAAATTAGAATTCAATCAATACCTGTTACTTTTTGATCTTCATCACATAATAGCAGATGGAGTATCTTTAGCGAAGTTAGAAAAAGAGTTTATAGATTTATATTCAGGCAAAGCCTTAGAGCCTATTAAAATACAATACAAAGATTATGCCAATTGGCAAACCAATCGTTTACATGATGAAGGGCTGAAAGAAATTGAAGAGTATTGGGTAGATAAGTTTAAAGGTGAGTTACCAATTCTTATGTTCCCAACCGATAAGCCACGTGGGCTAAATCAAACTTTTGAAGGTGATAGATTAGTATTCCATCTAACACCTGAACTTTCTAATAAATTAAAATCCTTTGCGGATGAAAGAGAAGCTACTTTATATATGGTACTTCTTTCGTCACTAAATATAGTATTGCATGTGTATACGCAACAGGAAGATATTATAGTAGGTTCTCCAATTGCAGGAAGAATTCATCATGACCTTGAGCCTATCATAGGTATGTTTGTAAATACTCTACCTATGAGAAATCATCCTAAAGCGGAAAAGACGATAATTCAATTCTTAAATGAAGTAAAAGAAAATGCGCTAGAAGCATTTCAATATCAAGAATACCCATTTGATGAGTTAGTAAATAAGTTAGACATGGCTTATCATACTAATCGAAATCCTGTATTTGATGTCATGTTAGTAATGCAGAATATCGGAAGAACATCAGAAAAAATAAAAGATATTACATTTAAATCATACGAAATTAAGCATCAAGCTTCAAAGGTAGATATGAGTATAGAAGTATTTCCGGAAGAAGAGGGTCTGCGATTAGAATTGGAATACGCGACAGGACTATATTATCCACAAACTATAGAGCGGTTTATGATGCATTTTATAAATACGCTAGAGTGGATGGTAGCTAATCCTGAAGCGAAAATTGAAGAGGTTAATGTTTTAAGTAAAAGTGAATCCACAAGGATGTTAAATGAACTTAATAATACAAAATTAGATTTTACTCAGGGTAAATTAGTTCATCAATTTTTTGAGGATCAGGTTGAAAATAAACCAGAAGAAATCGCAGTTATTTCAAATGATATACCGTACAGTTATTCGTATATCAATAATCGAGCAAACCAGCTTGCTCGTATTCTTAGACAAAAAGGTGTAGATCAGGAAACTAAAATTGGTATCGTTGTGGAAAGATCCGTAGAAATGATTATAGCTATATTTGCTGCGCTAAAATCTGGAGCTGCATATGTACCAATTGATCCTGAATATCCAAAGCGTCGAATGGAACATATTTTAGAGGATTGTAATCCTCAATTTGTACTTACAGAATCTAAATACGTAGGTGAAATTCCATTTGTAGGAGAGATTATTGATTTAAAGCAAGAAAATTTGTACGTTGGTGATACAAGCAACCTGGAGGTTACTGGAAAACCAAATAACTTAGCTTATATTTTATACACCTCCGGTTCTACAGGTAGACCAAAAGGAGTCATGATTGAACATTGTAGTATTGTGAATTTCTTATTTTCAATGTCTCATTTATATCCTATGGATGAATCAGATACGTATTTACTGAAGACACCTTATATATTTGATGTATCTGTTCTAGAGTTGTTTGGGTGGACCATAGTAGGTAGTAAATTAGTAATAATGGACAATGGGGAACATCGAAACCCAAGAGCAATTTTAAGAACTATAGATAAATATGATGTGAAATTATTAAATTTTGTACCGTCTATGTTTAGAGCTTTCGTAAATACACTTAATAATGAAAATTGCCAGGTTTTAAATAAAGTGAAGTATATATTACTTGCGGGTGAAGCTTTGACACATGAGGTGGTTAATAAGTTTAAAAAGCATCGACTATCGACTCAAATAGAAAATATGTATGGTCCTACTGAGGCGACAGTTATCGCAAGTACGTTTTCACTTCAAGAAAGTGAAAACTATAATACTATTCCTATTGGAAAGCCTATTCCGAATGTAAGGCTTTATATACTTAATCAAAAACAGAGACTTCAGCCTATTGGCGCGGTAGGAGAGCTGTATATTGCGGGAGAAGGGCTTGCAAGAGGATATGTAAATCAAATGAGATTAACTGAAGAAAAGTTTTTACCAGACCCATTTGTAAAAGGGGAGAAAATGTACAGGACAGGAGATCTTTCACGCTGGTTACCTGATGGGAATATAGAATTCCTCGGTAGAAATGATGAACAATTAAAAATTAGAGGATATCGAATTGAGCCAGGGGAAATTTTAGATGCTTTATCTTCACATCATGCAATTAAAGAAGCAGTGATAGTAGACATTCAAGATGAAGATGGGCAGAAAAAACTTGTAGCTTATTTCCTAGCAAAATCACTTGTATCCATTTCTGATTTGAAATTGCATCTTGCGAAATTAGTTCCGAGTTATATGATACCTACTTTCTTTGTTGAAGTTGAAAGCATACCATTAACACCAAGTGGAAAGGTTGATCGACATTCCTTACCTTCACCTAGATCTTTACCTAAGAATGAGGAGGAGAGTATGATGTCTCCTAGTAATGAGTTAGAATCTCTTTTGGTTGAAATATGGAAAAGTATATTGAAGATTGAAGCTGTCGGTGTAGAGGATGATTTCTTTGACTTAGGAGGAAATTCTCTACTAGCTATTGAGCTTGATCTTGCTTTAGAAAACGAGAATCTTAATACGGACGACTTAGTCGCATATACAAAACGCAATATTAAACAACTAGCTGCTTATATAGCAGAAAAGAAAAATAATTAGTATTACTTCATATTGTAAACACGACTTTTAAGAGTTTAAATTTACACTTGCTATACTGTGGGATTAAAGGAGCTTTCCCTCTTAGCTTTCTAGAATGTTAGTGTTTATTCTGGTGACTATGAGTTAGGGAATTCTCCTCCCTATTATAGAATGATTAAAATAAAAAAGTGATTCGAGAAATAAGATTCTTTATATGAAATGCGTTAATAATAATGGATAGCTTTTTAAAGAAGATATACATATCTCTGTCAACTTAGTATAGAGAAATAACCAAATTACAATAGTTTTTCCTGTTGGTAAAAATATAGAGGTGAGTAAATGGGAAATTATACTTCTTCAATCTTATATGATGTAGAGCCTTGTAAAAGTTCTGAACAGAATTGTATTGATGATGTAATTGCTACGTTAGCTAATTGGTTTAAGCGTAAACATTATTTAATGTACGCTAGATTATGGGATTTTGGTTTTTCTTCTGTCGATAATGGAAATCTAGGGGATGGTTTATATACAGAGTCTGGTTATTTTGTAAGTGATTTAGAAAAATATCATGGTATAAAAAGTACTATATTTGATACAGATTCATCCGATGAAGGATTTGAAATTATATTAGAACAATTATACTCTGGATTTCCTGTGGTGGTAACCATGAATGCATACTGGCTTCCTTGGGATGAGAATTATCTAAAAAATCATATTGTTCATTCATTTGTTATTGTAGGATATGAGCCGGAAGAAGACTGTTTAATTATTACCGATCCATATTTTATGGTTAAAAATGCACAACTTTCAACAGAACTTTTTCATAAGGGTTATCAAAAAGTAAGTACTTTAAAAGTTACTGAAGATGAAATCACAGACATACAATCGATTACAACCGATTTGTCAAATTGGATAAAACATATAAAAGATGAAAAACATATTTTTTCACAAATGCACCTTTTTGCCACGAAACTAATAAGTAGGTTTGATTTAAATAAAGAGACAGATGGATATTTAGACTTTAATGATGTTCCGTTATTCTCACATTTAGGTCAAGTTGTAGATGGCCGAGTGAAGTTTTCAAAAATGCTTTCGTTTCTTGGTGAGCGTTATCACTCGGACTTCCAAACTATCGCTGAATCTATGAAGACAGCAGCTGCCAATTGGGGAGTAATTCGTGGATCATTGATAAAAATGCACTTAACAAAATCAGTAACTAAAGAAGGAATAGTAAACATTTCAGATAAAATTCACCATGCTGCAGAATACGAGCAAAATTTAGCTGAACAAATAATGATATTTCTTTTTTCTGTTATAGAAGGTAATACAAAGAATGTAATTATAGATTCTTCTCCATCGATGGAGACTACTAATTATGTAAAACCACTCGATGATATGGAGAGAAAGCTAGTTGATATATGGAAAGAAGTTATAGGTAATCCTTGTATTGGTGTGGAAGATAATTTTTTCGCACTTGGTGGTCATTCCCTTCATGCTACTGTAATCAACGCTAAAATATGGAAAGAATTTAACGTGCAATTATCATTGGCAAATCTTTTTGAGTATCCAACAATAAGCACTTTAAGTCATTTTATTAAAAATTCAAAAGAAAATAGGTTGCAAGATATAGAAATAGTACCGGAATCTGAGGTATACCCGGTTTCATCGACTCAAAAAAGAATGATGTTATTACAAGAGATGGATGGGGCACAGATGACATACAATGTACCAAGTTGTTTTATTCTTAAAGGAACGGTGGACCGGAAAAGGATAGAATTAGTCTTTGAAAAGCTTATTAAACGCCATGAAATACTCAGAACACAGTTTGAGTGGCAGGGAGATCAGTTAGTACAGAGAGTATTAGAACAGGTAACATTTGAGCTAGAAATGATAAAGGGAGAGTATAAAGAATGGTTGCAACCATTTAATCTTTCTAAGGTTCCGTTAATGCGGGCTGGACTAAAGGAGTTAAAAGATAATAGTTATTTACTTGTAATTGACCTTCATCACATCATAACAGATGGCGTGTCTTTAAGTATCTTTATGCATGATTTTAAGGCCCTATATGCTGGGGAAACATTGCCGGAAAATCGTTTGCAATATAAAGATTATGCTGTGTGGGAACAAAAATTATTATCTTCTAAAGAATTTGATATCCATGAGAAATACTGGGAAGAATTATTCTCAGGGGATATACCAGTTCTTGAATTACCATATGATCGAGGTCGACCACCTGTAAAGAGTTTTGAGGGTGAACAATATAATTTCCAAGTAAACAAGGAAATTACTCGAAAAATAAAAAAAATAGCACTAGAAACTGATACGACACCTTTTATGTTACTTATGGCTACCTTCACTATTTTTCTGTACAAGCATGGGGAACAAAAGGATGTCATTATAGGATCACCAGTTGCAGGTAGGCCGCATGCTGATCTGTTACCTCTTATGGGGCTGTTTGTAAATACAATTGCATTACGTTATCAAATAAATCCAGATCAATCTTTTATTAATCACTTGAAAAAAGTGAAAAACGATACGTTAGAAGCTTTCGAACATCAGGTGTATCCATTTGATCAGTTAGTGGAAAAATTAGATCTTTCTAGAGACTTAAGCCGAAGTGCTTTATTTGATGTCATGTTTGTATTACAAAATTCTGATGAAAAACATACAGTTGTGGATGGATTAGAAATTAGCACGGAAACAAACACAGATACACTAACAAGTAAGTTTGATTTAACTCTTATTGCTGAAGAAAATAAAGATATATTTGAATTCACTTTTGAATATGCTACATCTTTATTTGATAAATCAACAATAGTAGAATTTGGACGGCGATTTAACCTTCTATTAGAAGAAATAACAACTCATCCTAATGTTAGTCTAAAAGATATTCAAATGTTAACAAGTGAGGAAAAAGAACTTGTTTTATCTGCGACTCAGGAGAAAGAAAAAATAAAAATAGAGACTGATTTTAATTGGGATATAGGTTAATTGATTTCCCAGGTCTCAGAAGGAGTAATTACATGGATAATCATGAAAAAATACGTCAATACATTAAAAAAAATCTTATTATTTTTAATGCAGAGGAAACTATTGTTGCTAATGATGACAACATATTTGAAAAAGGTTATGTAAATTCGCTCTTTGCTATGCAAATGTTAAATTTCATAGAAACGGAGTTTGATATAGTAGTAGATAATGATGAACTTGATATTATTAACTTTTCTACTATTAATAATATGGTTGATCTAATTAACAAAAAGAAGAATGGGAATTTCACAGTATGAGTAATGCAGAAGAGATTCTGGGAGTAGTTGATGAGTTTGCGGAAAAGAAGCTTCGGCCTCGAGCAAGTGAGTTTGAAAGTAATGAAGAGCTTCCCTATGATGTGATACAAGAAATCTCAAGTTATGGTGTATTGGGTGCAACGATACCAAAAGAATATGGTGGGCTTTCTCTTGATTCTTTAGATTATGGTCGTCTTACTGAAATCATTGGTAAAGCTTGTAATTCGGTTCGTGAATTACTTACAGTTCATGTATCTTTAGTAGGGGAGTCAATTAAAAGGTGGGGGACTGAAGAGCAAAAGAGAAAATGGTTACCTGAGATGGCAAAGGGGAACCTATTATTTTCATTTGCCCTAACTGAGCCAGAGGTTGGTTCTGATGCAAAAGCTGTTGGAACTTCCTATAAACAAGTTAATGATCATTTTATTCTTAATGGGCACAAAAAATGGATTTCTTTTGCTGACATTGCGGATTGTTTTTTAGTTTTTGCGTCTAGTGAGGGAAAAGTTAGCGCTTTTATTGTTGAACGGTCAATGAAGGGTGTTTCTACAAATAAAATGAGTAAACTGTTAGCAAGTAATTCCTCGCATATAGCTGAGATTCATTTGCAAGATGTAAAGGTACCAGCTGAAAATTTGTTAGGACCAATTGGGGGTGGATGGAGTTATGTAGTTAACACAGCTCTTGATCATGGTAGATATAGTATTGCCTGGGCGGGAGTAGCCATTGCTCAAGAAGCACTAGAAGCAATGGTAGCTTATTCAAGAAGAAGAAAACAAGGAAATAGATATATATGTGAATATGAAGCAATTCAAACAATTTTAGCAGAAGCAAGTGTAAATATAAAAGCAGCTCGTTCGTTATGCCAAGAGGCTGGGAAAAAGCGTCAGGATAGACATACTGATGCTGTAATTGAAACAACCATTGCAAAATATTTTGCCTCAAAGATGGCTATGAAGGTAGCCACAGACGCTGTCCAAGTGTTTGGTGGAAACGGGTTTTCAAGAGAATATCCTGTTGAGCGTTTATTTAGGGAAGCAAAGGTTTTAGAAATTATTGAAGGTACCTCGCAGGTACTTCAGCCAATTATTGCGCAGCATGCACTTCACACTTGTTCTCAAAAGGGAGGACTTTTAAGAATATGATTTATGAATTGGTAAAAGAAAAGGATGAATTCAAACAAATATCACCACTTCTCGTTGATTATAAGAACCATCCAATACTTAATGGTATAGCTCATGGTTACAATAAGGGACATATTTATGTGGATAATCCTAATAACCCTAGATGTGCACTTGTATGGGCAGAACAAGAAATTTTTTATTTATTAGGTGATCCTACAAGTAATTTTGTTTCAAGTCTACCAACTTTTATTAAAGAAGTAATTGCACCTGAGGCTCAGCAGATAGGGGATGACTTTTTTCAGGTTGAATTATTACCCGAATCAAAATGGAAACAGGTTGTCGAGGAACAATTGCAAATGTTTATTCCTAAACCTTACACTCGAGTAACATTTACTTTTGATCAGGAGTCTTATAATAAGTTATCTAAACCTAATATGCCTGATGAGGTAACGGTGGAACGTATTACAATCGACATGTTATCAGATAAAAAGTTCGCAATGGTACGGGATGATATTGTTGATTTTTGGGAGTCAACTCAGGATTTCATTCGAAATGGATTTGGTTATGTAGTAATGGTACATGAACAAGTTGTAACTAGTTGCTTATCGGTTTTTGCGACAGATACTGATGTGGAAATTGGAATTAACACTTATGATTTATTCCAGCGAGGTAAAGGGTATGCTTGGTTGGCTGCAAGAGCATTCTTGGATCACTGTTTAAAACAAGGAAGAACACCACATTGGAAGACAGAGGATTTTCGTATTCCATCTATTAAACTAGCGGGAAAAGTTGGATTCACAAATCTTCAAACCTATACAGCTTATGTGTTTCCTTATAACGAATTAGATAATTTCGTTTTTACCGCATACCATCAACTAAGATACTATTCAGATTTTAATAAAGCTAGTGAGTTTGTACAAAAAGCTCGGACTGTAGGAGATTTAAATGCATGGCATCACTTTTTACTTTCATGTGGTTATTCATTAATTGATAGAATCGATCTTTCGTTAAAGCATATGAATCTTGCACTGGATTTAGGATGGAATGATGTATCAGATATTCGCTATGTAGTTGATTTAGTGAATTTAAGAAAAACTGAAGAGGGACGAGCTTTATTAGATAGAGTTGAAGATAGCTTAAGATGAAAAAAAGGGAGATAAAAAGATGAATATTGTATTTATGTTTCCTGGCGTAGGATCCCATTATTCTGGAATGGGTAAGTACCTTTATGAAAACTTCCCTGTAGCACGTGAGATATTTGAAGAAGCAAGTGACACTCTAAAAATAGACATGGCTTCCCTTTGTATGGAGAAGATATACAAAGCTGACCTTGAAAAGTTACAAAATTCACAAACTGCTTTAGTAACAACTAGCATGGCAGCTTTTCGAGTTTTTGAACAGGAAATAGGCAATAAACCAGAGGCAATGATTGGATATTCTTTGGGAGAATATACAGCTCTATGTGCTTCTGGAGCAATTGCATTTTCAGATACCTTAAAATTAGTACAAGAACGTAGTACGATTTTGAGTAGCTATGCATTGACTATAGATGGAACTATGGCATGGGTTAACAATCTTGCTCCAGAAATTGTTGAAGGTATTTGTTCAGAATTGTTAACCAAGGGACAGGAAGTATATATATCGGCTTATGACACTCCAAATAAAACATCAATTTCTGGTACAAACTCTGCGGTTCAGTTAGCTTGTGAAATGGTAGTAGGGCATGGGGGAATTGCAATCCCCCTTAAATTAAGTGGGCCATTTCATTCTCCTATGATGCAACCTGCTGCTGAAAAATATAAGAGTGTACTAGAAAATATAGATATGAAACAGCCATTAGTACCTGTCATAGCGAATCATGATAGTTCAATGTATAAAGGTGTAGAAAATATAAGAGAAAACCTTTACTTACAATTAATAAAGCCTGTGAAATGGTTGGACATGATTCACTATCTAATGAATCAAGGGTCTATTAAAGCTATTGAAATGGGACCAAAGGAAGTCTTGAAGTATCTTCTGCAAGCTATTAACCCTGCTATATCGACATTTAATTATGAAAGGGAGAAAGATATCCTAAATACAAAAAATTCTTTTACATTACAAGAATCTGATTATGAAGAAGTTATATCAGGGTGTTTAACTGTAGTTGTAAGTACAAAAAATTATAATACAGATTTAAGTGATTATCAGAAAAAGGTAGTACTCCCATTTCAAAAGGTCCAAAGTCAATTGGAAGAAAAAATTAATTCGGGGTATTCAGTGGAGAAAAGTGATGTAGAAGAAGCAATCCAAATGATGAAAACAGCACTTACTGAAAAACAGATTAAAGAGAGAGAACAAAAACGTTACCTGAAAAGAGTTCTTCAATGTAAAAGTTTTTAGATATAAATTATAAATATATTAAGGGAGCGATGATGGATAAATGTTCAAGAAAATTGGTATTGTAGGTGCTGGAACAATGGGGATCGGCATGGCAGTAGATTTAGTGCTGCATGGTCTAGAAACGGTATTAATTGATGTTACAGAAGAGCAGTTAGAAATAGCGGAAGAGAAAATATTAGAGACAGTTCGCTTTGCTCCTCTAATTAATAAAGCATTTCCTAGAATGCATAAGGAAGAAGTACTTTCGTTAATAAGTAGCTCTACTAATCTTGATGAAGTGGCTGAATGTGATTATATAGTAGAAAATGTTCCAGAAAACTGGCAAATTAAAGAGCCGATCTATAGAAGATTAGATGAGATATGTAAAAAGGATACAATTTTTGGAGTCAATACGTCTTGTATCTCAATAACAAAAGTAGGAGGAGTAACAAAGCGTCCAGATAAAATAATAGGAATGCATTTTATGAATCCGGTATATATGAAACCATCTATAGAAGTTATTAGAGGGTATTTAACTTCAGATGAAACGGTCGAAAAAGCTCAATCTTTCCTCAAACAATTAGATAAAGATGCAATTGTGGTTAATGATCAGACTGGGTTTGTTTCTAACCGTATCTCCCACTTATTCATGAATGAATCGGCTTGGGTTGTAATGGATGGTGTAGCAACGCCTAAACAGGTAGATGATATATTTAAAAAATGCTTTGGACATACAATGGGTCCATTAGAAACAGCAGATTTAATTGGGTTAGATACAGTATTACATTCTTTGAATGTACTTTATGAGGAATATCAAGATCCAAAGTTTAGATGTTGTCCATTACTTAAAAAGATGGTGGATGCAGGTGAATGTGGTAGAAAGAGTGGTAAAGGTTTTTACGCTTATTAAAATTAAAAAATACAAATAGGGGTGTATAAAATGCAAGATAAAAATTTAGAACAAATTATTCATATGTATATTCAAGATCATGTAGGTATTGAATTTAATGATGATACTGAGATTTTTGAAGAAGGATTAGTTAATTCTTTATTTGCAATCCAATTGATGACTTTTCTTGAAAAAGAATTTGCCATAAAGGTAACTATGGATGACTTAGATATGGATAACTATAAATCTGTAAATTCTATTGGTAATTTTATAAGAAATAAGCAAATGGTTCGGTAATGGACATGAAACAATACTTAGAGCCATCTCAATATAAAATGTATCAGAATTTTTTGGATTTTGTTTATGAAAATATAGAACCTTACGCTAATAGTTGGGAGATTGAACAGGGCATTCCATCAGACATAATAAAGACTTGTGCTAAAAATGGTTATTTAGGTGGAACAATTCCAGCAGAGTATGGTGGATTAGAATGGGATTATGTAACGTATGGGTTATTTACTGAAGCAATAGCAAGAGGTAGTGTCTCTCTTTCGGGATTATTTAATGTCCATACGATGGTAACAGAAACGATTTTAAAATGGGGAACAGAAAATCAAAAAAATCAGTGGTTACCATTACTTGCATCTGGTAATCAAATAGCTGCATTAGCCCTTACTGAACCTGGAGCAGGATCAGATTTAAATATGATTAAAACGAACTTCGATCAACACGGGGATAAATTAATACTTAATGGAGTGAAGAAGTGGATCACTTTTGGTGCAGCTGCTGATGTGTTTTTGGTATTTGGAAAACTAAATGGTGAACAACCAGTTGCCTGTTTAGTACCAAAAGATAGTGCGGGTGTAAATGTTACTCATATAAGAGATATGCTTGGATTTAAAGCTGCATATTTGGCAGAAATTGAATTCAATAATGTAGGAATACCTTTAGAAAATATCATTGGTAGACCAGGATTTGCTTTTACTTACCTTGCACCGTATGCTTTAGAATTTGGGCGTATTTCAATTGCCTTTGCTGCTCTTGGTGTATTACGTACTTGTTTAGAAATCTGTGGGAATCATGTATTACATAGAAGTGCATTTGGTAACTCTCTAATTGATCATGGCATGATTTCACATATGGTTACGGATATGGGAGTAGATTTAGAAGCTTCTATACTCCTTAGTTTAGAAGCTTGTAAGGCCAAAAATGAACATCGAGCTGATGCTACTGAAAAGATTATGATTGCAAAATATTTTGCATCGCGCTCAGGTACAAGGCATTCTACGAATGCTGTACAGATTATGGGAGCACTTGGTTGTAATGATAATTATTCAATATCAAGGTGTTTTAGAGATTCTAAAACAATGGAGATCGTTGAGGGGAGTAATCAGATTCATCAGCTATTACTTGGTAAGGGATTTGCTAAAAAAGCAAAACGCGCCATTGAAAAAATACCTGTAACTAAAGGAGTGATACAACCCGGATGAGTACATGTATACAGAAGCTGTTTGAAGAACAAGTAGTCCGTACGCCAGATGAGGTTGCTGTTATTTTTAAAAAGGAAACATTAACCTATAAGGAATTAAATGAAAAAAGTAACCAATTGGCTCGTCTTTTACGTGAAGGTGGAGTTGGACCAGATACAGTTGTAGGTATTATGGTAGAGCGATCTATCGAAATGGTTGTCGGAATTTTCGGGATATTAAAAGCGGGCGGAGCATATCTGCCGCTTTCCCCGAATCATCCATCATCACGATTACAATTCATTATAGAAGATAGCGGTGCTAAATTAATACTGACGCAAAAGCAAATCCTACATCGTTTTCAAGATAGTTTGAAAGCTGATATGTTGGCTTTAGATTCGATTTCCTATGAAGGAAAGAGTGAAAATCTAGAGTGTATTAACAAACCCTCTGATCTTGTGTATGTAATATACACTTCCGGTTCAACCGGGAAACCTAAGGGTGTTATGATTGAGCATTTAGCCTTAATAAATCGAATTGAGTGGATGCAAGAGGCTTATCCAATTAGTTCAAAGGATACTATATTACAAAAGACCCCTTATACATTTGATGTATCCGTATGGGAGATGTTCTGGTGGGCCATAGTTGGAGCCAGAGTATGTATTCTTGCGCCAGGGATGGAGAAGTTTCCACAGGCCATTATTGAGACAACTGAAAGTAATGACGTGACAATTATGCATTTTGTACCATCTATGTTAAGTGCATTTTTACATTATCTTGATGTGACAGGTGAAACTAACCGAATAAAATCGTTGAAACAAGTATTTGTTAGTGGTGAGGCATTACTGTCTCAACATGTAAACCGTTTTAACAAGCTACTAAATTTCTCTAATGGTACACTTCTCACTAATCTGTACGGACCTACTGAAGCAACCATTGATGTGACTGCTTATGATTGTCCGACACATGAGATTACAGAAGGGAGCGTTCCAATAGGGCGACCAATTAGGAATATTGAGATGTTTGTTGTTGATAAATATGGTAATAAACTTCCGGAAGGCCATATAGGAGAATTATGTATCTCAGGTATAGGATTAGCACGTGGATATGTAAATAGGCCGCAATTAACGGCAGAAAAGTTTGTACAATATTCCCTTGATACCCGTATATATAAAACTGGTGACTTAGCTTTAATAAGATCGGATGGGAATATTGAGTTTCATGGAAGAATTGATTTTCAAGTTAAAGTTAATGGGCTTCGTATTGAGTTAGGGGAAATAGAATCGTGTTTAATGTCTTGTGAAGGAGTTTTACAATGTGCGGTAATTGTAAGACAAGAATCAGAGATGGTAGTTAAGTTAATAGCTTTCTATGAGTCAGAAAATGATATTGAGTTAGAAAGGTTAAAAAAATATCTTCGCTTATTTTTACCAGATTATATGATACCTAACCGTTTTGTACGTGTAAATGAAATGCCATTAACGGATAGCGGAAAGATAGATAGAAAAGCACTTGCCTTATTAGGTTCCGATAAATATTCACACCATACCACACTTGTAGGAGGTTCTGTTAATGAGGAAAGCAGTAAAGATTCATAAAGAAGATATTGAAGATGTAATCGCCCTTACACCAGTGCAGGAAGGTATTCTTTATCATTATTTGAAAGAACCCGAAGGAAAGCTATATCATGAAGAACTTCGACTTTGCTTAACTGGAAAAATTAATATTCCAAAGTTTGAAGAGGCGTGGAATTATGTAACGCGGGAAAATGAAATGCTGCGTACAATTTTTCGATGGGAAAAAGTTAAACAACCTGTACAACTTATACTAAAAGAGCATACTCCGAACATTATTTATAGTGATGGCAAAGTATCTAATGATACAGAAAGCTTTGATTTACAAACAGTTCCCTTTTCTATCGAACTGTGCCATTTGAACGAAGGCGAATATGAAATGGTTTTACGTCATCATCATATTTTGTTTGATGGTTGGAGTAATAGTATTATTTTACAAGAGTTTATTAAGGTATATCGAGAGTTAATAAAGGGAGATGTACCATCATCTATAAATAAAAAGAAATTTAAAGAATATATACTATGGCAACAAAAACAAGATAAATCAAAACAAAAGCTTTTTTGGGAACAATATTTAAATGAATTAACTGAACAAATAAATTTATCCAATAAAAATTCTAATCAACTAAAAAAAGCAAAAACATATGTAAAAGAGATAGATAAAGAGCAAAGTGATAGATTTCGAAGTTTTGCAAGTAATCAAGGTGTAACATTGGCTACATTATTCTATACAGCCTGGGGTCTATTATTACAAAGGTACAAAAATTCAGAGGACGTAATATTCGGTACAACAGTATCCGGGCGTTCAATTCCAATGCACGGTCTGAGTGAAATGGTAGGTTTATTTATAAATACACCACCACTTCGTGTAAGTGCTGATGGGAGAATGACTGTTTCAGATCTTTTACAAAGAATTCAAAGTGATGTCCAAAGAAGAACTGAATATGAAACGACTCCAATTGTTGATTTAAACGTGTCATTTGACACTATTATGGTAGTTGAGAATTATCCTCTTGATATAGAACAGCTGAAAGAAATTGATGAAAGTGTAAGAATTTCAGGTTATGAAGTAAATGAAATGACCAACTATGATTTAACCGTCTCAATAGAGTGTTTCGATTCTATTAAACTTGCAATGATGTGGCCTGAAGATCTATTTGATGAATCCATTATTACCAGTATAACTAACCATTTTATACAACTATTAGATTCAATGCTTTTAGATGAAGGACAACCAATACAAACTCTTAAGATGTTAGATGAGGCAGAAGAAAAGTTTTTGCTTCAAGGTGGTCAAAATCAAAGTGCTACATTCCCACACACAACACTTCATCAATTAATTGAGATGCAAGCTGAAAAGCATCCTGAGAGAGTGGCACTTACATTTGAGAATAGTGAGATGACTTATGGAGAATTGAATGAGCGTGCGGATAAAGTGGCATTTGCTCTTCTAAAAGAAGGTGTAACTTTAGATTCTCCAGTAGCTGTAATGTTGGATTACTCATTTAATATGATTATCTCTCTACTTGGTATTTTAAAAGCAGGTGGGGCTTATGTTCCAATCGATCCTGATTATCCGCAGGAACGAATTGATTTTATTCTTCAAGATAGTGGTTCAAATGTAATAATAACCTCAAATTTATTTGAGGATAAAGTTAAATTTGATAGCACAATACTTTTTATTGAAGAACTTAATAAGACACCGATGCAAGATTTCGAGAGAGTAGATGTTGCTCCAAATAATTTAGCATATGTCATTTATACTTCTGGAACAACAGGACGTCCTAAAGGGGTTATGATTGAACATCGTAATGTAATACAACTTGTCATGCATCAACCAAATAGTTTTAAATTCTCTAGTAATGATGTGTGGTTACTATTTCATTCTTTCTGTTTTGATATGTCAGTTTGGGAGATATTTGGATCACTTACTTATGGTGGACGTCTTGTCCTTGCAACAAAAGAAACAATCCGTGATACGTATAAACTTGCTCAGTTGATTGCAGATGAGGGAGTAACGGTATTGAATCAAACTCCATCTGCATTCTATGTTTTTCAACAAGTAGTTGAAGAGATGCCTAAACTTGCTTTTAAAATTAGGTTAATTACATTTGGAGGAGAAATGTTGAAGCCAGGTTTACTGCAAAGTTGGTTTAAGCGTTCACCTAATACGGTCATAGTAAATATGTATGGAATAACTGAGACGACAGTACATGTTACTTATAAGGAAATTGGAGAAAAAGAAATGCACAGTAATCTTAGTGCTATAGGCGTGCCTCTTCCTACGTATTCGTGCTATGTATTTGACAAACATATGAATCCTACACCTAAGGGAATGCAAGGGGAACTTTATGTTGGAGGACATGGAGTTGCGCGGGGATATCTAAAGCGTCCTGAACTAAACAGTGAACGTTTTATACAGAATCCTTATAATCCAAGTGAAAGATTATATAGATCAGGAGATTTAGTTCGTATTCTTGAAAATGGTGAGATGGAGTATATAGGTCGTAGTGATCATCAAGTGAAGATACGTGGTTATCGAATCGAAACAGGAGAAATAGAACATCATTTACAACAGCATGCGGATGTGAAGGAAGCGGTAGTTTTATCTATTGCTTTTGGAGAGGAGCAAGAACTGTGTGCTTATATACTAACTGATCAAGATATATCTCAAAATGAATTACGTTATTATCTTACTGACAAAATACCTTCGTATATGATACCTATGTATTTTGTGCTTTTAAGTGAAATGCCATTAACTACGAATGGAAAAGTTAATCGTCGTGCTTTACCTAAGCCTACTAAGTTAGTACAACCAAATGATTTGCTAGATGAGCTTGAAACAACAGTAGCTGATGTTTGGAAGGAAGTTTTGGGGTTAGAAAAAGTAGGATTGTATGATAATTTCTTTGATGTTGGAGGGAACTCCTTAAAAATGGTTCGATTGTTCTCTCGTTTACGAAGCAAGTTTGAAAAAGAACTTACAATGCCTATGTTATTCCGATACCCAACGGTTCATGATCAAGCTTCCTACTTTAGAAGTGATAATGATATGGACCGCCAACCTGAAGAAGTTAAGAAAGAAAATCTTTTATCTATGAATAAAAATGATGTAGCAGTGGTTGGTATGGCGGTTCGTATGCCAGGCGCTTCTAATCTTAAGCAATTCTGGTCAAATTTAGAACAAGGGATAGAATCCATTCGAACATTTACAGATGAAGAGCTTAGTGAGATGGGCATACCAAAAGAAGTGATTCAAAAGCCTAATTATATAAAATCTAAAGGGTATTTAGAAGATGTAGATGCATTTGATAATGAATTTTTTGATTACAGTCTAAAAGAAGCTGAAATGATGGATCCACAACTGCGTATACTTCATGAATGCGCATGGGAAGCACTAGAACAAGCAGGTGAGGTTAATTCTTCTCATATGAATACAGGAGTTTATGTTGGAGGATCACCAAATTTCCACTGGCTTCGTTCTATTGCTAGTGAATCTTCTAATACATTAGATGATTTCCAAGCAATGTTGTTAAACGAAAAAGATTTCTTTGCTACTCGATTGGCTTATAAATTAAATCTAAAAGGACCAGCGATTACAGTACAAACTGCTTGTTCTACCTCCTTAGTTGCTATTCAAAACGCATGGGCAGATCTTATCGATGGACGATGCGACATAGCCTTGGCCGGGGGAGTAAGTATAACTTATCCAACAAAAACAGGATATTTATATGAAGATGGTATGATTTTCTCACCAGATGGTCATTGTCGAGCTTTTGATAAGGATGCTCAAGGAACAGTGGGTGGAAATGGTGCTGGCATTGTAGTACTGAAAAGGTTAGAGGACGCTCTTCGAGATGGGAATTTAATATATGGAGTTATTAAAGGAGCTGCAGTAAACAATGATGGGTCCAATAAGGCTGGATTTACAGCGCCAGGGGTTGATGGACAAGCTGCTGTTATAAAATCGGCTCATGAAATAGCTGGTGTTAAGCCTGAAGAAATCTCATATATAGAAACTCATGGTACTGGTACGCAACTAGGTGATCCTATAGAAGTAGAAGCATTGAAGTTAGCTTTTGGTAAGCAAGAACCAGGTAGAGTTTTAATTGGATCAGTGAAGACGAACATTGGACATTTAGATGCTGCAGCAGGAGTTGGAGGATTTATAAAGACGGTCTTAGCTTTGAAAAACAAGAAAATTCCGCCGAGCCTTCATTATAATAACCCAAACCCTAGCATTGATTTTGGAAAAAATCCGTTTCGTGTAAATACGGAACTTATCCCATGGAAAGAAGAAGTAAGAAGAGCGGGTGTTAGTTCGTTTGGGATGGGTGGAACTAATGCACATATAGTGTTAGAGTCTGTTCCTGACAATGCTAAGAATTTTGAAAAACAATCTTGGAACTTATTAACTGTTTCAGCAAAAACAGAGGAATCCTTAGATAAAGCTACTAACGATCTATTATTGCATTTGAAGGAGAATCCAGAGATATCACCATCTGAGACAGCTTATACATTACAAAAAGGTCGTCGTGAATTTCCATACAGAACTGCTGTAGTTGCTAATGGAATAGAGGATGCCATAGAAAAACTTGGTGATACGGGACTAGAGAAAACAAACGCAATGGAGAGTAGACCTTTAGCCTTTCTTTTTTCAGGTCAAGGATCACAGTATATCAATATGGGTAGAGATTTATATGAAAATGAACCTGTATTTCGTGAACACGTTGATCAAGGTTTAGCCTTACTCTCAAATTGGTTAGATATAGACATGAAAAATATTTTGTATCCTACAAAGGAGACAGAGGATAAAGCAACTGAACAGTTAAATAGAACTTCAATGACGCAACCTCTACTATTCACTATTGAATATGCATTAGCCAAGCTTCTAATGAATTGGGGAGTTTATCCAAGGGTCATGTTTGGCCATAGTATTGGTGAGTTTGTAGCAGCTTGTTTAGCAGAAGTAATGTCTTATGAAGATGCATTACATTTAGTAATGATTAGAGGGAAGTTAATGAATAGCGTACCAGAAGGCGCTATGCTAAGTGTAAATTTATCTGTTGAAGAATTAAAAACCTATATAACAGATGATGTAGATATAGCAGCTGTAAATTCCTCTCAACATTCAGTAATTTCTGGTACTGTACTTTCAATCAATAAGATTGAGGAATTACTTTTAAATAATGGAGTAAAGACAACGCGTCTATTTACTTCGCATGCTTTCCATTCTCGAATGATGGATGAAGTTCTAGATGCATTTGAGCAAGCTGTAGGAAATATAAAACTATCAAGTCCTAAAATACCTTATATATCTAATGTTACAGGTGAAATGATTACAGCAAATCAAGCCACATCACCTTCTTATTGGGCACAGCATCTACGAAGTACTGTTCAATTTTCAAAGGGATTATCTGAAATTTTTCATTTGAAAAATGTAATTTGCCTTGAGATTGGCCCAGGTAATGCATTATCAACTTTTGTATTAAAACATTTAAATAGAAGTAAAGATCAATTGGCTTTAAACATGTTACGTCATCCTCTGGATAAATCAAATGACTTCGAGCATTTATGCAAGCAAATGGGACGGTTATGGATGCAAGGTGGAACTATAAATTGGAATACTTTTAATAACAGTGAGAATAAAAGGTTATTAGATTTACCAACGTATCCTTTCATGAAAAAACGATTTAAAGCTGATCCATTTTTTAATACTCAATCTCAGAGTTTAACTCAGGAAACAAGAGGCCATAATAAACAGGCTAATATTAAAGACTGGTTTTATTTGCCTTCTTGGGAACGCAAAACATTAAAATCTATACAAATAAAGAAAGAACAAAAATATAAATGGCTTATTTTCAATGATCATCTAAATCGATTCAATCGACTGATAGAAAAATTAAAAAGAGAAGGTCATGATGTAATTGAAGTTAAAACAGGTGGTATTTTCTCTGAAAAATCCGACGGTTTATATACGATATGTCCATCTCAAAAAATGCATTATGAAATGCTATTTTCAGAATTAGAACAAAAAGATTTATTACCAAATAAGATTATACATGCTTGGAGCTTTAATCCAGTTAATGAGGTTATTCTCGATCAAGAGAGAATTGAACGATCAATGGATGAAGGATATTATTCGTTACTTTATATTGCACAAGCAATTGGGAAAATTAATTATGAGGGAGCATTACAGTTAAACATTTTTACTGACCGTATGTTTGAAGTTACAGGTACAGAGCTGAACTTAAAGCCAGAGCAAGCTACAATTCTAGGCTTTTCAAAAATATGCAATCTTGAGTTTCAAAATATAAAATGTCGTACCATTGATATGGATACAGATTCTCAACAAATGTTTGAAGAAGCGGGTTTAATGGAGAGTTTTGTGGATTCTACTGATATAGTTGTAGCTTATCGAGGACGTCATCGATGGGCGCAAACGATTATTCAAAGTCCTTTTGAGGAAGAAGATGTAGAAATTGATAGATTACGAGAGGGTGGCGTTTATTTAATTACTGGTGGACTTGGTGGAATTGGATTTGAAATTGCAAAAGATTTAGCTAATAGAGTACCAAATGTCAAACTTATATTGATTGGCCGCTCAGAGTTCCCACCTCGTAATCAATGGGAACAGTACTTAGAAAATAAAGACGAGCGTGTAAGCCGAGTTATTTCTGATTTGTTGACAATGGAGTCTCAAGGTGCAGAATACATGATCCTAAGTTCTGATGTTTCCAATCAAGATGATATGAAACAGGCAATTGATAAGGCTAAATCTCGTTTTGGTTCTATTAATGGCGTAATTCATGCAGCAGGTGTCGCTGATTATCTAGGTATTATGATGAATCGTGAAAAAGAGTCTAATAATAAAATTTTAGCTCCGAAAATTAAAGGTACACTAGTACTCGATGCTTTATTAAAAGATGAACCAATTGATTTCTTCGTATTATGTTCATCAATTGGTAATGTGGCGTATCATATGAAATTTGGTCAGAGTGGTTATAATGCAGCGAATGAATTTTTAGATGCATTTGCGTTTTATAAGCGGGCTCATGATGGAGTGTTCACTGTAGCTATTAATTGGCCAGATTGGCAAGAGGTGGGTATGTCACTTAAGTCGGCTGAAATATGGGCAAAGCAATTTAATATGGATATGGAAAGTGTATTACATGATGGTGTAACTGTAGAAGAGGGTTTAAAAGTATTCCGTAGTATCATCAATAGAAATCAACAACAAGTCGTGGTTTCTCCAATAGATTTACATTGGAAACTTTTAAATGGTGCCAACTATTATAATGAACTATTGGAAAAAGGAAGTAAGAATAGATTAAAGCAGAATCGTTCAGATGTTTCCACAACGTATAGACCACCAACTAATGAAATTGAACAACAATTATACGAATTATTAAAAGATATGTTTGGAATCGAAGAAATAGGAATTTACGATAATTTCTTCGATCTAGGAATGAGTTCTTTAGATCTTGTTCGTATTAATGTGAAATTAAAAGAGGCCTTTAAACGAGACTTACCTATAGTTGTTCTTTATGAGCATACGTCAATTAAATCTCTTGCTAAATATTTAAGTAATCAAGAAGTAAATAACAATTTAACAAATAAAAAAGAGTTATTGAAAGCGAAATCGGTTATGAAAAATACATTATCTGCTTTAAAAAGTAGAAAGTAGTAAAGGAAGGGGAACAACATGATTAATAAAGAAGTAGTTCCGTCAAAAGTTGAGTTTTGCTGGGGATTACCTGTTATTCCAACACCACAAACAAAAGAACTTCTAGAGGAATATGTTAATCAAGCTAAAAGAGCTGAGAAGAATAACTTTGACTCGGTATTGGTTTCCATTGCACCAACATCTGTTGATCCAATGATAGCAGCGTCTATGATTGGAATGAATACGGAGTTTGTAAAGATTTTGGTTGCGCAAAATACAAACCAGATGCTTCCTACCGTAACAGCAAAAGCATTGAATACTTTAAATAGTTTAATTGGTAATCGTGCAGATATTAACATTGTAACTGGAAGTGCCTCGCTTGTCCTTGCGCGTGATGGTTTACCAGAACCGCACCATGTTCGATATGCTAGGACAAAAGAATATATTGAGCTGTTACAACAATTAAGACGAGGAGTAACTAGCTATAAAGGTGAGTTTTATCAAGTAGAAAATAGTGATATTTATCCAAAGGAAGATCTCTCTCGAAGTGCCCGCTACTTTGTAGCGGGGTCCTCCGAGGAGGCAATGAGAGTAGCTGCAGAGTATGGTGATGCTTATATACTTTATGCAACAGACCGCAAAAGTCTTAGAGAACACTATCAAACAGTTAATAATTACGCTAAGCAATATGGGCGCGAGAAAATTCCAGGTGCTATTTTAGTAGACATCATTGCTCGTGAGACTTCGGAAGAAGCATATAAAGAAGCATATGAATTACTTGAGAGAACACCAGCAGCCTTAAAGCGGATGACTAAGCTATTTTTAGATAATGCAGATTCTGTTGGACTTCGCCGATACAAAGATTTAATTACAAAAGATAGTATGTGGATAGATGATCATCTTTGGGGAGGTCTAAGTTTAGTTAACCCATCTAATTCAATTTCTATTGTTGGTAGCTATGAGGAAGTTATCTCGACGTTAACTGATTTTTGGGAAATAGGGGCAAATTATTTTCTTATTACTTCTCAGATTAGTGAGCATGAAATTGAACGTATTGGTCAAAATGTTGTGCAACCATTTAAAAAGAAAATTGAAAAGTTAATCCAAGTTAACTAAAAGAGGGCTAAAAATATGAAGTTAAACATATGGTTGAAGTTTATCATTTTAATGACTTTAATAGTACTCCCTTATCGACAGGTGGAAGCACAGGAAACGGTACAGTTTAATGAGAAGAAAATACAGAAGCATATAGAAGAACAAATATCTCAAGCGGGTATTCCTGGACTTTCAGTAGTAATTGTAAAAGGAAACGAAACGATTTATAAGAAGAATTATGGCTATGCCAATACAGACAAAAAACGTCAAGTTACGAATGAGACGCTTTTCGAGCTAGGTTCTACTTCAAAAGCTTTTACGGCATTAGCTGTATTGCAGCTAGAAAAAGAAGGGAAAATTAAACTTAGTGATTCTTTAACTAAATATGTTTCATGGTTTGAAATGGAGTATAAAGGAAAACCTTATGAAATTACACTTTATGACTTATTACACCATACTAGTGGAATACCGGAAAAGGCCATAGGATATATTCCTATAACCAATGGCAAAGATTCTATTGAGAAAACGATTAGAAATGTTATGCCAATAGGACTAAACCGAGAGCCGGGTAGCAGTTTTGAATATTCTACGGTTAACTACGATCTATTAGGCTTAGTAATCGAGAAGGCAACTAATCAATCATTTGAAAGATATGTTCAAGATCATGTGCTATCAAAGTTGGATTTATTGAGTACATACGCTGGACGTGAGATGGCCCCATTAGATAACATGGCCCAAGGTTACAAGCGTAATTTCTTACAATCATTACCCTATGACGCTCCTAATTATAGGGGGAATACACCGGCTGGATATTTTATTTCAAATATAAATGATATGGAAAGATGGTTAAAATTACAGCTTGGGGTTGAAAAGCCTAGGATGTTTCCGGAGGAATTGATTAACGATTCTCATAAAGCGAATAGAAAGGTTGCCCCAGATAGCAATGGAGCTTCATATGCAGCTGGATGGGAGGTCTATCAAAGTGGTGGAGGGGAAATTTCACATGGTGGAAGTAACCCAAATTATTCATCGTATATTGGTTTCCGTGATGAGGAACAGATAGGGGTCGTAGTACTAGCAAATCTGAATAGTAATTACACTTACTATATCGGTAGCAGTCTTTTAAATATGATGATAGATAAAGAAGTTAAACCGTTACTCTATGATGAATATAAGAAAACGGATCAAATAGGAACAGCCTTATTTGTGATCTCATCTTTGTGTTTACTAACGTTATTGGTCATGTTATTTCATTTAATTAGGGAGATTATTTTTAGAAAAAGAAAGTTTATATTACCAACGGGAAAAACATGGTTACATATGGTATTAGTTGTTGCGATATATGGGCTAATGATTTATGCACTTTATCAACTACCAAATCTCTTGTTTGGAGGGCTTCCGTGGGCATTTATAAAAGTTTGGGCTCCTTCAACTGTTGTACTTGCAATATATGCAATTGCTGGGGTGGGTTTGGCCTATGTTATCCATACATTCTTAAATCTTTGTTTTCCAAGACAAAAGGGAAAGTCGCTTTTGACTTTAATTGTTTTGGGATTAATATCAGGATTTGGTAATGCCTTTCTCATTTTTGTGATTAATGAAACGTTTGTTAGATCAAATAATTTGGAAAATGGCTTGTTGTTTTACTTTGTACTTGGAATCGTTATGTATGTCTTTTCACAACGTATTATTAGAACTAGCATTGTATCGTATACAAACGAGCTAGTTTATGAAAAAAGGATGGAATTAACAGATAAGTTGTTACAGACTCCTTATTACAAATTGGAGTTGATTGAGAAGGGCCGAATAGAGGCGACATTAAATAACGATACGGAAGTTATCTCTCGTTCTCTCAATCTATTAGTTACTGCTGGAACAAGTTTATTAACGTTACTATTTTGTTTTCTTTATCTTGGTGTAATGAATATGTATGCCTTTTTACTATCCTTGTGTATCATCTTTATTACTGCAGGGGTATATTCTTTGATCGGACGACAAGCAGATAAAGTTTGGAATGAAACAAGAGATATTCAGAATGTATATTTTCGTTTGATTGGTGATCTAAGGCATGGTTTCAAAGAGCTTAGGCTTCATACTGGAAAACGAAACGATTTTCGAGAAGTTATGAATGAAAGCTGTAATAACTATCGTGTTAAACGAACGATAGGAGATATTAAATTTGCAAATGTGTTTGTTCTGGGAGAACTATTATTCATTTTTGTTATTGGTATTGTAGTTTTCGTATTTCCAGAAATTTTTGTTAATATGCCGAAAGAGACGATAAGTAACTATGTAATCGTTTTTCTGTATATGACAGGTCCAGTTAATGAAATACTGGGCGGTATCCCTCAGCTCGTAAATGTACGTATTTCTTGGCAACGTATTCAACAAATGGTGAAGAGTGTAGATCATATAAAGGCAAATGAGCAAATCGCGACAACAAAAGAGTACTTAGATGTGCCAATTTGTTTGCAGCTACAAAATGTAAGTTATAAGTATAAGAATAAAGATGGAGATTTTACTGGTTTTGGTATTGGTCCAATAGACATGGAGTTTAATTCTGGAGAAATAGTCTTTATTGCTGGTGGTAATGGGAGTGGAAAATCTACTTTATCAAAACTGATTACTGGGTTATATGAACCTAATGAAGGTAACATTTTATTAAATGGAAAAGAAATAGCTCCAGAGGAATTGAATCAATACTATTCAGCTATCCTGAGTGATTTTCATGTTTTTGATAGGCTATATGGAATTAATACAGAAGGAATGAAAGCAGAAATCGATCATTATTTAGAACTTCTCCAACTGAGTGACAAGGTTGGCATTGAGAATGGGCGCTTTACTACTACGCAACTATCAACTGGACAAAAGAAAAGGTTGGCATTGCTGGTTACGTATTTGGAAGATCGACCTATACTTTTATTTGATGAATGGGCAGCGGATCAAGATCCTGGTTATAGACGCTTCTTTTATGAAGAATTGTTACCTCAAATGCGAGCGAAGGGTAAATGTATTATTGCTATTACTCACGACGATCAATATTTTCATTTGGCAGATAAGCTTATAGTGATGGAGATGGGAACTGTGAAAATGAATAAAACAAAGGAGGCATTATCATGAGTAAGGAAATTAAATGTGTTGTTTGGGACTTAGATTGTACAATTTGGGATGGTGTTTTATTAGAGAGTGGTACAGTTACTTTAAAACCTGGAATTTATGAAATTATATGTGAATTAGATCGACGTGGAATACTGCAATCAGTTGCTAGTAAAAATAACTACGAAGATGCAATAGCTAAATTACGGGAATTTGGAATAGAAGAGTATTTTTTATATCCGGAGATTCATTGGAACTCTAAATCTAGTTCCATTGAGAAAATTAGAAAAAATTTAAACATAGGTATTGATACTTTTGCGTTCATTGATGACCAACCTTTTGAATTAGAAGAAGTACAGAGTGTTCATAATGATATTCTGTGTATACATGTAAATGAATATAAGGCGTTATTAGACTTGCCACGACTACAACCAAAAAGAATTACAGAAGATTCACGTCGTCGAAGACTGATGTATTTAGAAAATCTTAAGAGAACGAAGGATGAAGAAGAATATGAAGGCCCAAAAGAAGAATTTTTAGCTTCACTTGGGATGAATTTTGTGATTAGTGAGGCTCGTGAGGAAGATTTGCAGCGTGCAGAGGAGTTAACAGTACGTACGAATCAATTAAATTCGACTGGTATTACCTATGATTATGATGAATTAAACTATTATCGTAATCATCCAGATTATTTATTATTAGTTTGTGAGTTATCAGACAAATATGGCTCCTATGGGAAGATTGGTTTAACACTTTTAAAAAGGACGGAGGAAGCCGACTGCCTAAAACTTCTTCTCATGTCTTGTCGTGTAATGTCCCGTGGCGTTGGTACTATACTCCTCACATATCTAATGGAAAGGACAAAACAGGCAGGTAAACGCTTTTTGGCTGAGTTTCGACAGACTGACCGTAACCGTATGATGTTTGTTACGTACCGATTAGCTGGATTTAAGGAAACTAGCAACGAAAATGGAATATTAATTTTAGAACATAATCTTGAGAATATAAATCCTTATCCTCACTATATTAATATACAATTTCCGGAAACACCAACGGATGTGGATAGAGGGGAAGTGGAAATATGCAACAAACAATTGTAAAGCATTCTCTTACGCATCCACAAAAAAGAGTTTGGTATAATGAACAAATTTATCCAAACACATCTATGTATAACATCGGAGGGATGGTTCTTATTAATGGGGAAATTAATTTTACAATTTTAGAAAAAGCAATTCAATTATTCATTAAGAAAAATGATGGTTTACGTCTACGGATTTTTCAACAACATAGAGAACCCCACCAATATATATCACCATTTGAACCTACACCAATACGTTTAATTGATTTTTCTAATCATCATAATCCAAGTTTAGAAGCTAGAAAATGGGCCCAGGATGAATTTCAAAAACAAATTCCACTTGAAGGAGGCCCTCTGTTTGAATTTGTGCTCTTGAAAATAAGTGATGTAGAAAGCTCCTATTTTGTTAAGTTTCATCATATTATAGCTGATGGTTGGACAATCCAACTTATGACGAGTCAAATTATCGATTTTTACACTAAGTTAAAGAATGATGAGCATATAAATGATACGGTTGAATCTACTTATCTATCTTATTTACAAGCAGAGGAGAAATATCTGGAATCCCCTCGATACGTAAAAAATAAGAATTATTGGAATGAGAAATTTATGAATCTGCCAGATTTCTTTTTATCAAAAACATCTCATTCTCTAGAAGGGAAACGAAAGATATTTTTAATTGAAAAAGAAAAATCGGTTGCTCTACAGTCTTTTATACAAAAACATAGAATATCTATGAATACATTATTTTCAACCTTTATGCTTATTTATATTCATAAAATGTATGATCAATCAGACATAATCATTGGATCTCCTGTACTAAATCGTTCCGGTGTACTAGAAAAGAAAATAGTAGGTATGTTTACTAGCACAATGCCGTTACGGTTAAATGTGGATGAAGATGAGAGTGTTCTATCTTTCATTAAAAGAGTAAATCATGAAATAAAACAATGTCTATTTCACCAGCGTTATCCTTATAACTTATTGGTAAAAGACTTGCAATTGACTAGTAAAGGATACGATGGTTTATTTCAATATAGTGTGAATTACTATAATACAAAACTTAAAAATACTATTGATGGATTTTCTTTAGAAAACGTGGAGTTTTACAGTGGTTACCAAGCCTATTCATTGCAGTTAGTTATTAAGGAATGGGCAAATGAAGGTTTAGAAATTCAATATGATTATAAAGTCGCGGATTTTGAAGAAGATCAAATCAATTGTATGCATGAAAGGTTTTTAGCTTTAATAGAACAAGTTTTACGTAATGAAGATCAATCGATAAAAGAATTATCTTTGTTATCGGATGATGAGCAAAAGTTTATGTTAGAGAAATTTAACAATACAGCTGTTGTGTATCCGAAAGAAAAAACTATTCAAGAATTATTTGAAGAACAAGTAAAACAGACACCAGAAAAAATAGCAATTCAACATGCTGATAGATCAATGACTTATCTTGAATTAAATAAGAAATCTAATCAGTTAGCAAGAAAGTTACGAGAAAAAGGAGTCAAAAATGGTCAAGTCGTGGGTATACTAGCTAAACATTCACTTGAGATAGTAATTGCAATTTGGGGAGTTATTAAGGCTGGAGGTACATATTTGCCTATAGATCCTTCCTACCCAGAGGACCGAATTCGTTATATTTTGAATGATAGCGGCACAACATTACTTTTAACTGACTATACAAATGAGGGTAATTTAGAATATTTAGGTGAGAAAATTAATATATGTGATCAGAAACTTTATGAAGGAGATAATGCCAATCTAAACCTAGTAAATGCACCAAATGATCCAATATATATAATTTATACCTCTGGAACCACGGGGAATCCTAAAGGAACTGTAATCACTCAATGTGGATTGGTTAACTATATTTCCTGGGCTAAAAAGAACTATATTAGTAGTGAAAATGATGTTTTTGCATTATATTCATCCGTTTCTTTTGATTTAACAGTAACTTCAATATTCACTCCTTTAATAAGTGGTTTATTGTTAGTAATATATCATGATAATGAAGATGAGTTTATTTTGTCAAAAATACTCAAGGAAAATGTAGTAACAGTGTTGAAAGTTACGCCTTCACATTTAGCATTGTTAAATAACTATTCACCCCCAAGAGTTTCATCTCTTCGCAGATTGATTGTGGGTGGAGAGGATTTGAAAACCTCAGTAGCCGAAAAGATATATGATCTTTTTAGCGGTAAAGTTGAAATAATTAATGAATATGGACCAACTGAAACTGTGGTTGGATGTATGATTCATCGTTATGATCCAGATCTAGATCGAAGAGCATCCGTACCAATTGGTACACCAGCTGATAATGTTCAAATATATTTATTGGATAAGAATCTTCAGCCGGTTCCTATTGGTGTAAAAGGAGAAATTTATATATCGGGTGATGGGGTAGCTAAAGGTTATTTAAATCGTCCGGATTTAACAGCGCAACGTTTTTTATCCAATCCATTTATTTCGAGTGAGAAGATGTATCGAAGTGGTGACTTAGCTGTCATGTTGCCAAATGGATTAATTGAGTATCAAGGACGGATGGATTCTCAAGTGAAAGTTAAAGGATATCGTATTGAAATAGGGGAAGTTGAGAATGCACTGTTACAACACAAGTCTGTTAAAGATGTAGTAGTGGTGAATTGGCAAGGTGAGGATAATTCAAATCATCTAGTTGCATACATTGTTTTGAAAGACAGTGTTCAAAATATAGAAATACGCAGTTTTATTTCGCATATGCTACCAAGTTATATGATTCCTTCATTTTTTATCTATATGGATCAGCTACCGCTTACTATCAATGGAAAGGTAGATCGTCAAGCGTTGCCAGATCCGATGTTAAATAACGGTTCTAATCATACTCATTTAGAAGAAGTAGATGAAGATGTTACTGGAATGGTTAGTGAAGTTCTCAAGGAAATATTACAGACTGATAGAATCGAATTGCATAGTAATTTTTATCATTTAGGTGGAGATTCTATTAAAGCGATCCAAGTGAGCGCTAGATTACAAGAACTGGGATGGAAAGTTAGAGTTAAAGATGTACTAAATTATCCAGTTGTAAGTGAATTGGCAGCAATGTTAGTTAAACAAAAAGATGTTACAGTCTCACAAACATTGGTAACAGGAAAGGTAGAGCCTACTCCTATTATGCGTTGGTTCCTTGATCAACAGTTTAAGAACCCGCATCATTGGAATCAATCGGTATTACTGTCTTTGAAGAAGCCGGTTAAAGAAGAATATGTTAATAAGATGTTAAATACGATCATGCATCATCATGATTTGTTACGGTTAAGGTATGAGGATAAGCAGGATTACTTCTATTATGACGAAGATATGTCCATTGTTGATTCTAAGGTTACCATGTTTGATTTGTCTGAAATTCCAATTGAAATGGCTTTGAATCAGGTTCATATAAAAGGTGAAGAGTTAAAAGGAAGTTTAAATTTGAATGTAGGACCATTATTTAAAGGGGCCTTATTCCAGCTTTCAAATGATCAACAGTTGTTATTATTAACTGCACACCACCTTATTGTTGATGCTGTGTCCTGGCGTATTTTAATTGAAGATGCAAACCGATGTTTGAATAGCTTGTATTTAGGAGAAGTTCCATCGCTACCATTAAAAACTAACTCTTTCCAAGATTGGTCTGAAGCTTTAAATAGTCGAGGAGTTAATTTAGTACATGCTGAATTAGATTATTGGGAATCCATAGATAACACGCTAGATAATAATTTTCAAATTAATAAAGAAAAAGAAAATAGTACTGTTGAAAGTTGTACGACTCTTACCTTTACATTGAATGCAGATGATACAAGAAAACTATTAACTACTGCAAATGTGCCTTACAATACACAACCAATGGAGTTGTTACTTGCTGTATTGACAGAAAATTTAGGTAAATATACAAACCAAGATCAAATTAAATTTGAGTTAGAAGGTCATGGTCGAGAGGAATTATTTGAGCATCTTGATATTTCACGTACAGTAGGGTGGTTTACAACGATGTATCCTATTGTATTAAAAGTTTCGCATAATATTGCTAATCAAATAAAGAGTGTTAAAGAAGAGGTTCGTAAAAGACCTAATAAGGGAATTGGATATGGAATTCTTAAAGAGAAGTTTCCTTCTTGCAAAGATTTAACTCAAAATATAATTCGTTTTAACTATTTAGGAGAGATAGATAATTCTCTCGGGGATGGATGGTTGACTATTGTTGATTATCAAAGTGGCAGTGAACAATCAAAAGATAATCATATTACTGCATTATTGGATATTGTGGCCATGGTTAAGAATAAAAGCTTAGAAATTCATGTGACATTTAGTACAAGTCATTTTCAAAAGAATTTTGTAGAAAATTTATTTTCAGATTATCTAGAACGACTACAGACATATATCCAATCCTGTTGTCAAATGCAAACAAAAGAATTTACTTCATCAGATTTTGAAACCTTAAACCTTAGTGATGAAGAAATTGATAATTTGTTTGATTAAACAACTATTTGATGAAAATTTTATTTAATAAAGGAGAAGTCACTTGAGAAAATTAATGAAAGATTTATCGCCAGGATTGAATAGTAACAAATATTTGGTTTGTGTTCCTTATGCTGGGGGCTATTCGAATTCTTTTTTACCTTTAAAGAATTATTTACCGAAAGATATAAAACTTATTTCATTTGATCCTCCAGGCCATGGTCCTAATCTTTCTCCACTAGTTGATAACATAGATGATCTTGTTAATTTATATTTAATGGAGATGCAACCAATTTTAGAGGGAGAGGTTACATTATTTGGCCATAGCATGGGAGGAATTATAGTTCACCGTATGGCTCAAATTTTAGAAAGTAAGGGCATAAATCCTAAAAATGTTATTATCTCTGCTATGAATCCACCGGAAATAAGAAGAAAAACAAATCATTTAGATGATAAAGACTTTATAGATTATATAAAGTCTTTGGGAGGATTACCGGATGAAGTATTACAACATCAGGAGCTTTTAAACTATATCCTTCCAGTTATTCGATCAGACTTTCGTGCCATTGAGAATTATATAAATGATGACACAACATTGTTGAAAGCGCCCCTATATATTATTAGTGGAACAACAGACTCTAATTATACAGTAAAAGGGGCTAAGAAGTGGGTAGAATGGGGCAATGAGGTTCATTTTCTAACAGTTAATGGTGGTCATATGTTTTTACTACATCAAGCTGACATCGTGGGCGAGTTAATTATGAAAATACTAGATAGGGTAAAATCTGTGAAGTGAAAAAATTAAGAGATGTATCTGAGTAAGAGAAAAGTGCATTTCTATGCTTTATGTGAAACTTCTATCGTTAAAGTAGCAATCTAATTGGTCGTCATTGGGAGTTTTATTACTGAGGAAGAAAACTCCCAATGACGAGTATGATTGTGCCCCCTCATGATAAAACGGATAGGTCTATGGGGAACATAACCACTAAATATGTAGTATTTAGTATCAATATCATAGAGAATGGTGGGAAGAAAAAATGCTTGATAAATTTACCCAGCAGGTTTTATTATCTAGTGAAAAATTTAAAAAAGAAAAAGAATATTGGTTAGACAAGTTATCAGGTGATGTTGAGTTAAGTAGATTTCCTTGTGATTGTCTGTCTTTAAATAATATTCAGGCTTCTAAAGAAAGTTATTATTGTCAATTCCCATCGGATATTGCGAAGAGAGCTGTAGCAATTAGCAATAATTCTGATATGTTACTGTACACTATTTTATTATCAGGCGTGAAATATCTCTTAAGTAGATATACCGATAAGGATGATGTAGTAATTGGAATGCCAGTTTTTAAACAAGGTCAAGAAGAGACGGTTTTTCAAAACAACTTTTTATTATTACGTACTCAAATAAATCAAGAAGATAATTTTAAAGAAATAATATATAAAATTAAAGAAACAATTTTAGAGTCAAATGAACATTGTCATTTTCCTTTTAATAAACTTACTCAATTATTAAGTCTAGATGGAGAGAGTAATAATCTTCCCTTATTAAATACAATAGTAATGTTAGATGATATTCATTGTTATGAGAGTACAGATAAAATAAACTCTGATATGGTTATTAGGTTTATGAAAAATGAAGAACAGTTAAAGGTTCAAGTGGATTACAATTCTACTTTATATAGTGAAGGATTAGTTAGTAGAATAGTTAATCATTTATATAATATTTTAGATATATTAATGAAAGATCCAAATAAATCTGCAATGGATCTAGATGTAATGCCTAAAACAGAAAAGAATCAAATATTATTTGATTTCAATCATACGACTAGAGTTCATAAAACATTACTTTGTGAGACTGTAACAGCTCCTCAATTATTTGAAGAGCAGGTAAAACAGAATCCTAATCAAATAGCGATTGTATGTAATGGAAAAGAAATTACATATAAACAATTAAATATAAAAGCTAATCAGTTGGCGAGAAGGTTATTAGACCAGGGAGTTAAAAGAGAATCCATTGTTGGTGTGATGATGGAACGCTCTATTGAGATGATTGTAGGCATATTAGGTATCTTAAAAGCGGGTGGGGCGTATTTACCGATTGATACCGAGTTACCAAAACAAAGAGTGGAATATATGCTGACAGACAGCGGGTGTTCACATGTACTAACATATCAAAACTCTATTATAAAGGGAGTAGCATTTCAAGGTAGTGTAATAAATCTAATGGATATTCCTTTTGAAGAAGAACAATTAGAAGATTTGCAGATAACGATGGAACCTCAAAATTTGGCATATGTTATTTATACATCAGGTTCTACAGGCCAGCCCAAAGGGGTAATGATTGAACATCGTTCCTTAACTAATTTTTTGTGTGCAATGTATGAGGACTTCTCTCAAGATATAGGGATAACTGATAATGTACTATTCTCAAGTAGTATTTCTTTTGATGTTACCATATTTGAAATATTTGTCCCATTGGTATATGGAGCAAGAATGACTATTTATCAAGGTGAGAAGTTTGATGTACCAAAACTTGTACAAGTCATTCTTGAGGAACAGGTCACGTTAGCATATATTCCACCTACCTTATTAAATGAAATATATGATTATTTTGTAAGGGCGAATCAGAAGATATCGTTAAATAAACTTTTCGTGGGAGTAGAACCAATTAAAACAGAATTACTCGCAAAATACGATCATCTATTTAGGGGGAACCTCCAAATATTAAATTTATACGGACCTACAGAGGCTACAGTCTGTTGTACATCTTATCAATATGAGAGGGATAAAGAAATTACAACACAAAACGTACCAATAGGTTCGCCATTGTTAAATACTAAAATTTATATATTGGATTCATTTCACAGGCTACAACCTATAGGTGTTCCAGGAGAAATATGTATTTCTGGCATAGGGTTAGCTAGGGGATACATCAATCGAAAAGAATTAACAGCAGATAAATTTATTGATCATCCATTTGAACATGGTGAGAAATTATATAAAACAGGAGATATAGCGAGATGGCTACCTGATGGTAACATAGAATACTTGGGACGAGTTGATCATCAAGTGAAAATAAGGGGATATCGAATAGAACTAGGTGAGATAGAAGCAAGTTTGTTAAAATATGAGACAATCAAAACCGCCGTAGTAATACAGCGAGAAGATGAAAGTGGAGAAAAGTATTTATGTGCGTATGTAGTTACAGAAAAAGATATTCCTATTCCAGAGGTAAGAGCATATTTAGCAACAAAGTTACCATATTATATGATACCTCAACAGATCATACCCATTCAAAACATACCGTTAACACAAAACGGAAAAATAGATAGAAAAAAATTACCTCAACCTATTTATAATATAAAATCTAGTCATATAGAGCCGACAACTTCTACAGAAAGAAAATTAGTTGAAATTTGGAAAGATGTTTTAGGAATTCCAAGGGTAGGAATACAGGATAACTTTTTTGAGATAGGTGGTCATTCATTAAAGGCTGCTAGGCTAATTTCTATCGTTAATAAAGAATTTAATGTGCAATTATCTATTAAATCCCTATTTAAGTTTCCTGTTTTGGTTGATTTTTCAAAATGTATATTAGAAATGGAAAAAAGTAATTATATTTCCATAGAACCTGTAAAACAACAAGAGTATTATTTAGCTTCTACGTCACAAAAGAGAATGTTTATAGTAGATCAATTAGAAGATGGTACAAATACAACTTATAATATGCCCACAATACTTAAAGTAGAAGGGGATATTTGTAAAGATAAGTTTGAAAATATATTTCAATCTTTAATTGAGAGACATGAAATATTAAGAACTTCTTTTCAAATTTTAGATGGGGAATTAGTGCAGAAAATTGAGCCTAATGTAGATTTCAATATTGAATACGTTCATGTAAATGAAAAAGATGCGGATTATTTAATACATGAGTTTATAAGTCCATTTGATTTATCAAAACCTCCATTATTAAGGGTGTTGCTTTTAAGGATAGCAGAAGAAAGACATATCCTTGTAGTAGATATGCATCATATAATATCTGATGGTTTATCAATGGGGATATTAATAAAAGAGTTTGTAGAATTGTATAAAGGAAATGAGCTTCCAAAATTGAGAGTGCAGTACAAAGACTATGTGATGTGGCAAAATGGACCTTACTATAAGAATCTAATTAGTGAACAAAAGAATTATTGGTTAACAACTTTAAAAGGAGAACTCCCGGTTTTAAATTTTCCAACCGATTTTCAAAGACCGACTATACAAAGCTTTAAAGGTAATGTTTGTTCTTTTAATTTGGGAACAGATTTAACTTTTAAAGTAAATAAGCTAGCAACTGAAACTGGTACCACGCCATATATGATTTTATTGGCCATTTATAACATACTTTTATCTAGATACACAGGTCAAGAAGACATTATTGTAGGTTCGCCTATTGCTGGAAGGTCTCATTCTGATATTAATCATATGATTGGTATGTTTATTAATACTTTGGTAATGAGAAATTATCTAGAAAATGACGATGAGTTTATTGAGTTTTTGAGTAGATTAAAACTCAATACATTAGAAGCTTATGAAAATCAAGACTATCCTTTTGAAGAACTATTAGAAGGTTTAGACTTGCATAGGGATACAAGTAGAAATCCATTATTTGATACCATGTTTGTTTTTCAAAACATGGATATGAATCCAATATCTATTGGTGAATTAGAATTTACACCGTATCCGTTTAAGCAGTCAGTTTCAAAATTTGATTTGTCATTAGTAGCAACGGAAATAGATAATAACATTCATTTAAAAGTAGAATATAGTACTAAGTTATTTAAAGCGGAGACAATAGAAAGGTTAATGGTACATTTTACAAATATAGTTGAGGAAGTAACTAATAACCCTAGAGTACGATTGCGCAATATTAATATGTTATCTATAGAAGAAGAACATTGTATTATGAATGAATTTAACAAAAAAGAGAATTCAAATTCTAAGCATTTATTAGTGCATAAAATGTTTGAAGAACAAGTAAAACGGAACCCTAATCAAATAGCCGTTGTATGTAATGAAAAAGGAATTACATATAATGAATTAAATATAAAAGCTAATCAGTTGGCGAGAAGGTTATTAGACCAAGGAGTTAAAAGAGAATCCATTGTTGGTGTGATGATGGAACGGTCCATCGAGATGGTTATAGGTATATTAGGTGTCTTAAAAGCAGGTGGGGCGTATTTACCAATTGATACCGACTTACCAAAACAAAGAGTGGAATATATGCTGACAGACAGTGGGTGTTCACATGTATTAGTACATCAAAACTCTATTATAAAGGGGATAGAATTCCAAGGTAATGTAATAGATCTAATGGATATGTCTTTTGAAGAAGAACCAGGAGAAGACATGCAAATGATGATAGAATCTCACAACTTAGCGTATGTTATTTATACATCAGGTTCTACAGGACAACCTAAAGGAGTAATGATTGAACATCGATCCTTGACTAATTTTTTGTGTGCAATGTATGAAGATTTCTCTAAAGATATAGGGATAACTGATAACGTTCTATTCTCAAGTAGTATTTCTTTTGATGTTACTATTTTTGAGATATTTGTCCCATTAATATATGGCGCAAGAATGACTATTTATCAAGGTGAGAAGTTTGATGTATCAAAACTTGTACAAGTCATTCTTGAAGAACAGGTTACATTATCATATATTCCACCTACTTTATTAAATGAAATATATGATTATTTTGTTAGAGATAACCAGAAGATAGTGTTAAATAAGCTACTTGTGGGAGTAGAACCCATTAAAACAGAATTACTCGCAAAATACGATCATCTATTTAGGGGGAACCTCCAAATATTAAATGGATACGGACCTACAGAGGCTACAGTTTGTTGTACATCTTATCGATATGAGAGTAATAAAGAAATTACAACACAAAACGTACCGATAGGTTCACCATTGTTAAATACTAAAATTTATATATTGGATTCATTTCATAGGATACAACCTATAGGTGTTCCAGGTGAAATATGTATCTCTGGCATAGGGTTAGCTAGAGGATACATCAATCGAAAAGAATTAACAGGAGATAAATTTATTGATCATCCATTTGAACGAGGTGAGAAACTATATAAAACAGGGGATATAGCAAGGTGGCTACCTGATGGTAACATTGAATACTTGGGCCGAGTCGATCATCAAGTAAAAATAAGGGGATATCGAATAGAACTAGGTGAGATAGAAGCGAGTTTGTTAAAATATGAGACAATCAAAACGGCCGTAGTAATAGATCAAGAAGATGAAGATGGAGAAAAGTATTTATGTGCATACGTAGTTACCGAAAAAGATATTAGTATTCCAGAGGTAAGAGCATATTTGGCAACAAAGTTACCACATTATATGATACCTCAACAACTCATACCAATTCACAATATACCATTAACACAAAATGGGAAAATAGATAGAAGCAAGTTACCAAAGCTAAATACAATGAGCAATAGTAATTATGTACCACCAAGAAATGAAATAGATAGTAGTTTAATTGATATTTGGAGTAGTATATTAGGCGTAAATAATATTGGTATAAATGATAATTTCTTTGAATTAGGTGGTCATTCTCTTAAGGGATTAAAGTTATTCGAAAATATCAAGAGAATGTTTAATGTGCAACTGCCATTAAGTTTATTATTTCAAAAGGCTACTATTGAACAATTAAGTGATGTAATAAGTAGGAATAAAGGAATAGACAGTGAGTGTTTAATTCCAATTCAAAATGGAACAAACAAGGATAGTCAATGGTTCATTGTTCATGGGCAAGGCGGGGGTATATTAAACTATTATGATTTGGCTAGAGAATTAGGAGAGAATAAGACTGTATATGGGTTACAATCTATAGGATATGATGATTGTAGATTTCCAAACTTATCTGTAGAGGAAATGGCGGTAAGATATATAGAAGAGATTAAACAAGTAAAAAAGGAAGGGCCATATACTTTATTAGGATGGTCTTTTGGAGGGATAGTTGCATTTGAAATGGCTAGAAAATTAGAAGAACTAGGTGATAAAGTTAGTTTTCTAGGTTTACTTGATGTTCATCCTATTGAACAAGGTAAGGAGATTCTTAGTTTAAATATTAGGAATGCATTTGAAGAATTGGAAAAATTCAATGATCAGTTAGGGATTGAGAAAAATAGTTTTGAGCAAATGAGTGAAGAACAATTAATAGAATCTTTACTGAAAAAATTTACATTGAATGCAAATAGTTGTCAGCAAAATTTTGAAGATCCAATGATGAATAAGTTAAAAGTAATGATAGCTAATAGATATGCATACCTAAAATATAATTGTAAACAAAAAATAAAAGCAGATATCTTTCTATTTAATGCATCTATTAATGACATTCACCCACTAGTAGATTATAACAGATGGAATGAATATACATCAGGGGAAGTATACGCTTTGCAAGTGCCAGGTTCCCATCTGAGTATGTTAGAGAAACCGCATATTCATGAATTGGTAAAGAGTATAAAAATGAATTTTAAACAAATGCTCTTATTAGCACATGTAAATAAGTGAAATATTATTTAAAATTGTACACTATTAGTTTTCTAAAAGTCTCATAAATTCGTGTATAACATATTATGAGACTTTTTTCTTTGAGCCCATTCAATAATAAATATAAAGAGATTGGAAAATAAGTGGAAAATATGAATGTGAAATAGAATATTATCCTCTGAAAATGTTTTTTATTATCAAAAATAAATAGGAATTGTTCATTGAGAGTTTTTAAATTTATATAAGATGTTAGGTGGGAAGGAAATAATGAATATATATAAGGTACGTGTGCCAGGAAATATAGAACATAATATTATGCAGAAACTTATGCATTTGGTCTCAAAAGAAAAGCAGATGAAAATACAGAAATATAAAAGAAAGACCGACCAATATAGCGCCTTAATTGGAGATATTATAATAAGATATTTAATTACTACAAATTTCTCAAAAGAAAATAAAGATATTAAATATAAATACAATGAATATGGAAAGCCTTATGTTGATGAGTTAAATAATTTTCATTTTAATATATCACATTCCGAAAGTTGGGTTGTTGGAGCTATTCATGAGGAAGAAGTAGGAATAGATGTAGAAAAAGTCCGGCCCATAGATACTACAATGATTAAAAATATTTTTACTGAGGAAGAATTTAATTATTTAAATTCATTAAATGTAGAACAACAATTAGATGTGTTTTATGAATTATGGACTATAAAAGAAAGCTTTGTTAAATGGATAGGGAAAGGACTAACTATACCTTTAAACTCTTTTGTTATTAAAAAAAATACAATATTTTATGGTGACATGCTATCTAATGAGGTTTATTATAAAAAGTTTACTATTGGTAAAGATTATAAGCTTTCTTGTTGTGCTTCTTTAGATAGTTTTCCAGAATCAATAATTGAAATTGACTTTGTTGATTTGTGTAATTACTTTATAGAAGATAAGCATTCTTACATAGTTTAAAATGATCGATATTTCCTTAAGGAAAGAAAATTTTCGGAAATTTAATTTTGAAAATTATAAAAGCAAAAATCTGAATAAGTAATTAAACTTGCTGGAGATGCAATCATTTTACGCTTAATAGATTACTTTGTGTATATATTAGTATGTCATTCATTGTTTGTTTACTTAGATCAATGGTTGCAATAACAATTGTTAGCGTTATAGCTGTAACAATTAAGAGGTTATCATAACTAAAAATAGCGAGCCAGTAGAAGGAGTATATCTCTTTTAAAGAGGGCTCTTTAATGACTGCAGCAGTAATTTGTATCTTAACTGACAATCCGGAAAACGATATTTTTGAATGGGTGGATTTTTTAGAAGTGGGCTATAAAAGAAACAGCCAACATTGTATGTATATTATTAGTAAAAAAGATAATTTGAGTATGAATTGACAGAAAATTGATAAAAGAATTGAGAAAGCTGAAAATTCTGTATTTTGAGTATATTTTTGGTGTTGTAGTGTGTAATATATTCAGCAGAGCTATATCATAAAAAATAGGAATATAGACTAATAATAGAATTATATATAAGTATTTCTGAGTAAAAATAGTATTCGAGTTCATATAGGCTATATATCAACTGCTATACATTAGTTTAAAAACAAATATAGAAAAGTGTGGTAATGGATCCACATGAATTATATTTCCAATCTATTATTTTTACTTTAGCAGTTTAGTAGTTTGTATTTACATACATATGTAAATACATTTTTGTTACATGCAATTATTCAAAAGGGAGGTAATATAATAATGGCTATTCGAAAACATTTAATTACTCTTGAGGATCTTACTGATAGTGATATTAACCAAATTGTAACTCGTGGGGTAGATTTTGCCACAGGTAAATCGCAACCTAATCAAATATTAGCGGGAAATATAATTGGGATTTACTTCCGTAAAACATCGACTAGAACTCGATCGGCATTTTCTGTTGCAGCATTAAAGATGGGTGCACAAATTGTAACGTATGGTCCAAATGATTTGCAAGAAAATACAGGGGAGTCTATAGAAGACACTACTCAAGTACTTTCGCGAATGCTGGATGGACTAGTGGCAAGAACTGCAGATAGTCAAAAGGAAATGGAAAAGCTGGCATCTCAAAGTCGTATGGCAGTCATTAATGCCATGAGTACGGAAGAACATCCAACACAAGCGCTAACAGACTTAACAACAATGAAACAAAAATTTGGTGAAATAGCTGGATTACGGGTTTTATATATGGGAGAAGGTAATAACAGTGCTGCAGCTCTAGCTCTTTCTTTATCTCGTTTTCCAGGTACAGAGTTATATCTTTTTACACCTGCTGGTTATGGAGTGTCTCCAAGTGTGCTTGAAAAATCAAAAGAATATGCACGATTATCTGGTGCTAAAGTTATTGAATGTCATGATATAAAAATGTTACCTAGTGAAGTGGATGTTGTATATACAACAAGGTGGCAAACAACAGGGACAAGCAAAATAGATCCTTTATGGAAAGATGCATTTAATCCATTTGCAGTGACAGAGAGAATTTTGACTTTATATCCGGAAGCTACTTTCATGCATGACCTCCCAGCACACCGGGGGGAAGAAGTAGCAGCAACAGTTATTGATGGACCGAAAAGTATTGTATTTACCCAGGCCGAAAACAAGCTAAATAGTGCTATGGCAGTACTTGAATGGTGCTTAGCTTATCGATACTAAAGAATCTAGCATTTATTGTCTTTCAGGTATAAGTTCTATTTGAAATACATTCGAAAGAACATTTACAACTATTTATCTTTAATTATTTTTTTAGATTTTAACCAAGAAAGGAAGCAAATTATGCTCAAGAAATTAGAGAGTTTAGAAAGGGTAATCGGCAACACACCTATGATTAAATTAGAGCATGAAAAGATTAATCTGTATGCAAAACTAGAATATCACAATTTAATGAATAGTGTTAAAGTGCGTGCTGCTCACCATATTTTAAAATCAGCAATAAGTCGCGGTGAAGTGACTGAAAATTCTACAATTATCGAATCTTCATCTGGTAACTTTGCGGTTGCTCTTGCTACTCTTTGTAGGTATATCGGCCTGAAATTCATACCAGTTATTGATCCAAATATTAATGATAGTTATGAGAATTTTTTGAGAGCAACTTCCTATCAAGTAGCTAAAGTGGATGAACGAGATGAAACAGGTGGCTATTTATTAACGCGTTTAAATAAGGTGGAAGAACTTTTAAATACTATTCCTAATGCATACTGGACAAATCAATATAATAATGCTGATAACTTTGAAGCCCATTATCAAGGAATTGGTGAAGAAATATCTAATGATTTTAAACAGTTAGATTATGCCTTCATTGGAGTGAGTACTGGAGGAACTATCGCTGGGGTATCTACACGATTAAAAGAAAAATTCCCTAATATTAAAATTATTGCGGTAGATAGTCAAGGGTCCATTATTTTTGGTGATAAGCCTCGTAAACGGTACATACCAGGAATTGGTGCCAGTATGGTGCCTGGTATGGTTAAAAAAGCATTGATTGATGATGTAATGATTGTACCGGAGGTTCATACTGTTGCAGGTTGTTATGAGCTATTTAATAAACATGCAATATTTGCTGGTGGATCATCAGGGACTTCATATTATGCAATCCAAAAGTATTTTGAAAATAAGGATGTTCAAAATACACCTAATGTTGTTTTCTTGTGTCCTGATAATGGACAAGCTTACACATCAACTATTTACAACGTAGAATGGGTAGAATGGCTTAATACACAAAAATCAGTAGAAGACCAATTAGTTTCTTTATAAAAATGATATAGAAATGAGGAAGCAATTATGATGTATTTAAATACCAAACATATCAATGAAATGGGTGTTAATTGGGAAGAAACAATAAATGTCATTTCAAAGGCAGTAAAAAGTCTTGATTCAGAAGATTTTTCTCAGCCAATTAAGCCATACTTACGTTTCGATGATCCGGCTAATAGAATTATTGCTATGCCAGCTTATATTGGAGGAGAATTTAAGGTTTCAGGAATCAAATGGATAGCTAGTTTTCCGAAGAATATTGAGAAAGGTATTCAACGTGCCCATTCAGTTACTATATTAAATGATGCTATGACTGGAAAACCATTTGCGACGCTTAATACAGCAATGGTCAGTGTAATACGAACAGCTTCTGTTACAGGGTTAATGATTCGAGAGTTTGCCAAGTTAAGAGATTTAAATAATGTTAAAGTTGGAATTATTGGATTTGGACCTATTGGTCAGATGCATTTAAAGATGGTAACTGCCCTATTAGGCGATAAAATCGAAAGTGTTTACCTATATGATATTAATGTAATTAAAGACGAATTAATTCCTGAGGAAATTTATTCTAAAACTCAAAAGGTTAATGCATATGAAGAAGCCTATAATGATGCTGATATTTTTATTACTTGTACTGTTTCTGCAGAAGGTTATATTGATAAGAAACCTAAAGATGGGGCGCTACTACTCAATGTTTCTCTTCGTGACTTTAAGCCTGATATCTTAGAATATACAAAATCCCTAGTTGTTGATAATTGGGAAGAAGTCTGTCGTGAAAAAACTGATGTTGAAAGGATGCACCTTGAAAGAGGTTTACAAAAAGAAGATACAGTATCAATTGCTGACGTTGTAATCCGAGGAGCACTGCAAAACTTCCCTTATGACAAAGCAATATTATTTAATCCAATGGGTATGGCCATTTTTGATGTAGCCATTGCTGCTTATTACTATCAAAGGGCTAGGGAAAAGGAAATTGGTGTTTTATTAGAAGACTAGTAAAATTATTAAAGCGTAGTTTGAAATAATTGTCTAATAGCTGCTATATATCGGTAACACGACTAATCATTATAGAAAATTAGTTATTTGATAAGCTTAGAATTTATGTAATTATTTGAGGAGCTGTTTTTATGAGTGAAATTATTTCGGCCTTAGATCTCTTACATCCCAAGCAAATTCGCTTTCATGAATCATATGAACACAAACGATTGGAACAAATTTGTCGTGTAATGGAAAGTGAAGGTGTTTTACGGAATCCTCCCTTAGTATCTGAGCTTAGTGATGGTAATTATCTGTTACTTGATGGTGCCCATCGTATGAAGGCTATGATGGCATTAGGTTGTAAACGCGTTGCTGTACAGGTAGTACCTGATGAAAAAATAAAAATTCGTGCTTGGAATCATTTATTACCAATGGGGGAATGGGTAAATAATTTAAAGAAAGAACCTACAATAATTTGGTCAGGTAAGATTATTGCTAATAAACGTTTGCTTGCAAAAATTACAGAAGCAAATAAACAAGTACATTTTTTATATGCAAGGGATTTAAATAGCGATTTATTTAATCATTTAGAGATATGGCATCGTATTGTCGGCTTATATCAACATGAGTATACGGTACGCCGTCATTCAAATGATACTGAGGTCTGGCCTCATTCAAATGAAATATTGATGAGTTATCCAGAATACTCGTTGATGGAACTGAAAAAGGTAATTGAAGCAAAGTTTTTAATGCCAGCGGGAGTTACCCGTACGACGCTTAGTGGTCGGTTATTGAATTTACGTATACCACTTCATATATTGCGTACGGAAGTATATCCTGCTGGTGAATGGGAAACGTTATGTGGAAATTGGTCAAAATGTTTACGCCTTTATGACGAGCCAATATATGTTTATGATGCATAATACATTGTTTAATGATTATAATGTATATTTTTTATTTATTTGTAAAAATTTCATTATATGACTTATATTAATTCCAAAATATTCTTATTATGTTATAAAAACGGTTTGAATTAGTATTTAAGACTAATCTAAGAGAGGTTTGTTATCGGATGGGGTAAATATTACCAAAAAAGATAAAGTGGAGATCTCTAAAAAATTAAAAACTTTCTTGGGTGATCAATATTCACTTGAATTAGGAGATTACATAAGTTTTGAGATACTTGAATTTATAATAAAAGAATTAAATCCACATTTTAATCTAGCTACAAAAAATAGGTTGGAAAATCTCTTGAAAAATATAGAGAAAGAGATATATAGTGAATTAGTTTCACATGAAAATAACAAGATATAGGTAATATTATATGTATTTAAATGTAGAATAGTATAAATCTATACCTACATAAGGTGTTGCTATTAATTTGGTAGAATAGTGAGGAACAAGAGAATTGGTAATATACAATTTTTAGAAGAGATGGAATTGAGAAGTGAACATACTTACAATTTCATCTTTTTATTTTTGACACGCTTTTTGCAATTAAAGTATGAAAAAGGTAGCTGTATAAAAGTACAGCTACCTTTTTTAAAAAATTTCGTATACAAGAACAACTTTAGCGTAAACTTGCGCTTAATGGTACTTGAGAATAAACTGTGAAATTGTTACCATAAGTACCATGTTTAGAAAATGAGGAAGAAATTGAACTGTTCCAATTCTTGTAGATAGATCCAGATATATCTGCTCTTAGAAGTACGTTTGAAAGCTAGCTTGGCTAAATGAATTACGTCCAGTATCTTCAACGCCCTGAACCATTTTTACTGGTTCGTATTGAGAAAATGAGCCATATACAGGCTGATTTGTATATCTAGGGATTCCATTTACATACATAGTAACCGTATCATTGCCGTTATTAATTATTTTAAGGTTTACTCGATCACCATCTTTAATTGATGTATCATATTGTGTGTTCCAATACTTATTGTTTTGACCTGATTCATTATATCCTGAATTAAGAAATACTTTATATCCACTTGGTGTTTTTGAAATACCACCTTCAACTTTAGATGCTCCAATACCTAAATACCAATTCACATATCCATCCTTAACAACAACTGATTTTGGTAGGTTTATATCAGCTGCAATTCCAGTATAATTACTATTTGTAACACTTTTTACAGCACCTTCTGTAGCTGCAAAACTTGTAGTTGAAAACATTGATAGAGAAATTAGAAGTGAACCGACTAGATACATCATTTTTTTCTTACTTTTCCTTAATACTTGATTCATTTTTAAATCCCCCTTATTTTTAATTATTAAATTGTATTAAAAGTTGGCCAACTAACTAAGACTTACAAACCAAAGATACATTAGGTTTAATTAAATGTATATATTTTCCTGTCATAAGTCATTGAAATGTCAAGTAAATTAGATGTTTCACATTTATCAATATAGGGGGAGTTGACAGCATGAAGTGTTATGTCTATTTAAAATTATGAAGGTTTTGTTAAAAATAAGATTAAAGCTTATAAATTTGTTGGGTATAATATGTATTACGATTTATTTAGGAGAGATAAATATGAATGGAATACCAGGAGTTTTTCAAAAGATATATTTGAAATTCTGAGAAATAAAATAAAAACAAATGAAATAAATGAATTGCTTGTGTTAAAGAATTTATTGGAATAGTTAGTAGGTAAAGGGAAATATATGATTTAAAAGGCGTGGAATTCTCATATAAAAAGAAGAAAGGTGGGCAGTTATGGAAAAGACAAGATCAAAGTTAAATAATGCAACTATTGAAGGGGGTATAGAGACATTAAAAGATGAAAATGAATGTTTACGTATGGAAATCGATTATTTAAAAAAGTTAAAGGCCTTACTTCAAAAAGAGAAGAAATTACAGAACAAGACTAAGTGGAAGTTTTAGTCTATCATTCTACGTACAATTATAGTAACGTGAATAGTCCGAAACAAATTTGTTTCGGACTAAGGGTTCAATATTCAATCCGGTGTATTCACCATTTTTATAAAAAGTTGAATTTTCTGATTTTATAACTAAGAAAAATGTATTACATTAATTAATAGATACTTCTACAGAGACACTAGGAATTGTTGGTGCTGGTGTATCTCTACCATTAGAAGAAGATTGTTGAGGTGCATGTAAACTATTCGTGCTATATGCTAATGCACTTATTACTACCATTTTTTCGTTAATAATAAGAATATAATGAATATTTAAAGTGTCCTTATTCTGTTGATATAGTCAATTTGTTTTAAAACAGACCGTCTGTAATAGACGGTCTGTTGTTTGTTATGGTTGGCGACTGCTATTCTTTTACTCAACTCATATTATATTTAATTGAAGTATTGAGAATAGAAGAATAGGAGTAGAAAAATTAATGTTTTTCCAAATAATTTATTGAATAGACTTAAAGGGATAAACAGCTCTCCTATGGTAAGGCTTTTGAGTTTATTCCTGTTTGGGTTTTTTAAAAATTCTTTAAATGTTTGAAAGTTTATTTTATTAATGAAAGACCAACTTGGCATAGCTTTTATGTCTGAATCTATTTTGAAAATGATATGAATACTATGTGTATGAAAGCTGCCTATACTTAAAATAAGCATAAATCCTAAAATAATGAACCAAGTCATTTTTTAGCACCTCCTTTCAGTATTTAATATTAAGATATTAATAACGGTGAGGAAGTGTGCTATTGTCCATGAAAAATATTGAGAAATTGTTGAGGAAACGTTGAGACTGTTGCAATGCAATTGATCGTGGGATAGTTAACTATGCTTGTCCTGTTATATTTGTTAAAAAAGGAAAGAGAACAGTTGCGTAGACTGTTCTCTTAAGGAGCGGAAGTGCTGAACATAAGTGCTGAACATTTTTCAATGACAATGATTCAAGCCTTCCAATTATAGTGTGTACAAATAATTACAATTCATACAAAGAGGCAGGTGTAAATTATTCATACATTAAAATTACTTTATTATAGATTGAGTGTATTACAAAGTACAAAGAGCACTTTTCAAAAGTGCTCTTTGTAAGGTGTACATTAAGGACTTGAAAGAGGCATCATTGTCAATTCGAAAGGAGATATCTATATACAACATATGAAGATGATTTGAAAGGGTGACGATAAAAACAAAAAGACCAGTAAGGATGTACCGATTGCTCAGATTCAAGGAATTGGAGAGGGGGATTTATATTGTTAGGGAATTTTTTGAATGCTATTCCATGATGATAAACTATGCAGATGAATAATAAGAGTGAAGTTGTAAATTTATCATCTATAGTGTAATCTTCACCATTTGAAATAGGAACTCTTAAAATCTTATCCTGAGAAACTAGATGCCATCAATCATGTTGATAATCAAGTGCTTCGTCCTTTGTAGAACCTGGGGAGGCATATGCCGCTGTAATTCTTCAGTAAACGTAAGCATTTAAAGATTCATAAAGAAATGCTATCCCTTCCTATAATTCTACAGAAAGGATAACATTTTTTTGCTTTATGGGTGGTATAAAACTTTAGCTTGATTGCACTGTGATAATGACCCATTTAAACAAATTTCCCTTTTCCATACTGATAATGCCCCTTTTTTAGAGTCATCCTATCAGCATGTCGAAGATTAGGAGATTACTTGCAAGAGTCTTGGAATTATTGCAACCGTGCTGTGTTATAATTCTAAAGTACTGACATTTCATGTAGGACTTATAGATGTCGGTTTGACATATGAAATGTAAAATCAATCCGTCATTTTGAAGGTTCAGGCTACCATTATTTAAACTAACACTCACACTAAAAGAAGTACAAGGAGGAAGGTATATCTATTAAAATAGTGAGGTATACCAAATTAGAAATGAACATTAAATTTAATAAAAAAGTAGTAGCATTCACGGCAGGATTAACGGTATTATCTTCACCATTGGTATCGTTTGCAGAGGAACAACAATCAGTAAACAATAAGCAATCTACAAGCCTTCAAGTGCAAGAGAACACAGACCAAATTCAAACAACAGATGAACAGGCTTTAAAAAGTATTGAAGCTAGTTTTGAAGAGGTAGACGGACGTGGTGGAGGTACTGTCGACAATAAGAAAGCAGATAGTCTTCAACGCTCAGAGGGTATTCATGAAGAAACAGGCACATTAATTGTTCCTAACAATTCAAACAGAACAAAACGTAGTCTGTCTCCCATATCACCTAGCACCTCTAGTACAATAAACGGTGTTCCATTCACTGAATGGATTGTTCCAGCAGGTAACGATAATATTCGTCCTCAAAACTACATGAGTCCAAAGTATATTACAATTCATGAGACTGATAATACAAGTGTAGGAGCAGGTGCTAGAAACCATGCTCAATACCTATATAACCAAGCAGTAGGTAACACGGACCGAGCTGCATCGTGGCATTTTACAGTAGACGATAAAGAGATTTATCAACATCTACCATTAAACGAGAACGGATGGCACGCAGGAGACGGTGATGGTCCAGGTAATAGAGAATCTATTGCAATTGAAATCGCAGTTAACAGTGACGGAAACTACAGTAAAGCAGTAGATAACGCTAAGAAACTTGTAGCTTATTTAATGAAAGAAACTGGTGTACCGTTAAATAACATTGTAAAACACCAAAAATGGAGCGGTAAAATCTGCCCTGCTAACATGATTAATAATGGACAATGGGATGTATTCGTAAATAGCGTTGAGGGATATTATAATAATCTTTATCAACCAAAAGATGACATTACAGGAGGTTGGTATGAAGAAGCTATTCGAGAGTTAAATAGAAGGGGTATTATGATAGGGGAAGGAAACGGAGTTTTCGCACCCAATAGAGCGATAACAAGAGCCGAATTTGCTCAATTAATCTCTAAATCTCTAAACCTGCCAGCTGGAGATGCTTCATTTAAAGACCTAAACGATGCAAATTCAACTTTACGAGATGGTATTAAACGTACTGCAAGTGCAGGTATCATTCAAGGTAGAGGAGATGGTTATTTTGACCCAAACACACCTATTACAAGAGAAGAATCAGCAATTATTGTAAACAAGGCTTTACAGTATAAAGGTATATGGGGACCAGTTGTAAACCTACCATTCTCAGACAAAGACCAAATTAGCTATAAAGAAGATGTACAAAGATTGTATGGCTTAGGTATTGTCAAAGGTAAGGGTGAAAATCAATACGACCCAAAAGGAACAACAACTCGTGGTGAAACAGCAACATTCATTCTAAATATGCTACAAGTAATTGAAAATGGCAGTGTTGAAAAGGTAGTTGGAACGGCTCAAATTAATGGTATTGGGGTAAATGTTCGAAGCGGGTCAGGTACAAATTATTCTATTGTTAGAAAGACAAGTAAAGGCGAAAAAGTTACAGTATATGAAGAAAAGAATGGTTGGCTAAGAATTGGAACAGGTCAGTGGATTTATTATGACTCTAGTTATATCGATTATAACAGATTATAAAAGACTAAATACTTAAAAGAACAGGTCATATTTGGATATATAACTTACTCTCAGGTTGTGAAGAAGACTTTCTTCACAACCTGTTTTTGTGACTGGCCCCTCTATTACCTATCAATACTGATGAAAAGAGGAGAAGGAGAGATTCATTATGGTGCTGGAATTGGGAAATCATCGTAATTAGCGTGTATGCAATTAGAGGCTAAGGTTTTTCTGATAATTAAGTGGAGGTCACTATACGTACCCATCCAGCCCATATTTTGAAATATTTTAAAACGAAAAAATGAGCTGGATGGGTAAAAGTTAGCACAAAATTTCGTTCTGAGGGTACTATAAAACCTTCGCTTGATAGAAAAGAGATAACATTAACTTTGTTGCCTAGAATTGCTCGTGCTAGATGTGGGTAGATTCAAAATTTATAGGCTTTATTAATCATCATTTGATTCACCTTCATTTTGGTAGGTGTCTCCTTGGTTAAAATGATAAAGAATGCAAAAAGAACTTGTAGGCATCACTACAAGTTCTTTTTTAGATAATATAAAAAGGTGAAACAAACTATCTCATTACTCGTAACAGGGAAACTATCTTACTTAAGGCTTGGTTTCATTATATAACAAATATTAACATGTAGTGTTTTAATGTGTGAAAATTACGTGAATTAGCAAACGAAATTTCATCTCTATTCGTTAAGAATTCCACTTATTCGTTTTTTAACACCTATAAATCAACGTTGAATGGATTAACAATATTTGCTAAAATAACATTATAATAATGCGATATACAGCAATTTATATAATAGAAAGATAAAAAATTTACATATCACTAATTGAACGCTTAGCCGTTGATTAATGGAGTAAGGTAAATAACGAAGTACATTTAATATACAATTCTTTCCGCAGCATAAGATACGTAATTAAGACATTTGATAGAAATAGAGTGCGAATAATGAGAAAGATGCTGACTTGTGGGTTACACTGATCAACTTGAAATGTTATAGGGGTGTACAAGTACTACAGCCAAAAAGTGATCTGTAATGAATATCGAAGAGGCTTACGCAAAGTTATATGTGAGTCTATGTGCGAAGGAAAAGGATAACGTTTATAGGAGGAAGCATGAGGGGGCAATTTAATATATGTAACGGGGGAATAATATTATGAAATTTAATACGAAATTATTAAAGAAATTACTTGTATTAAGTGCAACGTCTGTATCAATTTTCAGTGCCTGCTCTGCAAAGGAAGATGGGGATTACAAGCCAATTAAGGAACAAGACTCTATAGAAGTCGCAAAGGTCGAAGAGGAGAAGTCTAATCCCCCTAAGATTGTAGAGAAGAAGTCCACTCTGCCTAAGGTCAAAGAGGATACAGAAGAACCTAAGAAGAAAAAAAGGCTACAACAAGTGGAGGAATCTAAGAATAAAGATGAGGAAATTAATGAAAAATATCCGCATTATAAAGATGTACATGAGGACGCATCAACAGTATCACTAGAACAGTATAATCAAATCAAGGTTGGAATGCCTGCGGACAAAGTCATAGAGATAGCAGGAAAGCCTGGATCCAGCGAAACAACTAAATTGTTCTCTATCTATATATATTTAGGTCACGGTGGACACGGTTCGATGACTATAAAGTTTGATTCTAATAGAAATGTAACGAACAAAGAGCAAGATGGTCTTAGCAATACTGCAGTTAAAGATGAGAAGGCTAGCAAAGAACATGAAGACCCTAATCCTGAATCTGTTAAGAAATCTAGTGCTATAATTCCAAACGATTTTTGCGGACATGGACATGACGAAACGAAGGAGCTAGCACACGACTGTGAAAAAATTACTGATAAGAAGGCATATAGAAGATATCAACTACAACAAAAGAGAGAAGAGCGAAAAAGACAAATTAGGGGCGAAGAACAGGAATTAATTGATTACGATCAGGGGGATGCAGCTTACAAGGAGCAACAGCATATTTACGAAGAAATACAACGTAGAACAGAAGAAAGGGGATCGGTTGATTACGATTACGATCAAGTTAGAGCTCTTAACAAAGAAAGACAGCGTATGTACGAAGAAATACAAGAGTGAGATGAAGAAAAAGAGTGTAAAGTGTAAACTAAAAAAGCTAAATGGTACGAGGAGTATATTTCATAGATAGGAATTTGAATTATTGAAAAATCAAAATATGGAAGAGTAAATAAAAGACGCTAGTTGGCGTCTTTTATTTATCATTATTAGTAAAACTTCACTGGTGATTACTATTAATATTATAATATTTGATCTTGGAATTAACTTATTAGATAATGCTATTGATTGTATAACATCTGACAAATGACTAAAGATAATAAAAAAATTCTTGATACAAAAATCTAAATTGTATAATATATAGGTATATTGTTATTTGTTGAATTCCGTTTATTCCCACGCCTTATGTGTTGTGGTTGAGTTGCAGAAGCAAGTTGTGTTCTTGTTTCAATTTTGAAAGGGCTTCTTTGAGCCGATTAGTGCATATATAGCTTATTTTGTTATGCACATTTTTAATCGACTTGAAGAAGTCCTTTTTATGTTGTTTTCAAGTTGCAGGTGGGATTATTTATGATTCATAACATAACAAAAAGATATAAAATAATGTTTGAATAGTATTAGTTGATCTAAAAGAGTAATCTAAAGAGCCCGATGATATATTGATTGATATAGATAAGTTATTAGGGAGTACAAATGAAGAACTACGATATAAATCATGTGATGGTAGTTTATACAGGGGAAAAGGAAGAACTAAGTGATATGAATACTTGGAGCTTCCTTTTTTATTGCAATTAGAAATCTGGTAGATGATTATGCATATAAAAATGATTTAGCGGAAAAATTTTATTTAATTTCAATACATAGAAGAAAAAGAAAAAAACAAATTCGTAAAGGGCTAGTTTAAGTACGATTCATTTGAATAATTGAGAGGGGAAATGTATTGGTGAAACGTCTTGTTTCTTGCTGACCAAGGGAATGCAGGATGATTAGTAAGGAGTAAGAGCGTATTACTACTCTCACAAAGGAAATTACATTAGAAAAGGGTCTGTCAGTGTTTACAATTTATTTGTTACATCGGTCTAAAAGAATTTGGATGGAGAAGTAAATGCTAAGTGAGAACATGAATGACATTTCTAGAACTTGAACAATTGTGCTTTTTGTTAATAGTGAAAATCAGAAATAGAAGAGGCACAAGCGTTAAAGTGGACTGCAAAAGTGACAGAAAGAGAACAAGGATTAACATTATTTATAAAGATATCTAATAAGAAGTGCTATCGGATTTATACAGAAGGAGGGATAATACCAGAAAATATATGAATGTATATAAAATTTGAGGTGAATCCACCTATTTTCTATACATTAGTTGAATCAAACAATAGATGACTAGGGAGTGTATAACATCCATTTCCCAGTTAAATTTTCTTAGATAAATAGCATGAAATACAGTATGTTCTCACTCATTTGTATAAGGATAAAATAGCCTTTTATTTTTATGCAAATGAGTGAAACAGAACGATTCACCATATAAGAATATTCGACTATAATGAAACACTGTACGTCATTGTAATATTAAGATGTTTTAAGATTAAAGTGATTATTAGTCATAAAATATGAGTTTCGAGACCTCAGCAAAATATTGCAATGCTTTATATACATGAGATTGTAAAAATTATTTTATTAAAATTACTGGAGGCTGATGAAATATGATAATAGATCATATAAGCAACAATGTAGTAAAAAAATTGGAACAAACGGTGCGCTATGAAAAGAAACAGGTACAGGTATTACGTGTAAGTAAAAGTAGTTCTAATATGCACGCTTACATGATTTTCCCAGAATTCTCAGAGGTTAAAATTTCAAATACTGAACTGGATGAATATATAGAAAATCTATCAACAAGTCTGAAATATGTCATTGATCGCAAGTTAAGTCTACAAGAAATTGAAAAACAAAATCATTCTTTCATTATGACATGCGCAGTCGAGGAAGATGGTGTTATAGATGATGAAACGATTCATTTTAATACGACGTATGTTAAGCCACCTACACTTGCGAGTAAGGTATTTAAGCTAGTGTGTGGTTTAGGAAATCGTTTGAATAGCTTAAAAGAGTTACATATAACAGTATTAAATAATAATATTAATCGAATTGAAATAGAGTTTTATAATGAAAATGAAACATATGTAGCAGTAGAAAAAGAAGAAATTGCAAATGCGATTATGGGGGCATATACAAAAGCCAATATCTATTATTCCGCAGATCTCCGTTATGTTGCAGAAGGAAATGAAATCAAATTAAAGAGCATTAAGCCAAAATTAGCGGGTGATGTGTTGTGAAGCGAGAAAAAGGGATGATTGGAGTTTTATGTACATTTGTTTTTATGATCCTAGTACTCATACCTTTACATACAGCTCATGCATCTGTAAAAATGGATTTTAATGAATTGAAAGGAAATGATGTTTCTTCATCTTTTAACGAAGGATTAAACAATCGAACAAAAACGACAGAGAAAGACGATTCATTTGGGTCATCAATTATACAAAAAGTTGAGGGTATGTATGCACCAGCTTTTAAAGTAGGGGTAAATATCTTTTCTATCTCTTTCATATTAGGTGTTATTGTCATGGTTATGGCGTTAATTACAAAGAATGGTCAATGGATGAAATGGGCAACAGGGAGTATGATTTTCTCGTTCGTTAGTATGATGGCAATGAGATTAAGTGTATATTTCTTATTTAGTTCGGATGTATTTTCGTTTATGAACATTTTTACGGATTTTTTAGACCTGTTTAAAGCAACAGCACTTATTTTTACACCCTTTATGTTAATTGCAGGGATTCGTTTACGAAGAATTCATGAGAGTACAAAACAACCTGAGTATTATCGTTGGTCTAATCGCGTTATAACGGGATCTTGTTTACTATGTATGTTAGCCGTACTGGCTCCATGGTTATTTGCGAATATGTAAAGAAATATATATAGATGCAAAAGGTACTGAATGTTCATTCAGTACCTTTTATCTACCCATTAGGTTCCTTCTTTCATATTCTTCAAATACTTCTTCTGAAATTGGCGATAGTATGCCGCTCAAATAAAAAGCGGTATATAAAAAGTATTGCTCATCCCTTGTTTTAATTGTATGAGTACCGTGTTCCTCATTGTTTGGAATAATTCGTTCAATTTTGAGTTGTTTTTTATCACAAATGATCTCTTGTACTCTATATAAATTATGTATCGGTAAACGATCAATATACAAACAAAGGTACTCTAGTAGAAGTAGAATAACAGTCATTTGTAGAATGAAAGCAATTTTTAATAGAGTTGGTATGGATGCAAATAATACTAGCAATATAGAGACCAAGAAGATATTTAACTTTGAAAACCATTTTTCGTGTTGATTTAAAGAAATAATACTTTTCTTATTCTGAAATACCTGGAACCTCGTTATAAGAAAAATAATTACAAAGATTCCTTCATAACTAAACCAGGTTTTCCACTCCGTATCAGTAAGTTCTAGCAATATATATATGATACCGGTAGATATGATCAGTGGTACCAGCTGTACCAAACTAAATAGTATGGTATGTTCTAACATTCTTTTCTTGTAGATACGATTAGTAATTGAATCCAAGTTTCTTAACTCCTTCTGCAATTTTCATGATGATACCGCCAATAAGTATATGGTATTCGCCTATTCCTTTTTCGTTTACATACCAGCACATATAGTGCCTAATACCTTCTTTTGCTCCATGGTCATGTAAAGGAAAAGGAGATGCGTATTTTTCAGATGACATATTATTATCACCGAAAGGAACCTGTTCTGCAAGTGCAAAACGTTTTTTCGAATCATTTATAATCCAACAACCATAGTTTACTGATCCATACCATATTGCGTCTTTATGAATGGGATCAATAGAAGGTTGTGCTGGATAGCTTTCAGCTAGTATTTGCGCTTTTTCTTCACGAAGTTGCTGATGTATGTGTGAATTCAATGGATCTTCCGTTCCGATTTCATAGGTTTCCTCAAAAATTCCCACACTCATAAGGAATAAGGGGACTATTTGAATCAGCTGCTAATTGTAAACTGCAAGAATCTGATTTTGAAAGATAATATACACAGTCTTTGCAGGTGAAATAGTTTGAAGAAGCTGAATCACTTTCTGGTTCTGTTCCAGTATTATTTACTACAAGTTTTAACATGTCTATCACAATCCTTTTTAGGCTAATTCTTAAATTAATATAGACGTATCATATCATGCTTATCATTAAATGTAAATATTTTCCAATATAAAATAACCTTATTAATTTTGAAAGGACTGTTTGTATTGAATATAAATCGAGAATATATTGCTTTGCGAAATTCTATATTAATAGGCTGGTTACTGACATGCTTCGTAATAGGCCTATCTATCTATTTTTCTTCTGTTGTTTATTTATTAATCGGATGTTTCATTCTATCGTTAAAATACGGATTAATGGGTACCGTGAAAAATGTGGAAAAACGTTTGCCTACCTGGGCCAACTTTGGCGTCATTGAAAAACCAGTAAATCGAAGAGTGACTAGACCTTTTCAGTTTCGAGGTGGACTCCTTGTTTCATTAGCATTAGGATTCGTAGAGATGGTGATAAAAGGCTTATGTATCTCATATTTTATTTTAGGATTAGAAACGCATGTATACCGTTTAATGCGCAGAAACGCAAGGATATAAAAAGGGGGCTTCTATTATGAAAGTGTTGATATTTGAATTAATTCTCATTGCGGTTCTGATTCCGTTGAATATTGTTGTGAAAAAACATGTACCGAAATGGAAAGGGAAAGTCGGAGAAAAATTAGTGAAGCGTATATTGAGCAAATTGGATTCGGAAAAGTATTACGTGTTACATAATGTTACGATTCATACGGAGTATGGTGATACAACGCAAATTGACCATATTGTTACCGCGGAAACCGGTGTTTTTGTTATAGAGACGAAAAACTACGAGGGATGGATATATGGAAATGAGAAATCTGCAAGGTGGACACAGAATATTTTTAGAAAAAAATCCTCTTTTCAAAATCCATTTCGACAAAACTATAAACATATAAAAGCAATCGAATGGGTACTGGAACAACAGCTGCCGTGTATCTCTATTGCAGCGTTCCATCCAAAATGCAGTCTAAAAAGAGTAAATGTTCAATCTAAAGATAAACATGTCCTGTATTATAACAATCTACAAAAATGTATTGAATCATATACTGAAGCGCAACTAACAAATGATGAGGTCCAGCACATCTACCAAACAATATTAAGAGCGAACATTATGGATAAGGATATTAAAAAGAAACATGTGAAGTATTTACATAATAAGTTCGCTAAACAATAAGAAATGGGGAAAGAGAGACATGTTATATGTAATAGGGTTCTTAGTAATCTCCATAGTAGCTATTCGTCTTAACATGAAGTATTACAAGCTAAAAGGCAAATCAAACGATTTTGTGATGAAAATGAATAAATAAAACTGACTATGATAAATTTTATAATGAAATCAAAATAGAAAATCTAATTAAACGTTTTAGGGAATCAGAAGAGTATGAGTTAGTTAGATACAGTATTTAATCTAGGCGCTCGATAGCTGGTTCTTCTTTAATATCATTTACTATAAATAAGTTACCATTTCCATCCTTTGGTAGCCGAATTATAGAACTAAAGAGTACAGGAATAAAAAGCGAATGTGATTAAAAAATCACCATATGTATGTTTAGAAAAAACACCTTATTTATCAGGTTGATTTATAATTTGAACAGTACAAACATAATCATCTTAGATTTCTCTTAAGAAATGCAATCTTGATTAAGAATTTATGAATGGTAAGTTTTTTGAGAAATTTATTTTTCGGCATGTATTTTGAGTAGAAATATAAAAATATAAAAAGGACTACCACTTTAATCATGTAGTCCTTTTTATATTTTAATGCTTAATTAGTTACTATATTTATCAATCTATGTTAATAGGGGGAGAAAAGATGAAGAGGCATTCAAAAATCATATCATTAAAGAAATGGAAAGAAAAAGAGAGAATAAAATTATTAACTTCATATGAAATAGCATTGCTTATAAAAAAGGCATTACGAAAAGAAAAATTAATTAAGAAAGGTGAACTACTTAATAATATTGTTGTAATTGTTGTGGTGAGTATTTTAATCTTTGCACTTCTTTTAGGATTAGTTTCGTGTATTTTATAGGCGAATAATAAAGAGCGTATATATACTTATAGAAAATCTAAAGAAGATTCTTTAATTAAGCAGGTATAGATAAAGCTATAAAAATTTTATAACTTAGACGTATCTAAAAAGTTAAAGTAAACCTTGGAATATTTATTTCTAAAAAGTTAAAAAATTAATGAACAAAATGTGAATAATCAAAAAATGTAAAATTAGATATTGAAATACCACTAATTAAATGATAATATTTTCCATGTAATAATTTTCCTTAAAGGTGGTGGTTAAATGATAAGAAAGATATTAAAAACAGAATTACAGGCATATTTTGAGATAATTAAAGATGCATATCCAGGAGTTGATTATGAAGGAGAATATGGAGAAGAGTTTAAAAATCAAATCAACTATATATACGATAATCCTGATTATGCGGAACTATTTGGGTATTTTATCAAAAATAAACTAGTAGGGGGAATGATATTATACAAATTTGATATGAATTATTTATTTTCGGAAATTAAGGCGTTAGGACTAGGGACATTAGCTATTGATTTGCTTTATCGGAAGAGAGGGATTGCAAGGGAATTAATTACCTTTTTTCTAGAAAGGTCCAAAGAAGAATCGGCTATGGCTCTACTATACCCTTTTAACTATAGCTATTATAAAAGAATAGGATTTGGATTAGGGGCTAAGATTCATCAATATGAAGTTTTATCTAAAAGCTTACCAAGTGTAAATTTAAAAAGTGAAAATTTAACTTACTTAAAGGAAGAGGAAAAGCAATTATTTATTGAGTGTTACAATCGTTTTTATTCAAAGAAACATGGTATGTTAAAAAGAAATAAACAAGACTTTAAGTGTCTAGTTAGTTCCTCTAATGAGAAAGTTTTAGTATATAAAAAAGATAATAAAATTTTAGGTTATGCAATTTTTTCATTTGAGAGAGCCCATAAAAACAATATTTTAATAAATAATATTGTAGTAAAAGAATTAGTGTACGAAACTCCAATTGTTTTAAAAGAACTATTAGCGTTTTTTAGAAGTTTATCTGATCAAATATATATGGTTATCCTCAACATCTCAGATGATAATTTCCATCATTTACTTGAAACACCTGAGAATTCCACAAAAAATTTACTACCTTTTGTATATCATGAAAGTTACAGTACTGGATTAGGTATAATGTATCGAATAATAGATTACAAAAAAATCCTTCAAACTATATTATATAAAAACTACAAAGTATACACTCAATCTTTCAAAGTTAGTTTAAGAATTTTAGATATTTTCCTAGAGAATGAATGCAAACATTATTTGATAAATTTAAAAAATGAAGAAATTAGTATTGAATCTTATATTGGCACTCCAGATTATGATGTTGAAATAGAAATAGATACAGCTAATTTAGCATCTGTGGCTATGGGTGAAGTTTCATTAGAAAATTTAATAGATTATGGATTAGTGTCTATCTCCGATAACAATTATAAACAAGAAGTATGTAGCTTGCTATCAAACAATATTAAAACTGTATGTTTAGTTGGTTTTTAGTCAGTACTATAAATATACATACAATATTTAGGGGGAGGAAAATGTTCAAGTATATAACCAATAAAAAAGCAATACTAAGTGGAAAAAAAGAAATTAATTTTATTGATAAGAAAATAGATACAGAAGAACATGGATTTGTTGTAGAAATTCAGGCAATAGGAGTTTGTACATCAGATTGTTTTAATTATCTTTATAATAATACTGGATATTTTGGGCATGAAATGGTTGGCAAAGTATTGACACCATACCAAAATTTTAAGAAAGGAGATTTAGTCTTATTACTACATAGGTATGGATGCGATAATTGTAATCAATGTAAACTAGGTTTCAGTCATTTATGTGAAAAACCAATTAAAACTCCAATAGGTTTTTCTAAATATGTTGTAATTGATGAAAATGCTATAAAAAAAAGTGTGTTTAAACTACCTAATGACTCGAAAATAGAAGAAATGGCTTTTTTAGATTCGGTTTCTTGTGCCTTACATTGTATTGAAAGGCTATCGTTAAAAGAAAAGGAAAAAGATATTCTAATTCTAGGAAATGGGTTCATGGCTATCATATTTTATTTGATTTTAAAAAAGATGAATAAGAGGGTAACAATAGTGGGTAGCGATGAACAAAAAAATAACCTCATACGTTCAAAAAATGTTATAGAAGAGCATAATATACTTAGTTCTTTAAAATTCGACGTGGGTATTATTACAGGAACTAATGAACAATTCCTAGCTAAGTATATTAATAAATTAAAACCGAATTCTAAACTAATGTTTTTTAATAAATATAGGGAATATAACTTTTTAGATTTTGAGTATATCAGAAACAATGAGATTAATATTTATTTCAGTAAACATACAACTAGAGAATGTATAGAAAGAGCTATAGTTTTATTGCATAAAAATAAGATAAACCTTAGTCAATTCATTAATCAATTTAATTCATTAGATGATTTAGAAAAAGTAATTAACAAAACTTTAAATAAGGAAATAATACGAGGAGTGTTGATTGCTAAATGACTATATTAAGGAATGCTTTTACTAGTACATTAATAGATGAAGTTAGTCATGAGGGAAATAACCCCTTAAGAAAAGTAAGGTTGTATGAAAAGAATGATTTTAAAACACCTCTTGATTTTATTGATTATGTGATGGTTCCACCGAATACAACGATTGGCATACACACTCATGATAATAATGAGGAAATCTATTTTATTTTGGAAGGAACAGGTGAGATGCTGATTGGTAATGATAAAGTTAATATAAAAGAGGGGGATGTCATTGTAAATCCTGCTTATGGGACACATGGGTTGATTAATAATTCGGATGATCATATTAAAATTTTTATATTCCAAGTAAATGCTGATTGAGAGGGGATAGGAGAATGAGTTTAAGTGTATTGAATACTAAAAGTAATTCCATTGTAGGTGGGCAAGATGGTATTAGCGTTCAAAATGCATACGATTTTAAATTTGATGTAATTTTAGAAAAAGACATCTTTAATCCAACTAATATGACTATTTTTAAAGCATGTAAAAATAGAAAGTGTTTAGTAGTGATTAGTGAAACAATCTCAAAAATTTATGGACACAATATTATAGAGTATTTCACTACAAACTTCCAACCAGACATGTGTAAAATAATCACAATTAAAACGACGGAAAAAAATAAAAATATAGATAATATTATGCATATTTGTAGTGAAGCCAAAAAATTCAGCATGGATCGTAAGTCTCTAATGGTGGCAATTGGTGGCGGTATTTTAATGGATATGGTGGGGTTTGCGGCGTCTATGTATAAACGAAAGATTGATTATATTAGAATACCGACTACCTTAGTAGGACAAATTGATGCAGGAATTGGGATTAAAACCGGTATTAATTTCAAAGATTCTAAGAACTTTTTAGGTGCTTTTTATCCTCCTTCAAAAGTTATTAATGATATTATTTTGTTAAAAACATTAGATAGAGTGGAAATTTCATGTGGTTTAGCAGAAATTATTAAAATGGCAATTATTGTTGATGCTTATTTATTTGAGTTAATAGAAAGAAACTGGAAGGGTATATTTGAGATTAAAGAATTAGATGCTAATAGCGTTGAGTGGGAAATTAATAAGATTGCAATTGTGAGAATGTTAGAACAATTAGATGTTAATTTTTATGAAAAAGAACTAGAAAGATTAGTTGATTTTGGACACACCTTTAGTCCATTTATTGAAGAATACTCTGATTACACTATTAATCATGGACTTGCTGTTGCAATGGATATTGCTATTTCTACTGAAATTGCATTTTTAATGAATAAAATATCATTGAAATCCAAAAAACGAATATTAGATTTGTTATTAAATCTAAATTTGAATATTTATAATGAACGTACATATAATGATAAATTAATGTGGAAATCGTTAAAAAATATATTATTACATCGTGGAAACAAACTTAATTTAGTAATTCCGCATGAAATTGGAGATGCGAGGTTTGTAAGAGATCTTAATGAGATAAGTGAAGATTTATTAAAAGAAGCTTTATCTAATTTAAAGGAATACCAAGAAATATATAAGGAGGATAAACATGGATCACGTATTGGTGTTTGACATAGGTGGAACATCTATTAGATCAGCTATTTATAACAATAAAGAGGGATTAAAAGATATAAGGAAAGAGGAGTCATGTAACTTTATTAATAATGCGGGGAAAAACATTAATCAACTACAAAATGAACTAGAGAGTAAAATTTTATTTTTAAAAAAAATATATGATAACAAATACGGTCATATTAAAAAAGTAGGTATTTCCTTTCCAGGTCCTATTAATGAGAATAATGAAATTATAAGTGCACCTACCTTGTGGGGGAATTTAATGAATCAGCCATACTCCTTAACTCAATCATTAGAACAAAAAGAGTTAGGTGTAGAATTCTATATACAAAATGATATTACTGCAGCTGGTTATCGCTATATAAATAAGAATCTGAAGAATTTTTGTATTCTGACGGTAAGTTCGGGTGTAGGGAATAAAATTTTTTGGGATGGAGAAGTGTTACTAAATAGCAATGGATATGGTGGAGAAATTGGTCATTTAACTTATCATGGTATACCTGAAAGTATGATTTGTGATTGTGGAGAAAAAGGTCATATAGGTGCCATGTCTTCAGGAAGAGGAGTTGAAAGACTAGCTGAATTTTTAAAATTCAAAAAGATAGATTTATACAACAAATCTGTTTTAAAGAAAGAAAATAAAATAACCACATATGATTTGGTTGATGCAGTACATCAAGAAGATGCTTATGCTCTCTATGTATTGAGACAAAGTATTAAACCTATAGCTCATATAGTTGCTACAGTTTACAATCTCATAGGGATAGATCGATTTATTATTATAGGTGGTTTTTCGATAGCTATAGGGGATAAGTATGTGGATTTATTAAAAGAAGAAATTTCTAAATTGACACTCTATGGAGGGGGTGATTATGAACTAGAAAAAATGATTTATTTAGGAGTTAAAGATGATAATCATGGGTTGATAGGTATAGGGAAATATGTATTAGCTAATCAAAAGGTGCTTCAAAATATTTAATTACAAGGAGGAGAAGGATATGAAAAAGAAAGAGTTTCTTACTAATAATACACTGCCAGAAAAGGGAGTACTTCCTGCCGAGAAAGGAAAAGGAGTTTACTTTTGGGATATAAGTGGAAAGAAATACTTAGATTTTTCAAGTCAAACTCTTAATCTTTTACTAGGACAATGTCATCCTAAGATAGTGGAGGCAATCCAAACGCAAGCGGAGACTTTAACGTATGCTTCAAGTAGATTTGCAACAAGTTCATATTTAAGGGCCGCTGAACGGTTGGCTGAGGTTGCACCTGCTCATCTCACGCGAGTTAATATAAAGATGTGTGATGGATCTGATGCAAATGAAACAGCAGTAAAAATTGCTAGAAAATATACTGGTAGAACAGGGATTATATCATTTAATAAAGGACATACTGGGCAAACGACACAAACTATTCAACTGAGGGGATATGGTAGAGACCCTAAACTATTAGCTGGAAATCAAGAAGATATTGTTTTTGTAAATCCACCAAATATTAAAGAAAAAGGTGCTTATCATATTACTATTAAACAAATTAGGGATGTTATTCTTGAGCATGGAAATATTGCTGCCATTCTTATTGATCCTGTAATGGTAAATGCAGGGCTTTTAGTAACACAGGAGACTAAGGATTATTTACAGTCGCTAGAAGCGTTATGTAAAGAGCATGATATTATTTTTATTTTAGATGAAAACCAGAGTTTTGGATGGGTAGAGGGTATGTTCGTTTCTAGGCTATTTGACTTAAAACCAGACATTATTACTATGGGTAAAGGATTATCTGGAGGTCATCCTTTAGCAGGCGTTGTCGTAACCGAAGTATTAAGTACTGTCTTAGATTATAATGAAGCCGATTTTACGCATGGGGGCCACGCACTCACTTGTGCAGCCGCTGATGCATGTTTATCTGTACTACAGGAAGAAGATTTTGAAATTAGTAGGAAATCTGAAATTATCAAAAGTAGACTATCTGAAATTATGGAAGAGGGAAATATTCCTATGATATATCGTGGGATTGGTTTAATACATGCATTAGAAGTAGATACAAATGATTTTGACCAAAGCTCAAACATAGCTCGTAATATATTTGAAAACGCTTTAAATAACGGCCTCTTTTTAAGAAGGTATAATAATCACATTATAGTTAAACCACCAATTATTATTACAGAGAAAGAAATTAATGAGGGTATGGACATACTTTTAAAAACTATTAAAAAGGAGGCGGCAGTATGGAATTAGGATTGTTTTCAAGAGCATATCAACATATGGAAAAAGACAAAGCGTTTCAAAATATTCATAGGCATTCAATACGAAATGTGGAGTTAACAGCCAATAGAGGTAGTTTGCATATTGATTTGGATAAAGCGTTAGATAGGGAGTATAGAAAAGAATTTGAAAGAAATCTCTCCTTATATGAATTAAATATTACATGCCTTTCGTTACATAGGGACACTCAATTAGTTTTAGGTCCACATGGAGCAGCAACACAACATTTTTTCTCTGGATCAGTTGAGGAGCAAATCAACTATGGTATCAATAGAACAAAATTAGCGGCTGATATTGCATGTGAATACAATATTCCATTGGTTGTTGGCTACTTAGGGTGTGGGGATTTCTCACAATGGTATCCATGGCCTTATAAAGAGGGATGGAAAAAGCAATACGAAATCGCATATGAAAGATGGATGCCGATATTGGAACATTATGAGGCTCGAGGCGTTAAATTTGCCCATGAAGTTGGTCCACAGCAGATAGCATATAATTTAGAGTCAGCATTAGAAGTATGTGAATTATTATCTTCTGATAGCTTTGGAATTTGTTTTGATCCTTCTAATTTAATTTTAGTAGGTGTTGATCCAGTTTGTTTTATTGAAAAACTAGGAGGGAAAATATTACATGTGCATGGAAAAGATGGCGAAGTAACAAATCACTTAAGTGTATCAGGATGGATGGCACATGGAGATTTAAATAGAGAGGATAGAGGATTTAGGTTCAGAGTACCTGGTTGGGGAGATGTAAAATGGAAAAAAGTCCTAACAGCGCTGAAATTAAATGGTTATAATGGTGTAATCTCAATAGAGGTAGAAGATCCTACCATGGAAAGAGAAGAAGCAATTTGGAAAGCAAAAGATTACCTGTCTCCATTACTTTTTCATGGTAAATAAGCGTATAATAGGAGGATACTATGTATAGTTGTGTTATTTTTGATGTTGATGGAACAATTATAGATACTGAAGTAGCTGTATTAAGTTCATTACAAAAATTATTGCAGATTGAAAAAAGAAAAACATATTCCTTTGAGGAACTTGCTTTTGTACTAGGAATTCCAGGAGAAGTAGCCTTAAAACATTTTAATATATCTGATATTAAAAAGGCTAATAATGAATGGAATAAGTATTTAAGAGAATTCGAGCATCATATAAACATTTTTCCAGATTTACAAGATACGCTTATTACTCTTTGGAAAGCAGGAATAAAAACTGGTATAGTAACATCAAAAACTAAACAAGAATTAATAGATGATTTCTATCCTTTTAATTTACAAAATTATCTTTCATATATTGTTTGTGCGGATGACACGGTAAAGCATAAACCACACCCCGAACCGTTACTGAAATTTTTGGATATTTCTAAATGTGATCCTGCTGATGCTATATATATTGGTGATACTAAGTATGATTCCCAATGTGCGAAAGAGGCTAATGTATCATTTGGTCTAGCGCTGTGGGGAGCTAAGAATTCAGATAGTATTGATGCAGAGTTCTTATTGAAATCACCCAAAGATATTTTAGAAATAGTAAAATATCCGTGTGAACAATAATTTGTGTTAAAGTAAATTAATAAGATAATATAAAAAACATCTTTCACATTGAAGTTTTATACAATGTGAAAGATGTTTTTTTTAGAAAGATTTAGTAAGGAAAAGGCAAGCATTAAAAATTATTATAGCAGTTTAAAAAAGAAAAAATTTTTAGATACGTATGTCAGTTTGGAATTTATATATTCATGTTATTATGACGAACTAATTAAAAATAGCTTCCTTCTTTGGATTTTCATTAAATTCGAATAACATTTTAAGTTGTGATTCTGTATTTCTATTAGTTGATAACTGAGGTAAATTATCTTTTTGGAAAAAACGGACATCTTTTGTTTCAATACCAGTTGTTGCTTGTCCGCCACATATTTCACATTGAATGAATATTTTATAATAGTGATAAGGTTGTGGAGGATGAGGATGATAATTCATATCCAAAACAGCAAGTAGTTTTATAGGAATAACACTATATCCAGACTCTTCTTGTATTTCCTTTACGGCATTTTCGGAAGGGGATAAGCCTACTTCACAAAATCCACCTGGTAATGCCCATTTGTCATCACTTTTCTCACGTACCATCAAAATTCCGTTATTTTGAAATACTATACCACGTACATCAATTTTAGGTGTTGGATAGCCGGATTCATTTGAAAATAAATCTTCAATCTTTGCTAGATTTAAATTAGTATATTCAGCCATAATTTCATTACTAATTTTATGGAGTTCTTGATAGCGCTCTATGTCATATATATCTTTTGAAAAGGTTAAACCTGCTTGAGATAAGGAGTGGATTCTTTTAGCCCACTCTAACCATTTATGTTGCATTTAATCCCTCTTTTCGACAAATTCTTTTAATTGATTTGTAGTAGTACATATATAGTCTGGTTGTACATTGAATTTAATAGGTACATAATTTGGTAACCATCGTACACCTATGGTATAAACTTTTGCTTGTTTACTCGCATAGAAATCTGCATCACTATCTCCAATGAATACTGCGTCTTCGTGAGAAATACCTAAGTTTTTTAATGCCTTAATAATTCCTTCTGAATGAGGTTTAGGTCTACTCACATCATCACCAGTTATAACTATCTCGAAATATTCGTTCATATTTAGGGCTTTCAATGATATATCTAAGCTTCTACGAGCTTTACCCGTTACAATTCCTAATCTAATTCCTTTGTTTTTTAAAAAAATAAGAAGGTCATTTATTTTATGATTTGATTGTACTAAAGTCATATGATTACTTTCATATTTTTTATAGTATAGTTCAATAGCTTCTTCTATGTTTGTATGGTTAAGATTCTCTTTGATAATGCCAGTTTCAGAAGGTCCAAACATCTTGGTAATTTGATCCGTTGATAATTCTTTTTTGTCGAACTTTTCAAAAACAGATTGAAAAGCATAAAAGCAGATTGGTAGAGTATCTGCTAAAGTTCCATCAAAGTCAAATAAAATTGCTTTCATAGTATAGTCTCCTAAAAAGATATTTTAATATTTAAGTTAAAAAAGAATCTTAATGAATAATTTTCTTATTAATATAGTAAATCGTAAAGGAAGGTGAAAAAAGGGCAAGCGCTTAATGGCAGAAAACAGTTCAAGTAAATTAAGCTAATTAAACTAATTAAACCTAAATTATGAACTCATAGCATAAGAATTTGTATGGTTTTTAACATAAACCTTTAAAAATCTTTTAAGTTTATTCATAGCCCATGCTTAAAAAAGGTAGTATGGGCTATGAATAAACAATTTGGATAAAATAACAATATTGCCGATTAAGGTTAGTATTTTATCCAAATTGAATTAGAAATAGTAAGGTTTTTTTCTGATTTTCACGATGTATCTTAATGTTTGATATTATAGATTTCAATCTAATTAAAATGTTTTTGAGAAAAAATATTTTAATATCTAAAGTTTATAGTCAAATTAAATCCAAAATATCGCTAGGCCTTTTTAACACATAGTCAGCTTCTTCAAATCCCTTACTTGTTTTTGAGCCCCATAAAGCAAGTGCGAATTTTACACCAGCACTTTTCGCACATTGCATATCGTATATAGAATCTCCAATGTATATGGCCTCATTATTAGGAACATCTAATCTCTTCAAACAAGTTAATAGTGGTTCGGGATGAGGTTTGTGTTTTTCGGTATCACATGCACAAATTGTGTGTTCAAAGTAGGCACTTAAACCAAATGGGTCAAATTCTTCTATTAATTCTTGTCTAGTTTTAGATGTAACAATACTAAGTTTTAAATTATTTATGGATAATTTTTTGATAACATCTTCAAGTTCTTCAAATACAGAAACTTCATGAGAAAAATCTAGTACAGACTTAGACCATTTAGGATGAATTTCATCTACATTTGCTACATTTAACCTTCTTAGGGTCTCTTTTCCTGGAATTCCTAAGGCAAATCTTAAGTCTTGTAAAGCGTATTCTCTCTTTAGTTCTTCTTTTAAAACCTTTTGTAAAGATTTTAATATTGCATGCTCTGTATCTAGAATAGTACCATCGACATCAAAAATAATAGATGTAAACAAAATAACCCCTCCTAATTACTTATTCTCTCCATGCGCAATTAATATTTCAATACCATGCTCCTTCATAACATTGTATAAATCACTAGGTATGACTTGATTTGTAATAAAAGTATCAATGGATTCGAAGGTTAAAGCCTTATAATTTTGTCGTTGATTATATTTAGTGTGATCTGCCAATAAAATAACCTGATCAGCATGCTTTATTAATTCACGCTTAAAATGAATGTCTTCTTCAAAACCGTAGTATATGCCATCGTTTGTAATACCAGCAGCACCAATAAACACCTTGTTGAAGTGATAATCTTTTAGTTTAGCAGTTGTTGAATGTCCAGTGACATGTCGAGATGATTTATTTAATGTTCCACCTAGAAAATGAATAGTTGTATCCTTAGATTGCGTTAAAATATAAGCACTATCAATTGAATTTGTCACAATAGTAACGTGTTGTGGTAAATACTGAGTTATAAAGTTAACTGTGGTTGAAACATCTAAGTAAATCATCTCATTATTAGTTATCATACTTGCAGCTTTCATACCGATGAATCTTTTGGTTTCTAATTCAGTTTTTGATCGATCTTGATAATTGTCAAATCTCTTATGAAAAGATGCTAAAGCAACTCCGCCATAAGTTCTAACAACTTCTTTTTCTTGTGTAATTTTTACTATATCTCTTCTTGCAGTATCACGCGAAATATTAAACATTTCACACATTTGTTTTATATTCATTGTTTTATAGTCTTCTAAGTAATTGAGTATTCGTATCAAACGCTCTTTTTGATTCATAAATGCCCTCCTTAATTATATTATAAGGTAATTTAAGTGATTTTTAAAGTTATAATAAGTTAAAGTGAGGTGAAAAGATAGGATTTTAATTCATATTAAGTAATAATGTTTGAGTTAATTTAATAAGCGTTATGATTATTACTGTTTAAATGGAAGGAAGTTCTGAAAATAATAGGATTGGTATATTAATTTAAAGGTAAAAAGATAGAATGCTGGGAAATTCGACTGAGCATTTTCCACCATTTGTATATAAATAGAGTGAATGTTATTATATTAGTAATTTAATACTAAAAAATCATATTGCAAAATGATTCTAACTTTTAAAAGGAACAGACACCCTAAGATACCTGTTTACCCTGTAACAAATATAAATACATAGTACATGAAAAATAATAGAGATAGACTTGCAATTCTGCCAGCAATCGACTCTTTCATAAATTTCATAAGTATAACTTTGACAATTAATGCTAGGAATAACGGTATAAATAGTACCATGGCAAGTTTGATTGCTATGTCATTCATAACTGGACTTAATGGCTCGAAATTAATTATGATATTCATCCGATTACTTATAATTACTATATATTTATAATATGATTTATATTGCTTTGTCCATAAGAAAAGGCACTCAAATGAGTGCCTTTCTTCGACTTGATAACCACTTTAAATTTAATAAGATGTATACGAGCTACCATCCAAATATAATCATATCATATTTTCTGAAAAATGAAAGCGGATTCCTTAACTTACTTAATTATTTTGTCCATTACTTCTTTATATTTGTTAAATTGGGCATCTTCCATGTCACCATTCATTTGTAAAAGAAAATTATCTTTTGCATAAGTATGAGAGAATAACATTTGATTACCGTTACCTAAATCGTCATAGTACTTTTTCGCTTGTTCAAGATCCTCTTTGTTTTTAAACTCAAATATTCTACCGCCACTATCTTCTCCTAGTGCTGGAACAAGAATGCGTTTCGCATCTTTTCTAGTATTCCCAAATTCTTTTTCCGGCAGATCACTAGGCTGTTCTGCTTCAAGCCCTGCAGCCTTAAATTCTTCAATTACTTTTCCTACTGTAACATTGCTAGTTACCGATTTTATGCTATCACAGGCTGATAAACCAAATAATAGCAGAGTACCAATAAGAAATACTGATGATTTTTTAAACATATCTATACGTTCCTCCTACTGTAAATAAATCCTTCGATATCATAACACAATATTAATTCGAAAATTGTTATATATTGTCTAATTAATATTTATATGGCATTTTTTTTCGAATTAGAAGAATGTCCTTACATTTATGATAAACAATCGTTTTTTTTTAATATTAGAACATTAGTTCAATTTGAATTAATCCTCATTGCCATTCTATTTCTGCTGAATATTGCTGTGAAAAAACATGTACCAAAATGGAAAGGTAAAGCTGTAGAGAAATTAGTGAAACGTATATTAAGTAAATTAGATTCGAAAAGTTACTAAGTGTTACATAATGTGACGGTTTATACGGAGTTCGGTGATACAACGCAAATTGACCATATTGTTATCGCTGAAACAGGTGTATTTGTTGTAGAGACAAAGAACTATGAAGGATGGATCTATGCAAGTGAGAAAGCGGCAAGGTGGACACAGGGTATTTTTAGAAAGAAATTCTCTTTTCAAAATCCATTTCGACAAAACTATAAGCATATAAAAGCAATTGAATGGGCGATGGAACAACAGCTGTCGTGCATCTCTATAGCAGCATTTCATTCAAAATGCAGCCTAAAAAGAGTAAATGTTCATTCTAAAGATAAATATGTCCTATATTATAACGATCTAAAAAAATGTATCGAATCCTATATTGATGTGAAATTAACAAAAGACGAGGTCGAGCATATTTACCAGACTATTTTGCAAGCAAATATTACTGATAAGGATACTGAAAATAAACATGTGAAGTATTTACAGAATAAGTTCGCTAAACAATAAGAAACGGAGAAAGGAACAATGTTATATATAATAGGATTTTTGGTAATCATCGTAGTAGTTATTCGTCTTAACGTGAAGTATTACCAGTTAAAAGGTAACCCAAAAGATTTTGTGATGAAAAAGAAGGATTAAAGATTTATTTTAGAAATAGAGGTAATAGAATACATATATTATTTTAGCCATCACCAAAGGTCATAAGAACCGTTTTACGATCGATAAATACATACATTACTATATTTTATTAATGAATTTAAGTGATAAAATAAATAAAAATAAACAGGAGGTTTAGTTGTGAAAGAAGTGTTAGATGTAGAAACGTATTTAAAGAAAATGAAGAATCAGAAAATAAATTATGATAAGGTATTAAGAAAAATGATTAATGATTGGGAAGCAAGGAACGAAAGACCAAAGGTGTTACTTCATTCATGCTGTGCTCCTTGTAGTACTGCTTCATTGGAATTTCTTGCAGAACATGCAGATATTACGATTTTTTTCTCGAATTCGAATATCCATCCGAAAAGTGAGTACATGCGACGCTCTAATGAACAAAAGATCTTTGTAGAAAAGTTCAATGATCGTACTGGGCACACAGTAGGATTTCTTGAGGATGACTATCGTTCAAATGTATTTTTTAAAATGGTAAAAGAAAAAGGTTTGGCAGAAGAGCCAGAAGGCGGGCTTCGTTGTTCAGCTTGTTTTGATATGAGATTGGATCGTTCAGCTGAGGTAGCACAAGAAAAAGGTTTTGATTACTTTGGGAGTGCCATTACTCTTTCTAAAAATAAAAATAGTCAATTAATAAATGAACTTGGAATCGGTGTGCAAAAAAATTATGATTCGCGTTATTTACCAAGTGATTTCAAAAAAAGTAATGGATATCAACGTTCAATTGAAATGTGTAATGAATATGATGTTTTCCGTCAGTGTTATTGTGGATGTTCATTTGCAGCAGAGAAACAAGGTATAGATTTAAGATCGGTGAACAAAGATGCAATACATTATCTGAAAGAAAATAATCTTAGTTTAAAAAAATAGATTTAATGGAGAGAAATTCGATGTAAGATTAACCTATGATTTACAAGCGAAACACATTATGTTTCTAAAGGAAAAACGTAAAAAGCTAAAATAGTTCGGGAATAACTCCTTACTGGTTAAAGTTCTAGAGAAGAAAAAACCAATAAGGAGTGTTTTCTTAATCTCGCATTGCCCCTGCCTCTCGGGAAGTCATTGCTCCTTGTCCTGCTCTTACATCATTTTGAATTTCTTGTTTCACTTTTTGTGCATCTGTTTCAGCAAAATCTGGTTTCATAACAGAACCAGGACTTTTTATAGATTTTTTACGATCTTGCATACAAACCCTCCTCGATTTAATATTTAACAATCTTATTATTTACAAAAATACACTCGGTATACTCCGAGTAGTATAATGTTTATTGAAGAAAAAATTGATTACTATAAGGTGGTAGAGGAACATAGGGAATAACAATCTCGCATTAACATCTCTCTCAAAAGTTTAGAGAAATATCTGCCGGAAAAACGCCCTTCTCTCTGTAGAAATATAAAGGAAGAATAGTGTTTATTTTATTTTGGATACAATAGTCTAATTATGCAAATAACCACTTGTTAAGGTTATTAGTAAAAGTGGGATCCAAGAATGACTAAATAGGGCATCTAATATATGAAAGTTTTAATAGAATTGAGTTTTATGTTTGGTTGTATTTTCATTACATCAGGAAATGCTGAAGCTGCATCGGGAGGATGGTATAAAGTTACAGATGCAGGTAACAATTGTAAAGCTAGGATAAATACTGATCAAACTGAATATAAGTCCAATAATAAAACCGTAGGTATGCAATTAGAGGCAGAAGGAAATTGTAATAACATGTATTATGATGCGGCTTTATCAAATAGAGGCCTAGAGTCTGTAGCACATGATACAACTGTTGGAAGTTTTTCTTCGAAAATTCCAATAAAACAACTAAAAATAGGTAATGTTCGCGAAAAAGAAACTACAGTTATTATAGTTCAATTATACAAAGATGCCGCTCATACACAGCCAGCCTATAGGAAAACTAAATTCAAATAATATTATAATTTATCCTAGGTAACCTATAAATATACTATATAAATTGGCTACTTGGAATTTGAAAATAGATAACTATATAATCAAAACAAAGGAATACCTTATAATAAAGGATACCTTTGTTTTGATTATAATATTAAATTTAATAGGGCTTCTTTACCCATCGGCATTTAACTAAAGCGAAATTGTAAACCTAAAATAAAATAACATTATCCTTTACTATAATTCTACAGAAAGAAAAGTGTATTTTTTACAAAATGTATGTGATGTCACCAATAATTAAAAAGTTATTCAATAAAAAAGCTAACTGCCGCATTTAAACATATTGAAAGTAACTAATTTAGTTATATATCAATCAACCACGTCCAGCTTGGAAAGATGGATATAGCGACATACCACCATCAGCAAACAGTGTAATACCTGTTACATAGCTCGCTTGTGAAGAAGCAAGCCATGCTGCTACCGCTGCAATTTCTTTCGGTTCTCCAATATATCCCATAGGAACCATACTTTCAACATCGGCACGTTTTTCTGGATCCGCAAATTTTTCAGCATTAATCGGCGTATTCATAGCACCAGGCCCAATATTATTTACACGGATTCCTTTTGGTGCATATTCTAGTGCTAATGTTTCTGTCATTAGCTTAACGCCACCTTTACTTGCTGCATAGTGTACAAATAATGGCCATGGAATTTGCTCGTGAACGCTTGACATATTAATAACACTACCTTTAATATCATGCTCAACAAAATATTTAATTGCTTCCCGGCTCCCTAAGAAAGCCCCTGTTAAATTCGTAGCAATTACCTTATTCCAATCACTTAATGGCATTTCATATGAAGGTACTGAATTTTCAATACCCGCATTATTAATCATGACATCCAGTGTACCAAATTCTTTCACAGCAGATTTAACGAGATTGATAACATCTGATTCAACTGTTACATCTCCTTTTACCGCAATCGCTTCTCCACCTGCTTGTTTAACTACTTGTACTACCTCATTTGCTTCTGATTCGTTTGAATAATAATTAATTACAACTTTGGCTTGTTCTTCTCCAAAACGAATTGCCATCGCTCTTCCTAATCCTGTGGATGCACCCGTAATAACAACAACTTTCCCTTTTAAATCTGTATACATAATTTTTTCCTCCTTTTTATCCTTTAGCAATTCCTAACATAATGCCAGCTGCAATAATGAAGATAATTCCAATGACAATCGCAATAAATTGTCGTTTTGTTTTCTTTTCACCTAATATAAAAATTCCACCTAAAGTTGAGATCACGATCCCCATTTGGGAAAGGGAAAAACTTGTTGCCACCCCTACACGCGGCTGGGAAATAAATAAAAACATATTTCCTGCTGCCCAAATTAAACCAGGAATAATATTGCGAATCGCATATTTATTAAATGGTTGATGCTTAAAGGTTAGTAGAATTCCACCTAACACCATACCAATGGCTTGTGGTAATAACGCTGACCATCCGTCTATACCGAATAGGCGGATAATTACCACATATACTAAGTAACCAAGAGTTGAAATTAATAACATCACAATCCCTTTTTTGAAATTTCCTTTTTGTTCATCGTTTTTCTCCTCTTTGCTTTGGAGGGATGTGAGAACGATTCCGATTATGATACAAAGAAGTGCCAGAACACCTAATACAACAGATGTTGTTGTTGACCATTCATGAAATACAATGACCCCAAATAAAGTAGTCGAAACTAATTGCATCCCTGTTGAAATAGGCATTGTTTTAGAAACCCCAATTAAATCAATACTTTTCAATTGATTGGCTTGTCCTAATGCCCAAAATAGGCCAGATATAATCCCGATAATTATCACCACGGGCGTCAAAACGGGTTTTATAAAAATATAAACACCGATAGAAAAAACTAGAGCGCCAAGGGTAGTTCCAAGTATTTGACTGTAAGGACCGCCTCCTAGTTTAACGTTGAAGAGTACAATACTTCCCCAAAATAAGGCTGGTAAAATCGCTAATAAAATATCCATTTTTCTAACCTTCCTAAAACATATTTATTAAGTTGAATGCTTGTACGAGATAGTATCTTTGTGTCGAGGGAATTATTTTAGAATAAGAGAAGTTTTTCTACCCGTAATATTTGTTTACCCAAAATAAAAGATAAATAACATCATGTTGAAAAAGAAAATAACTAGCACGAAATAAAAAAGGTTATTAGAAAGAATATGACCAATACAATTTCAAGTTTTGAAAATAGGAATAATGGAGAAAAATTTGATGCAAAATTAAGGTATGTTATACAAAAACAACGCATTATGTTTATACATGAGAAAAAGAAATAATATCGTAAAATCTTTAATTTCATATATAAATTTAATAAGAAGTATGATATGATGAAAGTAACAAAATACATCTAAAACTATCTTGCAAAAGGACACACCTACGCATACATATGCGATAGGTGTGTCCTTTTTTATTTGTTTTTAAGATTTCAAGACTGAAAAGGGGGATGTATATTGTGTACCAGTAATATAGCATCTACTAATGTTTCTTTTGAAAAATTGAAAAGTCAGGAAGAGAATGAAAAAAACATAGTGTCAATATGCCCGAATTGTAAGAAACGCTCATTTAGAGTACTTTATAATGATTATCCAAAATGGATACAGTATTGCCTATCTTGTAATTATCGAGAAGTAAATACAATAGAGAGTCCGTTTGTTTATTAGATGTAGCTATTTACGTATTTTGATTAGGAGGAAGAATTTCCGATATGAAAATATGAATTAAGGCTATTTGTATAACATCATTTGTATTTCAAATGACAGCATGTAGCAATTCGACGCAAACAAAAAATGATTCGAGACCTGCCCAAGCAGTACAAAACGGAATACAACAGCACGTAGAAGGGAAAGGTATTGTTGATATTCCAGGGGATTATAAGGGGAAATTAAAAGACTTAGAGACCGTTAAAGGGAAGGTATTACATATAAAAGACGGAGATACAATAGACGTAAACGTAAAGGAGCAGAAACAGATGGTAAGGTTACTGTTATTAGATACCCCTGAGTCTGTATCTCAAAAAATTCCACCACAAAAGATGGGAAAAGAACCATCTTCCTTTTTAAAGAAACAGCTAGAAGGGAAAAGTGTAACATTTGTTTATGATCGGGGACCAAAAGAAGACAAATACGGTAGAAAATTGGCTTATGTATTTTGCGATGGAATACACATCAACGAATTAATGGTCAAGTCGGGTTATGGGATTATAGCCTATATTTCTAGACCTAATACTACAATTCTATCTGAAATGAAAGAAGCAGAAAATGAAGCAAAAGAATCAAAGGTTGGCGTATGGAGCATTAAAGGCTTTGTAGATGAAAAGAACCAGCATTATAACCGTAAAGATGCAGCTTAACACCCTAACCCATTGCAATACAAATATTTGTGCAAAATGGAGGTTTTTTGAATGAATGAAAACAAAAGAAATATGCTCTTATCCTTTATCATTTCAATTTTATTTATTTTCGCGAGTCTATTGCCATTTAGTAATAATGAATATGTGTATGTTATCTCCAAAATTGGTGCTGCAGCAGGTGTAATAAATATTGTGATGATGAGCGTTTTCTTGTATTTTCAAAGCAAAAAAACGGGACATTTATTAAATTGGTAATTAAAGCTAAATAGTTTTCCTTACTCATATCCTTTTAAGTTTGGTAAGGAAAGCCGAAAAGGAGTGTGAAAGGTGAGTCAAGTACCTGGATTTTTAAAGTTTGTTTTAGCGAAAGAAAGACGGTATGTATATTTAGTTGTAGGAGAAAAGAAAAACAAAAAAGTACTTACACACATGGTATATAGATTTGGTTCGCTAGAAAAAGCATTAGAAACCATGTACGAAATGCGTGGTGATTTTGAAAATCTTTTCCCTCTAGAATTAAAAGAGAGGGGATACGACTGAGAAGATATCAATGATTGGATACTTTCTATTGAAACACGGTACTCGAAACACGGAAATAAACTAGTCATATACTAGCAAATGTTTTGCATTTTAAAAAATAGGTGAGGCGAAAATAAGATGTTGATCATTCAAAAGTATCACATTGTAATTGCTTGCACGATAGCTACTAGTGCAATGTTAATTAGTTTGTTTTTTAGTGAATGGATGAAGCTGCCGCCATGTGATTTGTGCTGGTACCAAAGAATGGCCATGTATCCATTAGTATTAATATTGGGGGTAGGGATATATAGAAAAGATTCGCACGTAAGCACGTATGCATTTCCATTTGCGTGTATCGGTTTAATGTTATCTGTATATCAAATTACAATTCAAGCGTTTCCTAATAGTGAGATGCAGATTTGTTCAGTAGGAGTTTCTTGCACAAAAGATTACTTAAATTTATTCGGTTTCATCTCAATACCTATGCTATCTTTTGTTGGATTTTTAGCTATCATAATACTTCTATATATTAAATCTGAGAGAGACAAAAGAATAAACAATACAGCGATTATGAACAATATGCTCGAATAAACAAAAAATACCTATAAATAGATAAAAAATATAAAGAAATTAAAAAAGGAGAAATAAAAAATGACAACAATGCAAGTAAGTAATGAAATGTACAAAATTCCAGAGGCGGATATAGAACTATTAAAAATCATGGCCCATCCAGTTAGATTACAAATTGTGAAGGAGCTAGAACACCACAAAATTTGTAATGTAACACAGTTAACAGAGCTATTAGATGTTCCTCAATCTACCGTATCTCAGCATTTATCTAAAATGCGTGGAAAAATTCTTCGCTCAGAAAGAAGAGGATTAGAGATGTATTATCATATTGTGAATTCCAAGGCATGTCAGATTGTCGGAGTATTAGGTATTTAATTCTACATCGAAATAGGATGATAGAAAGAGTGTTGTTAAATATAGCTGCAAAAGATGATGTACTGCAGAATGATAAATTCACAAGCTTAAAGTTCAGTCCTTCTAATAATGGAGGAGCTGACTGTGGTGAAAAATTGATATAGAGGTTACTAAAAAAGAGTGCAGTACATGTCTGCATTCTTTTTCTTTGTGCCATAGCTATAATAGATAAAGTATTTTGTTTTGTATGACTCTGAATAGGGGATACAGTGTTTTGCTATGCGAAAACGATATTTTCGACTTTTTAAGCAAAGGGAATAATTAGTTTATTGATGTGTATAGTATGAATTAAGGTTTAGAATATTCTGTGTCAATATTATCAATTTACTATAGTTTCCAATTATGTAAAGATAGAATTGATTATAATTTTCCGTAAATATTAGATTGAAAACTATTATAAGGGGAATTTGAGTATTTATAGCTTGTTTATAAACGATGATTGGGGGATACAGACAATAGGGTGATCAAGTACTGGTAGAATTTATTAAACGAAATGAGGTGACTTTAACTTGAGAGAAATTGCGAAAAAAGTACAAATGTTACGTTTACAGGAGGAGCATTCCGGGCGTAAGGAAGACGCAAAACAGTATTCTTCCAAGCGATGTAAAATAGAAAGAGAGGGTATTAATTTAGAAAAAAATAGAGTTAAAAAACGAACTCAAAATTTCAAACGTCAGAAGAAAAATGGGACATAAAATGTAAAAAAGCAGTACAATTATTTAATCAAGGAGAGGAATATCCAACTATTGCAAAAAATCTGAGGTGTAATGTGAGTAGTTTGTATAGAGAACTTAAGAAACGGGGCACATTACAAACACCAAAGCAGGTAGCAGTATCTAAATCATTAAAATCACCTATAACATCAACACGAACAAAAAAAACAAATTTTGAGAGATATAAAGAATATTATATGTACAAATAGAAGAATTCATGGCTATAAATCTATACTTGATTCTTTAGTGTTAAAAAGATCAGGGTACAATGAAAAAATGCATGTTTAGCAGCAAATCTTCTTACAGTATTGATAGAGCATCTTTTTATTTTTTAGAATATTTATTTTCTGATAATAACATCCAACAAATATTGAAGGCTATTACCTGTTACTTAGATCATAAAAATATTCATAAAATTAAATCCTTACTTATATTTGTTGAGTAGTTGGGTAAGAAAAGTTTTTTTACAAATGTTAAAATAAGAATAATTTGTCTAAAGCAAAAGAATCCCCATGTCATAAAGGATTCTTTTAGAAGAGTTAGAGAGATGTTGTCACTTGACTCATATTGATTTTATATTAAAAAGAAAGAATATTCAATCTTATTTTATGTTTCTCAATATATTTCGTTTATTTCCATATTATAATATAGTCAATTCTTTTTATTGATGTATCTCATTCTATATATTTTCCTGGAGTGAATCCTTTTACTAAGGATTCTTTTTTTATTATTAATAAAAATAAAAGCCCTCACAATGAAGTGAAGACCTTTGTTTATTTAGGCTAGTATGGCCGCGAGCATATTGTATGATTTTATCCTCGCTAAATTAAGATCTTAACCACCATGATTTCCATGAGCATATTGAATAACATCAATAGCTTTATGTGTTTCTGTAGGGGATTGGGCACCAAACATTAAAGTAAAAATAGTAATTACACCAACTAAACCGAGAATTGTCTTTTTCATTTTAATGCCTCCTTCTCAATAACTTTTTTTCCTGCTTGAGAACATGAATAGAAATAATGACTTGCTTTAATATGGTTATTCTCTTTATAAAATGCAGTAGCAAGATATTCTTCGTATTCCTTAATGAATTCGAAAAGTTCTTGCTCTTTAAAATATGATACGCCTTTTAACACTGTCATTTCAAGTGCTTCGGCAGGAAAACCTCCATTCATTGCATCTAATATTTTAAAATGGTGTAGATACTCTATATTTTCAATCTCTTGACAAACGGAATATCCTTTTGCTATGAGATCTTTGGCAACGGAGTGATTTCCTTCCTTCATGTGTTCCCTTGCCTCAATAAAAAGAGCCTTATAATTGTTAGGCATTTTTTGATTTACTTCTGAAAGATATCTAATGGCTAATGGCGAAAGATTTTGAGTAGCATACATTAACCCTAAATTTTGACGCACCATTAAAATAAATTGTTCTTCGTCTATTTTTTGGAACATATCCATTGCTTTCGTGAAATATTCTTCAGCGAGTTCCCATTCTCTCAAATGAGTACAAGCTAAGCCTATAAGATTATCACAGAATGCTACATTGATCTCATACCCAGCATGTTGAGCAAAGATTTCTCTTGCCTCTGATACTTTTTTATAAGATAATAGCCCTTGATATATGTCATAATGGAAAGCTCCAACTTTATAATAAAATTCCGCTTTTTCCAATTCATCAGGAATGCAGTCTAAAAGTTTTTCTGCTTTTTCATAACTCTCCTTTGCGATTTGGTATTTGCCAATAGTAGAGGCATGAATCCCTTTGAAAAAGTGATAATAATAAGCTAAGAAATTATCTGTAGGCATATCAAAAGCCTCAACTTTGTCAAAACTGCTTTTTGAAACGCTTAAATTATCAATTACAAATTGGTATCTAAAATCTAGTAGTGAGTAGTAGAGTAATAAATCTTGATCCACTTCAATATTATGCATCTTAGAATCAATTATTTCTTTTAATTGATGTGCATTACCTATACGCCTTGAGCGGATTTCAAGATACCAATCGTTTAATAGCTTTGTAATTTCATTAATCCCCTTAGCTGAAACCATCATTATATATTCCCCCATCCTATAAAAGTCTACTAATGTTATATATTACCATTATAGCAAAGTATCCAGTTCGTTTAATTGTATTATATTTATTTTTCAATAAAATTCAGAAAAATAAGTTAATTATGATAACCAAATTATATTTGATTTATAGTTCTCTCATTAACAATTCAAGCAAACGTGATGTGATTGAAGTGAGTCGGAAAATAGCATGTTTGCATGAAAGGGGAATGAATAAATATGAAAGCCTCTCTCTACTATAATGGCAGCTTATTGAAGTTTTAGGCTAATAATTAATAGACAGTTTTAGTTAAGGAAATTTAAAATCCCTGTCTTTAAAGACAGGGATTAAAAAAAGGGATGACAGTTAACAACTGAAGGTACCATTATATTACCATTATTGGAATTTTAATTCCATGTTTTTATGTTGAGAAATAAATAATATATGATGTAAAAGGTGAGATGAGTAGAGGGTTCTTATAGGTTTAGCAATATGAGAAAGTAAATATTTCAATTAAATTTTTCTTGAAACGAGGAGTGGAAGTATTGTTTTTGCTTAGAAAACATTATTCAAAGTTATGTAGAGATTATGATATGAATAAAAAGAGTCTGGTAAAAAATTATAAGACACCAATTCATTGGAACGGTAAAAAACTGTTTTCGGAATAGGTGTCTTTTTGTATTGAGTAGAATGTATTTTCTCAACAGGAAAAATTGTAATTATCTATAAGTATTACTTATAAGGATAATAGGAAAGTAGAAATTAATAATAAAGGAGAATGCGAAATGTTAACAGTAATATCTAATAATGATCTAGCTAAAATCCGTGAAGAAGATGTAGATGTATTGAAGGTAATGGCGCATCCGGTTCGATTAAAAATCATAAGTGAATTAATACATCATAAAATGTGCAATGTTACACAGTTAACAGAAATATTAAAACTTCCACAATCCACTGTTTCACAACACTTAGCAAAGTTAAGAGGAATCGTACTCCGTGCAGAAAGAAAAGGACTAGAGATGCATTATTATATTGAGAATACTAAAGCTCGTCAGATTGTAGAAATTTTAGGACTATAGGTAAATTATACGTAAAAGTTTCCTAGGTCTAAGATAAATCATGTACCATCTAATCGAATTATCGCAGAGGAGTTTGGAATTAACCGTACTGTTCCAGGTGCTACCCAATACATGCAAGATCTTATTTCTATCTTTAACCAAAAAGGATGGCATAAATCATTCTATGCATTCCGTGAAGACACATGGACAGGGATGAATTATGAATTGGGAACAGGAAAATTAAAATGGGATGAAGAGGGTAAACCGATGCGTCAAGATAATTCACTCTGGGATGTAATAAAAAAAGATCTACAAACGCATAAATAGTTTAGATTGTTAGGGTTAAGGACTAAATGTAAGCATCTAATTCAAATAGAATTAGATGCTTTTTATTTCAAAAAAATGTGGTCGTAATTGTTTAAACCTTTAAAGTGAAAAAAGTTTTATGAATTTTTTGTGAGATCCCAACCCTTAAATGTTGAAATTTATTTACTTATTTCTCCATTTGGATATATTTCTCCAATTGGATGGAAGTTTAGAATACAGAATCAAAACATAATAGGCTGTTATCGATGAGTTTATCGTAAAGTTGTTATTTAATGTGTCATCAAATAACATTTATATACAATAATACATAAAGAAAAGGAGATATATATATAAAATATAGAGTAATAGACACAACTTAAATAGTATGAATAGTTTAGATTGTAAAAACATGAAGAAGAAAACAAAAAATCCTTAAGAGTACTAAGGAAAAATGAGGGAGATAATATGGGGAATAATTCAAAACATAAAACTAGAAAAATACTTGCAGCTACTGCTACAGTAACTATGCTTGCGACTGGAATGATTTCTTCATCAGATGTCTTTGCAGAGGAAACGCAGCAGCAAAAAAATTTATCGACATCACTGCAAAGTGAAAAATCAGTTAAATCAGAAAATAGAACATTTACAGTCCCAGGAAAAGGGGATGTTGAGGTACTGAAACAACAGGAAAGAAAAAGTATGGCATTTAGTCCATATGAACCAACTGGTTTATATGCAAAGCCAAATGAACAAATAACGATTAATGTAGAAGGTAATCAAGATATTCAGGTGTATATTGGAACGTATTCGTATGATGCTTCTTGGAGAGAAGATTCTAAGATAAAATCATTTACATTAAAACCTGGTATAAACACAATCCAATCTCCAAATGGGGGGATGATTTATTTTTATAATAAACAACAAGGTGGTAGCATTCGAACAACAATTACAACAGGTGGAACGACTACGCCTTTCTTTGAACTAGGAAAGCATACGAAACAAGATTTAATAAACATGCTGGACCAGTATCCTAATGCACATGCAGTAGAGTTAAAAGGAGAACGTGTATTAATTACGGCTAGCCCTGCACGTGTTAAGAAATATTTGTTGGGTTCTAATACAGATCCTGTACAACTCTTAAAAAAGATGGATGAAGCTACTCGAATTCAAGACAAAGTAGCTGGATTATCTGAAGAACAAGTAGATAAACATTATGTTCATTACGTAGAAGAAAATCATTCTCCTGATTATTATATGTATGCAACTTCTTATCGAACAGCATATGTAGGAGATGCAATCCAATACGTGTTAGATATTAATAAATTTATAACAGATGGCTGGGGCCCTTGGCATGAGGCAGGACATTTGAGACAACAATCGCCCTGGAAGTTTTATAATATGACAGAAGTACAAAATAATATATACAGCCTTTCTGTAGAAAAAGCATTTAATCAACCATCCAACTTAGAGAAAAGTGGAATTTATCCAAAAGCATTTCAATATCTAGAACAAGTGAATAAAAATTATGATGAAATTAGCGATGTTTTTGTAAAGCTTGTTATGCTTTGGCAACTACAGTTAGCGTATGGAGAGGATTTCTATCCTAAATTGCATCAATTGTATAGAGACATGCCTTCAAGTGAACTTCCACAAACTGATGAAAATAAAAAACAATTATTTATGATTTCAGCATCAAAAGTAGCCAAACAAAATTTGATTCCTTTCTTTGAGAAGTGGGGATTACGTCCAAATAACGATACCATTCAAAAAGTAGCTGCATTAGGATATCCAATTTTAACAGCAGAGATTTGGAAGGGTACGGATTCTAATCCAATTAAACCAGATATGCCTAATGTAAATAATATTTTAGAAGGAAACCAGTTTGCATGGTCACTAAAAGGAATTAGTGATTTCGAGTTTGCTAAAATTAATTTCAATAAATCGACAGAAGAAATGCAAGTAGACTTAAAATCAGGCGTACCGCATCATTATTTTAATGAAACATATGCGAGTATTAAAGTACAAAATGCATCAGGGAAAGTAGTATACAATAAAGACATTTATGGAAATAAACAACAAAATGCTGAATCGCAAAAAGTTTCAGTCAAAGTAGGAGATTATATTGAGTTAACACATCTAGAAGGTGTGCATAGAGCTACTCTCACAAATGTAGATAATAGTAAACAAGAGAGCTTTGGAAAAAAAGCCATGTACGAAGTTACAAAGGAAGGTCTGAAGAAAGTAAATCAAATTGTTAATCCGAAACCGGACACAGAAGCTCCAACACAGCCACAAGGATTATATGCAAGCAACCTTACTTCTAACAGTGTAGAGCTAAAATGGAATCCTTCTACAGATAATGTAGGTGTAAAAGAATATCAGGTATTACGCGATGGACAATTGATTCAAACGGTACAAGGAACGACGTTTACTGATCAAAACTTAACAGTTAATAAGGAATATAAATATGCAGTGAAGGCTGTAGATGCAGCTGGAAATACATCAATCCAAAGTGAAATTCTTCTTGTAAAAACCAAAGATCAAAATGTATCTTATGAAAAATGGGATCCAAAGAAGGCATATACAAAGGGCGATAAAGTAGAACATCAAGGGACAGTGTATGAAGCTGTTCAAAATCATCAAGGAAATGGTGACCCGAATTGGATATTTGCACTATCGTTATGGAAAGCAATTACAATCAATTAATATGTAAGAATCAGATGTAAAGATAGAACAACATCCAGTATTTTAAAGAATTACTGGATGTTGTTTGAATTTTGATAGATTTCTCTACTACGTTAGTATTCAATAATAAAAATTAGAAAAGGATGTAGATTAGTGATTAGTCAGAAAACGAAGAAAAGATTTAATAAAGTTATTATAATGACCGCAGCATGTAGCATGTTTTCTATGTTTGGAACGTCTATTTTGCACACTAAAGCTGCAACACATTCAGCTGCTCCAGCAGTTTATGTGAGTCCCAAAAATATACCTGCCTCAGATATTATTAGTATAGACTGGTCACCAGTTCAGACACCACCTTATACGTACTGGGCTGTACACAACTGGAATGCAGGTGGTGAAGCTGGAGGATATGCTGGTTTTCAACAACAAAGTGGGTTCGATGAAAATGGAAAACGTACTTTACATTTTGCCTTATGGGATCCAATTTCCTCTAAAGAAGCAATAAAGGCCGAATACTTATCTCCGAATTCGCAAGCTGGACCCTTTGGAGGAGAAGGAACAGGAATGAAGGTTCAAACAACTTATGGTTGGAAAGACTACAATTGGTACACAATGACAATGCGTTCATGGCAAGAAAATGGTCATACTAAATTTGGACAATGGATGAAAGATGTAACAAAGAATAAATGGCATCAAATTGCAATTATGGACTTTCCGGTTGCTAATGTTGCATTTAATCATGGGTTAGGAATGTTTCAAGAAGACTGGGCTGATAGTGGACAGAATGTTCGAGAAGCGCGCCTGAAAAATGGTTATAGCCGAAAATTAGTTGATAAACAATGGAGTTCTTGGAATAATCAAAGTATTTCTGGAACGCATGATAATACTTATCAATATGATGGAGGAGCTACTTCAGAATATGTATGGGTCAAAGCAGGAGGTAATACGCAGTCTACTATTGGGGCAGGAAAAATATTCACGCTAAATCAACCTACTCAACCTGAAATAGGAAAACTAGATTATGATATCCAATCTATATATTATGAAAATGAAAAATTAAATGTATCTTGGAAACTAAAAGAAAATAGTACACCGCAATTTAAGGGGAAAATTGAAATTTATAACAATGAAAATATGACGGGCCAACCTATTAGCGTAATTGATGATATTAAATCTTATCAAAATGGAATCAGTCAATCTATATCATTACCAACAAGTGCTTATGCAAAAATTGTATTAACGGATATATTTGATCAAACTGTTGAGAAAAAGGTACAAATCAAAAATGAATCTCCAAACATTTTTGAAGGTAATGAATTTGCATGGTCGTTGAAAGGGATTGGAGATTTTGAATTTGCGAAAGTAAATTTAAATAAATCAACAGAAGAAATGCAAATAGATCTAAAAGCAGGTGTACCACATAACTACTTTGATAGTACATATGCAAGTATTAAAGTGCAAAACACATCAGGTAAAGTGGTCTATAACAAAGAGATTTATGGAAACAAACAGCAAAATGCTGAATCGCAAAAAGTTCCAGTCAAAGTAGGCGATTATATAGAGTTAAGACATCTAGAAGGTGTACATAGAGCTACTCTTACAAATGTAGATAATAGTAAGCAAGAGAGCTTTGGAAAAAAAGCTATATACGAAGTTACAAAGGAAGGCCTGAAGAAAGTAGAAAAAATGCCAGAAGCAACAATTTTAGAAGGAAACAAGTTTGCGTGGTCATTAAAAGGATATAGTGATAGAGAAATTGCAAAAGTAGATTATGATAAAACAGTAGAAGAGATGAAGGTAAAACTAGAATCAGGTGTACCACATTCCTATTTTGCTAGTACATATGCGAGTATTAAGGTTCAAAATTCTTCTGGCAACGTTCTGTACAATAAGGAAATTGTGGGAAATAAACAACAAAATGCTGAAAGCCAAACTGTGCCCGTCAAGGTAGGGGATTACATTGAATTTACCCATATAGAAGGAGAAGCAACAAAGGAAAAAACGCGAGCAACTTTAACTAACCTTGAAAATAACAAAAATGAAACCATTGGAAAGACAGCGAGGTATCAAGTGACAAAAGAAGGCTTGAAGAAAGTAGAGAAAATGCCAGAAACAACGGTTTTAGATGGAAATCAATTCGCTTGGTCATTAAAGGGATATAATGATCGAGAAATCGCGAAAATAGAATATAACAAAGCAACAGAAAAAATGCAGATTAAATTAGAAGCGGGTATCCCCCATTCTTATTTTACTAATACGTATGCAAGCATTAAAGTCCAGAATTCATCCGGTAATATTTTGTACAATAAAGAAATTATAGGAATTAGACAACAATCTGCTGAGAGCCAAACTGTTTCAGTCAAAGTAGGAGATTGTATTGAGTTTACTCATATAGAGGGAGAAGCACAAAAGGAAAAGACACGCGCCACAATTACTAATCTTGAGAATAGTAAACAGGAGTATATGGGAAAGAAAAGAATATATCAGGTTACCTCTATGGGATTATTAATAAAGCCATAGATTTCAATACAAAAGTTAAATTATAGATTTATATATTATATAAAAATCTTAACCATTATACGCATTAAAAAATGCTTAAGAGAATATAGATTGGCGGGTATAGTATGAACATATTTAAAGGGTTTTTAATTTCATCAATTGCAATGACCACATTTGTAGGAACAGATCTAATCCTACAAAATGATAGTATTCATAATAAAGTTTACGCTGAATCTAATAATGTCACATACAAAGAAAGAGATTCACAGGAAGAAAGATTAATTGTAAAGTTTAAAAATCAAATTGACTTACCTTATGAAGATGGTATTGAGAAACGAATAAAAAATGGGGATTATGATAACAATTTAAAGCAGTTATTTTCCGAAAATACAGAACTTACTTTGAATCGTCTGTTCTCATCTGTAAATCCGATAGAGATTGAAAAGTTATCAGTACAATCTAAATCAGTTGCTAATGAATCAGCTAATAATTTATTAAATTATTATATTGTACAAGCTCCTAATAACATAGAAATAGAATTATTACTGAAAAAATTTGAAACATCTTCTCTCGTAGAGGAGGCTTATATACAAGAAAAACAAATTTTGACACCCCCTGAAATACAGTTACCAAATTTATCTGTTAATCCGTACGATGATCCTAGATTTAAAAATCAAGGATATCTTGAAGCGGCACCAAAGGGAATTAATGCCTCGCATGCTTGGAGCATTAAAGGTGGTGATGGGAAGGGTACAACTTTTGTGGATATGGAATATGGATGGTTATTGAACCATGAGGATTTAGTCAATAAAAATATTAAGCTTATGTCGGGACAAAATATAAGCCAGCATAGAGCTCATGGTACTTCTGTATTAGGAATTGTTTCATCTGAAGATAATCAAATTGGAAATATTGGAATTGCACCAAAAGCAAATGTAAAAGTAATATCCCAGATCAGGGATAATGGAATTTATAATACGGCGGATGCTATTTTAAGTGCTGTACATAATTTACAAGCGGGAGATATTCTTTTATTAGAGGCACAAGCTTCGTATGATGGGTATGGGGATAAATATTTACCTGTAGAAGTACATCCAGATATTTTTGATGCAATTCGTGTTGGTGCAGATAAAGGGATTATAATTATAGAAGCTGGCGCAAATGGTTCAAACGACTTAGATAATTTTAAAGATCGTAATGGAAAAAAGATCTTAAATCGAAATAGTCCAGACTTCAAGGATTCAGGTGCTATTATGGTTGGGGCGGGATCATCAACTGTTCCACATAAACGTTTATGGTTTTCAAATTATGGAAGTCGATTAGATGTATATGGATGGGGAGAAAATGTTGATACAACATCAGCAAATCCAAGTCAAAATACTACAAATTTATATACATCAACATTTAGTGGAACATCAAGTGCTTCACCAATTATTGCTGGAGCAGCAACTTCGATACAAGGTATTGCTAAAGAACATCGAGGCTCTCCTTATACACCAGTAGAATTAAGAAATATCTTAAGTAATCCGAATACAGGAACAAAATCTCAAGATCCGTGGAATGATAGAATAGGTGTTTTACCTGATTTAAAAACTATATTAGATAACTTAGGTTTTAATTCAGATATACCGAACTCTTCTAGTATTTTAGAAGGAAAGCAGTTTGCATGGTCCCTAAAAGGAATTAGTGATTTTGAGTTTGCTAAAATTAATTTCAATAAATCGACAGAAGAAATGCAAGTGGACTTAAAAGCAGGCGTACCGCATCATTATTTTAATGAAACATATGCGAGTATTAAAGTCCAAAATGCATCAGGAAAAGTAGTATACAATAAAGACATTTATGGAAATAAACAACAAAATGCTGAATCGCAAAAAGTTTCAGTCAAATTAGGAGATTATATTGAGTTAACACATCTAGAAGGTGTGCATAGAGCTACTCTCACAAATGTAGATAATAGTAAACAAGAGAGCTTTGGAAAAAAAGTCATATACGAAGTTACAAAAGAAGGCTTGAAGAAAGTAGAAAAAATGCCAGAAACAACAGTTTTAGATGGAAATCATTTTGGGTGGTCTTTAAAAGGATATAGTGATAGAGAAATCGCAAAAGTTGATTATAATAGGACAACAGAGAAAATGCAGGTGAATTTAGAAGCAGGCGTACCACATTCTTACTTTAATAATACGTATGCAAGTATTACAGTAAAGAATTCAACCGGTAGTGTTGTATACAATAAGGATATAGTGGGAAATAGTCAACAAACTGCTGAAAGTCAAACCGTGCCGGTAAAAGTGGGAGATTACATTGAGTTGACCCATATAGAAGGGGAAGCAGTAAAGGAAAAGACACGCGCTACACTTATTAACTTTGAGAATAATAAACAAGAATATATAGGCAAAAAAAGAATCTATCAAGTTACTTCAACGGGATTAAACAAAATAGATTAATATGAAGAACATTCTAATTATTAGTTAGATGCAAATAGTCGTTCATTATGAACGGCTATTTGGCTTTTATTTAAAGAAAAGTGAAATGAAAATACTCTCTCTTTTGTATACACTCTCCTTGCTATCAACTGCTATATTTGTTTATCAGGGAGGGATTTTAAAAATATGCTTGAGAATTGATGCATGTTTAAGTGATATAGATTTGAGAAAAAAGAAACAGAATAGTAAGGTATTTATTGATAAAACCTCTCTTTTGTTACAATATTTTACATATTTGGTATGATGTATATGAGTTCTATGTATATTAAGGGAGGAATGGAAATGAAGAGGTTCATAACACGTGCAAGTGGTAATACAATCTCAAAAAAGTTAGTTTTAATGATGTTGCCGATGGTTTTAATGATATTGATGATTACACCATCGAATGATGTATCGGCAGCAAATCTATCAAAAGCAGGTTCACTAAAAGGCGTGAATTTATTTAATGGAAGTTGGACAGTTGCTATACAGGCAGCAAATTTACAATATGTTTCTGCTGAGCCTTTGGGAAATGTAATAGCAAATCGTAATGCTGTTAATGAATGGGAGAAATTCGAATTAATTCCGACTGGAGAATTATATACGTACGCTTTAAAAGCCAAAAGTAATGGGAAATATGTTTCGTTTGAGCCAAATGGTAGAGTAGTAGCAGATCGTACATCAATTGGGGCATGGGAAAAGTTTATCTTATATAATGGTGGAGACAATAGGATATATGTATTACAAGCACTCAGTAATGGCAGGTATATATCAGCAAATGGTGGTAGAGAATTAACAGCTACTAGTTATGTAGCTGGAAGCTGGGAACGATTTGTTATTGTATACTTCTAAACTTTAAAGTGTTATATGTCTAAATGATAATGGCATGTTTAGTATGTATGAATGCCTAATACAATAAAGTGTTAAGTATTTAATACAAGTGTATATTAATGTGTAAAGGGCTGCAGGTAATTAGCAGTCCTTTTTGTATGGACTTACTGAGGTTATAATGAGAAGAAAAAGAACCCTATAGGGTTCTTTTTCAAGGCATATTAACAGTAAGGAGAATCATGAAATGCTACTTCAAATCTTTATTAGGGGAAAGATTTTGAAAAAGCTTAACATACATCCATTTTTACATATATGTAATATATAGTAAATTGATAATATTTATACTTACTATTACTAATATTCAATTAACATGGTTAACACTATTTATATGATGTTAAACGGCGCTTAGAAATGATAAAAATGGCAGACAACTATTTTGTTGCCTGCCGGTGCTAGTGGGTTGAATGAGTTAGTCAATTCAATAAATTGTGCTATCCCATTACCAGAAGAGTGAAGCCGCTAGTTCAAACGGCTTAGACATAGTTTGCCTAATAAAGAAAAAATTATGAGTCGAGATTTTGTTTGCTCTATATGAAAAGATAAATAGATATTCATCAGACAAGGATAATTTAGCATATCTTGAATAGGGTGTAGGAACTAATTAAGGAAAAGGAATTTTGTTTAGGAAGGGACTGACTCAGGAGTGGGACTTTCGGACAGGGTTTGGGGAGCGATGATTGCCTTTGGCATTGCGACTAATATCGTTGCTTGTATGATGGCAGTATACATTCAAAAATATGAGCTAATGATAAATCATCTTACAAATATTTTATTTTTAATAATTATCTCTTTAACGTTTATTAAGATGAAAATTAACAAATGGGTGGCTTTAGGATTTACATTTGTTGTAATAGAGAAAGGCATTAAGGCGGGATATGACTTCTACACACATAATTATTATAGTGTCAGTTGGAGTTTAGCTATCATTGTCTATTGCATATACGAGATGGAAAAGTATCATATTGAAATAAATGAATAGCCACAACAATAAGGTGTTAGTAGGCGTGATTCTTTAAAAATACTATAAAAAAGACACTACAAGAGTGTCTTTTTTTTGAAAATACTCTATAATTAACTTTGGGGAAGGTAATGTTAGAGTATTCGTTTAGCATTATCTTTATATTTGATAAACCATGAAATCGAAAGATTTTGTGGTTTATTTTATGAACAATAGACATTACAGTATTGGCAGTGAGCTATTGATCATTATAAGCATTAAGAGAGAAGGGATTAAAAGTCTAACATCGAATAACAGTTCCGGAATATAGTGTTGTGAAATGATCTCCCATATCCCAAACGGTACTTGCCTGTATATAGCCCTTAAAGCCTTCTGAAGAATAATAAATCTCTTTTGGTATACTTTCTTTAGTTTGGAAATGTGCTTTAGAGTACTTTACATAATGATTTTTAATAACTTTTGATTCGGGAACAATAGTGTTTTTTTGTTCCAATGCTGGCCTAGCACTAGAAGGTGGTATGAATTTTACATTGTCTTGGTAATTAGGATCTAAGGTGTCAGCTTGTACACTGTGCGACGAAACAAAGGTACTTAAACTACTTCCCGCGATTAAAGTTGCAAATGCTAACTTTGAGAATTTTGTTAATCTACTCATTCTATAATCTCCTTTTTATTATTTTGTAAGGTATCTCCTTACACCACACAGTCTATATCCACTACAAAAGGGTGTACATACATATCGATAGACAAAATTCTACAAAATACCCCATGTTTTAGGGGTTGTGTATAATAATCCAATGTTTAATAATTTATCAGAAGTAAAAAAATAGGTGTTATATAAAAGAAAATGAATAATTTATGCAGGGAATGTATATATAATTATTGTTTAAATATTCTAAAATGAGTTGATAAAGATGTGGAATTGTTTTTTAGAAAATAATTGATTGTTGTCGAATGTACTTATAATTTAACGTATTTCCCGAAAGAATTCTCCTTCCTCAAGCGTGTGAAGAACATAGCACGACAATAGGTGAGAGATGAATTTTGGTTTGGTGGAGCCAAAAGGCTTTGCTTTTTATTTTTCCAATGTTGATATGTATTTATTGTAGCTAGGTACATAGAGCTAAAAATAAGATATTCTTGTGAACTCAAAAAGCCAAAATTCCTTAACTTAGGAATTTTGGCTTTGACGTTATATCATGGAATTGCAATTGGAATGGCACCTGGCATATCTACTGCACCAGAGTTATAATTTCTTCAGCTCTTTAAATTAGAAACTGGTACTTGATTTGCGTAGTTAAATTATTGCCTTTTAAAAGAACGGAAAGAGTTTTTTCGAGTTAGCACCTTTTACACGATAAATATTGAAGAGGGAAAACCCACTTAGAAAGACTTTTAAGCAGAAAAATAGACTAGTCTATTTTAATTTCTAATGGTCCCAGTATCTTTTATTTTGACGTGCGTCTTTACATTTATTTTAGCCTCTGCTAACGCTTGCAACCAATCTCCTTTTACTTTTTTCCATTCTTTATATTGAAAAGCTCTAGCATATAGGGATAATCCGATTGGATCAATTTTATTCTGCTGTATTTCATTTAATATATTTTGTAAATTATTATTAATTTCTTTTTGAATAGCACTTTTTAAATGATATATATTTTTTTTATTATCATAGTACCCCTTAATTAAATTCGGGTTGGTTTTTTCTATTAAAGCTACATTAGCATATATATCGAGATTAAATACAAACTTTCCGTTTTGAAAAGTAACATCTACCTTCCTTGTCGCGTTCTGTACGAAGATAGAAGTATTTGTTTTTTTGTTGGAATTTTTAGGAGGCAGTGCAAGGTGTAGTATCATTCGCCCGTTACTTTTTGACTTATTTAAAAGATTGAAAAATTTAACATCTTTTTTAGGGATATAAGTTAAATATTTCCCTTTTCGATTTAAAAATGCAATTCCTACTGTGTCGATTTCATTCTTTGTTTTTTTGATAATTGGAACAGTTTGCGTCATTCCATCTTCATTTTGTTCTCTCATTAATTGCTGAATTGTAGAAGAGACGGATTGGTTATTTTGAATTGAGGATTCGATTACACCATTTATATAAGATGATAGTGATGGTTTACTAGGCTTATAAATTTTAAAAATTTCTTCTGCAGGCCCATCTACAAGTACTACTTTAGCATTAATGGTAGCGTAAGGATCACGGTAAGAAGAATCAAGCTCCTGTAACCAATTTGCTTCTTGCGCTAATTTTTTCCCAATTAAAATGATTTCAGCTTTGGAAGCGGTCATAAAGCCCGTTAACTTCGTATCTATCTTACTGAATCCAGTATATACAGTTGATGCTTTTGTCCAATGTTCTATAGTACTTTTTTGCTGCTTATGATGAAAGAGTGGTATACTTGTTCCAACTTTTATGTCTCCATTAGCGGTTCTATCCAAGCCAATTAACAGGATTAATGAAACCTTCTCAAGAGGAATTCTTTGACTACAACCAATTATATATACACAACAAATTAAAACCCATATCCATTTTCGAATCAAAGTTGTTTCCTCCTAGTAACCCAAGTAAAAAGAATACTGTAAACGAAAAAAATAATTGGTAATAGAATAAAGAAAATGACATTTAAGATATCCATAAGAGAATATATAAACAAATATTGATCCACATCGGGATTTAGGAAAATAAATAGACCAACTATAAATAACATAAAAGCAAGTAGCGCCCAATTACGGACGTTTTTTTGAAGTGAAATGGTCACAGATTCAAAACTGAAAAATAAATACGGATATATTGTAGTGGAAAATACAATCAAGTAGTAAGCGATATATATAATTTCTAATCTTTCCATGAAAGAAAAACGAACCCCTTTTAACAGATGAAATACTGGCCAGATTACGTCTTTTATCCCCTCTGGACTAAAGTATATATAAGAAAGAATAGTCACATATAGATAGAAAAGCATAGTTCCAGTATTCGCTATTAGTAGCCCTTTTATGGCTTTTTGTTTTTTTTGTAAGAACGGGTATATATAATATGTAATTTCTAAGCCAGCATAAGGTGTAATGGTTTCTTTTGTTGCCTTTATAATAGGGTATAATCCATCTTTAAAAATAGGTAGTAGGTGTAAAGGGTTGTAGTTAGTCTTTAGTGAAAAAAGAAGAAATAGTGGCATCCAAGTAGTGAAGAAGAAAACAAGCATAGAATAACTAGTAAGAGCCCTTAACCCACTCAGGACTAAAATAATAAAAGGTAATAGTAATAATATGGTGATTTGATAAGCAGGAGTGGAAGGAAATATCCACACTTTTACAATATCAGTTGCCTTTAATAAAGTATTAAATCCAGCAAAAAATAGATAAGAGGCATATGCAAGAAAAAGAATTGTTCCTATCCATTTACCAAAGTATGTTTTTAAGATTTGTGAGAAATTTTTGTTGGGATTTTTTCGTAACATTAATATAATAATTACACCGATTATAGAAGTAACTATCCATCCGAGAATGATCGAAATCCAGCCATCTGTACCAGCAGTAGTAGCAAGTGGGCTTGGCATAATTAACATACCAGATGCAAGTTGCAGCGAATGGATGAAAATAATAAATTCGAATAAAGTTATATTTTTGAATTTAAGATTCCCCATGCGGACCACCTTCTTTTTTCTTTTCTTGTTTCGGCTGTCCAGTACTCGAGCGGGTGGTAATCATCGAAATAGGAAACCTTACAAAAGAATCTTTTAACTCTTGAAGCCGAAATGGCGCGATTGGCAATCCGTATGGTGAACCATAGGAAGTCAGTGAAACAAAATGAGCAAATAAGAGCATTAATCCACTAACAATACCTACAATTCCATAAAAGTATGCCAATAACATCATTGGAAAACGAATAAGGCGTATAGAACTTGATAAATCATAATTAGAAACAATAAATGATGCAATGGCTGTAATAGATACGATAATAACCATAACGTTACTCACAAGTCCAGCTTGAACAGCCGCCTGTCCAATTACAATCCCTCCAACAATACCAATAGTTTGTCCAATAGGTTGTGGTAAGCGAATACCAGCTTCACGTAGCATTTCCAGTGTAATTTCCATTATAAAAGCTTCCAATAAGGGAGAGAAGGGGACCTTAACTCTTGACGTTGCAATAGAAGTGTATAAATCTATAGGAATGATCTCAAAGTGAAAGGATACTATAGCAATATAAAATGCGGGTAAAAAAATAGCTATAATAAATCCTGCAAATCGTAATAAGCGAAAAAAAGATGCAATGAGCCAATGAATATTATAGTCATCTGGGGTTTGAAAAAATCCAATCAAATTCATAGGAACAACCATAGCACCAGGGGATCTATCCATTAACACTGCTACTTTCCCATCAAGTATATGATTTGAAATGGCGTCTGGACGTTCGCTTAAATAAGCCTGTGGAAAAGGAGTCCAATTTTGATCTTTTGTATAATTAGATAGCTCTCCAATACTTAATACCGCATCTGTTTTGATTTTGCAGATTCTAGTTTCTATTTCTTGGACTACATCTGCGTTTGCTACATCACCTAAGTAAATTAAATAGACTAAAGAAGTGGCTCGTTCTCCAATCGTCAGCTTTTTGATTTTTAACTCTGTAGAAGGAATATATCGACGAATTAGGCCTATATTTTTTGTGACATTCTCAATAAAACCATCATGTGAGCCTTTAATAGTAACTTCTGAAATTGGTTCTTGAATGGCTCTCTCTGCCCAGCCTTTTGTATTTATTAGAAGTGACCGATTTTCTCCTTCCATAAACAGTACACATTGACCCTCAAGTAATCCTTCTTTAATTTCATTCCATGTATATACGATTTTTGTATGAGTAGCAATAATATTAGAATTAAAAATTTGACTGTCTTCATTTACTTCTTGTAATAATGGTGTAACAACATTGGCTTTTAATGCAACACCATCTGTAAGGCCTTCAAAATAATAAAGTAAAATATTCGTGTTTGTTTTTAATTGCAAAGGATGTTCAATCAAATCTGCACTAATATCAAAGATATTATCTAGTGTATTTTTAAGTAGTTTTAGGTTATTTGTTTCGATCTTTTCAATGGTTTTATATGTCTTAGTTTCTAAGGTCTCTTCATTTAAGGACAAAATTGACACCTCTTTAATATATACCGATTAGTTGTAGTTATTATTTTTATATAATTGAATTTTATTCATTAATTTAATCGAATTGGATGTAAGAATTGATAAATTTGATGTGCTATATTATTAATTCAATAATTGAGAGGAAAAAAGTAGAGGTAATTTGTGTGAAAATCTAAGTTTCAAGATAGAATTAAAATTTCAATGATTATAACAAAAAAGAACCATTGATAGGCTCTTTTTCATAGTTGGTAAATATGTTATCAACAATAGATGGCGATTAAGGTAGTAATTTAGATGCCTTTAAGTTAATCATCTGAATTTTGTAGGAAGAATTCTTTTTCCATACCTTAATGCTCAATGAAAAAGGATATTTCATTTATTTGGGTGTTCTAGTGTATTTGAATCTTGCGCACTAACAAATTTTGTTTAGGGACAAAATGTATTTTCTTAATAATCAGAAAAATAACGCAGCAAAATTCTTATTAATTATTTTGGTAGGTATCAAATATTCCTTTGGCCTTATTTTCATGATATTACCGTACGCTTATATGTTTCTAAGGGAAAGAAATACTTTCATTTTTATGACCATCTATTGTTTGATTAAGATGGTAACACGAAATAGAAGCGTTTACAACCAGAAAATAAAGAAAAAATATTAAAATGCGACTTTTTTCGACAATTATTCTATGTCTATATTTAATTTTATTATAGGAAAAGGCGGAGGGAAGCGGACCTTTTCCTATAAACTGTTTTGTTGGAATTAGAAATAACTAAAAAAGTAATAATAGCTTAAAATTAAAATGAAATTCAATGATAAAGTTATTATTGAATTTTTGAAGCTCAGATATCTTGAAAGTATGGTCAAATTTTAATCCACTTTGCGTTTCTTCCTTTTGTAACTAGCTTAATATGGCCAAACAGTTGCAAGGAATTTAAAGCCTTACTGATTGTACTCTCTGCAATGTCTGGATAAGTGTTACGAATACTTTCCTTAGTAAAGGGTTGTTTTTGTTTAAGTATAAAATCCTGAATTCTCTCAACTTTAGTATGTTTACATATAGAATCTAGAACTGTGTTATGAAGATCTTTGTAAGCCTCTAATATAATGGTTAAAAACGTTTTTAACCAAAAGCTATTATTATGTTCCTCGCAGTACCAATTCACTGAAGATTTATAAAGCGAATTGTAATAATCAGATTCATGTTTCTTAATATATTTATCCAAACATACATATTTTACAAATGTATGTCCACTCTTAATTAACAGCAATTGCATTAACATAAATGCCAGCCTGTTATTACCTTGATTGAAAGGGACTATGCAATAAAAATTTAATATAAAACGAGCTATTAATAAAAGTGAATGTAGCCCCTTACTAGTATTTAATGAGTTGTATTGATCACATAATTGCTCCATAAACTGTGGAATGAGTTCATGCGGAAGAATGCGGTAACTATTCAAGTGCATTCCATGCTCAGGAATACCTGGAATAATAAAAGGTTTTTCACGCCATTTGGCACTGTCAGAGGTAAGGTAATGTATTAGTTGAAAATGTAATTCCTGTATAGTTGCTGGATTAATTGATAAAGTACAGGAGTTTTTATGTACAAAAGAAAGTGTTTGATAATAACAAAAAATAGCATCTTCAGAAATATTTTGAGGTACTATATCATCTAAAATAAGTTCTTTTAATCTTTTATTAGGAACTTTTATATCCTCATAAATAGTTGTGAAATTTTTTAGGTAATGTAGTGGTATAGTTTTTTCTAAACTATTAAATATGTCAGGGTTTTGTTCCTGATAAGCAGCTAATTTTCCTTTGAATTCGCTAATTTCACTTATTAAATTGATTAACCTCCTTTTTAATTCAATATTTTTGTACTTATCATCAAAAAAGTCTCTCATTTTTGTTCCTCCTGTAACCCCTTAACACGTTGTTGCATATATCTTTCCATTCTAAAGGTATGCTACGACATCATTGTAAAATAAAGATATTTTCGGTCTGATTTTGAATATATATCAGAATCTATATTTTTATTTAACAATTAAAATATGGAAATTATAAAGAAGAATCGTTAGGATTCAATTTTAATAGGCATAATCCTAACATCAAATGCACAAATGTACAATAAAAAAATAAAAAAAATAAAACTATCGACTCTTTTGAAATATTATCTAAAAGAGTTTTAAGAAATTGTAGGTATAGATGTGCTTTGGTTTAGGAGTAAATAATAAAGCGGTAATAGAGTTTTCATAGGTAATTAAAAAGTAGTTAGACTATTAATTTGTGACAATTACGTGCCTAATCTATCATATGCTTTTATGAGAATTTTAAAATTAAATCCTAACGAGCTGAATTTTCTATATTTAGCATAAATATTAGGGAGGAGTGCTGATGAAATGTATCATTTTATATAGAAATATGTAACGTTTAACACTCGTATTGTAAAATATTTTGACATACGTTAATTTAAATATTAGGTACAGGAACATTTAATAAAAACTCAGTACTAAAGTACCCTTTAAACGTTTCACCCTAAGAACGTTTCTCAAGCACACTGAAGTTTACCCGTTGTTTCTGTGCCTTATTAGATAAAAATAATATAATGAATTTTTAGAATATAATAATGAAAAATGGGTTTTCAAATCTTTTCTCCTTAAATATTAACAATCTCTTGATAATCTGCTTAAAGTAAGAAAATGCAGGATAGACAATGGTTATTAATAAAGAAAATACAGTTAAGCTAGATACCTTAAGTCATTTTATAAGTAATTAAGCGTTAGATTGAATTAGTAAGAATATTATATGTGTTTGCTAAATGGCTTGTTTTAATTGTTCTGTTACTATTAATTTATGAATTTTAACATTTAGAAGCTAGTCAACATATAGGTTATATTGATTACGTGGGTTTTAACCTCAAGTGTATATGTTTAAGGTTAAGGGATTTGTGAGTGTTATAAATGAAGTGAAAGTCTGGAAGAAACGGATATAATCGGTTTCTTCCAGGCTTTTTTTTCTTTTTTGTAATATAAAAAAATTATTTTTCCTACATGATTTAATTGTCTGTTTAATATTTGAATTTTTTGTGAAATTAAACGAAGTTTTTATTCTTTTTTTAAAACATAATGTTACAAAATAGACTTATTGTATTTATTTTATTTTTATATGAGATTAAAAATAATAATAAACGTACCAATGTATGAGAGGTATTAGTATATTTATTAGTAATTTGTTCGTTTATCTCTATATTGCTATTATATTAGCGATAACAATAATATATTGGGGGGACAAGAATGAATTTGAAATTTACATCTAAATTGGAAAGATTAAGAAAAAGTAAAAAAGGAATTGGTGCTTGTGTTTTAGCTGCAGGGGTAACGGCTATTACTATGATTCCTCAAAGTGCTTATGCACATGGATTTGTTGAAAAGCCAAGTAGCCGTGCTGCTTTATGTAGTCAGAATTATGGAGCATTGAATTTAAATTGTGGAAATATAATGTACGAACCTCAAAGCCTAGAAGCACCTAAAGGATTCCCAGATGGGGGACCGATTGATGGAAAAATCGCTTCGGCAGGAGGACTGTTTGGAGGAATTCTTGACCAACAAACATCAAATCGCTGGTTCAAAAACACGATTAAGGGTGGAGCAAATACCTTTACATGGAAATATACAGCTGCACATCCTACAAGTAAATGGCATTATTACATTACAAAAAAGGGATGGGATCCTAATAAACCATTAACACGTGCTGAATTAGAACCAATTGGAACTGTGAAACATGATGGTTCTGCCGCATCAAATAATTTAACACATACAATTAATGTACCAACTGATCGCAATGGTTATCATGTTATTTTAGCTGTATGGGATGTAGCAGATACGTCAAATGCGTTTTATAATGTAATTGATGTAAATCTAGTAAATAATGAAACTCCCGATACAGTAGCTCCAAGTCAACCAACTGAATTAAATGCCTCTAAAGTTTCTGCCAATAGTGTTGAAATAACATGGAAGGCCTCTACTGATAATATAGGTGTAAAAGAATATCAAGTGTTACGTAATGGCGAAGTAATTGATACGGTACCAGGTACAACTTTTATTGATAAAAAACTAAAAGCAAATACGGAATATACCTATACAATAAAGGCATTAGACTCTGCTGGAAACATATCAAAAGAAAGTGAAAAACTAAAGGTTAAGACAACACATGCAATCCCAGATATAGAGGCTCCAACTCAGCCAAAAGGATTACATAGTATGGGTACAACAGCGACAACTGTTGATTTGATGTGGAGTCCGTCTGAAGATAATGTAGGTGTTGACCATTATATTGTATATAGAGAAAGCGCTGGGGTTATGAATAAAATTGGGACAGCGGCTAATACATCCTTTATGGATAAAGATTTGAAGGCTAATACATCGTATAAATATGTAGTGACGGCGGTTGATTTAGCTGGAAATGAATCTAGTAGAAGTGATGTTTTGACTGTAACAACAAAGTCAGAGGATTCCACATATGAAAAATGGAATGCAAGAAAAGCATATACTAAAGGCGATAGAGTAGTACATGAGGGAAAAGTGTATGAAGCAGTTCAAGATCATCAAGGAAATGGCGACTCAAATTGGATTTTTGCCTTATCGCTTTGGAAGCCAGTTTTGAATAAGTGACAGGTGGGAAAAGGTAGTTAACATTTTTGGGTTTTCTTTTAAAAATTAAGGGCTGTTCCAAATATGAATTATCTTATGATTTAAATGATAAATCAATAAGATTTAAACCCCATCCTAATGTTTACGAAATGAAATTAAAAAAGAATCCCAATGGAATTTCATTGGGATTCTTTATTTTCTAATTTGTAATAGCGTATATTTTCACTGTGAATTTGTTAGTGGCACCCATTGGACTTGCAATATAATATTTAGTATTTGTGTAAGCTTCAGTCCTAGATCCATGTGAAATGTTTTTCCAACGAGTAGAATCTATTCCTAGGGAAACATCAATCATTACATTGAAAGAGATAGTAGAAGAATAAGCTTTTTCTGAAGGCTCAATAACCCATTTTAATTCTTTAGTACCTACAGGTAAACTATCAATTTTAAAGTTTTGACTGGATCGATTTTGTTGCCCGGATAAAGGACTAGATTCAGATGATATTTGCGAAATTAATATTTCTTTTTCATTAGAATGTATACCATTTAATTTAATGATACTATCAATTAAACCTGGACCAGGAAAATCAGCTGCGATGATACCAGAATGTTTAATTATGCCTTGTTGTAAGAGTTTGGTCCCAAGTGTATTCATTCCCCCATAGTATACTTGTCCGTTTCTATCGCGAGGGAAATCACTCCATGCATTTGTGGAATTCGTTTGAATCAATTTAGGACTACTATCAGTATTTCTGCTCTCTTTTCCGCTTGCAATAAACCAAGGATATACATTATTTAAAAATGCCGCTACGCCCCCCGTACCACTAAAATGGTTGAGATAAATTTTTCCATTATTAAAATTAGTATTTGCATTTTGTAGATGGGTTTTTATCTCACTCCATTTTGCATATATTTCGTCTGGTCCGCTTCCAATTTCAAATTTATCTTGTATATTCAAACCTTCGTAATCAATACCGTACAATTGAGTAGATGTAAAGTTTTGTAAGATTACAATTTTCCCGCGGGTATCTCCTAAAGTAGGGTTATTTCTATCTGAGGTTGATACGGAATTAGGATTCCAAAAATATGAAGCATTAACGTTTTTATATTTTAAAAATATCTGCTCAAATGATAGAGAGCCGCTTTCAGGAGTGGTTTCTTCTTTTAGGCGCATTAATATTGTTTCTGTTGGATGCTCTTTTAAAAATTGAATTGTCTCTTTTAATACATCTTCAAACACAGCTTTTTGATTTACAATGCCATGATACATTGCAAAAGAATCTTTTACACGTTTAACACGCATATCTACATATCGGATTCCAGAATTTAATTGTTGGGATAGACTCATAGTTTGATTTCTTGTCAAATTTTCATCAAGAAAGCTTGCTCCATGTAAAGCCATTGTACCGTGAGTCCCTGGAATAGATATTTCACTTAATTTTGTTGAATCTTCTATTTTGGACATCCACGATGGATTTTGATATCCTATATTGGATTCATAGGAGTAACCTGGATGACTATCAGCTAAAAGAGTAGATGTTGTACTTAAACTTGCTAGTGTAATACAAGTGAGGATGCTAATTTTAATGAAATTTCTCATTTTTATTTTCTTCATTTTATCTCTCCTGATCTTTAAACAATTGCTAGATGATGTTTTTACTATATTTATTGTTTTTCATTCTTGAGGTAATAAATTTTTGGATTTGAAAATAATTAAAAACAGGGGGAGTAAGTTATTTGAGACTTTAATAATTTGTTTTTATGAATTGTACCTAATAGCCAAACGTATTCTTGAAAAATCGAAATATTGCCTCCAAAAACCAACCGTTGCTCGTATTGTATACAAACAAAACAGAAGCCTTAAAAAAGACTTCTATTTTGTGACATATAATGAATGATAAGGTGGTAAACAAATCAAGATAATGTGAATGAGTAGTAAAAGTTTATTAATAGCTGTTTTAGAATCTCTTATAACAAGGCTGATTACAAAAAGTGAATCCCTACAATGCTAATAAAAATTGAAAAATTCTACTCATTAAAACTTAGACTAACTACAGTTGCGATTGATTGGGCTGCATGTTCCCAGCTTCCATCTATAACTTTACCAATCTGCTGACCAAGTGTATTTAAATCATTTGGATTAACTGGAATTCCATTATAAGCAGCAAAAATTGATAAAAGTGGAGCAGCAAATGGTGTCCAACCACCTCTATCAATACTAAATACAGGCTTATCTACTACTTTTCCATCTTGCACAGTAAACTCATAATAAAATTGATCATCTGGACGGAAACTTAAATGATGAGAAATTTGTCCCTTAACATATTTTTTTCCTGCACCTAGATTTACTACTTCTATTTCCTTTACGTTAAATTCATGTTCAAATACTTTTATTTTTTTGACTTCTGGACCATTTAAGGCGGCATTAACAGCTGTTTCTAAATTATTTTGTGCTAATGGTTGAATACTCATTTGTGCCTTGTTTTGTTGGATAGGAGCCTCTTTTTTTGCAGCAAATACCGAGGTAGTAGGTAGTGCACCTGTAGCTAATGTAGCTGCAAGGGCTGTTGTCATGATGCTTTTTCTTTTCATCTTCATAGTTTTCCTTCCTCTCTTAAAGTTATGATATATAATCTTTTCAAGACTGACACGGTACAATTTTTTCATAATGTACGTAAAAATTAGTTTAAGAATAATGTGAAATTGTGTCAGAAAATTAGAGTTAATTATATATATTTAAGATGATATATATCTACACGTATTTTTTTAATTTTTAGATAAATGTAATAGTAATGACTTCTTAAGAATCAATTTAGCACCTTGTTTATCTAGAAAAGTTCTATAAAACACATTTAGTTCATAGTAAAAGTAATATATTTGATATCAAGTGTCTTACATAATACGATAAAATTTCACAATTTTTTATTGTTATATACAGAAAAAGGTAACGGAAAATAAGCAATATGTAATACTTGTTATAGGTGTGAATTATGCGAATATACTTATTGCAACAGCTAAGATGTTAGATAATATTTTGCTTAAAAACATTACTTATCCGGATTAATGAAAAGCATTTTAATGTATTAGTTTGATTTGACATAAAAAGAGGAAGCATTTTTATTTGCGTCCTCTTTTTATAATAATTTATTTAGTTCATTTTCTATCAATCCGTTTAATCCTTTAATAATACTGTAGGCTCAGGAGCTTTTTCTTTTGTTTTATTGATAATACTCTTTCTTGGTACTATTCTAAGTATTTTTCGGCTAGGTAAGAGGGATATGATGAAATAGGGGGGCCCATTTTAAAGTAGGGTAAATTACTTTTTGAAATTGGTATACAGTTTTTTAATAAATAAAGTTTTTGTAATATGTCTTTGTCTATAGGATGAAGCATCGAATCTATCATTATGAAATAATTGTGATGATAGATAAATACTTTTCCTTCCGGTAGGATCGTGTAATTAGATACATTCGGATAAATAGGTGGTCCATCTAAAAATTGATCTAAACTACGTTGTGAAACTTTAATAATATCTTGAATTAAAAATTTAAATTTGCGAAATGCTACGGTGTTAATAAATGGACGTTTTTGATTATTTTCTATATAAAATAATTCTCCTTTTTCATTTTGCACAACCCTTAGATTTGGTATTGATGTTGTAAGGCTTATGGGTGGTCCTTCTATATATTTGTAGATAAGCAGAATTATGTGAAACGAGAGATTACGAGAAATTCAAATATAGCTATGATAAATACGTTGAGTTATTAGCTAAAATCCTTCGTGATTGTGGATTATCAGTAAAAGGATTATGGACTCTTTACTATGTAACAGCTTGGGAAGAAGTGAAGAAAGATGAGCTTCCTACGAAGGTAAAAGAAAAATTAGGTGTGCAATAATCAGTTATTTGTGACGGCGGATTTTCCTACGGGGTGGGTTCGTCGTTTTTCTTATTTACAACGAGAAACTCATGTGTTCTATGTTAGAGTGCAAGTTATTTAAAATAGTAACCTCCATAATGAGGGAGTTATTTTTATAATAAGTTAGTCTTTTACAAAGAGCTGGTATAAAGGAAGTAGTTAATTTAAAGGCGGATTTCTTGAGTGGAAAAAGTTTGGATTACCATACGAGAATTAATTTTTATCTAGTAATTCATTAAATTAGATATTTATCTTATTAATAAACTGCTTATGTTATTACAATTATAATAAATATTGGGTAATAAAACCATACTTGTAGTATAATGTATATTGTATTAATATTTATATATTCTTGTTAAATATTATAGGATTGGGTGATGATATTGATGAAAACAATTAAATCTATAACATGTATGTCAGTTTTATTATTCATTTTTACATTATTTTTACCAAAAAATTTAGCATTCGCAGAAGAGATGGATAAGGTTTGGGATCCAGAGAAAGGGACTATTTCTGGTTATATCTGGTTTGATGAAAATGAGGATGGGTGGATTGATCCTGAGGAACAAACAATCGCACCTGAAATAGGTGAAATAAAGTTATATTTAATTAATGAAAATGAAGAAATAGTTGAGGAAAAAATAGTTTCTAGATTACAAAGTGGTCAAGCTCATTACTACTTTGAGGTAGAAGAAGGAAAGTATAAAATACGAGCTGAGTTTACTGAAAAGGGAAAATATCAGCTTACTAGAGATGGAAGAGATTCATTTTTCAATTCTACAACAAATGAAACAAGATATTATGAAATTATGAAGTCATATAATATAGATAGTATTCAGCTGGGATATAAAAAAGCATCTTAGCATATTTAAAATAAGGAAAAAAGCTAAAGATGATAGTAATGAGGTTGGATTTAAATTTTAAGTGGGGCAATCGCCTCTCTTTTTTTATATAAGAGATTTGTTGATTATATTATTTGATGTGATGTTATATGAAAAAAGTGGAGGGGTTTATCGTTGCTGAGTTTTGGACGATTAGATCGTGAACAGAGCTTTAATGTTTTATCTTGGGGACGACCATTGTAAGGGAATCTTATACAACTACAGCATCAGAGCTTTGTGTTCTCTAGTTCTTTAAATTAAAGACTTGTAACTTTATTTAATCACTAGATTAATCTCACAGAACGAGAAAATGTAAATGTTTTATAATGTAATGTGCTCCTACTTGAGGGATTTTCTTATCATTGGTAATTTCATGTACCGTATTTAATAATAAATTTAATTGGGAAGAAGTGAAACAGGAGGAGCTTCCTGCAAAAGTGAAAGAAAAACTTGCTGCGAAATAATAAAAAGGATTTGGCATTAAAGGTCAAATCCTTTTTCAAAATCTTCTTCTGAAGTGAATATGAATCTATTTTTTTTTAATTGAGCTGTTATTACGCCGTAACTAGTTTGTTTATTTCCACTAATTACATAAGGTTTATCGCTGATACCCCTACATTTTTCTGCCTCTTTAGTAAGGCATCGAATAATCCTTACGAATACCATCGCTATTTCTAATAACTTACATGTAGAGGTATCACTCAATATAACAAAAATGTAATGTTAATAAAATGTAATTCCACCGATACTATTAACGAAATTATATAAAATGAAGGGGAGTTAAAGGTGTAAATAACAGCACAGATAAGGTTGAGGAAACGTACAAAAGGTTTACCTATATCAACCTTTAGCTAAATGATAAAAGCCCTGCAGGGGATGCAGGGCAAGACTAAGGGTATTGAAGAATTGTCGATTCTAAAAGTAAAGGACTTCTTGGAATGTTTTAATTTTAACACATAAAATATTAAAACTTTATATAGAGATGTTACAGAAATATGAATATAAAAAACACTGATAAATATTATGAAAAAGTTGATAATCTATAGAAGTTATAAGGGATTATGTTTGCAATGATGTCTTTATAGAGATAATTGGGCAGGCTTTGTTTGTATTAATATTCGGGATTTTAGTAGAATTCCCCACCTAATAGGCAGGTTCCTGGGGATTACGAAGCGTGAAAGCATCAAAAAAAGCCCGTACAGAAGCACAGGCAGGTTGATACACATATCGGTAATTAAATATTAACAGAAATACATAGTAAGTAATATTGAAAAAATAAAAAACTGTATTATCCTTAAGATGGTTTGGAGAAAACACATATAATAACGCACTTATATTAAATGTTTCTGAATTTGGATTAAGAGGCATAACAGTATGGCGTGTAATGCAAAGCTAAGGATTGTTCTTAGGGCTGCGGAAAGTGGATAAGCTGGACTGCAGGGATAACCTTATAAATAAAAAGCTCAACTCTCAAAAGGGTGAGAGTTGAGCCTAAAGATGTAGCTACTATTTATACGCATCTTTTTATTACTACACCCTAAGGAATAGTAATAAAAAGATGATCTCAATAAAACTGTATAAAAACAAAAAGAACCCTAATAGGGGTAATTCTTTATGAAAGTTGACCATGAAAAACCCCCTTCGATATATTGAATATTTTAATATCTTGTTTGCTTATTTAAAAAGAAAAACATAACTTGGTACATTGGATTAGAGGATATCTATATAAATAGGTAGAATCTAATTATTTGGTTCACATTTTAATCCAAGGAGTACAAATTCGATGCGACGTGAAAAGGATTTGTTGAAACAATGGAAGGCGGATTTGCAAGCTATTCAAGAAGAGAAAAGGCTGAAGAAAAAGGCTAAGAAAAAGAATAAGAAATATAGCATTCCGGGTAAAACGGCTGATTTCATGGATGGCAAGCATACTTATCGTAAAGCTAATGGGGTATGGAAACAAAGAAATAAATAATGTGATGATAAATTAGTTTGATCAAGCTTATAGCAATTATCGGAGGCACTACCGTGATCTGGGAAGTGTCTTGTTTGTTGTCAATATTACAAAAATCTTAGATTAAAAATTATACAACTACATTTTAATCACTTTATTGTCTTTTTATAATATGTATCAACTCCTATTTTCCTGATGTTCTGTAGTCTTTCTTGATAATATCTCGCATGTTTAGGGTAAAAAATAGGAGGAAAACCAAGGCTATGATTCCATTAACCCAGTAATATGTAAGTCCTGCTGTGAATCCAGTGTAGAAAGAAAAGGCATTCCAAATTAAAAGGATTGTTGAACAGATAGTAGAGATCAATAATGAACCAAAACTCCTCATGATTGTCACCTCGATTCAAAATGTTAGTGATCGTACAATTATACATATAAATAAATAAATTTAAAAGGAGAGTATATAATAAAATAATATAAAGGAATCACTGTGAGGCGAGAAATATAGATAGGTAGCGAATCCGCTGCTTTTTATTTTAAATAGAAAAAGGAATCTCGAAAGATCCCTTTTTCTAATTCCGATATATCTTAATCGCATATAAGTAAAGACATGAAATATTATATAACAATATAAAAATATAAACAATAAATATTTTAGTTAACATAAGGAGGAATTATACAAATTACTTCCTACTAGTACAGGGAATGGTGGGTGATCTTAGGAGAAGTCCGCAGCTTCATACGTCGCTAGAACATTAGATAGTTTGTGTGAACATAGTAAAGAAGCGTCTATATATATGGCTAACAATATTTTTGAGATAACACTAGAGAGTATAGAAGAGCAGATGTAACACTATTTTCAGCCAATAAACATATCTTTGCTACTATTACATATAAAATACATATTTTGAATTAGTAGAATATCTTTTGGGGGAGACGGAAGTTGGGAATATATATTTTTTAGACGAAGTAAAGAATCAATCTATAAGTCTAATTGTTTTTGTCCAACTATGTCTTGCAACAGCTCTAATTAAACTGTTCCTATCAGATTAGTTCAATAACGTAGCCGCTTGTTTTTCTTCTAATTTATATAATTCATCCCACTCTATTCCACAAGGCGCCGCATGGAATTGTGAATTATATTTTGAGCGCTTATTAATATTAAATAGATTATCTTAATTTTAGCATATACATGAATGTTTTATACAAAATATCTGTCATACCACCTTTTTATTATAAATATTCATCGTAACTTAGCAAAAAAAATCAAAAAAATATATGAAGTCAATGGTATTGTAATAGTAAGTATAATAGATGTGGAGGATAGACACCTAGTAATTACTTTTTATATAATGCGTTTGAAATCAATGGAATAAACAAATTTGTACATTATTTGCATTCGATACAAAAGATAGAAGGATATGGTGTAGTATTTTGCTTTCTAAATAAAAATTTATATTTAGGGAAAAGAATTAAATTGTCAGGAATGATTAGAACTAAATCTATTCAGGAGTACGCAGACTTATGGATAAGAGGTGAAAAGCCTAATGATTTATGGGAAGTGAAATCATTAGAATGTGAGCCAATTAAAGAAAAAGAAAGTTGGAAAGAATATTCGATAATTGTAGATATCCCTATTGATGTAAAACGTCTATCTGTAGGATTAACCCTGAAAGGTGAGGGACATATATGGTTCCACAGTATGAAAGTTGAGATAATAAAGTAAAAGTAGGAGGAAAGAAGTATAGTATTGTAGCAGTGTTTAGATGAATGAGGTGATAAAACATGGAATAAAGGTATAGTTAATATTAAAATGGGGGACTGCTAGTATATAAATTGTTATCGTTACAATAATAAAAAGATATAAAAAAGAGTTTTTGGATATGAAGATGCTATTTGCAACTTTTGCAGCATGCGTAAGCCTTGGTTTATCAATAATCAGTGTATCTGTTGCATGTATAGAAACATCAGGAGAAGTTAATTTTGACCCTATTTTATTAGAGTATCGATAGAAAGGTGTCGTAGATACATACAGATTCTCACCAACTTCTTGGAAAAATGTTGATGGCGAAAGTTTCAGAATGTACTGGGATGGAAATACGCATGGTTCGCTACTTGATCATAGTTATAAACGTCATGGTTGTAGTGCATCTAATGATAAATTGTTGAAAGAATTGAATCAAGTATATTATTTATGAATAATAAGTTTGTATAAATATAGTGTTAAACATCCGTTTGCTTATAATTAAAATAAGTGAGCAGATGTTTTTATTTATGGATGGTTGTTAATTTCATTTTAATTGCTTCCTATAGCATAGATGCACATCGAAAATAACGAAAAGGTATAAAAATAGTTATGGGAGATCCTGTTCGTCTTCAATATTTTTAAAATTTCATAAATATAATTATACTATATAAATGTGTTTCTTCTTTCGGATAAGGTAAAATCAATATAAGATAATAGAATTTATACGAAGAGAGAATTATTAGAATTAGTGTAGATTCAAATAATGATCTTTTCAAAATTAACGTATGAATAATATTAGAAAAGGTTAAGTGATGAGCTTAAGTTATAAAAATGGACCGATGAAGTTTAATAATAGAAGGGTATGATTATTTATTCTAAAAAGCAAAAAAAAGTTCGCACGAAATACCAATTTTACGAACAATAAAGTATTTATATAAAAATTTAATAACAGCATCTAGGGATTTCGAGCTTAGTTGCATAAACCTTCGTATGTTTGAGTGTGCCAATATAGTTCATATTTACTATAGAAATTATTAAATTTTGAGTTACTCATTAATAATTTCTATAGTAAATTACATATTACTTTATAAAATTTTTTCTCAAGTTGATTTAATTAACTCCCTATAATCATGATTAAATAAGCCGATTTATATTTTTATAAAGGCTTTTAAACTATATTCATGTATTGATCTTTTGTATGAATTTATATATCAAATTTGTTTTATTTTACATACATTTATATGTAGTTTTTGCATTAATCTTTATGGTTAAATACAAATTTCTCACCTGATTATCTATAATTTTTATTTGAGTAAATATATTATTCCATCACTATTGAGTGTGTTTTAGTATCTCATAATTTAATTATGTAAATAAGTTTGTGTAAAAATTGAATTTAACGCGAACTTGTGTTCGATTTCGTTTTCTGTTATATTATATATGAGGTGATTTTTATGGACTACAGCAAGCAACGTCAAAAATCCGTACATCGTAAAAAATTATACGAAAATCTAAACGAAATGCCCTTTTACATAGAAGAATTTGTGGAGTACAAAGAATTGCATGACGCCTCTCCCTCCACCCTACTGAATTATGTATATGATTTTAGAGTCTTCTTTAATTGGCTATTATCTGAACAAGTTATTGAATTAAAACCCATTAAAGACATATCCTTCGCTGATTTGGAGAATTTAAAGAAAAAAGATGTTGAGAACTTTATGAGATTTCTAAAACTACAACAGAACATGCAGAATTCTTCTGTTAACAGAAAAATTTCAGCCTTAAAATCCTTATTTAAATACCTTACCTCCCTATCAGAGAATGAAGATGGAGAATGTTATTTTTATAGAAATGTAATGGCTAAAATCGAAATACATAAAGATAAAGAAACATTAAATGCTCGTGCAAAACGTATGAGATCTAAAATATTTCATAATAATGATGATCAAGAGTTTTTAAATTACGTTAAGTATGAGCACGAAAAATCTTTAACAAAGCATCAGTTGTTCTATTTCCTAAGAGATAAAGATCGCGACGTAGCAATCCTCTCGCTTTTTCTTGGCAGTGGCATTCGTGTAAGTGAATTGGCGGATCTTCGTATGGAAGATATAAACTTAAAAGAAAGACTCATTGATGTAATACGAAAAGGAAACAAAGAAGATTCTGTATGGATTACACCAATTGCATTAAATGATCTTGAAAAATATATGGAAATTCGAGATAACAAATACGCTCCAGGGAAAGAATTGAAAAATGTGTTTCTATCAAAATATAAACATACTGCACAGCCTCTTTCAGTTAGGGCTATCCAAGATATAGTAGAAAAATATACTAAAGCTTATGGAAAAAGAATGTCTCCTCATAAATTAAGACATACATTGGCAAATAAATTATATATGGAAGAGAAAGACTCATTACAAGTCATGCAGCAACTTGGACATACGAGTCAAGATACAGCTTTGCTATATACACAACTTGGGGAAACAACTATTAAAGATAGTTTAGGCAGAATAGGAAAGAATAAGGAATAAAAGTTCAGCAATTTTGCATTGTTGAACTTTTATTTTTTTACATACTTAAGTTAAGCTTTAAAAGCTATTTATTATTCGTTTTAAATTTGATTTTATTATGTAAAAAATACATAATTTGAATCCTTCTATAATTGATATATAACTCTCTCTTGTGAATTATAAATAAAAATTTTAGATTACTACAATTGTTGGTTACTTTAAACTCATTTTTAACGAATAATTTTAGATATACTGAAATAAAAATAATTATTTCAAATTATTTTTATTTTTAATGGTAGTGAAGGAAGAGGACTATCGTTAAAAGCATCCCAAAACCAAAAGTCATAATTGCTTAACTCCTTAAACAATTCTCCATGGTTTATCATAATCCCCATTGTAGGTATGTGATATATGCTAATCACTATGGTTTTAAAATTTTTTTGTTTTTAAATAGATTAATATTTAAATGTATTGGAATGATGAACGGATGTTGAGAGTGTGCAATATGTGAGAAATTGGAGTAACTGCCGCCCTGGCAACGGAATCTGATTCATAATTGAATCAAGATTTCCTTACCAGAAGAACTTCAACATAAATCTAAGTTTTTAAATATTCTATGGAACCTAGTTCTATCAATGAATTTAAGATAAGAATAAGTTCAGAATAACCTTAGTATGTTGTCGCAACTAATTCTTTAGATCTATCTCATATTATTCTGAATTAATTCTAAGGTTATTCTGTTTACTTTAATACTCATAATAAAAATAAATACTCGTTTATTCTCAATATGTTGTACGTTAGCACTTTTTTAAAACATAAACCAGAGAAGATTCCTACTATTTAGTAACAATGTAAAATTGAATTTATCATGGATAAACCATTTAACATATAGTTTGCAGCACTGAATGATTTACAAAAGAATACCCATCGATACACTACAAATAAAAATAATCAGCTAATCGAGGGAATATAATTATTTTTATTTAATTCGCACTTGTACTTCTTGTTCTTGTATTACTTGAATGATTAACTCCAATACAATATTTTGTATTAACTGATGCTCATTATCATGAAGTGTACTTTGTTCTGATATGTATTGAATACATTGATATATATACCCTTCTACCAATAAGCTCCCTTTTTCAACTGTAAGTGTATTTTGCCCATTCTTTTTTACCTTTGGTATTAAAAATTCGTTTTTTGTCAAAATAACCTCCTGTTCAACCTCTTTTATTCCTATGACTTTTTCTTTAAATACAACCTTTTCTCGTAAACTAATTTCACCTTTATATCTTCCTATTTCTATTGGTAGTTTCGCTGTAATAAAATTATTTACGTCTTCCCCATTTTCACTCTCTAATATTATACTGTGAATAGGAATCCATGAAGATGCCTCTACTTTATTCTCTTCTTTATTCCCTTTATTTTTTGGGTTATATAATTCAAAATGAACTCTCTTCTCATGAAGATTTAAAGAAACTAATTTACAATAACTATCCGAATGATATTGTTGCACTGTATTTAATAACTTACAATCTAATTCACGCCCTTCTACACCTTTTTCATTCCTAAATACAAATGCTTCTTGATTTTTTACATTTATTTTTGGAAATATTTTAAAACTAGTTACTTCTGAAAAAATAGAAAATGGAGTTTTGACCACCAGTGAGCGTATTAAAGGCCCTATTTGTGATCCAGACGCTTGACCTTCTTCCTTTAATTCAGGTGGTACTTCTTCTTTTTCACCTTTTTTTTCGTGTAAATTATCTTGTATATTCAGGTTTTTATACTTGTAAATTTCATCCCATATTCCCTTACCAATCCATGGATTTTTCATCACCATCCCCCCGTCTGATGAAATTCAAAAAATTTGTTTTTTTGTATGTGACCATTTCATCATTATATATGTTGTATAAAAATAAAAAGAAATTGTCTTTGTTAAAAAGACAATTTCTTTTTATTTTTATAGTGCTACTTGTACTTGTTGTACTTGTAAAACTTTTAAAGTAAGATCTAGTACAATTTTTTCACGAAGCGTATCAAATGGTTCGTTTAGGTCTGTAGAACAAGGTGAAAAATCTAATTCAAAAAATTGAGCGCTTACTAATTCACAATATGGTTGTTCGTTATAAAAAACTGCATTTTCAAAGAAATATTTGTCTAGACGTGGTAAATCACCGTTTTTAGGATTTATAAAATGAGAAGTAGTGTCCGAAGAAGAAGCTACTAAAGCTAATGATAGAAAATCACCTTCTGTCAGATCTGCAAAACCAGAAAATGGAACATTTGCAATACGATCATATAAAACTCCATTACACTCGTTATTTGCATATTCAATATTTTTACGAATATAGCCTTGTACAAATAATTTTGCTCTTGTAACTCGTCGGTAAGGTGTACCTGGTACTGGTACGAATGCTACAGGCACTAACTTACATTGTGTTAAAAATACGTTTTTTAATATGCGTTTAATTTCGACTGCTGGAGGCTCTAATGAAATATCAGACTCTACAACAATTTGAAGCGTTCTTTCAGCTAATACAACCGGAATCTTTACAATGGGTGCTCCTGGAGTAACAATTGGTGTTGCAGTCTCATCACTTAATGGTGTTTGGGTTTGCCCTGCTACCTGACATGGTACATTAATTGGACATTGTTCGCTCATGTTTTATGCTCCTCTTTTTATAAGATTTTAGAGTTTATGAAATTTTCAAACTCATAATACCTGTATATGTCTTTCTTCTATTAATGTTTGGGTTCTATAGTAGTCTCTTTAATCATTATCATTAAGTTGGTATAATCTAATCATTTTTATTGAAAATTCAGAAAATTAGTATTTTTAGACAGATACTAGATTATAGTAATTAAAAAGCTGACTAAAATTATTTTCAGTTTTTTAGCTTGCGAAGCTGAAGCTTCAATGTACTTAGAACCTTTCACCGTTTTTATCATTGACCAGGCTTTCTTTAATTCTTGCCAAGATGTTTCGATTACTTGGTTTAATTCATCATTTTTACCACTTTTCTTGGAGCATGAATTCCCATTTTATTAGTATTTGCTGGGTCAATTCACTTTGCTTGCAAGAAAGCAAAAAGTAATTAATTAAAAGAAAATTGTTAATATATATCAGATGATTCACTGTTTATTTTTTAAGTACATATACTTATACAGACTATAAAAATAAACACTATAGTTCTTGGTCCAAGAGAACCATACGCCCTAATGGTTCTCTTTTCGATTAGTTGCGATAGGTAAGACTTTGAAGTTATCTCCATCTTTTCCCCCACTTAACACTGTACGTGCGACTTTTATCGCATACTGCGTCCCATCTTATTCTTCTATACTAAAGTAACTAGATTACAAGCTTTACGGAGGTTTTTGGGGGCGAAAAATTCTAATTCCTTCTCTTTATCTTCTTTATCATAACCTACTAATTTATATGTGTAGTTTTTCCCCATCTATTGTCATTCTTATTTTTTGTTTTGGATTTGCTGTTACTACCCAAGCATTCGGTAAATAACGATCTTCATGGGATAAAGTAGAAGGTGAATTTATAACCTTTCCTCCTAAATATAACGTAGCCGAAGATCCTCCATCCATTGCCATTGCATTTATAGCACCTTTTTCATATAGAATATCTTGACACTCTTTTAACGTAGCCCCTATACTATGCGTCTGTCTACCGTCAATGACTAGAAACATAATTGTACCATCTTCTTTTTGGGCCATAATACTCCGCGGAGCAGAACCCCACCCCCCGTCTCCTTCTGTAATCATTTTTTCTCCATTCACGATTAACTGTGACATAAATCCAGCTGCGGAAACGACTTTTTTATCCAGGAGTTGTTGTGTAGAATAATTTCCTGTTATCATTTGTCCAAACTTTGTTAAACCTGTAATAATTGTAGGGGTATTTTTATCTATATTTGTATCAATAGCTTTTCCATTTTCTATCACTATGCCAGTTGCAAAATTTCCTCCACCCCTTCCTGTTTCATCAGCAAATCCACTTGCATTCACAGCAACAAGTGCATGATTACGTTTTGCCATTACACTAATTTTTTCTCCCCTGTTAGCACCCTGTGTTCCTTGATGACTAACAAGCTTAACATTGAAGGGATTGCTAATAGTAACTAGTGTTCCTTCAAAAAGAAAGCGACTTTCTTTGTTACTTTTAATCGTTTCTACATCAATTTCTAATGGCTGATTTTTAAATTCTTCTAATCTTTTTCCTACTATTTTTTTATAAATACGCTCATCACTATTTGACCATTTTGGATAATTAATTCTATCTTGCAATTTATCTAGTTCCTTTTGGGATAAGAATGTATACTTCGCATATTGTGGATACCAAGAAGTTATTATACTCCCAGTCATTGTTATACGAAGCTCTCGGCCATAGCTAGTACCAGATAGTATTCCTACGCCAATAATCATTAAAATAGAAGCAAAATTCGTTTGAAGATTTTTCTTAGATATTTCATAGTTTTATCCTCCAGCATTCATTACATTCAATAAATCTATTAAAATATTATTTATCTAAAGACAAAAGTGTTTGATTTCCTCATGCCTGAATTCCCCACTATATTTTAGCAATTAAGGCAACATACTTATTCCGAATTTTGTTTTTTCAGTGTATATTTATAAATTTAATAACGTTATTCATTTTAATACCTAAAAAGGCAGGCATAAATTTATGCTTGCCTCCCGTTCTCAAAATTAATTACACCTAAAACAACGTGGGATAAAGCAAATATAAATACTGACTTCTACCCTCTATTTTTTAATTTTCTAAAACAATTTCTGCTATTTCATTAGCATGTTTTTTAGAATCAAATCCATCATAGTTACTTAAAACTACAACGGACAAATATTCTTGTGGAAACCGCATGAAGTGTGAACGATAACCCGCCCAACTTCCTGAATGTTCCAAGTACCGACAGTTAAAACCTTCAGCAAGCCTTAGTCCAAAAGCATAATCTTCATTGTCAATAATCGTCTTCCCAGTTGGTGAAATTTTCGGACCTATTTCGCTCATTCTTTTAACAAGTTCTTTTCCACCAACGGTACCTGTAGTTAAATTTTCTCCCCATCTTACAAGATCTTCAACATTTGTATGAACTGCTCCATCCCCTGTATGTTCCCAAGGGCTTTCATAGACCATATATGCTCCTTGTTCATTCTTTGAATACCCTCTAGCAATTGATATAGTAGTTGGGTAGCAATCCACAATTGTTGTGTCTCTCATATTTAAAGGATCAAAAATACGTTCCTTTGCAAACTGACGTAAAGACTTCCCGCTTACCTTCTCTACCACTAGTGACAATAAAAAATATCCTGTATTGCTATACTCAAATTTTGTGCCAACAGGGAACCTTGCAATTTGATGACCATTAAGGTGTTTTAACGATTCTTTCACAGTTAATATATCAGTAAATTTAATATTTTCTGCTTGAGCCAATTCCATATAATCAACTAGTCCACCAGTATGATGAATTAGATGTTTCAATGTTACAGGTTCAGCATATGTTCCTATAAAAGGGACGAACCTTACAATTGAATCATCTAAACTCAATCTTCCCTCTTGTTCTAAGAGTAATATAGAAAATGCAGTGAATTGTTTAGAGACTGAGGCAATATTAAAAATATTTTTTGTGGTTATAGGTAAATTTTTCTCTATAGAAGCTAAGCCAACCGTACCTTTATAAGTTACCCCGCTATCAAAACTAGCAATATATGCAAAGCCAGGAGCTTTTGGTGAAAACTTGTTAAATAATTGTTTAATCAATGTATGTGTCTTTTCATTATATGAATTATTCATCCCAATCTCGTACCCCTTCCATTAAATAATTCAAAATAGATTACCCTATTATCTTTCTCATATTGAATTCAATTAACCTTCATATCGAATGTTTAATATGGGGAAAATCTCAAGTCATCTCATTTTAGTTTCCAAGGAAACTAAAATAGAGTATAATTATATTTGTACAATAGATATCGTTTACAAATCCATTGTACAAATTCTTGTATTAGCTCTTAATTAAATAAAAAAATGGAGGGCATGACATGGAAAATTATTATGATGTAGCGGTAGTTGGCGGTGGTCCGGTTGGACTTATGACAGCATGTGAATTAGCTATTCAAGGTGTAAAAGTTGTCGTTGTAGAGAGAAGATTAAATCGGATAAGAAATTCTAGAGCACTCACACTTCACCCCCGCTCCTTAGAATTAATGGCTATGAGAGGTATTGAAAATCGATTTTTATCTAGAGGGAAGAAATCAGATACAAGCCATTTTGCTGCCCTAGATACAAGATTAAACTTTAAAAATTTAGATACTGATTTTCCATATACGCTTTTTATTCCCCAATCTATTACAGAAGAAATATTAGAAGAGCGTGCGTTAGAATTAGGTGTAGATATTAAACGTGGTCATACTTTAAAAGATTTAAAACAGTATGAAACATTCGTACAACTAGAAATAGAACAAGCAGAAACAATATATAAAATAGAAGTTCAATATGTAGTAGGCGCTGATGGCGCAAGAAGCGTAGTTCGTGAGTTATCACATATACCTTTTAATGGAACAGATACAACAACTACTGCTATATTAGGTGATGTCATTTTAGAAGATGTACCGGATAACCCATTTTTTTCTACATCCAATAAAAATGGGATAATAATAATGGTACCTATTGCACCTAATGTATTTCGTTTTGCAATTGTAGATCCTAAGAATCAGACAATACCTGTTCATGTTGCTGTCACAGAAAAAGAGCTTATCGATAGTATTTATAGTATTACAGGTAAACATATTCAAATTAAAAGCTCAATATGGCTTTCTCGTTTTGGAAATGCAACCAAACTAGCAAATACTTATCAACATAAGTGTGTTTTCTTGGCAGGTGATGCAGCGCATATTCATTTCCCTGCAGGCGGACAAGGTTTGAATGTAGGTTTACAAGACGCTTTTAATTTAGGATGGAAATTGGGACTCGCTGTAAAACAAAAAAAATATGAAAGCCTATTAGAAAGTTATCATATTGAACGACATACTGTGGGAAAACAATTTTTCAAGGAAGTACAAGCACAAGAACAATTAATGATAAACTTTTCAAATGCAGGTATAGAATTAAGAGAGTTATTCTCGCATTTACTCACATACCCAGAGGTGAATAAAGATTTAGCTGAAAGAGTAAGTGGCTTAGGGGTTATATATTCCCCTATGCATACGAAAGAAAAGCATCCATTGATAGGGAAAAGATGTACAAATCTTACTATTTCTTCTCAAAATAAGAAAACTTATAAACTCTTTGAATTGACGCAAGATGGTAAATATATTTTATTAATACATCCTTCTTATAAAGAAGAACTAGATAAAATGAACATTGATTCGCACACAAAGGTGGTTGTAGGAGAAATACAGGATTATCAATTAAAAAATATTGATGTCATTTTAATTCGCCCCGATGGTCACATAGCTTACATTGAGTATAATGAAAGAGAAGACTGTATAGATTTGAAAATAAAATTGAATAATTTTTAAAAGCTACTATTTATGGCATGAATTAAGAACCTTCTAGTATAAACATTAAAACAATAGAATTTCATATGCCCCCCACTGATAGTTGTGGGGGACATTTTATATTAAATGAATGGCATTAAAAACACCTTCTAACTAAGCCCTCCTAATTAATTCCCTATTTCAGATAATATAACCGATATCTATCCCAAATAATACATTCATATTTTTTCAGCTCTTAGCTCACTGAAAATACTAAACATTATCTTCGAAATTCATCACATATTCTAATAATGTTTGATATTGTTGATCAAGGGCATACTCCTCTGTTCCAACTGGTGATTTAAAAAAGAGTGAAAGATGTTTCATTATTCCTACTTCCCCCTCTCTAAGTGCATGATCCATAAAACGGGACAGATCAATTACTAGAGGAGCGGCTAAGATCGAATCAATACCTAACCAATTAATTTTCATTGTCATCCGTTCGCCTAACCAACCTTCAAAATCAATGGTATCCCATGCCTCTTTCCTATCTCCTCGAACAGGAAAGTAATCAATTCTTACTTTATGATCAAAATTACTGTACCCCAATATTTTTTCTAGCCCAATGGATTTTGAATCAATTTTTGTTGAGGAATGCGTTGGATGTTCCAAAATTGCACCATCTTGATTCCCTAAGATATTCGTACTATACCACCCGACAATATTCAATCCACGCTGTTTGAACATTTTTCCTAAAACATGTTTATATAAAGTCTGACCTGTTCTTGCATCTTTTCCTGCCGTCGGAACAGCCTGTAATTCTGCTAATTCCTGTAGTGCTGGTATCTCAGTCATCACACTTGGCGTAAAATTTACATAGGCACATTTTGATTTCATTGCCGCATAAGCATAAAGCATGCCCGGTCGAATATCTGGTGAATTTTCCTTTAACCCATTCTCAAATGCTTTTAATGACTGATATAACGAATGATTTTTTGTCTTTTCTTCTGTTGAAGCAGTATTTATTACAACAATTCTCTCAAGATTATATTTTTTTCTAAATTCTTCAATGTCTGCCTGAATTTGATTCACTGCGCTCATTAAGTTCTCAGGCTCTCCTGTCAGACTATAGACCCCTTTAACAAAATTATTTACATTAGCCAGTGGTGCTTGCCAAATAGGAACATCATTGAGTTGCATTTCAATTTTCTTCAAAATAGATTCCTGAATGATACTATATTTTTGTACTACTTCTATCAATGAATCCTTTTGTATATCCCATCCACCAAAGGCAATCTGATTGAGCGGCGTTAACTGTAGCGTCTCAAATTCCTTCTCTGAAGAAATAACTCCCCTTAGTGGAGCAAGATTTTGATTGACTGCAAAAAGCCCAGAAATCGTTGTTGTTGCAACTGCACCTAGCACTCCAACAAATAACACACCCACCTGATATGTCATTTTTTCACCTCTTCTCATTTCCCACAAGTTTTAGCAACAAGTCATGGACTTCAGTCGCTTCTAAGGTATCTGGAAGTTCAAAATCTCTCCCTGTTACTACAAGTGATACATAATCTCCTTTATCCTTTGCTGGTAAACCGTGTGATCCTTTGATTCGCTCCGGTTCTAGTGGTATTTGGAATGTTTTTGGATTTACAAACAGCTCAACTGGATCATAACCAGGCTTCCTATGAATATCTACATTGTATGCAAATTCTGGTGCCTGTTCATCGTTTAACCACCAGTAATACACAAACCAACTGTCGGGTTCCGCAATTGTAATTAACTGCCCTGAAAGTTCATGATTAATATTATGAGCCCGCTTCTCCTCTTCTCCCCATACCTCGGCTATGCCTGGTATACTTTCGAGAATTGCTTTCACTACTCTAATATCACATGAATCTTGAATATATACATGGGCCACTTGATGGTCTGCTAAAGCAAAAGCTTTTGACATCTCTAAATCGAGAAAATCCATATTTTCAATATGCTTGATAGCCACATATCCCTCTTTATTTAACGTTTGATTGATAAATATAGGTCTATTAACTGACTTAAAATTGTATTCTGATAAGATAACTAGACGTGTTTGTTCCTTCAAGTTACGCTCTTCCAATTGCTCAATAAAGTTTCCAACTAAACTGTCGATTTCTTTAATAGATTTCTTCGCAGCTTCACTTTCAGGGCCAAACCTTTGTGCGTTATAATCTATATTGGGTAAATATACAAGTGATAACCTTGGTTTATATTCTTCTAACACATCTATTGCTGCATCTAGTATCCATTCACTGGATTTAACTGAAGAGAGTGGACCCCAAAAACTCTTTAAATCAAATTCCCCATATTTCCCCCTCAATTTTTCATATAAACCCCTCGGCTTTGAATCACACCACATAATTGTTTTTTTATCGAGATGAATTGGGGCAGGTGTAACTACATAGTCTGCTGTGCTCAACTTGCTGAACTGCCAAAACAGCACTGCTGTTTCAGCTGTCAAATCTTCTTCCTTCAACTTTTCCCATATTTTTTTACCTTGAATTGGTAGCATCGTTTGATTCCACATTGTTATTTCTTTAGTATCCCAGTTTGGAAGACCATTACAAATAATGCCATGTTCAGCTGGTGAGGTTCCAGTAATATACGTAGCTTGCATTGAACCAGTTACAGCCGGAAATACAGGTTTAATTTTTGCGTGCTGGCCATTCTCTAGCAACTTCCGAATATTTGGGGTTAATTCAGCGTCATTTAGATGCTCTTCCGTCAAACTAATAATATCTAATACAACCACGTTCTTTTTCTCCAAAGGTATCATCCTTTCATCTATGTAACGGGAAAAATACGGGACATGATATAACTTATAATTAGGAAAGAAGATACAGAAAAGAAAGCCGGCCACCCTCCAAATGAAGCAGCAATTGCTCCATCCAATAACGGAAGACCAATTATACATGTTCCTACTGCTTTTTTAATATTAGATGATATTGGATTTGCTAATGCTGGTAAAATCCCTGAAAAAGTCCATAATAAAAAAACGATTACCGTAATAACTGTTGTTCCCCATACACCATAGAAATGTAAAAGCAGAATAGCAATAGCACATGTTAAGACCGCTCCTGCCATAATTCTTACTCGTATAGGATAGAGGCCGGATCCAACCTCACCTTTAGACATTACAGTAACAGTGAATATATATATAAATCCTAATCCCGCTAACCACCAAAATTCTACTAATTTATCTGGTACAATACTCAATCCTAGTAACAAGTTAACTCCTCTACAAAGCCCCATCGTTAATGGTCCTAAAACGTCATAATGCTTTGAATAGCGATTATATATAAATACCAACATAATGAGGATACAAGCAATTAAAAAACTGATACCTGAAACAAAACATACAGATATGATACTTACAGTAAGAAGCACAAAACTAAAACATAAAGCAGAACGAATTGATATACGACCAGATGGTAAAGGTCTCTCAGGACGCTCTCTTTGATCTATTTCAAAGTCAAAAAAATCATTTAAAATAATCCCTGACGCATATATGCATGCGCTCGCTAACATAAGAAGAATAATAGGAATGAAATAACTTTGATTCAAAACTATTCCTGCGATCCAGGTGCCTGCCAATATATCTGCCATTGCTGTAAAGGTATTCGGAAATCTTATCAGTTCAAAATAAGTACAAATTCTTCTCATAGGCTGTTAAGGATACTTTGCACATAGTCATAAGATTCTTTGGCGGCCGATATTGCATGATTTTCATAAGGGTATAATTCAATGGTAATAAAGCCGTCATAACCCGTTTTCTTTATAGATTGTAAAACCTCTAGAATAGGAATAGCACCATGACCAGGAATCAGATGCTCATGTACGCGATTCACAGCAATATCCTCCAGATGATAATGTTGTGTATAAGGTAGCAATTTATAAACCAATGCAGCTGGATCTTCTCCAACACAAAAGAAATGTCCTATATCAAAATTTAATGCAATTGCCTGCGAAGGAACAGCCTTCTTAAATTCTATAAATTGATCTGATGTTTCAATTAATAAATCAGGCTCAGGTTCAACAAGGATTGTTACGCCAGACTTTTCAGCATGATCAGCCAATTCTTCCATTGCAGAAATAAAAACTTTATTTGCCCATTCCCTCCCTACATTGATGAGGGGTCCCCCTGGTTCGGTAGATAGTGTCTTTGCACCAAGTTTTTGAGCTAAGTCAATACAGTTATGAGTATGCTCTATACGTTGTCTTCTTTCTGTTTCATCTACCTCTACAAAAGACGGGTGCCAATTATCTTTTATTCCATACAGCATGAATGCATTCAAATTTGATATAGTCATGTTCTTTTGTTTCAACTTGTCTTTTATCATGAGTATTTTCTCATTCGTTACCTCAGGTGGAAAAGCGTGCGGGATATCTAGTAAGATTTCTATACCCTCATATCCAATTTCAGATAATACATCTATTGTTTTTAACAAGTCATATCTTTTAAATCCATTACTGCTATATGCAAGTTTCATAATCTTTTCACCCCTTATGAATCTAGTTTTAATTTTCCAGATTGCTCATAAAAACGAACTGGATTATTCCAAACTAGTTCTTGAATGATATTTTCCGCATGCCCTTTCTTTCGCATCTCGAGCGCAGTTTTTACAACATTAAGAGGATTAGATGGTCCCCAATCTGCTGCGGTGTTAACCATAATCTTATTTATGCTGTAATGTGCGATTATTTCAATTGCTTCATCAGTTGAAACTTTCGTCGGATAAATTGTCATTCCGCTCCAGCCTCCATATTCAACGGAAAGATCAATAGTATCTGAATTATTATGATCTATTAATACCCTATCAGGTTCAAGCCCTTCTTCCTTTAGGATTTCTATTGTTCTTCTTGTTCCCTCCCGCTTATTTTGATGGGGAGTATGCACCATAACCAACATATCGAGGTCCTTAGCTAATTTCATTTGTCTCCGCATCACATCTTCTTCCTCAGGAGTAATCCTATCAAATCCAATCTCTCCAATTGCAAGACACCGTTCATGTTGCAAATACTCGGACAATCCATCAATTACTTGATAGGCAATATCAATGTTATTTGCTTCTTTTGGATTCATAGCTAAACAACAATAATGAGTGATTCCATATTGCTTAGCACGCTCAGATTCAAAGGTAAGCAAATGTTGGAAGTAATCAAAATAGGTTTCAGGATAACGGCGTTCGCTTCCAAGCCAAAATGCGGGTTCTACAACAGCGCGTACACCGGCCAGACTCATATTTTCATAATCATCGGTTGTACGAGAATAACAATGGATGTGCGGATCAAAATATTTCATAAATTATCTCCCCTCATAAAAGGCTATTCTTAAAATATGGTGTAAGGAATTCTATAGATTCCTTTGCTGCCAGTACTGGATCATTGCAATAGGTATATAATTCTACTGTAATAAATCCCTTATATTTAATTTGCTTTACATAATTAAATAATTGATTAAAATCAATATTCCCATGACCAGGTATAAGATGATAGTGTTTGTGATCTGCTATATCCTCTAGGTGGATGTTCCATATCCTAGACTTTAAACGTGATAATAAAGTGGGAATATCCTCTCTTATTACATCTGCATGCCCGAGATCAAGATTTGCGCCTAGCCTATTTGATCCCACTATTTGAATTAATTCATTCAATTCTTTTCCATTTTCTATTAAAAGGCCAGGTTCGTACTCAATCCCTACGTTGATTTCACGTCGTTCAGCATAGTCCATAATCTCTATTAGTGAATTTATAAGATGATTAATTGCTTGATCTGGTGGGTTCCCTGAAAGACACTTTCCACTTGTAATACTGATGTTTTTGGCATTTACTATTACAGCTAAATCTATTAATTGTTTTGTATATTTAATTCTCTGATTCCTCACCCCTTCTCTTGCATTACATAATGAAGGCTCAAATGTAGGTTCTCCAGTAGAATATGGAAAAAATCCAGCTGCTGTATTTCCGTTTATATTTGAGACCTCGAGGCCATATTTTTCTAGTTTTTGTTGTACATCACTTATCCAAGCAGCAGTATGTACAGGTGGGAAAGCATGAGGAACATCTGCTAAAATTTCAACCCCTTTATACCCCAACTTTCCAATTTCTGAAATAGCTTCGGGTAATGTGTATGTTGTAAATGCATTTGTACTAAAAGCTAGCTTCATCTTGCCCCTCCTTTTAAAACCTCTAATATTACAACACCTATTCGTTCAATGGAATTTAGTCCGCATTTATAAAAAGCGATACAATCTATTCAAAAATATTCTACAAAGTTCAACGAATAGCCAGGAGTAAAAAAAACTTAATATAAATATTATTGCAATAACCTTTGTATCTATAATTGTATTAACAGTAGGGCCCAGTACTGGGAAACGGAATACATACAGTATCACCATGATCCCCGCCAGTAGACATATTGATGAAAAAGAAACAACCAAAATTCTCTTATTCAATTGAAAAAAAGACACACCTATAGCTATACCTAATAAACCTGTTGTAAATGGAAAAATAATTAATTCACTCGGCTGAATGATAAATAAAAGGAGAATTGTAAGGATATAAGAAAGAATTCCTTGACGAATAGAAAGGGACGTAACTAAAAAAATTGGTAATGTCGCTAAAAAACTAATTAAGTAGCCTATACCCGGCATCAAGCCTCCTGCTGATTGAAACATGGCGGCAAGCGTACTCAGCAAGGCTGTAATAACCAAGTTGGCTGCAAAGGGGATCTTTTTCAAGTGAATATGGTCTCCATTTATCCTTCTCATTGATTGATACCAATAACAGACAAACCATTCGATTAGAATCACCACCCAAAAATATCCAAACAGTCACTTTCTATACTATTCATTCCCGCGTGTTTTATGCGGTATTGCCTTTATAATAAAATTGCGAGAACGATTGCTCCTCTGAAAATATTTTAAAATAGCAGCTATTTCAATTGGTATTACTATAAATTCATGAACATAAATTTTGCAAGATATTGCTGAATACCCTTTTTCTAAATTCGCAATTATATTTATTTTGAAATGCCCTCTCTTTATTTTCATAAAGATATAACATGCCCTACCGTTTGAATTTTTATGGTAGCGTCTTATAGAACAATTTCAAAAATAGTACCTTTGTTCAAATCAGTCACATTTGTAGATTCATAAACCCCTAAATATAATCTAGTTTGATTCAGGTTTGTTCCCAAGTTAACATAATAAGCTGATTGAGATCCAAAATTATAATCGGCTTCAATAACACTAAAATCATTTAATTTACCATCCATACTAGGACGAGTATAGGCTAAAACCCCTCTAACTGGGGAGTTAGATTCTTCTTTCCGAGTAAGATCGGTAAACACAATACTTCCTGTTAAATTCGGAATTCCATTCCCCATATATGGTTGGACACCTGTAAGTGCAGTTCCATCAAACTTATCAGGTCCTGAACCTTTATGAAAATAACTTATGAATGGTTGAAGCCGCTTCATTGAAGTTTTAACTGTTTCATTATAATAAGCTATTATTTTTTCATCTAAAGTGGGAGTTGAAGAACAGCGTCTTATAAAAGAAGTAGGAAAATTCCCTTCCCATCCACGCCAACCAAAGTTAATAACTCCGTCTTGATCAGAAGTAGATCTCATCATTAAAGAAGCTTGAACAAGTTGAGTGACTGGTATAGGTCTATAATGAACAAATGAAAAAATTGATTCCACCAAATCTTGCCCAACATTTCCCACATATTTAATATACTGATTATAAAACCTTTGAAATGAAATACCTGTGATATTACGAACGCCTTTAGCAATTACCGTAAGAGTTTCCTGAATAGATGAGGGAAGTTCATCAAAACGTGTGACTACAGGGGGATTATTGATAAGTGTATTCTTAGCTACATCAATTTCAATTATTTTACCGGCTATCTCCATATCATCCTGACTTAAATTAAATGGATCATAGCCTGATCCACCATCTCCAGTTGTTAAAACAAGTGCCCCAGTTTCAGGTGAAAAACTTAGGCTATTAACCCCATTATGATTAAGAAATGGCCTTCTTATATTAAGTAATGTACGCCTTTTTTGAGGTTGACCATTCGGGTGTAAAATCCATTCTTCTACGGTATCAATATGATCATATTGAGTTTCCCTGTTTATCCATCTTAAATTTAACGTTTTTGGGTCACATGGATTAGGCTTAAAAGGTTCAGCAAGAGCGCCCGGTCCTTGTGTTCCAGCTAATGAATAATGAAGATAAAACAAACCGTTATAATAAAATTGTGGATGAAACGCTAGTCCTAGCAACCCTCTTTCATCATATCCACCTTGTTCAGACTTCCCTAATTTTATGATTCGAGAACGAATATCTAAAAAAGTTCTTATTTCTCCGTCTCCTATGTAAAAGATTTCTCCTATTTGGGTTGCAATAAATAATCTTTCAATTGATTCACCTGGAAGTATAGTTGTTCTTAAAACAGTGGGTAGATTTATCTTACTTACAATGGGTTGTAAACGAACTTTTACTTTTATCAATTAACTTTACACCCCTTTCTATTATAAGAATATGATTTGGACTGTGCTATTAGTATCAAATAAGGGATGGCAATTGAATATAAAAAAAGCGTGTTATGATTATCTTCTTCAAAACACGCTTCTTCCTAATATATCGAACATCCATCAACTTTATATCTTAAAATACACCTAACAATTTTTCTGTGAATTTTTCAGAATTCATCTAAAAAAATTAGACTTATCTTCCTGGTCTATTCAAGACTATTGCTGAGTACGCTGCATTTCCTGCTCCTCCATATAATTGCGCATCTTTTTCATATATCTAGATGCATCCATTGGATCTTTTACAATCATTTCAATAATACAGAGTTTTTCAGTACTTTCTATTTCAGCTTGGTTTATTGCCTGATCAAGCTCTCCGTAGTTACGGACTGTAACTGTAAGCGCATCGCCTCCAAAAACTTCCGCTAGCTTAGTATAAGACCATTGAGGAATTTTGTTATACTTTTGATTTTTTGTTTTTACATTCAAATATTTTTCAATCGTATAACCATCATTGTTTAAGACAAAAATTATAGGCTTGCATCCATAATAAAGCATGGTGCTGATTTCTTGAGCTGTCAGTTGTAAGGCTCCATCCCCTGTAAACAGAAACACTCGGCGTTCAGGCACAGCCATAATAGCACCGAACGCCGAGGGGGTTGCGTAACCGATGGACTGCCAACCACCTTGCCCAATATATATTACATCGCTCGGTAGTCTCACCTCTGCCATTCCGTAATAGAATGTACCGGTCTCGACAACTACAATGTCTTCCTCTTTCAGCATCTGCTGAAAACGTGGATAATAGTTCGCCGCTATTAGAGGGGCATCGGTGTTAGTATTTAATTGGTCGTAAGGGAATGACATTTTTTCTACCAACCCTTGTCCCTTATAACCCACATTCTGTATTGCAAGTAACATGTCAGTTGCAAGAACATTCGGATACTCTGCCTCAGCAATTTTAACCATATCTGGTTGAATATTGACGGTTATCAGCTGGTTTAGTTTTGCGGTAAAACTTGCGGTATTAGTATCCGCCAATACCATACCAATTGCGATGATACAATCTGCATTTTCTACCTTACTTTGAACTTCAGAATCTCCAAAAGACCCTAAGTACATTCCCACATAATTTGGATGGGTTTCGTCGAATCCTCCCTTTCCGTACAGCATCGTTGCAACAGGAACATTCATGGTGTCTGCCAGTTGTTGAACTGCCGCTTGAAGACCGAAGCGCATGGTTTTTACATCCACCAGTATAACTGGTCGATGTGCACGATCTAGTAGCTTATGGACATGATTGACCGCAGCATGAAGAGTTTTCAAATTAGATGTTGGGCGCTGTTGTGTTGGCTCTACACGATTTTTAATCGGCTTGGTCACTAAATCATCGGCCACAACAAGATATACAGGCTTTTTCTTTTCTTTAGCAATTTGAATTGCGGCTGGAATTTCAATTTTAGCGTTTTCAGGCGTAAGCACCGCGCTGTATGCAGTAATTTGCTCATACATGTTGCGAAAAACATCAAAATTCCCATCCATTAAAGTGTGATGCATCAGCTTATGCTCTTTTTGATCATTTTCGGGAGGCGCACCCACTATATGAATGATTGGTACATGCTCACTATTAGCCCCAGCTATAGCATTACAAGCGCTGAGTTCTCCAACTCCAAAAGTTGTAATAAGAGCGGACATCCCTTTAATTCTTGCATAGCCATCTGCAGAATAGCCCGCGTTTAGTTCGTTCCGCCCTTCTATAAAGCGGATACCTTTATAACACTCTAAAGTATCAAGAAGTGTAAAATTATAGTCCCCTGCAATACCAAAAATCTCGGTAATGCCCTCCAATTTTAAACAATCGAATAAATATTGACCAACCGTTTTTTGAGAAGGTTGCCTTTGTAAACCAAAGTTATCCTCATTTATCATGTTTTCCACCACTTATTCACCCCTTATCCATTTCTGAAAATGTTTTGTTTTATAGTATTCTTTTTGATAATACCCTTTAATTGAACCCATTATCCGTTGCACTGAGCCAAAGCAGTATATCAAATGCAATTAACTAATACAAAAACATGTTGCTACTAAAGGTACATGCTTTATAATCCAACATAATTGTAGGTTTGAGATAAGATTTAAAAGTTAAAAAAGAATACTGTTTTGAAGAAATTTTAATGATTTTAAGTATGACAAAATCTATCGAATACCGCTAAATTAACAGCTATTTAGAATTATGATGAAAAGAACATCTTCTGAAATTGAAAAATGGATTAAGGAACCGTTAAATGACACTAAGCTATTTCTTTAAAGAACCATCTAGGTTCTTTTGTTGTTTTCTAATCTCAAAGTTTACCTCTCTAATAAGTGGAAATAATAGAACTATAAAACTTTGGATGGAGGATTTACAGTGACAAATAATGAGAATTACAGTGGAATATTACCCCATAATGCCGAATCTTATTGGACGAGCAGTATTCATTTACCAGAATACCCTTCCTTAGAAAATGACATGCAGGTCGATATTATTATTGTAGGAGGAGGAATTACTGGCATTACTTCTGCCTATCTTCTAGTAAATGAAGGTCTAAAAGTCGCTGTTATAGAGGCAGACAAATTATTAAATGGAACGACTGGACACACGACAGCTAAAATTACTGCTCAACATGATATGATTTATGACGAGCTTATCAGATATACCGGTAGAACTACCGCAAGATTGTATTACGAAGCAAACATTGATGCTTTAAAATTCATTCAAACCACAATTAATAAACATCACATTGATTGCGATTTCACTCAACAAGATGCTTACCTGTATGCCACAACAGAAGAATATGCATTTAAGTTAGAAAAAGAAGCAGAAGCTTATAAAGAGCTTCGTATTGAAGGCGAACTTGTAAAAAAACTTCCTATTAACTTAAAAATACATAATGCACTTGTTATGAGAAATCAAGCGCAATTCCATCCCCTTAAATATTTAGCCCATCTTTCAAATATAATTACAGAAAAAGGTGGATACATCTTTGAAAATACCACAGCAGTAAATATAAAAACAGGAGAAAAACCTGTGGTTCTTACCCGTGGAGGAGCTCAAATTACAGGAAAGTATATTCTCTCTTGTTCCCATTTCCCTTTTTATGAAGGCGCAGGACTTTACTCTACGAGAATGCATGCAGATCGATCCTATATAATTGCTGCTAAGACAAGAGCAAATTATCCAGGTGGTATGTATATTAGTGTAGATGAACCGACACGTTCTCTCCGTTCCACAACAATTAATGGGGAAGAATTCATTCTTATCTCTGGAGAAAGTCATAAAACGGGACAGGGCGGAGAAACACAAAAACATTATGAAGCCTTGGAAATATTCGGTCAACAAGTTTTTGGACTTGAAAACATTTCATATCGTTGGTCAGCCCAAGATTTAATTACACTAGACAAAATTCCTTATATCGGTGAAATCACCTCTGATCAAAAAAACATATTAATTGCTACTGGATTTAGAAAATGGGGTATGACTAATGGGACTGCAGCTGCCCTTTTATTCCGAGATATCATATTAAAAGAAAAAAACAAATATCGGGAATTATATACTCCCTCCCGTTTCCATATGAATCCAAGTTTAAAGAACTTCTTAGTCGAAAATGCCAATGTTGTTGGTCACTTAATTAAAGGAAAGTTAGAGATTCCACAAAAATGTATCCGTGATTTATCTAACGATGAAGGAGCTGTCGTTGATATTGATGGACATAGAAAAGGAGCTTATAAAGATGCAGAAGGTAAACTTCATATTGTAGATACAACTTGTACCCATATTGGATGTGAAGTTGAATGGAACAATGGAGAACGTTCTTGGGATTGTCCGTGCCACGGTTCGCGATTCTCATATACAGGAGAAGTACTTGAAGGTCCTGCTGAAAAACCATTACAAAAATACGATTATAAAATGATAGATAACCTTACTTCAGAAGACTCTGGTTACTAATTAAATTTATGTAAGCAAAAATAGCTACATAGTATGTAGCTATTTTTGCTTTTTTTAACTCCTTATTGTTCGTAATCTCAAATCGAAATATAATCTGTCCTATTCCTATCAATTTAATAAATATATTCTTCTCCAGCATGAAAAATTGAGTTGAACTTCTAAAGATAAGTATGAAAGGATGAAATTGAATTTACAATATAAAACCAACATACTCCCGTTTGAGGGTAACTCGGTTTTATTAGTTTGATGATGTTGTAGCCATACTCCTAAAACTGACAACTTATAAGAGAATATCATTTTTCACCTTCTATTCTAACTAACAAGTCGTGAAATTCGTTTCTTCCTCCATGAAAGTTTATAATATCCATATTGCAAAAATAAACTTACAATAAATGCTGCTGGATACCCAATCCATATTCCTTTTATACCAAGATTCGTATGATAAGAAAGGTAATAAGCAACGGGGACTTCTACAAGCCATATAGATACGACACCGATAATAGTGGGCCATAATACAGTTCCACTTGCTCGCATTGTCGCACCAATAATTTGAGCATGACCGAAAATTAAGTAACTCCAAAGTGTAATCATCACCAAACTATGTGCAATTTCAATTGTATTCGAGTTCGTTAAGAATAACGATAATATTTCTCTTGAGAATAAGTAAATAAAAGCGATTAATATACCACCAATTATATAATTCATAACAATTCCAGCGCGAATGACTTCCTGTAATCGGTTAAATTGTTTCCCACCAATAGATTGCGCAGCGAAAATAGATACTGTAATTCCAAGACTGACCGCAGGCATCTGAACATAACTTGCAACCTGGTTTACAACCCCATATGCAGCAGTCGCCTCAGAACCAAAACGATTCACAAATGCGATTACCGCAATCTCAGATAATGAAACAAGAATCATATTAATACTCGCTGGAATTCCAAGGCGTAATAATAGTTTTAATAGATCCAAATCCATACGAAGATATTTCCGTACAGCCTCGTCTAAGTTCAGTGGATGATTCTTCTTCTTTAAATAAATAAGCATAACTATAAATGTTACAATGGTTGAAATAACAGAAGCATACGCTGCTCCGTACACACCAAGTTTTGGTATTCCTAGCCAACCAAAAATTAGAATAGGTAATAGAATTATATTTAAGACTGTGCTAACAATTAAGAAATAAAATGGCGTCTTAGAATCTCCTGTACCTCTTATAAATGTTGTATAAGAGAAATATAGAAATAAAACTGGCATAGAATTAAATAAAATACGTGCATAATGTACACTCATATCAATTATATTCTCTGGTGTACCCATAAAACGCATAATGTTCAGTGCAAATACATTTCCCGCTATTGCCAAAATAACTCCTATTATAAAGGTAAATGTCAACGTCGTACCAACTATGGCTTTTAAACGATCTTCATTACGGGCACCAAATGCCTGACCAATTAAAATCGAACTACCTGATCCAATTCCAATTACAAACGAAACAAGCAAAAAGAATAATGGAAAAAATGCTGAAATGGCAGCTAATTCATTCATACCAAGCCATCGTCCTACTACCACCATACCAAATAATTGTCCAACTGATTGTAATATGTTACTTAAAAGCAAGGGAACTAAAAACATAGACATCGATTTCCATGTTGCTTTCTTTCCCTTTTGTTGATTTTTTAATCTTTTACTTTCTTGAATACTATCTATTGATGATTTCATATTTGATTTCCCCTTTTATTTGGAGGAATTATGTCATTCTAAGAATAATACGTTAAAGATAAAAAAAAATTTTAAGTTAACGTTATTATCTTATTCATAGATTTCCCCCTACGTAATAATAGTTTTTAAGAATTTGTTTATTTATTCATTCTTTCTACCATTTATCTCTTTCCTAAAAATTTTGATATAACCGAATTGAAGCTTTACCCTTATAAACCTATTCCTATATTTCTTCTAAGCGATAGTAAACATCTTCCTTACCTACTCTTCAACATGTACAGCAGTTAGATTAATGTGCGTTGCACCGTTTATTTTAATAAAATTATTTAAATTATTAAATGTAATAAACAATTAATAAGCAAAATTGGTATAAAAAAATGATTTTTTCTAATTAACTAATGTCATTTCTTATATTAGGATGTAAAAATTATATAATATAAATATTATATTAGCCCCTTGTTGCTGTGTTTTTAGGGCATTTATGTTGTATATTTTTTAAAGATTTGTCCAAAATATAACTAACCTGTTTTAGAACAAATCGGTTATCGAGTAGCTAGCTTTTGCTAGCTGCTCTTTTTAATGTCGAATTCAATTATTTATCTCATTTCCTATAAGTTAACTTTAACAATCATTTTTGAAATAGATGAGAAATATTCTATCTAATCTTAATGCTCAATACAAAAAGGTTACTTTTAATTTAGGCATTTTTTTATAGTATTTCTCCAAAAAATTATAATAGCTTCTGTTCCTTTCCCTTTAACTTTGTTTTTATTGTGAATATTTTAACCAAACATATACGTTTGATAGTGAAATTGCAGATCAAGAGCACGTAATAACTAGTTAATATAATTCATTTTTCGAATAAAAATGAGCATTTCATCTATACTAAATATTACAACTCGCTCCTTATCCAGGTTGTATGAAATAGAGCAGTTGCTACCACTAACTGCTCTATTTTAATTTTAGTTACATAAACTTGAAGCTTTTGTACATACTATGTGTACTCCTTAAATTCATGGATGTAATGTTCTTATGGCAGTTAGCTTTTGCTAACTGCTTTTTATTATTAAGTATGTTCTCATCAAAATGATGAATTCCTAACTATTAGCTCAGCTCTTTCTATCTAGAAGAGTAGTTTGTACTTTTACTTAAAATTCCTTGAAAACAATTTGAGCATAGATTTTTCCCATAAAAAAAAGGAGAGATTATAATCTCTCCTTCTAATCCATACACTATATAATTAGCGAGTGAATCGACCGACAAGTTGTTCCTCAGCCATTGCTACTAGACGTTTTGTAATTTCATCACCAACAGTCCGTTTGGACGAGCGGTTGCGTCTGCACCAAATTGTACATCAAACTCTTATGCGATTTTATATTTCATTTGATCAATTACACTTTCAGTACCACGAACTAATAATTCGTTACGGCTTCCACTATTCTTACGTATACTCGTCAAATTTCATGCTCATACTGTTTAGAGACGGTAGTCCATGCCATTCGGATTGACCTCCAGCACATGATAAATTTATAACCGTTCCTATAATTAGGAGCGGTCTTATTTCATTTCCTATAATTCTAATGATAAGAAATCATTATTTGTTCCCTTCCGATAGCTATCTATAGTCACCTTTAGAGGGAAACATATCAATTTATTAGGAGAATACCTTTTTAATATGGATAATATAGTATCATTAGATTCTTTAAAGCCACTATAACTCTCTTAACGTTTTTAAATACGAGGGAAGCGTCTTAAAAATGGGCATAGCGTTGTAAACCCGCATTTTTCTGATGGTACCCCATGACCATCAACTTAATAATTTTATAAAACCCCCAGGATGAAAATTTTGTGTATTTCTGATAGAGGGCAACTTATTTTTTCGTTTTGGGGAAGAATGTATTTCTTAACCTGATAGCAATGGGGTATAGCCGAGATACGTATAAAAATAGGCCATAGACTTACGTTTATTTCCAATTTCGTTTGAAATCAGCTATTATATTTTCATAAAATTACAGCTTAGATGATATTTAGCTAATTGTCTAAAGAAAATGTATGCATAGCTTTGCTGTGTGTTTTATCAATGTAGTTTTTGAATTTTAGAAACAAGAAAAGGAATCCTTAATAGCTTAAGGATTCTGCAACAGGAAAGAACAAATATATAATAATAAAAAGAATTACTTATATTATAATTTTTAAAAAAGACAAATATGTTGAGAAAACTCGGAATGGATTGAATATTTATATGTGCTTATTTATAATTAATTAAGAGTTGAAGTAGTAATCTGTCATCTGTTCCTTTTTTAAAGAAGATTGATCTCAATCTTCTATTTTTTTTTGTTTTTTCCTCTTCTCTCGAAAAAAGGAAAAAGAATTACTTAAGAATTGTGGAAATTACTTGCTTGTAGACTAGTTGTTGCTTACCATGAACCATTATTAGGACGGTAATTTTATCTGTTGCAAGGATCTGCCCACGTACTGGAACACCATTCCCTAAAAATACAGTTACTTCCCCTTTTTTCTCTTTCAATTGTTCATACATATCTTCTTGTAAGTTATACATGAAATACGCACCCTATTTGTATCTACTTTTCTTTTAATACTTGCTGCCGCTCATTGTTATCTATTTGTATTTCCCATTCACCTTCTATTTTTCTAAACCATTTTCCTATTTTGCTTACATAATATTTTTTCACTTCACCATTTGGAATCCATATTTCTTGTTCCTGTATTTGACTCATCACTTCATGAAGAATCTCATCATGCTCGTTTTTTCTAGGTTTTCGATGATGCGTTCTTACAAACTGTATGTATTCCCTACGTAACCAATTAGAAATATGATCTTTTTGTTTTTGCCGGAGATGTGACCACTTTTTATTAGTCTGAAGGAGTTTTCCGTTTACCATTGTATGGTTTTTCATCAACACTCATCCCCTTTTACCTTCTAAATGCATATATACAATTATCGTATCACATTTAAATTAATATACGGCTCTAGATACATATTTCGAAAGAAATCTATCCTAAATAAAAATAATATCTCCATTTCACATAAAGTAGTATCCAAAATAGACGAGACCGAATCCATTAAGCGAATTAATTAGAGAGTCCCACCAATAAAACGCGAGTTTCGTACGCTAAGGATTTATTTCTTTAAAGAACTTGGTTTTTTCATACGTTAAGGAGGTTCCTTAAATGGTCGTTTTTAGAATTTGATAATCGAGTATATTTTATTGAAAATTTAGAGTTGACCATAAAACCAATATCCGATATATTGGTTTTATGAAAAAAGATATTATTAAACCCATTAAACGTATGTCATTTAGAGATGAAGTATATCTAACTTTGAAAAAAGCAATCGTTACATTAGAGGTGCAACCGGAGCAACGCTTAAATGACAAAGAATTAGCAGAAGAATTTGGAATTAGCCGTACTCCAGTTAGAGAGGCGTTGAAACGTCTTGAGGATGAAGGACTTGTTGAATCTATTCCTGGTTCAGTTACTCGTGTTGCACCATTAAATATTGAGGAGGCGAAACACGCATTTACTGTGGTAGCAGTTTTACATTCGTTAGCTGCTCGTTTAGCAGTACCATTATTAAAAGAATCGGATATTCAAGAATTAGAGTTCAGTAATAAGGCTTTACTATTATCTATTGAGAAAAAAGATATTATAAAATCAATTGAAGCTGACGAGTTATTCCATAATGTTTTTTTAGATGTGGCAGGAAATCCTGAAATCATTCGTGCGTTAGAACGAAGTATATCTAAGATTCAACGTCTCGAAATTTCTCAGTTCACTTCGATAAATGGTCTAAAGTCAGTAGAACAACATCAGCAAATTATAGAGGCGTGTAAAAATAAAGATAAAGAAACAACAGCGCATCTTGTAGAACAAAACTGGTTAAGCCTTGAGAAATTAATGACTTATGAGGTAGATTAAAGTGAGAAATTTGCGTCCTCTTTTTTTAGGTATATGTGCTGCTTTCTTTTTTGCTTTCACATTTATATTAAATCGAGCAATGGAATTATCAGGTGGTAGCTGGATATGGAGTGCTTCATTAAGGTTTATTTTCATGCTGCCATTCCTTTTACTTCTTGTTATGAGTCGAAAAAAATTAAAAATATTATTACAAGTTATGAGAGAGGATTTAAGTGCATGGTTTTTATGGAGTTTTGTAGGTTTTGGTCTATTTTATGCTCCATTATGTTTTGCCGCTGCACATGCACCAGGATGGATTATTGCGGGGACATGGCAAGTTACTATTATATCAGGATCTTTGTTAGCTCCTCTTTTTATCCAAACTTATCAAACACCAGATGGAATTATTAAGAAAAGAGGAAAAATTCCAATGAAGGGTATGAGTATGTCATTAATTATTCTTCTTGGTATTTTCCTTATGCAAATGGAACAAGCAAAATCGCTTGCTGTAAAAGATATTATGTTAGGTATTATCCCTGTTATTGTAGCTTCTTTTGCTTACCCACTCGGGAATCGTAAGATGATGGAGGTTTGTGGAGATCGTCTAGATGCTTATCAACGTGTCCTTGGAATGACATTAGCTAGCTTACCATTTTGGTTTTTATTATCCTTGTACGGTCTTTTTACAGCAGGAATACCTAGTAAGGAGCAAACTATGCAATCTATTTTAGTTGCTATTTGCTCTGGTGTAATTGCAACTATCTTATTTTTTAAAGCTACTGATATGGTTAAAGGAGATATGCAGAAACTTGCAACTGTTGAAGCAACACAATCTATGGAGGTCCTTTTTGCTGTTATTGGAGAACTAATCTTATTACATTCTTCATCCCCCTCTATTTTATCTTGGTATGGCATGTTTGTAATAATGCTAGGAATGATAGCACACAGTTATGTTTCCCATAAAGGTGAAACAGTGCATAACCAAAATATTAGTGCTTAATTGATATTTTAAAATGTACAGTATCAACCCTTTTCTAGCTAGTAAAAGTAATGTTATTATTATAAGTTTTATGTCAGAAATTAATTAAGTAAAAGAATATGAATAAAAGCCGATACCCTTAATATATAGGGAAATCGGCTTTTTCTTTATAAAATTTTTTCTTAGCTTCCTTTACATTAAAGGATTAGTTTGTATACTTGAGGAGATGTGCGGGACAGGTGTACATTTAGGATGATCTAATATTTTCCATTCGAATATGATAGAATAGAAGTATATCCAAAATGGAGGAATAGCAAATGAACTCAAACACAAAACAGTTTATTTATGATATCCAGCAAAGAAAGAACAATTATATAGAAAATGCTTTAATAGCAATACAGCACCCTAAAAAAGAGCAATCTGAACAGGTCATTCAAAATATAGTAGAAAAGATGGATATGATGATTAGTCTAGTTACTACGTACATGAAGATTGAATCAGGATCTACGGAAGAATTAAAAGAACTTCAGAAAGAAATTATCCATGCTCAAGCATATATCCAAAAAAGAAAATTTGAAGAAACACAGAGATAAACCCCTGTGTTTTTCTTTGGACGTCTATTAAACCAATTTTTTATAAATCAAATTACATATAATTTGATCATTGTTTTGGCATAATCCATACAATTTGTTGAATTCGTACAATATACGGTACCGTATATTCAATGAGCAAATGATCTGGTTTCACATCCTTTAACTTTCCTCTTACATTACCTCTTACAGTTTCAATAACCACATGTTTACCCATTACTGATTGTAATGTCTGATATACGTAGGGATTAGGCACACTTACCATATTTTATTCACTAACGTCATTTCCCTCCAAATAACTCACTCTATAAGACTCCCTTCTAACTTTCATTCTTTCTCCTAATATATGATATAAATCTTATATATATGCTAGAAGGATAATTCATTATAGGAACGGAAATAACATTTTAATAAGGTACGGTTTCTATTCCTAAATTGCTAAAAAACTATTTATATAAAGTTACTTTTACTAGTTAACAGATGATGATATAGGGATATTTTGAATGTACATCTAGTTTATTCCTTTCAGGATATGTATCATTTTAAATACGCCCTTTATTTGAATATTGCTCATGCTTTTTTGAGGTTCTTTAGTAATACGAGCGTTAAGTAAAATTACTAACAATAAAAACACTACATATTTTCCTCCTGTAGCTCCTATGATAACTACACTACTACAAACAAATAAAATTAATAGGAGAAACGAAATAAATACGGTTATAGTTCTTTGACATCTTCTCGTATTTTCTGCGTTCTTTCCTTGCATCCATTTAAATTCCTCCTTTAAATTATCTATTTCACTTTAAATAATGCCTTAAAATCCTCTTTTTTCACCCTCTATTCCTATCATGTGGTATCAGCCTTCCTTTTTAGTAATACTTTAGTAAACTAGACAACAAAAATGATATAGTCTAACATCTGTAAACGGTTTGCAGGATTCCGATTAGTTTTCATAAAAAATCTGTTGTTTTCGTTGAAATGGATAAGTTGTAATCTCATCTGCATCTAAATTTTCATGAAACAAATTGACAGCTGTAATCTGCCGACACTCATAGGTATGGTAATAATAAGTGCCTGATTCCATGCACATTGCGCTGGTATAGATGGTATTATCTAATACTCCTTCTTCCGTTATCACTCCACCTTTAGGAAGCTCGCAAGTTGATAAGATATGAAAAACTGCCGATACCCCCTCCTCTTCGTTATCTATACCTTGGATATTTTGTTTGCCATATGCTGCCCGAACAAATCTTGATGGTGGGGTAAAATCACCCGGAAGCCCTATTGAACCTGAACCTTGTCCAAAAGCACTTAGTGATAAATCCCCCCATTGTGTAGACTCATAGGGCTGCGATCTAAGACCAATATATTGTCTTAAATTTTGAAGATGCCAGTTAAACTCTGGACTATTGGTCATTACCCCTAACGGATTGTCATACACTTTTAGCCCCTCAGTTGTCGGCTCTAGTACAATACATTCTCCCCATTTATCCGCTATAATCCAATGTAGTGGAGGAGTAAGTCCTAAAATAGGTAATGGTACATCCAAAAAAGAAATACTATCAACAGACTTTCTTAACTCTTCAATAGAATTGAACTGCGTGAGACTCCAAGCCACAAAATCAAATGGAGCCAGATTCGTTTTATTGTCATCTATACTTTCATTATAAGTGGCGAAACCTGGGAAATAGAGTGTTGCACAAGTCATACCTGCTTCATTTACTCCATCTGCCAGAATGACCCTTCCTTGATAGTTAATCCCCATCCCGACAACTGCTTGTTTCGTTTCAATGGTTTCACCTGTTATATTGTTCCATCGATAACTTCGAGGAACTATTATTACTTCTTGATTGAAATCTAATGTAAAATCCATCGTTCTTGCAAAAAGATGTTGACCGTTTTTTGTCTGTAATGTCAAACTAGTACACATAAAGAACACCCCTTTGTTTAGTTTATTTAAACAAAAACCCATTTAATTGCTATCCTTAAGTTGATAGGCACGTATCTTTTTTCTTACTCATATTTATTGATACTCCTTTCAAAATTTGAATTTTCTAATACAATAAGTCCATTACTATAAGGAAAATAAAAATGATCAAAGAGATTACTAATCTCCTTTATGATTCCCCCTAACAAGTTAAAAAGCTATTATAAACAAACTTCAATAAAAGATACTTTCTCCCTCCTTTTTTATTACTGGATTTTTAAGTGGTTGGATGTTATCTAAAACAGAATTATTTATTGCATATGCTTCTTTCTAATTAACTAAATCCCCTAGTGAATAAAAATAAATGTTTGATGTGAATGTGTTAGATTTATTAAATGGAATGCAAGCAGTACTTACTTCTATTATTGAGTGCCAAATAAATAATTAATAAAAAATTAGGGGTTATCTGGAATATGTTTAGAATCACTTATTTTGCATTTTTCTTATTCTCCTATTTAAAAGGTATTTACTATGTAATTGTGCATATTAACCAAATACTTAATAAACTCAATATTACATGTGGTAAAATATATGAGAAAGGTACTTTCTATAAAGTAGGTTCTTAGACCAGAAGCCATAATGCATCTTATATTCATGATGTAGCGTTACTGTTATCATCCATACATATGTAAACTATTTTTCAAATGAAGTCTATTGGTGTCTAGGATCCTGTTTTATAGGAAGTGTTTTTATGGGATGGGGAACATATATAGGAACATGGTTCAAGTTAAAGAAAAGGCACTCCTAGGAGTGCCTTTTCTTTAACTATTTAAATGTGCGAACGCTTTCAAAACTATTGGATATAAATTGATGTACGCATTGTATTAAATAGTGCATTTATAGATGTCTTTTGGTACTCAAACGTTCCTTGTGTGAAAAGCATAGTAATAAAACTGAAGTGGTTCTGTAGATTTTTAGTACGGATGGCTCCAACTAAATCTTAGTAAACATTATTCGATTGAGGATATATCAAAAATTCAATTAATGTTAAAAGCTAGTTAACTCAATGTTAGGTGATTTTCTTTAAAAAGATTTCTACATTTCTTTGGTAACGTACCTCTCCTTTCATACAAAAAACTGAACATTATTACATCAAAAAGGTTCTTTATCAAAGCATGTGGAATTAGCACATATGCAAGTTTTTATAAATGAAGAGGTGATTGTGTTGAAGTATTTAATAAAAGCAAAAAACTCATCAACAATTCTGAGAGGGTATTTGGAATCCTATCCGTTAACTTCATTTTTTGTAATGGCATATTTATTTTCATGGGTTGTATTAATTCCATTTATCTTCTCACAATGGGGTATTTTCCCTAAAACAAAAGTATTTGATATTTTCTTTTTTGCCAATGCATTTGCAGGCCCTATGTTAGCAGCGTGTATCATGTTTCGAACTCTTGAAGGCAAAGAGGCATGGAAAAAAGTTAGAAAAAGCATTCTCACTACTAAGGTCGGTTTAAAGTGGTACTTGTTTACTCTCATCGTTATCCCCGCTGCAATGTTTCTAGGTATGGTGATATTAAATGGAGAGGTACCTACTTTCCATGACCTTAATTTTGAATTTTTTATAACCTATCTTTTCTCTTTTGTAGCAATTTTCTTTCTCGGTGGACCTTTACCGGAGGAAATCGGATGGCGTGGTTTCGCTCTGCCCCGATTACAATCGAAATTTGGACCGTTAAAAGCTACATTACTACTTAGTGTTTTGTGGACTTTTTGGCATCTTCCACATTTCTTAACAGCTGCACAAAGGGGTGGCCCAGGTTCTGACCTTTCTCTCCTATATATTCACTTGCCAATTTTTATTTTACTATGTTTGCCGATCTCAATCATTCTTACTTGGGTCTATAACTGCAATCACGGTAACTTATTTATTGTCATGCTAATTCATGCGAGTGTAAATACGTTTAGTTTGGCACAAACTCATTCCACCAACCCTATCTTAAAGAATACAGATATATTTGTAGTGATAGGATTGGGATTTGTCGCTTTACTTATTCTTATTTTCACACGAGGCAATCTGGGATATAAACAAACTTTTAATGAAGTAGAGTACAGTAAAAATGAAAATATAAGTAAATAGAAAAAAATCATAGAATAATAGGTTAATGACAATAGTGTACCGCACTGCTATCAAGTTATAAATCATATTCTTCTTCAAAAAAACGTGCTTCTTTATTCAAGCTAAAATACAATTGTTTGCAAAGAGATTCTCAGATATTTGGTATCATATACCTTGCAGAAATAGGATTTTTTCAACAGGAAAATAATTTATAGCGGAAAGAGTATAATCATATTGATTATACTAATGTGTTTTGAATTGTACCTTTAAGGAGGCGTTGTCGATGAAAAAATATTTATATTTAATTTTGAAAAAAAACAAGAGGATAACGTACCACTAACCCCTAAAATACGTGCTTCCTCTTCAATATTGGAAGGAGAGTATCAGATTGAAGAAACTTTATTTAAAGGCTATTGACAAAAATAATTGGGAAGAAGCAATTAGGCTGTCAGTTAAAGAAGAACAACAAACATTTATTGCATCCAACCTTTATTCTATCGCAGAAGTTCAATTTCTAGATAATTTCTATGCAAAAGGGATTTATTTTGATGAGAAAATGATAGGATTTACTACGTTTGGGATAGATCCTGATGATAATAATTATTGGATTTATAGACTTATGATTGATGAAAAATTTCAAGGGAAAGGTATAGGTAAACAAGCTATATATCTGGTAATTGATGAGATAAGAAGAAATAATAATGCAAACATTTCTATAATAATGATTGGATATGCTCCTGAAAACCTTACAGCTAAATTTGTATATAAAAAAGCAGGATTTATTGAAACGGAATTATCATCTTGGGGTGAACAGTTAGCTAAGTATTCCTTGTAAGCACTTGAATCTTTTAGACTTATTAAAGAAAAGAGTCTGATAGTATAGTAATGCAGATAGGAAATAATTAAACTTTTTTCAAACACGAATTTTTTCTATTCTTAATGGTTCTAATATACAAATAAAAAGTAGGAGGAGCCTATCGTGATAGACTCCTCCTAAAATACAACTCCCGTATACATATCGGAAATGAATTTATTTTACTAATAATGAATATTCACCGTTTTTATCATCGAATTTATATACATTTAAATAATATTTCCCTGGTTTCGCTACGACTTTTCCCTTTATAGTATTTCCTTCATCTTCACCACAAGCTACATAATTTTGCATGTCTGATTCATGATAAAGTACCCATGTCATCCCAATATTTTGTTCATTTACCACAGAAATCTGTTTCAATAAATGATTGATGTAGATGGAAAGGAATACATGAATGAACTATAAAGTAATTTATGTATATTAATTAATAATTACTTATTAATATTTATTTTCAGAAAAGAGGAACTTATTTTGTGGATCTTTACATAAAGTAATACTATAAAAAATAAGTTCCAAATAACACTAGGAATCCATGGTGGAATCCATTTTATACTGTTTTTATATGAAAAATTCTCTTCAAAACGCAAATAAAAAAGGGCAATTTCAGCCCTTTTTTATTTATAAATCCTCTATATCATATTCAGTATATCCCTCATAATAATAACTAATATCAATGCCTTTCATGAATACTTCACGACTATTAATTTTATCTACTAGTGCATTTTTGAGTAAATGCTTAATTTCAATATCTTTAATCGGGCTGCGTTCCATTGCCAGTAAATAATCTTCTTTATCAATCCTATTCCAGTCAACCACCTGTTGAATTTCATTCTTAAAGATTAAATCTAACCATATTCTAGTCGCTCTACCGTTTCCTTCTCTAAAAGGATGAGCAATGTTCATTTCAACATACTTTTCAACGATTTCATCAAAGGTTGTTTGTGGCATAGTATTTATATGTTCTAGTGAATGGCTTAGATACATAACAGGAGCAAATCGAAAGTTCCCCTTCGCTATGTTAACCTTTCGAATCTTCCCAGCAAAGAAATAAATATCTTCAAATAGATAATTATGAATGTCAGAAAGACCCTTAAATGTGCCAACTTCTATGTGGTTTATTTCTCCTGAATCATATAAATCTTTGGCTTTCATTTTTGATAGTCGTTCTTCCACTCGATTCAATTCCAACTGATTTTTGATACCTAATTTATTTTCTAGCACGGTCATTCTCCTCTTTTCCTGCCATTAATCCTTTTAGCATATCCAAATCTTCTTGTGTGGCTAAATTCTTGATGAAACTTCTAGCCATAGTTTTATAATTGAGATATTTCGTTTGTTCTGGATTACGTTTTTTATAGTTTTTTGTGGCTTCATTTTGCGCCTTGCTATATGCCATTCTCTCCCTCACTTTCAAGTATATAAGCATATTATATATGACTTAGTAATATATTCAAGCGAAAGAAAAGCTAGTGCCGAAGCCCTAGTCTAACACTATACCAAATATATAATTTTAAATTTTATCATTTCACAATATTTATCTTTTTAGAATAATCTCTCATATGTAATCAAGATTTTTCACTCTCTGTAAAAAGTGATTTATGTTCTACTGGAGAAGAAAGCACTATTAAGGTTGTAGGCTTTCCATACTCTAAGCACAAATTAATATAGTCTTCAAGTGTATGTACTGATTCTGTCACTACCTTTGTTAGATAACTGTATAAACCGGCAATACGATGGCATTCGACTACATCTGGATGTTCCATTGCAAATTTTTTATATTTGTTGCAATCTCTTGGTTCCATTAAAACAAACGCGGTAATATGTTTTTTTAATTCTTTCGGATTAACAATCGTACGATAACTTATAATGATACCCTGTTCCTCTAGTCTTCTGACTCGCTCTGTAACAGAGGGGGAACTCAAACCTACCAGCTTTCCTATTTCAACCATACTTAAACGTGCATTTTTCTGAAGATGTGAAAGAATTTTTAAATCTGTTTGATCCATTAATGTATCTCCCCTTGATTAATTAAGAATACAATTAATAATTCTTAAATTTTTCAAGAAAATTATAATTAATACATAAATTATAGCATGTTATCTTTTTTTAAAACTTTATATAATTGATATCAATTAACGAAAGAGAGGCTGAGTATCTTGACACAACAATCATTGAAACGTTCAATTACTTGGGTACAAGGGACTGCATTAACCATAGGGGCTGTGTTGGGTTGTGGAATTCTTATATTGCCCTCAATTACTGCAAATAGCGCTGGACCAGCTTCGCTTTTATCTTGGGTTATCATGTCTATATTAGCTTTTCCCATTGTCGCAACTCTGGCGCATCTTGCTAAAATGATTCCTAGTGCAGGAGGAATTACAGCTTATGTTCAAATGGCATTTAATGCAAATACGAGTGCAATCCTAGGATGGATTATGTTAGGATCTATTCCTATTGGATTACCTATTATCGCTTTAACAGGTGCCCATTATATTGGTTATGTTTTTCCAATAAGTAATGCAGGAGTTATAGGCATCGCGGCAGTAATTTTGATTACTTCTTTACTCTTACATATTAAAGGAATTGAGTTATCATCAAAAATAAGTGTGTTTGTCATTTGTATAATTTCACTTCTAATAATTGTGGCTGTTGTCGTTTCTATCCCCTATGTAAAATTAAGTTCTTTTACACCTTTTGTACCAAACGGATGGTCTTCTGTTGGAGCTTCTTCTGTAATTATCTTTTTCTCATTTGTAGGATGGGAGATGATAACCCCATTAGCTGAAGAGTTTAAAAGACCTGCTAAAGATATTTCCATTAGTCTATTTTTAGGGGCAATTTGCATCTCAATTATGTACATTGCAATATCTTTTGTAACAATAGGGACTCACTCATATGGTGATAAGAACCAGATAGCTTCCCTTAGCATTCTAATATCAAAAGGATTAGGATCAATAGGTACATATATAACCACTATTTTAGCAATTTTCATTTCGTTTAGTGCTGTACATGCTAACATTGCAGGTTTTTCAAGAATGATTTACGCCCAAGCTAGAGAAGGACATTTCCCTTCCTTCTTTGCTAAATTACATTCTAAATTCCAAACTCCAACTAGGGTTTTACTAGTTTTAGGCGGAATTTTTAGTTGTATTTTAATTTTTTATGGTATAGCACGACCAAATTTAGAGATGCTTCTAAAAGGCCCTAGTGTAATTTTTATTACCTCGTATATTTTTACAATGTTAGCTGCTCTTAAGTTATTAAAAGTTCAAGATATAGGTTGGTGGATGGCCTTCCTATCTTTAGTTATATGTATTTTTGTATACTCATTTAGTGGTTGGGCGATTTTCTATCCAGTAATCTTATCATTCATAGGTGGGATCTATATACTTATGAATAAAAGGTCCAGCACAGTAATCAATCATCAATTAGATACACCTAATGAAAAATAGTTTCATAATCTCTATAAACTAATTCTACAAATTATATAATGTTATTAACACTATCAGATTGGAATAGATATAAATTCTGCTAACTTATAATTAACTCAAATTAATTTTATGAAATATGAATAATTATGTGTATTCAAGAAAAAACCAGGATAACTTTTTAAAATCATCCTGGCTTTTTCTGTATAAAATGAATTTCGTTATTTTATTTATTTCCCCAATTATATATTTCTTCAAAACGAATAAACAAACATATACATTATTTAATTATGTAAAAAATATATAACTAAATACCCATATAAACTATATAAAGTTTAAATCAGCATATCAGCGAAAGTAGATCCAACGTTGTTTTTACGCTTCATATGCTTTTCTAAATATATTTTAGTCGTTTGAATATTTTCATGGCCAAGTGTTTGCATTAAATGATATAAATCTGCATTACCTTGTTCTACTGCCATAATTGCGAAAGCATGACGGAATGTATGCGCCGTTACTGGATTTTCACGATACAGTAGAAACTCTAAGTTTGTCTTTTTTATCATATCTGTTACTTGATTCGATAGTGTTTTAGAGTTATAAGTATTTCCTCTTTGATTTATAAATAACGGACTCTCATCCCCTTTTTCCAATACCGTTTGGCATCCCCTTCTCCGCCTCATTTCACAAATACACTGGTATAAGTGTTCCGAAATGAAAAGTTCACGCACTTTATCTCCTTTTCCAGTGACTTTTAACCAGTACTTTCCGTCATAATGTAAATCTTTCACTCTCGCGGTGCACAATTCTTGAATTCTTGCACCAGTACTTGCCAGAGCAAGTAAAATTGTATAGTTTACTAAATGTCCTCTTTCTTTATAAAACCCTAAAATTTTCATAACCTCATCATAGGATAAGTCCCGATTTGGCCGATCCTGCTCATTTACATTTGCCCGCTGCAATTCTTCATGAAGAGGCTTTTCAATATAAGAAAATACATGAAGATGTTTTAGAAAAGAACGAATGAGTACTGTTTTCTTTGCAAGTGTTGCGACTGCATATGTGTCACCATTCCTACCGTTCTCTACCCGTTTCAGCCAAGAATTGTATTTACGAATATTCCAAGGTTGCAATGTTTTCAATAAAGAGTCATTTTTCTGTACCTCTTCCCCATTCAATTCAAATTCTTCTGCATGCTGCACCATGCACTGACAAAATGACAAGATTTCAGAAACATAACTCTTTTTCGTATCCTCTTTTCTATTCTTCTTCTCATCCATATCTTTTTGTAAATGTACGAAATGATAAATAACTTCCAGATCACTTAAATACGTATATTTACTCTTTCCCTCTTTTTCTGCAACCTCCATTTTCTCTTCCAATTTATCCACATAACTATCGTTATACAGAAATGGAAATACATCCCTTAAATTCTCTACATATGTATCTATATATTCACTTTGTTTATTTATAATAGATAAATTTTCTTTTTCATTTTTATTATCCATATTTCAAATTCACCTCTCCTATTGAAGATTATAATAATAATTCTCTTTATTACCTATAATTATTATTTTATTTTACTTCTATTAATTATACAAATGATAATTCATTTTCTTTCTGTAAGAACGCTACATTCTTCTCTATTTACTTATAATTATATTTTTTTATAATTTATTATTAAATAGATATCTTTTAACAATTAAATAATTAAAATCCATAGTGATTTTATAATAAAAACAACTATAATAATTCATTAACATATAGATTGAATGAAAAATATTTCTAAACGATAACAATGCATACTATATTTAATAAAATCTATTTCTTATTTTAAATATAAATCAGATTCTGATATGATATATACATACCTAAAATATTAACAAACGATAGTTATGGAGGTGTCCTTTTATGACACAAGATTTATTGTTCATTACAAAACCTACTGTAACGACCAAAGAGGCAGCTGACTTATTAGGAGTAACGGTACAAACAATTTTAAAAAAAGAAAAAGATGGATTAATAGAATGTGTATATAAAGATAACTGGAAGCAATTCGGTAGTAAGATTTTCTATTTAGAGGATATTGAACGTTTACAAAATGAAAATAAGGTTAAAGGCCTTAGCACAAAAGAAGTAGCTGAAATTCTTAATGTTGCACCATCTACTATCTTTACATACATCAAATCTGGAAAATTACCCGCCACAATGGTAGAAAAAAGAGGAAAACAAGTATATCTTATCGATGAGGAAGAACTAGAGATTTTTATGCTTGATTATGAAAAAACCAAAACAAAAGAGCGAAAAACATTCATTACGAAAATTCAAAATGAAGATATATACTTATATCAATTATTAACACATCAACATAACGGAAAAACAGCTAGGGTAATAGAGATCAATGGAGCAGACGGTAAGATTCTTACAGAAGACGAGGATATTTTCCCTCTATCCACTTATAAACAACATGATTACACCTTTAAACCATTCATTAAAAAAGCGGTAATTACAAAACGAGGGTATTTATCTTTTTCCTTTAAAAAACCTCAATTATTTAATTCCATTACTTATAATCTAATAAACTTATTTTATAAGGAGCTAGGTATCACAAATATGAGATTGAGTATTTCAGCAGATACTATCAAATTAGAAATTAAACCTTTCGTATTACAAGTAGATCCATTGCAGTTTCAAGAAGAGATTAAGTACTTACATTCTCATATGAAATCTGGCACGATTCTTCCACATGTAGAAGGTATTTACTTTAAAAGTAATGTAGAGCCATTAACTTTTCATGCAGATCATGAATTTAAGCAAAAAGTAGTTCAAATGGCAGCGGAAGCTGGTATGAGACAGGAAGAATTCTTATTGCAAGCTGTAAAATCTTATATAACAAATTTAAAAAAACACTAAATCTACTACTTATTAAAAGAAGCGTAGAAATAAGATCTTTCTACGCTTTTAAAATATTAGTCACTCGCAATGAATACAACAAAGGGAAAATATCATAAAATTAAAATGTACATTTCCTATTTTTGTGAATTAAAGGGATCCATATCCAAAAATGTATAATTTATTTGTATATAATTATATAAAAGCGATTAATTCTTTATAGATTACTCTAAATAGTCACTTAACTTAAACTGGCTATGAATTATAAACCTAAAAATCAAATAAGCTACCGCTATAATAGGAATAGAATTTCAGTATCCAAGAGTTCGTTATATCAGAATTTAACGAACTCTTGGATGATGGTCAGTTCATCTCCCCTTCTATTATTGTACTGTACAAAGACATGAAACTCTAAACTATTTAGACAAGAAAATCTAAACTTTTGTTTTTAGAACTTGATTGGGACAAGAAAGTCTCTAAACTAAAGCTTTTTTAGATTTACATGCTAAACCAAAAAAAATTTCATTTTGCGGATTAAAAGTACTATACGTATAAACGTTTTAAAACTTGTTTCATTTCTGAATTAATATTAATAATTGAACTAATCTCTTTTGCTGATTGTTCGAGACATTTTAATTTATACTTAAAAAACTACACCCTATATAGGGTGTAGTTTTTTATCGAGGTTATTACTTCTTATTTAATTTCTTTAATATATTTTCTGGAATCTCTTCTTTTTTAATAACTAAAATATCATGCATTCTTGTATCACTTCCCCTTTTCGCAGCTTTAATATATGTGCCAATAGGGAATTTGTTATCTGACCCAAAACCTAAGTCTATTTTATTTAAACTCTCATCATATCCAATTAAATCATATGAATAATGAATTACATCTTTAGGGGCCTTAGTGTCTCTTTTAGCTTCTTCTTTCACTACACCATATACATCTATCGCACTTGCAAACGGACTATAACGATTCCATTGCTCGCAGCCAGCCAATCCAATACTAAATAGCATAGATAACATTATTATAAAAAATCTATTTCTCATTCTTATTCAATCCCACTGTAATTTATAGTTCTATAAAAATAGCGTACAGACGTACATATATGGATTGTTCTCCTAAGATTGCTTCTTAGTTTGTATATCCCTTACAGGCATCAATCCACTTTAAATATTTTGAGTATCGTTCTAGTTCTTCTATTGTTAATTCAATAGCACTATTTCCACTTCCACAAGCAGGAAAAACAGTTATAAATCTTTGTAGTGATACATCCAAATACACTTCTACATCTTTATTTACAGCAAACGGGCAAACACCACCTATTGCATGTCCAATTAACTCTTCCACTTTGTTTGCATCGACCATCTTAGCTTTAACACCAAACTGTTCCTTGTATTTACGATTATCAATTTTAGCATCACCTGCAGTTACTATTACTAAAACACGATCTTCTATTTGAAAAGATAAAGTCTTTGCGATTCTTTGAGGTTCACATTGTAACGCTTTTGCTGCTAATTCAATTGTTGCACTAGATTCCGTTACCTCTATAATTCTATCTTCCATACCATATTGTTTAAAATAGGAAATAACTTTTTCTAATGACATTTTACGGACCTTCCTTTCCCTTTTGGGGTATCATGTTAATGTGAGCTTTATAAATATATTAAGATTTATTTATATATCCTCTAAATAAATGTTTTACATATCTGTTTGGATATAAATCATTAATCATTGCATACGGACTATTTTCATATTTATGTTTCAATACGCCACGTAAACGATACTTTGCAATTAATGCGTTATTCCAATTCTGTTTGATTTCTTCTTCGTTCCAATTTAAAATGTTTGTTACTAAATATCTTGTTACTCTTTAGCCATTTCATTATTTTCATCTAATTTCCAAGTGTTTGGCGGGAATCTATTTCTTTTTCCATCTAATATCTCCTGATAAATTTCCTCTATAGTAATTGCTTTAATCTGCATTTCACAAGTTGCATTCCTTTCCTGGAGTTTGAATGAAGAAAATTCTGACTTTATGATGTGAGTTAATATACTATTACTTTGCTCTTCTAGTGAAAAATTTCAATAAAGCTTTACATGAAAATACAGGTTGGTATCTATAAAATGATTCATATTGCCACTGATCATTATTGGAAAGTTTAAGATCTTTACATTTGGTTTGATTATCATTGAAATCGTTCTTTTTATTCATATATTCTTCTCCATGTAATGCAAGTATTATAATTGAAAGTTAAATTTTAATACTTGCTGAATATGTCTAACACTAGCATGTGATTTTAGTATTAATTATTATTTTTAAGGGGAAATTTCATTTATAATTAGCTTATTGGCCCTGAATTTCGAAGATAGAATCAATTTCCACTGTGATATTCATGGGTAGCTGATTCACTCCAATTGCCGTTCGGGCATGTTGACCTTCCACTCCAAAGATATCATGTAATAATTTTGAAGCAGCATTAATAACAATATGTTGTTGATTGAATTCAATTTCACAATTCACAAAGGCTTGTAGTTTCACTACATTTACAATACGGTCTAAATCACCAATATACTCTTTGACTGCTGCCAGTGTATTAATAATACAAATTCTTGCTGCTTCTTGTGCTTCTTCTAAGGTTCTTTCTCCACCGACTTTTCCTGTATAAGCGGGTGTACCATCTATAAATGGAGCTTGTCCTGAAACAAAAAGGGAATTCCCTAATTGTTTGACAGGTACATATAATGCTTTAGCAGGCGAAGTATTAGTTAATATAATACCTAGTTCTTCCATTCTTTGTTCTATTTTCATGTTCTAGCCTCCTTTTTATTAAATTTGAATCTCACCAATGGCATATACAATTGCTGTTCCCGCAATCTTTACTCTGTCTCCCTCATGTTTACAATATAATGTTCCGCCTCGGTCAGACAGCTGCCTTGCTACCATTTCATCTTTACCAAGACGTTGTGCCCAAAATGGGATGAAACTACAATGCGCTGAACCGCAAACTGGATCTTCATTTACATTTAGTTTTGGAAAAAAAACTCTGGAAACAAAATCATATTTAGCACTTCTGGCAGTAACTGATACGGCTAATCCTTCTGTTAGCTCCTTCATTTTCGCAAAATCAGGAGTTAGATTTTGAACATCCTCTTCATTTTCTAATATGAAGATCAAATCTCTACCTAAGTAGCTTTCAATAGGGTTTATTCCAATGGCTTTAACCATCTCATCTGTTAATGTAATCTTTTCAGGCATTCTGCTTGGGAAATCCATCTCATAAAGATTACCGTTCTTGGATACAACAAGTTTTCCGCTCTTTGTTAGAAATATAATTTCCTCAATACCTTTTTCATAATAATTTGCAATAACGTATGCTGCTGCTAAAGTTGCATGGCCACATAGATCAATTTCTCCTCCAGGAGTAAACCATCTTAGTTGATAGCACTCCCCTTCTTTTACAGTATAAGCTGTTTCAGACAGATTATTTTCTATCGCAATTTTTTGCATCATCTCATCTGAAATCCAATCTTCCATGATACAAATTGCTGCAGGGTTTCCTTCAAATATGTTTTCTGCAAATGCGTCTACTACATAATATTTCATTACATATACCTCCATAGTGTCCCATTGTGTATTAAGATCAAATGATTATGATGTTTTTATCTCAACATCGGAACACCTTTAGGTGCCTCAGCATGTTCCGAAAGTACGTTCCTTATTTCTTGAGATAATGGAATTGATTTTTGTGATTGAAAATTAAAATGAACTAAAATAACTTTTCCTCTTGCAATCCAATTTTGATTTTCATCTTGTATAACATGTTCAACTTGAAAACTTGCATTACCAATTTTGCTAATCCATGTAGAAACAACTAATTTTTGACCATAAACCACCTCACGAATAAAGTCACATTGAGTTGAAGCAACAATTAAATTCCAAGATTCTATTTTTAGACTCGGGTTAAAAATTTTAAAGAGGTCATTTCTTGCTTCTTCAAAATACGTAAAATAATTTGAGTTGTTTACATGTCCTAAAGAATCACATTCACTAAAACGTACAATAGTATCGTGTTTAAACATAATATCTCCCCTTTTAAGCGTGATAATATTGCAATCTCTGACTACCTAAAAAATTATTTGATCAAAATTAAATATTTGCATGAATCTTAAAAATCACGTATATTGCCTCTATACTATAAGTCTCGTTTAATTCACATTACTTAATGGGTTATAAATATAAATCGCTTTTGTGCGAGATAATTAAATTATCATCACATATGGGTATCATTTTAAGTAAAGACGTTTAACCTAATACTTATTAATAGAGCTATTACCTCCTTTCGCATTTTAAATTTTATTTTAAAAATCCCTTGAACTACTTGTATGTTATATCGAAACCCTATATAACACGCAACCGCCTTCTATAACACTGAAAGGAGATTTAATATGCATTTTGAAATTCAACGCAATAGTGAAATTTCACTTTCCAGCCAAATATATCTATCTATTGTGGATCATATACGTTCTGGTTTTCTACAAGAAGGAACACAATTACCTTCTATACGCACACTTACAAAACAATTGAAGGTGAGTCTAGTAACAGTAGCAAAAGCATATAAGAAACTCGAGGAAGATGGCTTCGTTACTTCTATTCAAGGGAAAGGGTCTTTTGTTAATCCCGAAAGAAAAGAAGTTGTTAATCGACAACCAAAAGTTTCACCTTATAATTGGCAGCTCTCAATTCAGGATTACTTACCTAGATCTCAATTTTCTCGTTTTCATCAAGTTCCAGAAATGATTCAATTATCATCTTCAATGATTGATCCCAGGTTATTTCCTAACCGCTTTTTAGAACAAGAAGTTCAAAAAATATTTGTTCATAATCCAAGGATCTTATCCCAGTATGCAGAAGTTCAAGGAGATCTTGAACTAAGACATGCAATGGCTGCATATTTAAAAAGAACTGATATTACTACGGATCCAGATAATATATTAGTTACAAATGGCTCTCAGCAAGGAATCGGTCTAATTGCTCGAACATTTATCGGGCCTGATGATGTGGTTATTATGGAGGCTCCTACTTATCCAGGAGCAATCGATGTTTTTCGTGGGAGAGGTGCTACAGTCCTTACCGTTCCAATTGATAAAGATGGCATGAGGATAGATATTCTTCAGAGTTTATGCGATAAATATAAACCAAAGGTTATATATACAGTCCCTACTTTTCATAATCCAACAGGTGTTATCACAACTGCCAAAAGGCGTAGACAGATTCTTGATATAGCCCAAAGTAGCAATAGCATAATTATAGAAGATGATCCATGGAATGAAATTTACTATAGTAAAAAACCACCGATTCCTATAAAAAGCTTAGATGATTCCGGGCATGTTATTTATTTAAAAGGTTTAAGTAAAACATTTGCACCTGGTTGCAGAATTGGGGTTTTAGTTGCTTCTGGTTCCATATTTAATCGATTGTTAGCAGCAAAAGCTAACGCAGATTTGGGTAGTCCTTTACTCACTCAGAAGATGATTTTACCGTTTATTAAATCAGAGAAATCAATGGAGCATATAAAAAAGTTACGAACTGCTTTGAAATTACGAAGAGATCTAGTTTTAGATTTATTATCAAAGTATGCTCCTTCTGAAGTTTCATGGTACACTCCTGAAGGAGGATTAAATCTTTGGATTAGTCTTCCTGAGTGGGTAGATACAAATTCTATTCTTTTAGAAGCACAAAAGAAAAAAGTGACATTTTTGCCTGGTTCAGCTTGTTATCCTGTAGAATTAGAAAATCATCATATGAGATTAAGTTTTTCTTATATGAGTGAACAAGAATTAAAAGAGGGTGTTAAAGTTTTATGTCATATATTCCATTCGGTTATTTCATCGAAGACAACTCATGACAATTCACCATTCTTTTAATTACAGTATGGTGCCAAATGATTAGTAGTTCAAAAAATCTATTCAATCTTATAAATATAACAATAGGACTGCCTCATTTAAAAACATATAACCTTATCAAAAAATAACTTGTAGCTAGACTACAAGTTATTTTTTGATAGTAATAAGATTAAGGGTTAGATGTTAAATAATTTAAACTGAAAAATCAAGATTTTATACATATGTTGGTTGGTATAACTAATAGAAAAGTTTAGCGATAATTAAATAGACAGTGTTGTATTAAGACAAAATCCATTTAGATACTTGTATGTTACATTGGAACCATATATAACACTCCCCCCCATTTATAACACTGAAAGGAAATTCAAAATGTATATAATGATGCTACTCATAAGACCCATACATTACGGATAATTACATCTATAAATTCAGATTTTTAAATTTCGAACTCTCTCTTTTTATTTACTTTTCCTCCGTATATTACAGAATTTTTATGATATTAAAATCCAGGTGTTATAATCAAATATTGACTGTTATATATACATACCTATTATCATATTCCTTGTAACTGGAGGATTGTTCATTAATCTGTATATAGCACTTTCATCAGACCGAACTGTTCGGTCTGAAATAATTATAGGATGTGTATAAAATATGAAATTTCAAGTTGTTTTATTTGATGGGTTTGATTTAATGGATGCACTTGCTCCTTATGATGTCTTTCACGTTGCAGCAGCTCTTTCTCCAGAAGAAGTAATAGTGGAGTTAGTAACTGTCGAAGGGAAAAGATTAGTTAAAAGTGGAGTAAATGGCGTAAGAATCGAAGCCACAGGCATACTCGATCCAACCGCTGAAGGTGTAATTTTAATTCCAGGTAGTGCTGGCGAATCCTACGATGATGGACCAAATTCAGTTGTAAATAGGTTAAAAAAGCTTCTGAGACAGAGTTGAAAACTATACTACACCAAGCAGCACACAACCCTAATATTACTTTAAATACAGTATGCGTAGGTGCTAACCTTTTAGGCATGTTTGGACTACTAAATGGTCGATATGCTAGTACACATTTTATGGGGATGGGTGCTTTACCTAAAATGGGAGCTACACCAGTGCATGCTCGTATCGTAGATGATGGAGATTTAGTATCTAATAGTAGTTAGCCACACGAAACAATCTGAATTTATTCTGAAATCTCGATACAATGTAGCAGCTGCAGCTTGTAGCATCACTTTGCCCACCGTCAGCAGTAAACAACATTTCGTATCGATCACCCAAAACAACATGTTGGATGTTTTTATCCATATCAAACATGCTGTAGATAACACCTTGAGGCATTACTCGTTTACCATACCAATCTCGTTCCAATAGATACGGATTCTTAGGGAAAACCTCATGTATTTCCTGCTTACGTTGTTCTGATAATATCGGATTATCATTAGGAGTCCAATGAGTCCAACGTGTGTTTTGAACGTCGAATACTTCCGATATAACAGGATGGTTAGGAGCAGGAGGGTTTAGTCTGCTAAATGATAACGGTCCTGAGCAGCGAATGTACGACGGAAGCACTCTTGGATCATACCCATGTTTAATAAGTTGATTTCACAAAAGACTACACTACCGAGTGACATACCCGTTATAGCGCCGACACTGTTACTTTTGCCGCCGTCTTTATAAAAAAGTCTCTTTATGCCTCGCGGCGTGTGTATCTCTAAATGAGATCCGAGCTCGTTATGTTTTATAACCGCTAAATCTCCGAATATATGAGCTAATCCAGTTCCGTCTCCATCAATAAAAAGTCGTTGCGCCTGTTCTTGATTGTACGCAACGACTAAATGGTTTTCATCTCTTGAATTAGTTAAATAACGAGCATATCTGAAGTGCCCGGCAGTTGTCTTACCGGAACGTGGCGTTATGTGCCTTCATTAACTTCTAGCGTGTAATTGAAAGGGGCTCTAATTACTTGTAATTGTTTATCACTGAAGTTGATTTTAGGCATAGCACCACCTCCTTTTATACTAATTCGACTTTATAACCTTTTATCGAATTGTAATATCTCTTGCTAACTTGTTCAAATCTCCATTATGAAGTGTAAGACTCATTACTTCTCCTCCTTATCTTTCCTTAACAACAAACAAAACGCCACCCAGATCACGGCAGCGCCTACGATAATTGATATACACATGTTTGTTCTATCTACATAGTAAAATAAAACACCCATAATTGACATATCATAAGATTAGTAACCATATTTTCTGTTCGTTAATTATTATGTTTATAGGCCTAGATTGTGCACATCTATATTCAGTGAGCGCATACCCTATTACATGAATACTACTTTAGGAGTGATTATATTATGAATCCTTTACCGATGAGGATTGTTGTAGCTCCAGCTTCATCTTGGCAACATTTACCTCAATATCCTTCATATGGTCAATATGGTATGCAACCTGGGCACATTCCCTTTACTCCTACAATTCCGCCTTCTCCCGTAATATACCAGTATCATTATCCTTTCCCGACATTGTATTTCCAAGAGTTTCACGGTACATTTAACATCTAATCTAAATAGAAAAATATCCGTTATCTAATTTGTTGAATTCACGTTATACCTAAAACAGTATTTAAATACGTTTAATGTGTAATTTCTATATAACAAAGAAAAAAGCACCCGTTATGGATGCTTTTTTAGATAGCTTTGTATAAGTCGATAATGGACTTTGAATATTTTGATACCCAATGCTTATTAGAATCTTTTGTACTGCTTAAGAAGAACTCTTTCCCATTATCAAACTTTACTTTTAATTGATGTTCATTATATTCATACAGTTTCTTAGTTAGAGACTTAGACAATACTTTTCGGTAGATAACATCGTCATTGACGACATACATATTTCTTATGTATTAATAATTTAGACCCGTATATTCGCAAGTTTGCCAGTCCGTTATTTTGGACATTCTCACCATAGATATTTTGTAGCATCCCGACCTATCCATTACCATATGATTTCTCACTTAGGTTTTGTTCAGCCGACTTCACCTAGCTTCATACAATTTGCGACTACTATCACGCTTTGCATGTAGGAGTATCAGATAAGTAGTTTCAGCTCAACTTGACGGCTTTAATTCCTACTTTCAGTCAATCAGTTATTGTTATCAAATTGATAACCCTCCTATTTCGTGTTTACACACTTATAAGGAAACGTGTCGCGCAAAGGATTATTTTGTTCAAATTTTTGATAGATGTTAATATTTTCTATAAAGGGGGTCTACTAATGAAAAATTCCTGGAAGAAAGTTTCTTTAATTGCTTTCATAGTAATTGTCCTTTTAATAATTTTATATTTTGGCGGTATATCACTTTTTTGGAACCAGCCCTGAATAAAACTCAATATTCCGTCAATACTGTAGACACATGGTTATCTTTCTCCTTGTTCCCCCTTGGAGTACCGAGCAGTTGGCCATTGCTAGCTGCTCTTTGTTTTTCTTCCTGTCTCTTTAAAAACACTTTCGCTTTCGTAATTGCCTCTGCCCTTGTTTGACCTTCAGCTATACCTTTTAATCCAGTGTCGTCCTTAATGCACAACATCTTCTTCTTGCCATTATCCATAACAACTTCAACATGCGAATAATAAGCACTGTGTAATGTATCGTCTTCAAGAAGAAAACTCATAAATTCCGCACCGACTTTACCTGTAAACTCTTTAACCTTCCTCATATCCATTCCTCCTTGAATAAATCCCTAAACCTTGTCCATACTATAAATGCACTTGAGTTCTGAACTTCCTTCTTAATGCTTTTCTGGAGAGCAGTTAGCTCTTGCTAGCTGCTCTTTATTTGTACAAGGTACTCAATTAACTGACGCACATATAATATCCTGAGTTCCTTTCTTTATAAAATAGTCGTTATAAAATGAGGCTCGTCACGAGAGCGCTTTACTAAGTGCTCTTTTTATATTCCAACTTAATACAAAATGAAATTTTTGTTTAGTTTTCTTTCATGCATATTATTTTGATATTTGTTTATAATATAGTTGTAACTTTTTGTTACAACATATATCTGTATCTAGTTGTACTTCTAAAATTGTACGACAAAGCAGTTAGTTACTTCAGCTAGCTGCTTTGTTGCGTTCAATGAATTTTTCATTAGATTATTCCTGCATAACATTTTCAAATCTGTTTATACTATAACTGTAACTTGTGGTTACAATTTGCGTATTCATGTGGAATAGTATTTACAGCAGGCAGTTAGCTACTTCAGCTAGCTGCTTTGTTGTGCCAAATAGCGTTTTTGTTTAAAATAATGCCCCATTTATTTGGATATATTTACCGGTTTTTTTACCAAAAAATTCATGATATTGTTAATTAGTCGAGTACGTCATTCCTTGACAATTACCCTTAGAAGCCCCGTGAATAAACGGGGTTTCTTTTTTTAACATTCGAGTCTCAATATATATCTGTAAAAATAATCAGTTAAATGTTAAAATTCCATAGATACTCTTTAGGGAGTTTTCATGTAATTAAACAAGAGTTTAAAAATTCTCGAATCTTAGCCCCCTGGAGCGCTCTCAATTTGCGCTCTTTAATTTTAAAATCTTTTCACATTTAAACTGGACAAGCATATATTATTGTATCTCCTCTTTTCTTTCATAGAATGTTACATTTGTTGAGAGAACATTCCCCTTCGGATGTTGTCTTTTTTTATGCATCCAAATAAGAAGTTTGTTTAACAATTTAATAAAATTCAATATTCCGCCAATAGTAATCACAATAAAATCTGTTTCTTACCCAGGTTGTAATTCACAACAGAGAGCAGTTCAATGCATGTTGCTCTTTTTCATTTTATTTTTTTCATTTCTGCATAACATTTTCTACCCTGTTCATACTATTTTTGTAACTTAAATTTACAAACTATTTCTGTAAGCGCAGCGTTTCTTTTGTACAACAAGCAGTTAGTTTTGTTAACTAGCTGCTTTGTTGTGTAAAAGAAAGATTTTGTTTTAAAACTGAACCTATCTAAAAAACATACATATAATATCTTGGGTATCCTTTTTCAATATTAGTTTTAGTCAGAGAGCACTATCAAAAGTGCTCTTTTAATGTATTGCAATGTATCACGTTTTCCATACAATAAACATAGAATGCAATGGGCACGCAAGACATAGTTTCTATATAAAAACTGCACATATACTAGAAACATACATACATACATACATACATACAATACTCATGATCATTTCAGAATTAGCCATTGAGCACCTTTTACGGTGCTCTTTATTTGTTACTAAATAAGAAGTTTGTTTAAAATTCATTAACCTTATTGATTCCTTTGCATACATTACAATCACAAGGAATTCTACAGGTTTCCCTAGGCCAGTTACCTTGTATTCCTTGCACACCTTAAGGGAAGAATCCGTTTATAACAAACGGGTTCTTTTATTTTGGGTTATAAAATAACTATTTTGTCCAGTTTTCTAAAATCTCTAAATTCACATATATATTACCTTTTACATGATTCAGATTTACTAAGCTCCACAGCAATTCAGCATGATCCACTCCATTACAAATCCACCAAGCACCTTCCTTCTGCTTAACTACTCCTGTAAATCCATGTTTTTCTGATATACGATCATAAAACTCTTGATATACAATGGCCCCTTCGAATATTTCCGTGTCGTACGCATCTTTTTGTCCTGTATATTGGAGTAGTTCTGCATCTTCAAACTTCCTTCCCCAATACAAATTTGTTTTTTGATCTTTAATATGAACTACACCAGAATCAAAATTTATATTTAATACGTCACACATGATTTGTTTTCGTTTATCCCACGCTTGTATGTTGAAATCCATTTGAAACATTACTTTTGGGAATACAATTACTATTATAATCGCAATTTATTTTCTACAAACTGATTGGGTTGCAACCCAAACTGCGGCTTTATTCCGCACTCCTTAACAAATTGTTAAGGAACTTTTTTATTTGTCCTTTAATTGCAAAAAATAAAGTTTTCATTCTGGGGGTATCTTAAATGGAAATTTTGTTTTTTTTTACTTTTATCGTTTTGGAGGCGTTTATTTTTCTTAAGTTGATGGGTATGGGTCCCGCCATCATTTTAACGAAAATATACACTAAGTAAATTTCGACATAAAAAAGCCGATTATTCCCACGTTAAGGAACTATCGACTTTAATTTATTTAAATTATAAGTTTCTGTACATTCATGAGTAAGTAGATGGTTCCCAATTATTAAGATTGATAGTAAGGCAATAAATACAGAAGTAAGATCCTTGCCACTAAACCAACTCAAAAATCCCATATCTTCATCACGGTTGTTCCCTGCTTATTCATAATTAAACTTTTTATTAATAATCCAATAATTCGTTACGAAGAGTGTGAATAAAATCAAAAAAACAGTTAGTAGCATATTGCTTATTGCGCTTGAATTTACTAATCCCGTAACTAGCGTTTCCATTGCATGTTTACTCATACTGGCTGGATTAATCTGATTCATTATTGGACTCAAACCGACGATTAATCTACAACCTAAAAGGAAAACAATTGAAATTAACGTAATAATACCTTGACTGTAAAAAATAGCACTTATCATTGTTGTGAAAGATACGATAAAAAGAACCCAAATTAGATAAAATATTAATCCAGTAATCATGTGTAAAAATGGAACAGCAGTAAAAAAATAATTTACATATAGATAAGAGGTAAAGTATCCAATTGTTACACTAAAAGCTACCATTAAATAATTAGATACTATTTTCCCACCTATATATGAAGTAACAGTAACGGGCCTTGTTAAAATAAAGGCCAACATACCGTTTGCTTTATCTGTTTGAATGACACCCATCATAGAAATTACCAGAATCATAATTCCAAGCTGATCAAACTGAGATCCCAAAGTACTCGCTAGTACTTCGCCTCCTTTTTGTGCTGCCATACTCGAATCAATGGTAATACCCTGACCGCCACCTAATGCTTCTAGAATTGATGGCAAGTAATGAGTTACTACTGGCTGTATTGCCCCTAAAAATATAAAAACAACTGGTAGCCAAATCACCTTAAAATCACGTGACATTTGAACACATTCTTTTTTTATCAATACCATTAAGTTATTCATTTTTGCACCACCAATTTCAAGAAAATTTCTTCTAAAGTATCGTTGCTCACTTCAAACTTAATGATGTCCACTTTATGTTCCAGTGCATTTTGTAGCAATAAATTTTTGTTTACTTCGATACTTTCAACCTTCACTTTAACTTTAAGCCCAATCACTTCTACGTCCTTCACATACGGTAATTTTTTAACAACGTCAATCCATTTTTGATCTTTAGCTGTGATTTCAATAATTAATTTATTTTCACTATTACGTTGTAAAAGCTCAGTAATCGTTGTATCTTCTATTTTTGTTCCATCTTTTATAATGACAAATCGTTCACAGATTTCTTCTGCATCGCTTAATATATGGGTTGATAATAAAATGGTTGTATCTTTTTTTATTTCTTCAATCAGATTCAATACTTCCCGTCGGCCGATTGGATCTAATGCGGATACCGGTTCATCCATGACAATTAGCGAAGGTTTATGCAATAATGCTTGTGCAATACCAAGTCGTTGTTTCATTCCACCAGAAAATGTACCAACCTTTGAGTTTTCTTCGCCCCTTAGTCCAACTTTCTGCAAAATTTTTGGAATTGACTTTGACAATTCCTCTTTTTTCAATCCCGAAAGTTGCCCCATAAACGTAAGGGTTTCTCTCGCTGTCATCCAATGAAAAAAATTAGGGTATTGCGGTAGGTAACCAATTTCTCTTTTCATTTTTGATATTTTTATCCCATTCAACAAAACTTCACCAGCATTCGGATTAATAATATCCGAAATCACTTTTATTAATGTGGATTTACCTGCTCCATTCGGCCCAATTAATCCGACGCATTCCCCCGATTGCAGTTCCATCGAGAAATTATTGACAGCAATTTTCCCTTTAAATGATTTTGTTACATTTCTAATTTCTAATTTCATAATTTCTCACTGTCCTTTCTCCCTATAACAAAGTACAGAATAGGTCCCAATACATTAACAAAAAGAATAATTAGCGTCCATACAAGTACATTTTTTCTTGTTTTCCTATGTCGGTATAAATCAATTAGTGCAATGAAAACTAATAGTGCCCCCACTGCAATAATCGGCAATACAATGGGGAGAAAAGCCATAATATCAATGTCTTTAAGGTCATTCAATCCATAATGTAGTTGCATTTTCACCATTCCTTCCCAAATTCATTATCATTATTAATAATGATAAAACAAGAGCTGATACATTGCAATCATTATTCTCATTATTTATAATGAGAATAAAATAAACAATAAATAAGGTGATATAGTGAGTAATAAAGTTGAAGTTTTAATGCATCCCGTAAGAATGAAAATTTGCCAAGTACTTATGAGAAATAAGGAAGATGGGTTAACACCATTAGAAATGGTAAAAATCATTGAAAATGTACCACAAGCAACTCTATATAGACATCTACAAACCATGGTTGATTCTGGTATTGTCCATGTGATTAAAGAAAAAAAAGTGAAATCTGTTTCTGAAAAATATTACGCAATAAATGAAGAAGATGCAAAAATTGAAGGAAGTGAATGGAAGGGATTATCTAATAAGGAAAAGTTAAACTACATTTCCTATTACCAGTTATCACTTATGACACAATATCAAAGTTATCTTAAGAAATTAGATGAACAAAACAGCCAAGAAGATAATGCTTCTTTTTCTGTAGTGGAATTAAAGTTAGATGAGGAACACTTTATAAATTTTCAAAATGAACTTAATGAATTAATGACCAAATACTACCATGCCCAAAGTAAGGGAAACGCAATAGAGGATCCAGTTCGGACCATCGCTATTACAATTATTCCAGAAGCTTAAACTAATTCGATATAAAAAATACAGGCTGATGATTCTTTAGCATAGGAAAAATCGGCTTTTTTTATGTCTAAATTTACTTAGCGTATGTTTTTCGCTTTTTTTGGTAGGACCCCATGCCCATCAACTTAAGGAGTGTAAACACCCCCACAACAAAAAATGAGCTGACTTCTCAAAATAACTAACTGTAGAGAAAGAGAATTTTCATTTAGGGGGTACTTTTATGCTAAAAAAAGGCTTATAAAGTTGGTAGCTCAAAAATTAAATTAGGATACTCCGTAAGTATATGCTAGACTTGGTTTACCATTTGATTTACTGTTTTCATGTCCTTTACGAGTCGGGGGTTCTTTGTTTCACGGAAAAAAGCAGACTCTTATAAAAGAGCCTGCCTTCCCTGGTTTGTAAAATTAAGAAGCTTTACGTACGTTTGAAGCTTGAGGTCCACGTTGACCTTGCTCCAAATCAAAAGTCACTGCTTGACCTTCTTCTAAAGTTTTGTAACCTTCGCCTTGAATCGCTGAGAAATGAACGAATACATCGTCTCCACCTTCACGTTCGATGAATCCGAAGCCTTTTTCGCCATTAAACCATTTTACATTACCTTTTTCCATTTGTATTGCCTCCTAGTGTGTAAACACACACAATGTAATACTATCCTTGCTCTCAGTGATCATAAAGGTGAAAAGTTACAAATCCTTTACACCGAACAAAAATAATTCAATTTAATAATAACATTTTTTGTAATAAATGTAAAGGTGAAGAAAAGACAGCTACTATGTTTATGCAAATGTTAGAGCTAAAGAAAAACACGTTTCATAAAATAATGACGGAATATGAGGAAATAAAGTAGGATCTCTCTTATTAGAAATCCTACTTTTTCTTTGGTTGTAAGAATCTTGATGTTTTTGTATCAGAATAGTATTGTGTATATCGAAAAAAATAAAAGACAACTCCAATTAAGAGTTGTCTTTTTGTGTAATAAAATCCCCAAAATATGAAAATATACAAACAAATATAATACGCTATGGTTGATATTATAACAAAACCGATGAGTATTGAAAATAAAAAGAATGTAGTAATGATTTTTTAAGGTTTTAGTTAAAAAAGCCTCGAAAATAAACCTTTTATAAATGTTTCCTTTAAATATGATTATTGTATTTCGAGGGGTTCCTTATAAATCTTAGCTATATATTTTACAAAATCAATGACGGGATAGTATATGAGTGAACGGTGCTGCGTAAAACGAACCCCTGCTTTTTCCATTTTCGAAATGAGTTGTTCAACTTCCATCTCTTTTTGTTGTATTCTATCATAATTTTGATATACAATGTTTTTCCATTGATAGGAAGAGCCGTGAAAATAACTCTCCCCTTTTACCCTGTGACTAAATATAATTTCTATTTTTTCTCTACGTTGTTTTTCCTTCATATGCGCTTCTGTTGACTGCATGTTTATCGCCTCTTCCCTTTTTTGTTGTATAACAAAATTTGGTCTAACTCACCATACATAGCCAATGTACATTGTTCTAGTTGGGATTTGTCGTTTAAGGCTATCTCATCCACTTTATTTGGTTTTCAAGTGCTTAATCTAATATATTGGATTTACATCTAAATAAGTTGTTAATGTGTATAAAACACTATCTATCTTTATTATAAAATGATTCTTTATAAGCATGCACCTTTTTACACTCACGAAGATTTATAACATGAAGAGTATCTTCATCCATGAATGTTATTCTGAATTTACTGAGGTTAGTTTCTTTATTTAGGCTAACTAACATATTGTATGCCTCAGTATCTATTTTATAAAAAAAAGAAAATAGATGTAACGGTCCCCCTTTTAATAAAAAAATCCTATAAAAATATAGCGCTCTTAAAAGGTTTTGTTACAAATTTATTATGTTTGACTAAAAAAAAGGAACGTAATATTTATTTGTAGAAAATTTTAAGAGTAAAAATAGAATGACTATCTGTGATAAGAAATGGGGGGACTTTTATGCTAACAAATGATTTAGATTTCCGATTAGAACCACGTTTAAAAGAACTGTATGAACAACATAAAATTAGAGCGCAGAAGATAGACTGGGGTTATCATGAGTTTTTACCATGGGATAAGGGAATGGACTTTAAAAGAGTTCCTTGGGATGAAAGTCAAGTTACTCTTCCTACTGGTGTAATTACAGCCATTGAAACAGCTTTATTAACAGAAGTGAATTTACCTTGGTTTACCACGTATTTATCTGCGACTTTTAAAGGGTCCCTCTCTGTTATTACAGACTTTATTCATACTTGGACATCAGAAGAGGATCAACATTCGAATCTATTGGAGACATATTTACTACTCACTCGAAGTGTGAATCCTAAACGAATACATGAATTAAGAAAGTCAGTCGTTGAGGGAGGATTTGAACCTGATTTTCATACACCAATCGAAGCTATGACGTATACGACGCTACAAGAACTTGCAACGATGGTGTTTTACAATAATGTTGCTAAGGTTGCAAGTAAGCATGATCCAGATCTTGCTACGTTATTACGTCGTCTTGCCAAAGATGAGACTCTTCATTATGCTTTTTATCGAGACGTCATTCGAACACATTTGGAATTAGAACCTAATTATTGCTATCATATTGCCAATGTAATTAAGAATTTTAAAATGCCAGGTGCCGTCATGCCTGATTTTGAAAATAGAATGGCTGTAATTGCAAAAGAAGCGAACTATGGACCACTACAATATTTTGATCAAGTACTTGATGTAGTGATTGAGTATTGGGGGTTAAAAGCCCTACGACCAATTGCACCTCTAGCTGAAAAAGCAAGAATTGAGATTTTGGATTACCACACAAGATTGAAAAAAATAAGGGATCGATTTGGTCGTTTTCAAGGGAAAAACTGATCTACGTTAATGAGTAGAGGTTTCAGAATATACGAGGGGAAATTCCCCTTCCCTTTATGGGAAATCTGACACACTCCCTATGTTTTTTGTGCTATTTTTATTCGATTTGATTTTTAAAGAAAAAGTAATTGACAGCAAAAATAATTTTATGATATTATTAAATATTTGATAAAAAAACACATATATGTTAAGGTTAAGAAGGTTACCATATATGGAGGTGGATTATATGTTTCAAATTGGCGATAACATTGTTTATCCAATGCACGGAGCAGGTATAATTGAAGCCATAGAAGAAAAAGAATTCTCAGGAAAAAAACAACAGTATTTTGTCATAAAAATGTCGATCAGTAATATGCAAGTCATGATTCCTACGGGTAAAATATTGAATTCGAATATACGCCCAGTTATTGATATACTTGCATTAAAGCACATTATACACATTTTTCACCATGAAGAATCCTGTAAATTACTGCCGTGGAAACAAAGGCATAAAGTGAACACGGACAAAATAAAAACGGGTGAAATACAAGAAGGTGCTGAAGTTGTACGGGATTTAATGCGTATGAAGAAAGAAAAAGCACTCAATACAAGCGAAAAAAAATTGTTGGATGATGCATATAGATTTTTGGTCAGTGAACTAGAATTAATTAAAGGAATCACTGAAAATCAAATAAAAAGTTTCTGTTAAGGTTCATTATAAATAATTCGTTATATCCTCTAAAAACATTCTAAATCTTTCGGGAATATGATGAGTATTAAAAGCAACTCATTTCAAAGACATTCAATTTCTTCAACTCACTTTTAGAGTAGGAACCTCTTTTGTTATTACTTCAATCTAATCCATTTTTATTTTTAAATTTCTTTTACGAACGTTCGAAGTTTCATTAAATAACTCGATCAAATAGTCACTTGAATTTTTGCAATCCTGATTCACACTGGCACGGACAAGGAGCCGTAAGGATGAAAGAGAGGTAGGGCTTTCATTGTTTTAGGTATATATCTAAGTCATTATTTCTAAAAGAAAAAACAATCAATCTCATCTCTATCTTTAAGAATTTTTACATTCACTGAGACAGTGAATAGTAATTGTTTATCTTCTTTTCATAAGAGAGATACGCGAGTTGGTAACATCTAAATATATGGTCAACGATACAAATTGATGGGATTTCTAGAACTAGAAACCATTTTTACAATTTATTTAACATAATAAGATTAAATGAAACAATAAGAAGGAGTGAAGATATGAAACGCATGCCAACGCAAGAATTAAGTAACGAGTTAAAGAAGCGGAAAGGGATTACTTCTATAAAGATTGAGCCTTATGAAAAAATTGAAGTTGGTGGAATTGTTGTAGATGGACCGGCTGTTATTTTAATCAATCAAGAATACCTGAAAATTGTTGAATGAAGAAAAGGATGATCCTTTACGAAAAGGGATGATCCTTTTTGTTTGCTGCAACTTTTATTTGATGTGTTGGGATTAAAAGGAAGGAGAGGGTCGGAATTATCATAATGGAAAGCTTAATATTGGTAGGGTTTCTTTTTACGTTATATAAATTAGTTGATAAAAAAACAAACTAATTTACATAACGTTATATTATTTCCTTTTTAAGGGTGAGATTTATTTGATAGTGAAATGGATAATTTAAAGGAGGAATTTAGATGAATGCAAGGAAAGAACGCATAAAATACGAAAAGATGTCAAAGAATTATGACCGTATTTATTCAGTTTCGTTTATCCTATTAATTATACTTGTTTGTAGTAGTGTGATTATCATAGGAGCTACAGGAGGAAAATATGGAGTGTTTTTATTGTTAGCAATTTTACTTAACGCACGTATTACGAAAGAATCTCAAAAAAAGTATGAGCACTATTCTAATAAAGGCCGTATTTAAAATGATACATATCCAGAAACGAACAACCTAGATGTATATTCAAAATATCCCTTTATCATCTCCTATTAACTAGTAAAAGTAACTTTATATAAATCATTTTTTTAGCAATGTAGAAATAGAAACCGTACCCTATTAAAATGTTATTTCCGTCCATATAATGAATTATCCTTCTAGCATATTTATAAGATTTATATCATATATTAGTAGAAAGAATGCAAGTTAGAAAGGAGTCTTATAGCATGAGTTATTTGGAGGGAAATGACTTTAGTAAACAAAATATGGTAAGTGTGCCTAATCCCTATGTATATCAGACATTACAATCAGTAATTGGTAAACATGTGGTTATTGAAACTGTAAGAGGCAATATAAGAGGTAAATTAAAGGATGTGAAACCAGATCATTTGCTCATTGAAGATACGGCGCCATATATTGTACGCATTCAACAAATTGTATGGATTATGCCAAAGCAATAATCAAATTTTTAAAAAATTAATGTCATAGTCCACCAAGTAAAAACACAGGGTTTTATCTCTGTGTTTCTTCAAATTTCCGTTTTTGAATATATGCTTGAGCATGAATAAGTTCTTCCTGAAGCTCTTTTAATTCTTTTGTAGATTCGGATTCAATAGCCATGTAAGTAGTAACTAAACTAATCATCATATCCATCTTCTCTACTATATTTTGAATGACTTGTTCAGATTGCTCTTTTTGAGGGTGTTGTATTGCTATTAATACATTTTCTATATAATTGTTCTTTCTTTGCTGGATATCATAAATAAACTGTTTTGTGTTTGAGTTCATTTGTTTTCCCTCCGTTTTGGATATATCTTCATTCTATCATATTTGAATAGAAAATATTGAATGGGCCGTTCTTACTTGCAATATTCATCGGTTAAAGAGGTACAACCGAGATACGTGTAAAAATAGGCCATAGCCTTACTTTTTTTCCAACTATGACCTATTGAGCTTATAGGGGTAGCACCATACATCCATCAAGCTAAAGTTTTGAAGTACCCTCTAAATGAAATTTTTCTTTCTCTACATAACGTGACCTAATTGATACTACGAAATACAAAAACATCCTGCATGTTTGAACCATGCAGGATGTTTTCTAGTTTTTGTTTTTCATAATGTAAGAAACCAGACGAAGGATCTCTAGATATAACCATACTAATGTCATCATAAGTCCTACTGCGCTGTACCATTCCATATACTTTGGTGCTCCACTATGAGTACCATGTTCAATTGAATCAAAATCTAGTAATAAATCTAATGCAGCAACAACAATTACAATTGCACTTATGATAATACTAATTGTCCCACCTTGATGAATATATGGAACATTCACCCCTAAGATGCTCAATAAGAAAACAATAAAATACATAATAAAAATTCCAAGTGTTGCAACCGTTACAACCGCACGAAACTTTTTAGTTACTTTTACTATTCGAGTTGCGTATAACACTAACATGGAAAATAAAATCGAAATTGTTAGTAATACGGCAGTTAAAGCGATAGAATCACCAAAGCGCATTGTATAATATGCTGAAATACTTCCTAATAAAACCCCTTGTAATATTGCGTAAATCGGTGCGCAAATTGGGGATATGCGCGGAACGAATATAACCATAAAAGCGACAATTAGAGTAACTATTATAATTCCAATTAACACGGGTATTTTCATTGTCTCTTGTGTCATCTGTACGTAGGAATAGACAGATGCTGCAAGAAGTAAGATAAGCAAAATGAATGTTTTTCCTATCGTTCCACCTATTGTCATCGTAGAAGCGCTTGTCTTCTTTTCATGGAATTTGTCTTTTTTTAACATTGGATTAGATGTTTTCATGCTTTCCTCCCAAAATATCTTTTACTTATAAAGTGATTTTTTATATCTCTAATTTCTTATTGATAATGCGACCTGTAATCGCTACGAGTACAATTATTAACAAGCAAGTAAAACATAGACCCAAAATAGTGAAATCTTCAATAGGGTAAAATGATGTATCAAAAAAATCATTCTTATCCATGAACCCAGAACTTTTAATAGTAACTGCATATTTCTCTAATTTACTTAACACATTCATTACTATTGTTTGTATTGTTGAAAAGATAGCAACGAAAATGATGAATAAAATTATTTTACTCATCCATGACTTCACTGGAAACAGCCTTATAATGGCTATGATAAAATAACAAGAAATAAGGATACTCATGAAATCGATTCCCCATAAAAGAAAAGCAAATATGTGTTGGAAGATTCCGTAACTATACAACTTGTGATATTCTTGTCGAAATTCTCCGGTTACTTCCCCACCATAAAGACTCGGATTATAACCAATTACTTTTCCATCATAAAGACTTTGTGAAAAATAATATGAAAAAATTAAGCCTATACCTAATAAAATAATAAACATTAATGTAAAAAATAATAAATTCGTATATATATATTTTTGGGTTGGAATGGCTGTATAACGAATCATAGAATTTTTTAATATTTTATTGAAAGAAGGCAGCACTATTAGAAGAAGTAAAAATGCAGCTATACCAATTATTATTAGGTATATGAGTAATACTAAATCCTTTATAAACGGAGGTAGTACCCTTGAGAGTCCTATCGTACTAAATAAAAGAAGTAAAGAAATAATAATAAAACCAGAATAAAAGACTGCTATTTTTTTTCTATTGCACTTATATAAATAGAGAAAAAGTGGGTTCATTGCTCAAACACCTCCCTAAACAATTCATGTACTGCTTTCCCGTGATGAAAACGAATTTCCTCTACGTTTTCATGTAATATAATAGTTCCGTCTTTTAAAAAGATTACTTCATCAAATATATTTTCGATTTCTTCTATTAAATGAGTTGAAATGAGAATGGTACAATCTTCTCGGTAAAATTTAAGAATTAAATCTAGTACATGTTTTCTAGAAACAAGATCAATTCCACCCAATGGCTCATCTAATATATATAACTTTGCTTTCCTGGAGAAAGTTAAGATAAGTTGTAATTTTTCCACTCCACCTTTTGATAAAGCAACTATATGCTCTTCTAATGGCATTTTAAACTCAGCTATTAAGTCCATTGCCTGATGAAAATCAAAGTCACTATAAAAATCCCGATAGAAAACTACAGCATCTTTTATCGTCATCCACTCGTCAAAAACAGGACTATCAGGCATAAATGAAACAGTTTTCTTTGTTTCTATTCCTACCTTCTGACCTTCAATTGTGATAGTTCCTTTAGAAGGATAACGCAAACCAGCAATCATTTTTAATAATGTCGTTTTTCCGCTACCATTATCACCAACAAGACCAATAATTTTCCCTTCAGAAATTGTTGCACTTAAATCTTGAAGCACTGTTTTTAAGTTATATCTTTTCCACAGATTTTCAATTTTTAATAACTCTGTCATTAGTTTTCCTTCCTTTTCTTTTCTAATGAAGAATGGAGGATTGGAAGAATTTCTTCTTTCGTAAATCCTAAATTGTCCATTCCATTTATAAAATTATCAAGCAACTCTGTTGCCATTTCTTTGCGTAGTTCAGTAATCTTTTCTCCTTCACTTGTTACAAATCTCCCTGTTCCTCTTCGTGTCACAGCAATACCTTCTCGTTCTAGCTCTTGAAATGTGCGTTGAATCGTATTGGGATTCACTTGTAATTCACTGGCTAGTTCACGTACAGCTGGGATTTTATCACCCGGTGCTAAACGACCTGTTACAATTTCCTTTTTTATGTATTCCATTACCTGAATATAAATCGGGATATTAGGAGAAAAATCAATTCCCATTTATTCCCTCCTCAGTATTAGTGTACTAGATGAATAATACACTAATACTGATTGTGTGTAAATGGTAATTTTTCCAAACTATATATAATAAATAAAGGATGATATCTGAAAGAAATACGGCCAAAAACCAGTTCTTAAACTCATTACTAAAAACAAAATCCCATAACAAACATTAAATGTCGTTTATGGAAATTTGTTAACGTACGGTAAAACCCAGGTTTTCAACTTAGAAATTCCTTAGCATACGAAGTTCGCGTTTAGTTGGCGCGACCTCATTATTAACTCGTCTATTAATTTAAATGTAGCTCTGTTAATCTCGAAATACACTTTCAACTTACCAACTCTGAATTTTATTTTCATCTGCCTCACTCTCTTTTTTGATTTGATAAATCATTTTAGTTAATCGGACACGTAAATATAATTCTTAAGCTGTTCGACTGTTTTTTATGTAAAAGTAGCAATTGTTCATAACAACCAAAATAACAGTGTTTTGAATGTATCCTTTTTGGATATTTATTCGAAATATGAAGAAATGTTATAAACACAGTGATTGAAAGAAAGTAAACTTTTGGGTAAAAGTTTACTTTCTTTTTATTGTATTATTATTGGCTAAGTAGTTTAGAGTTTCTTGTCCTATGTTCAAAAAGTTTAGACTTTCATGTCCCGTTATTGAGACATGAAAATGGATACTTTTTAGACACGAAAGTAGATACTTCTTGAATATCTTTCGTTACTAATATAAATTCCAAATGAATTTTCACTTCACATTTAATAAGGTTTTGCTGAAATGCAAAAAAAAGAGAGCAAAACTCTCTTTTCATTTAATCAATATTATTTTTAAAAATTTAAATAATAAAAAATAGCCAGTTAAAAGAGCGTGTTGTTATATATTTAGCTAAACACACTCTTACCAATATTTAAACCCTATATTAATTTCTTATTCCATTCATTTAACTTATTCATCCTTTTTTTTATTCGGTTATAAGCTTCAAATTCATAACCTTTTTCATTTAATCTTTTTATAATCTGTGAGCTGCTACCATCCTGCACTTGCATTCATACCAGATCCCATAAAATTAATAAATAACGGCCATAATAACGGCCATAACGTAAGAAGTATATTTAGAATTATAAGTATACTATATACCCTAGGGAAATTATGATTTTTACTATTTACCAATACTAAAATCGATAATAATATTATGGGTATTAAATATAAAAATATCATTATAAACCAATACCATGTCATTAAAGTAAGACTCAATGGTCCTAATATCTCGTGTACAACTCCGAATGATATTCCTAATGCTCCAAAACTAAAGGTTGTAATTATTGTTTTTAGAAGCACTTTAGCCAATTTTGAATCGTACGTTTTTCTACTATATAGACCTATCACAATATACAACGATAGATATGCCATTAATACACCTATCCAAATCAATAGCCAGTCTGCATCTAACATAAAGATGTCAAACAGCGCCCAACACACCCCTACTATTGAAAAAACAAGGGAAATAATTATATATTTTAAAACTGGTTTCATGTTCATTTCACGTCCTTTAAAAACTCAAGAATACATTATTAGCTTGTATTCTTCTTTTTCTATCGCTTTACTATAGTCTGTTGTATATTCAATAACAGTAATCCCTTTACTTCTAAGTAGATTTTTTTCCACGGTTTCGCATCAGTTGACAGTTTGAAAATTAATATTAATTTATTTTAATTAAATATATTAACATTACATTAAGTATAAGTAAATAAAATTAATTTAAATTTAATATACTCCACTTATTTAATGGAGATTATTTATATGAACAATATTAATGTTGTTCAAAAAATTATGGCATTTCGAAAAGGTGCAGGATTAACTAGTAAACATTTAGCTGAAATAGCTGATACAACGCCTTCCATGTTAAGTAAGATTGAGCAATGGATCACGAATCCACCCTTACAAACACTAAAGTTAATTTCTGTAGCATTAAATATTCTTTTATTAAATTTTTTCTTGGAAGATACCAATACAGAAGAATTAGTTGTAAGAGCTAACCAAAGATAAAAATAACTTTCCCTGAAAGCGGTAATGTTTCGTATGAGTTATTATCTCCTAATTTAGATGGATCACTGGAATTGGCTTTAATCAATCAGCTACCTCAAACCGCTTCATCTATGGAGCCTGTGGCACATAAAGGTGAAGAAATAGCATTTATTATAAAAGGGCACGTAAAACTATATCTAAATGATGAGGTTTTACTTGAGATCCAGGTGATAGCGGTAAAATACATCACCATTTGCTAGTATTCTTCCATTACTTCTTTTTGAATTATACTCCCTCCTGTTCTCCATACAATATACCTACCTAGATTCAATTTATGTTTTAAATTGTTATTTTTTATCCACCTCAATCAAGCTAGCAAAACTAAATATCATTTTACTTTTTTATTATATAGACTATACTAATTTCTCTTCCCACTTATAGGTTTCGTTTAAGCTAAAAAATATAGCCTCAAGAACGGGATCCTGAGACTCTATTTTTATTTTAGAAAGGACAGCATAACTTTCTCTGTTTCTTCTTTACTTAAATCACCTGCAAGAATTATGACTTGAAAAGCGCTATTCTTTCCTTTTGCAGGAACAATCATTTGCATTACTTTATAGGTTTCCTCTGTATCAAGACTTTCAACTAAGGTTATTTTTGTACCTTCTAATTCATAATTTGTTACCTTTTCATTATAATCCGCTTTTTTATTCGAGAATTCTATTCCCTCAGCAGTAACTGCAGATTGGTGCACAATATATACATTATCTTTACTTTCATTTTGATATTCATAAATAAAATCGGGATTCATTTTTCCAGTAGTCATCGGTGTATTAACACCTTCTCCAGTTAATTTAAACCCTTTTACCACATAACTTGGGGTGTTAATTGGAAAATCAACATATTTCTGTGCTTCCTTTTTAGTTAATCTAAAATGCGAATGAATTTTCTCTCTAAATGGTCCAATTTCTTCACTGTTTTTCTCATATTTTTTTTCCTCTTCTGGGTCTAACTTTTCAGGACTTCCTACTTGCCTTACTTTTTTATCTAAAATATGTGCTTCTGTTTCCAATGTAATGAATCGATCAAATTCTTCTTTCGTAAACAGATTCCTCGCCACTCCAATCTCTGTAAGTAAAGTATTATAGTCTCCTTCGGAAACAAAAAATTCTGCTTCTGCCTGTTTTTTTGTACCAATCATTTTTTCTACAATTTGTTGTATAGGAATATCGGTTTGCGTTTTTGATTCTTTCATATTATTTTTCACTTCTATTTGTTGTTTCTCAGAATTAGTCGGCATATCAGCCCGGGCATTTAATAAGGATACAGATGATACAGCAATAACTGCTACAGCTCCTAGTGCAGACCAACGATACGATTTTTTTTGGAATTTTTTAATCATTAAAATTCTCCTTTTTAACATCCTTTTGTTTTTACTGAAATTTGCCATACTCGGTACTTTATAGTAACTTGAGTAATGTTCCAAAAGACTAATAATAGTATGTCCATACGCAATTTGTTCCTCTGAATCTATATATGTAAGGGCTAATGCATCGCATGCTAGTTCTTGATCTTCTCGCATACATGAGTAGGCATACCATAGAATGGGATTAAACCAATTTAAAATTAGTAAGCCATGCATAAGCCAATTTACACCAACATCTCTTCGCTTGATGTGAGCTAATTCATGATGAAAAATATATCGTAACTGTTGTTCATCTAATATTTTCATATGTATAGTTGATAATAACAACTTTGGCTTAATAAACCCCAACACTGTCGGACTGGAAACCTTTCCAGATACAAGCAATGGGATATTCCTTTGAACAGACATAGATTGCTTACACTTTTCAAAAATTTGAACAATCTTCTCATCTGTAATAACAGGCTGTTTTTTTATGTAAAGTAATAAACGCCTGTTCATTACAAAAGTAGCAACACTTAGAAGGATAACGCCAGTAAGCCAAATGTATATAAAGATTGTATAAAATGAAATCGTCTCATCATCTTCATTACTGTGTGTTTGTGTCTTGTTTACCTGACCAGTTTTTGTTGAACTTGTGGTATAAGTATCTTCTTTTGTGAGTAACTTTTTATTGTCTATATCTTTTAATTCTTGCATACGTTCTTTTGTAAGAAAGCTAGCTACAGGGTTTTGGCTAGAAATGAATGCATCATCACTCTTGTAAGTAAGAACAGAATAGATACTATAGGAACTATCTGGCGACCAAGGTAATACAAGTCTTATAATTAATATGATCCATAGCATATACTGCCAGCGTGGCGTTAACTTATTTCTAAACAAAACCTTAATACACAATATTAGTCCCACTAATATACTAGCCATAATAGAAGTCTCAATCATCCAATCAAAAAAAGCAGGTAGATAGATATTTATAAATTTTTCTATCACTATAATCTATCCTTCCTCTGATTTTCCTCAGTTTTCTCATCCAAAATACGTTTAAGTTCGTTAATATCTTCTGAAGACAGCTTTTCTTCTTTTAAGAAATTTACAAGTAAAGGTTTAAATGCTGCACCATAGAAACGTTTAAGTAAAGATTTCGTTTCTACCTGTAAATAACTATCTTGCGATACCAAAGGATAATAAGAGTACAAACGCCCTTTATCTTGATGATAAGCCACTGCTTCTTTGTGAACTAATCGATTAATCAACGTTCGAATCGTTTTCGGTTTCCAATCCATTTTTACCTCCAACGCTTCAATTACTTCATTTGCTGTTTGTGGAGATTGTGACCATAATACTTTCATTACTTCTAATTCAGCCTCCGAAATTTTAGGTAATTCTTTCATTGTTTAAAATTACACCTCTCTGTATTACATTTGTAATCTATAACTGCATATTACACTTGTAATCTCGCGTTGTCAATCGTATTTAATGTTTGTAGAATCCTTTCCTATGCCCATTAACATAAATTTAGACTATCATGTTCTCCTAATGAGACAAGAAAGCAGATCTTTCATAAATATTTTTTGTTACTAATATAGACTTAAATTTTAACTTCAAACTTTGTGCATTTGTTGTTGTATAAAGGCATGAACATGGGAGCTTTTTAGACAAGATAGTGGATACTATTTTATAAACAATAGCTTCTGTAAAATTTAATATTATTATATTATAAAGACATTTACTTACTCTAAATCATAAGTAAATGTCTTTTGATTAAAAGATAGTTATTTCTATATAATAACTCCCAGTGGGAAATCCAACAATATAATTAACTATTTAAATTTAACTGTTAATCAGACTTAAAAATTGCCCTATTTTAATAGCAATTTTTTATTATTTTCACATTATATTTGATTGCTCTTTGTCTTGCTTCTCGATAGTAAATTTTGAAACTAATGCTGACAATGCTTCTACTTTTTCTTTTATTTTGTTAGATTGATTCGATATCTCCTTGATTGATGCTGCTTGTGATTGGATAGATTGTACAGTTTGAGTTGTTTCCTTAGCTACTTGCGTGGCAGTTTCAGAAACACTGGACATAGAGGCATTGACTTCTTCTGTACCCGCAGACATTTCTTCTGTCGCTGCAGATACTTCTTGAATTTGACTAGTGATTTTATTAATAGCCGACATAATAGATGTGAATGCTTGATCTGCTTTATTAGCTGTTTCTTTTCCTTCTGAAGCTTTTTGTTGACCTCTTTGCATTGCAACAACTGTATCTTTTGTATCTTGTTGAATGGCTTGTATTAAATGATTGATTTCATATGCAGATGTTTTAGACTGCTCAGCTAAATTTCCTACTTCCGCTGCCACTACTGCAAATCCTTTTCCGTTTTCTCCAGCACGTGCAGCTTCAATTGAGGCGTTCAAGGCAAGAAGATTTGTTTGTTCTGCAATATTAGTGATTGCATCCAGGGCTTTATCTATTTGTTGCGTACGTGTAACAAGCCTCTCAATTACTTTAGAAGTTTCTTCAACAACCTCATGAATACTATTCATTTGAAGTATAGATTGTTTTATCACTTCACTACCAGAATTGACTTGTTCTGTTGTTGTGACAGCCACTTCTGTAACCGTTGCTGAAGATTCAGCTACTGTTTGAACGCCAGTCGCAATTTCTTCCATTGAGGATGAACTTTCTTGAATACTTGTAACTTGCACTTCTATTTTTTTATCAACCTCAGATATTGTTTGAACAACTTCTCTTGAAATATGGGATGCTCGTTTAGTATCTTGTAACATCTCATCGGTCGAAGAAATAACCTCTTGTGTCGTGATTTTTACTTCTCCAATTAATTGTTGTAAGTTATCCAACATACTATTAAAAGATGTTACAATACTTCCTAATTCATTATTTGATTTATAAGAAGTACGTATCGTTAAATCACCTGCAGATACCCCTTCCATATCTTTTTCTAATAATACAATTGGTTGATTAATAGCTTTTTTAATAATATAGCCAATAAAAATAACGATTGCGATTGCTATAATGGAGATACTAACAAACAGCATCATGGTATTTGTTGCACTGTCAGTATTATTTTTTTGTAATTGATCTGCATTATTATTATTAAATTGGATAAGTTCGCGAATTGCCTGAATTGACTTTTTCATATTAGGATCAACCTCTTTTAGGTAATAAGCATATGCTTCTTCATTATTAGATTGTCCCAAATCTTGCACGTTTTTCAGTTGTGTTCTTAAGTCTTTGAATATTGTATAAAATGTGTTATACAATTCCTTTTCTCTATTAGAACTAACTCTTGTCTCAAATTTCTTTAATAATTGATCAGTTTCTGCACGAGCTACATCTATTTCTGTTAAAAGTTCTTTTATTCGTTTTTCATCTTTTGATAGGATCGTTTCCTTTACATTCATATTAATAAGATAAAAATTAGACTCTATAGCTCCTATCCACTGAATTGGCAATAAACTATCTTCATACATAGTAGTAGAAGCATGCTCCCCTTTTTTAAGGCCCCAAAATCCTAGTATAGATAATATGATACAAGAGACACTTGCTATAATTACCATTAAGTTTAGTGTTGTTCCAATTTTACTGTTTTTTAAAAACGACAATTAAATCCACCTCATTGTTATATAGTAATTAAGTAATTGAATGTATAAAAATAAAAACCATTTAATTAATTATTTTTATACATTGAAAAAACCTATACTTAAATTTAATAATAAAAAATAAATGGTTAAAAGAGCGTGTTGTTATATATTTAGGTCAACGTGCTCTTACATATATTTAAACCCTATATCAATTTCTTATTCCATTCTTTTAACTAATAAATACTTTTTATATTCGGTTATCATGCCAGAAGTTTATTGAAAAATGATTATTCTCCTCATAAGCTTCAAATTCATAACCTTTTTCTTTTAATCCCTTTATAATTGCTGGAACTGCCGAGACAGATTGTGGATGAATATCATGCATTAAAATAATTTCTTTTGAAGACGTCGCACCAGCTAAGACATTTTGAACAATTTTTGCGGCTGCTACATCAACGGGGAATTTATTGTATTTCCAATCTAAAGAATCAATTGTCCAATCCCATACTTTTAAATTATTTCCGACCACTTCACTTCGAAGTGATTCATTTAACCCGGGCATCGATCCATATGGTGGGCGTGTTAATTTCGGTGAGTTTCCAATAACATTTCTAATTAAAGATTGATCCTCTTTCATTTCCTTAACATATTGCTGATTGGTGTATAGCTTTTTAAAATCATGTGTCATACTATGCATGCCCACATAATGGCTCTCTACATGCTCTCGTTTCACTAAATCTGGGAACCTTTTCACATTGTCGCCAATTAAAAAGAATGTTGCTTTCACATTATTTCTTTTTAATATATCTAATAGGTTAGCTGTATATTTTCCTGGTCCATCATCAAATGTTAAATATGCAACTTTTCTTTCTTTACCATCAAAACGAGTAGGTATCGATTTTTTCAATTCATTTTTAGGTAGACTGCTAACATGTTGAACACTGTATACTTCTTCTGCATTTACCAGCTTAGGATTTGTAATAGATTGAAACATGTAATACCCTATTGCTACTAATGTAATAGCCAACAATACACTTATAATTCTTTTTTTCTTAAGCTTAATTTTCATATTATAATCTTCTTTCTATCCTATTATTTCACTTTATGTTGTTTAGTTATATTATCCTATTAGCTTATAAAGTTCTTTAACTTAACCAATGTCAATTTTGGATTACTTATTTTAATAATCTATATAGGTAAAAATTAGTGTCCTGCACTAGCATTCATGCCATTTCCTATGATAGTTAGAACCAAAGGATATAATACTGGTCCTAGGGTAAGGAAAATGTTTAAAATTACAATAAATATATATAACAGGCTGTAATTTTGACTATTTTGATGTACATATACTAGGATAACTAATGTTATTATAGTAATGAAATGTAGTAATAACATTATCAACCAATAATACATCATTATAGTAAGATTCGCCTTTCCTAATAGTTGGCATGTTATCCCTATTATTATTCCTAATACTGTAGCATTAAAGGAAATAAACAAAGTTCTTTTTAGTATTTTAGGAAATGTTTTGTGATCCACAGTTTTATTATATAAGCCTATTAAAATGCCCAAAGATAGATATGCGAGTAATAACCCTACCCAATCCCAGATCCAATCTTGACCTTCCATTAAAGTAAACAAAAGCGAAATGACCCCTCCTACTGCAAGAATCAAGGAGATTATAATGTTAGTTAAAGCTGATTTCATAATGTTTTCACTTCCTAAAAAATTTTATAATAAAGCATTGGTGTTTACTCATATGTTGTCATTTATTTATTAGAACTTCTTTTTAATTAACTGAGAATCTGTTTGATAGTATTTTCTTCCATTACTTTTTTTGGAATCATACTTCCTCCTGCTCCCTATACAATTTGTGTACCTTGATTCAATTTATGTTTTAAATCATTATTTTGTAAAGAGCCTCTCCCCCACTTTATGCAATTTAATAGGTCTAATCATTCCTGCTAATATTGTTGGTTCTAGCTAAATAACCTCTTTACCCACTATTTTTTTTAATAGTTTATATAAATGATTATCACCAACTGTATATGCCCCACATAAAAATGGTTCCATTGCTTCCCCTACAAACCCAAATGCTATTCCAAGTGCCAGTCCATCCGCTATTGCATTATTGTCAATCCCAAAATCTTATACAGAAATTCAATCATATAATCAGGTCATCATACTTAATAGTTCACATGGAAAAATAAGTATCAATCATTTTTCGTCTTATTTACTATTCTCACAACTATGCAGGTGCTTGAAAATTAATCATACTTTATTATAATTAAGTATATTAACAACATGTTTAGTATAAGTGAATAACATTAATTTTAATTTTATTTACTTATTTAAAGGGGATTACGCATATGAACAATATTAATATCGGTGAAAAAATTATGATATTTAGAAAAGGTGCTGGATTAACTAGTAAACGGTTAGCTGAATTAGCTGATATAACACCTTCCATGTTAAGTCAGATTGAGAAAGGAATCACGAATCCATCCTTACAAACACTAAAACTAATTTCTGCAGCATTAAATATTGCTTTATTTAATTTTTTCTTAGAAGATACCATTACAGAAGAATTAGTTGTAAGAGCTAATCAAAGAAAAAAAATAACTTTCCCTGAAAGCGGCAATGTTTCGTATGAGTTATTATCACCTAATTTAGATGGATCACTGGAATTAGCTTTAATGAATCTGTTACCTCAAACCGCTTCTTCTATGGAGCCTATGGCACATAAAGGTGAAGAAATAGCATTTGTTATGGAAGGACAAGTAAAACTCTATCTAAATGATGAGGTTTTACTTCTTAACCCAGGTGATAGTGTTAAAATCCCACCATACGTAAAACATAAATGGGAAAACACTTCTTTACACAAAGTCACTGTTATATTTGGAGTAACCCCACCATCTTTTTAATTTCAAGTACTAGCGCATAAAAGTTAGAGAAAATAATTCTCTAACTTTTTTGTGTACATAACTATATTTAAAAAAGTAAAAAACTTGTCTCATAATTATATGTCATTTAAATCTAAATGATTATGAGTAGTGAAAGAGACCTTTCTAATTACATACTTAATTTACTTTTTAATGTCCAGTATTTTTCTCCAGTAGTGTCAAAAGAGAATTCCACCCATCCATTTGGATCTTCACGATAAATAAAGATGTTTGTTCCACGAGTTACTGTACCAACTTTATTTTCCTCGACTGCTACATCTGAGTTACTTTTAATTTTTAAGTTAAATGGATACGGTACATGGTAATAAGCAGCTGTTGACACAACATTTACTGTTGTCCCATCTTCATACATGTTATATGGAATGTTATTAGATAACGCTTCAACATCTAATATTTCAGGATTTTTTGGTAATTTTTTTGCAGATGTATAGTCTTCCGCACGGAAAGGTTTAATGCGTTCCATAATATTTGCAATTTTCCCAGCCCAGCCTTTGTCTGATGCATATTTTACGTTCATACCAGCTAATGTTGGTCCATTATAATGCATGCCATCTTCTTCTAAATATCTTTCTCGTACATAATTGGCGTTATAAGCAATACTGTCACCGTAGGTTGGTAAATATTTTGCATATTTAAACGGATCCTTATCATACGCGCGTAACCCAAATAAATTGTGTTTTCGATATGCGATTTCTGATTTTCCATATCCAGACTCTAAAATTGCATGTGCTGCTAAATACTGTGCATTGACACCGTATTGATTTTGCGCATTAATAAAATCTTGCCCATGTCCAACTAACGGACTATCTGAATGGTATTTTGCAATAAAACTATCAATCTCTTGGGCTGTAATTTTCGAAGCCACTGTTAAATTTAAATCCTCATACGAAGTAGCAGTAATGATTTCTTTGTCTTTTAAACCATTATTTTGATTTTGTTGCAACATATCTGTTTTAGCAGTAAGTTGAGCGGCCTCAGCGCGTGTTATAGACCTATTTGGTTGCCAACCATTATCAGTACCATTGGAAATATTTAAGTCAATTAAAATATTGGCATACTTTTCTCCCCAATGCCCTTTTAAATCCTCAAATTTACTTTGGGCATTATTATTTGCTGTACCTTGTAATTTATAAGCATTTACTAGCATCGTCGCCATAGCAGCACGTGTAACTTTTCCAGTTGGATTGAAAAGGCCATTCCCTTCGCCTTTAACAATGCCAGCTTTTTCTGCTGCAGCGATATAAGGGGTAGCCCAATGGTTTTGTGCATCTGTAAAGGATGGTTTTGCATCAAAGTCAATTTGTATACCTAATACTTTTGTCATAATTTTCGTAGCGGAAGCTCTGTCTAATGAATCATGTGAACCAAAAGTTCCATCTGGATAACCAATTATGACTTGTTTATCCACTAAATAGTTTACAGATTGCTCTGCCCACTTGGGAACATCAGGAAATTTGTGAGTATCTGCAAATATATTAGATGAGTAGGATAGTAGACTTCCTGCAATAATTCCTGTAGCAATTAACTTGGATTTCATAAAATATTCTCCTTCTAAATCTTAATTTCTATCCATTTTCATGCATTTAATTTACATTATTCCTTTATTAAGAATTAGTAATAAAAATTGCAATAAATGTTGGTGAGCTTATTGAATAATTAACTATATTGTTAATGGACAATATATATAAAGAGTTGCATAAATAAAGGCTCTTTCCCCAACAGATTATATAGAGAAAAGATTTTCTATCATTTTCTATCAATATGTATCTTTTAAAAATTTTTAAGCATAACTTACATTTGGTTCAACGATTTTAGCCGCCTGTATATAAATGTCAATGAACAAATATAAGTTTATATTCAATTTTTTTAATTAAATTCAAGTTAGTTTTTGTATACTTGTTAAACTAGTATACAAACTTGAAAATCAATCTCAATTAATCACGATTAATTATAGTTAAGTATACATTAATACGTCAACACCTTATTAATTTTCAGTAAATAAAATTAATTTATACTGATTTTTTATGTTAATATTGAACATTTTTGTAAAAGTTATTCATTGACACTCATGCATATAAGTAACTATAATCGTTACACCAAATTGAATAGATGTCAGCAGCGTCACAAACATATAAATATAAAAATAAAAAATCTCAATTTGGTAATACAATAGATTGGTAGAGGTGTGTATTTTTATGAAGCGCAAATTAATTACAACAGGTATCCTTGCAGGAGCTATATTATCTTATTCTTCTAATATTTTAGCGAATACTCACAAATTTCCTGATGTTCCCAAGTGGGCAGAGCAATCTGTAAACTATTTAGTGGATAAACAAGTCATAATTGGTTATCCAGATGGAACTTTGGGCTCAAACGTTACGTTAGATCGAGCTTCCGCTGCAACAATTATAACAAAAGCTTTAGGAATAGAAATCGATCCCAAAGCCAAACCTTCTTTTACAGACTCTCAAGACCACTGGGGCGCTCCGTATATTGCTGCAGCTGAAAAAGCTGGCATTGTTAAAGGAGAAGGGAATAGCATCTTCAATCCATCCGGTAAAGTAACTCGCGCTGCTATGGCGACAATGCTAGTAAATGCTTATAAACTACAGAATACAACACATGATAATGGCCAAAGTAAATTTGAGGATTTAAAAGGACATTGGGGAGAAAAGTATGCCAATATTTTAATTGACTTAAATATTTCCAATGGTACGGATAACGGATGGCAACCAAATAGACTCATAACACGAGCTGAAGCCGCTCAACTTACTGCTAAAACTGATATGCTGTCAAGAGAAATGAATAGTGAATTAAAAGAAAAAGACTATACAAGTACTAATACTCTTCTAAATCAGCACCAAAAACTTTCAGGCAAAGTAATTGAAAAAACGGATGATGGATTGGTTGTTTCTGGTAAAAATTCAAGTGTATACGCTATTGTTTCTTCCCCTGAGGTACTTAAAGATATTAAGATTGGGGATACCGTTACCATTTATGCTCCTATTTTTATAAGCACAATACCAGGTGATCCAGCTACAGCTAAATATGCAATTGTTCAAAAAGAAAATGAAGAAAACGTGTTAAAAAAACAATATAAAATGCACACTGGAAGTGTAATCAATAAAACGAAGGAAACAATCCAAATTTCTAGTGAAGGCCTGACTGTTACTGCTGTTGTTTCTTCTGAAGTGCTTGAGGATATTCAAGTTGGAGATACCGTTACTATTTATGGGGCATCTTTTATGAGTAATATGGCAAGTGGTGAATTATCTGCTAAGGCTCCAATCATTGAAAAATTGGCAAGTAAGACAATGACTCCTAATACAAGTGTAAATAAATCGAAATCTATATCAGAAGTCGATAAAAAAGAACAAAATGCTCTGGATCAACATCAAAAACTTTCAGGTAAAGTTATTGAAAAAACGGAAGACGGATTAGTGGTTTCTGGTAAAAACTCAAGCGTATACGCTATCGTTTCTTCCCCTGAGGTACTTAAAGATATTAAGATTGGGGATACCGTTACCATTTATGCTCCTATTTTTATAGGCTCAATACCAGGTGATCCAGCTACAGCTAAATATGCAATTGTTCAAAAAGAAAATGAGGAAAACGTGTTAAAAAAACAATATAAAATGCACACTGGAATTGTAATCAATAAAACGAAGGAAACTGTCCAAATTTCTAGTGAAGGCCTGACTGTTACTGCTGTTGTTTCTTCTGAAGTGCTTGAGGATATTCAAGTAGGGGATACCGTTACTATTTATGGGGCATCCTTTATGAGTAATATGGCAAGTGGTGAATTATCTGCTAAAGCTCCAATCATTGAAAAGTTGGCAAAATAAATATTAGGTTTCCAATGGGAAAATCCCCATACTAATAAGTATATAGATGCTATTTCTCTAATAACTATGGTTGTGTTAGTTATTTAAAATTGATATAAATTTTCTTTGTCTAAAACTAAAAACAAGAGGCTTCTTACAATTAAGAAGCTTCTTGTTTTTTGTATAAGTGAATGAGATTTATAATTATTAAAATGGAACATTTTATCCCCTATAAATCTATTTTTTAGAATACTTCCATGGATATTTTATTATAAGCTAAGTAGTTTAAGGTTTCTTGTTCCTAGTTCAAAAAGTTTAGACTTTCATGTCACATTATTGAGACATGAAAGTACCTACAAAATTTATGATAATGGCTATTTATCAACGAATGTTCATGAGATTTTAGTATAGAGATTTATGTCTTTCTACACTAGTAGCAAAACGTCATACTAAAAGTAAAAGAACCACCCAGACGTCTGCCAAACGTAAGAAAGGTGGTTCAAAGAAAAATAATTAAACTTTGCAATATACCACCTAAAGACAGCGGTTACAAATCAGACGGGATTTTACCAGCATCTCGGCTTTTATTATTATGCACATAGTTAGTGAGTTAAAACCTTTAATAAAAGGTTTATCTCTACACTCTCATTATACATTTTATCTCATTGGAGAACAATATCATCTTGTTTGGTATTTTTTATAATGAATTCTAGATTGATACTGCTTAAGACTTTTTTATTTTGGTGAGCTTTTTTCAACTACTTCTTTCTTTATATATGTCTTTTAATACCGCTTCATTTATTTTCAAATCCGATTTATCAACTAAATTCTTCTATATATAGGATTGTCCTTTTTATCTTTGCATTCCTTTTATGATAATTTGAGATGCATTGAGTTGGTGACTTGCACTACCTTATCAAAATTAATTAATTCAAGCTAATCCGAACATATCAGATGTAAATTTTTAATAATTTCCCTCTACAAATAAGAACTTCATTCGTTTCTGCATTCGCAAAGTAACAAGTGCACTATGTCACCAGTATGGCTTTGAGGATCTCTAGTTCTTCTATCTCTAAGTTTGGCTATCTTGTCACTCAATAGACAAACGAATTGAATTTCATGGTAAAATAGTAAATGTTTTTAAATAAGGGGATGGAGGGGTTTCAAGTGAAACTTAGAAAGATTTTTATGATTTGTTTTTTATTTATATTCACATTAACTATTGTGACTGGTTGTAGTTCTTCACAAAGTTCTACAACTGTAAAAAATGGAAAGGCATCTTCGTCTTCGAAGAACGTGGAAATTGAAGTTGAAAATGCTGAGTACGTATTACCATTAAGTGGGTCAATAGGAGGAATAAATAAAGATAAAGTATTGAAATTCAAAGTGAGTTTGAAAAATAAAGGGGATGAAATGTTAGAGATATCACCTTATCTCTTTACACTATATCAAGGTGATGAAAAAATGAAGAAATATGATAAGGCTGATTCAGATAAATTACGTTTAATAGAATTAGAACCTGGTAAAAAAACATCGGGGATTCTCTACTATGAAGTGAATAAAGCCTCATCATATGAGCTCGTTTATTCCAATGAAGAAACAAAAAAAAGAGACGATGAAACAGAAAAAGTTTCTTTCAAAATTGATACACAAGAAATAGAAAAGAATACAAAAGACTTAAACAAACCAGCTGAAGCTCTAAAAACCTATATAAACGCTGTTTATTATGATAAAGATATAGACAAAATTAATGAATTGTCCGGTGAAGATGGAAAACAATTTACTCAAAATATACATCAAGAATTTAAAAAAGATGCAATGTCCAGTACGCATAATGGAATTAGTGACCAGGAATTTGAAAGCTATTATAAAAAGTTAAAATCTGTACTGCAGGAAAAAGTTACATTTACAGTAAAATCAGTAGGTTCTTCTCCTGAGGAAGATAAAGTTGAAGTGGAATTAAAAGTAAAACCATTATTATTAAGCGAATTGCAGCCAAAATTAAATAAGGAAAATGAAAAATTGTTAAAAGAAAATCCAGGAATCGAACAGCCTAAATTATTTAGCCAATCGTTTAGTTACTTCATATCTATTTTGCCAGAAGCAAAAGTTTCAGATAAAGAAAAAGTAATAAAGGTTGAGATGGAACGATATGGAAAAGAACAATGGCGTTTTTCTAAAGGTAAAGTAACCGATTCAGAGGACGTAATGGAAATAATGGGAGAGTTTTTAAAACAATAAAAAGATATAAATGAAAACGAAGTTTGCAACAACCAAACTTCGTTTTTTCGATTTATAATAACTTACAACAACTGTTACCTCCAAACGATAAAAACACAAACTTTCAATTTAGAGAATATTTTAAAATCTTAGCTTGATGGATATGTGTCGGTACCCCACATCCATCAACTTAAGGATTCGGGCTATTTTTGAAATTAAAAGCGCGTTACTATTTTCTTATATTAATGAGAAAGGGTGACGTGCTTTTTATGAATATGCATCAAAAGCAAGAGTTGTCT